>NZ_JBMKHO010000017.1:0-26596 GCF_049238125.1 Enterobacter cloacae complex sp. IR5402
ATCACATCATCATCAATGACCATTTGATCGCTTTCCGTGGTTGTTGCAACGCTTTCATGGGTGCCCTCAGCAACGATCACAGCGTCCTCTATGACTTTAATCATTGTTGGTGCTGGCGGTTCCAGGTGTTCTGGTGCATCCCAATTCGGTGCATCATCCGGCGTTTCCACTGCCGTAGCTGGTTCAGGCACTACGTCAGAAATGATATCAGGCTGCACTGTCAGTGCTTCTGGTGGAGTAATGTGCGCATCAGTGATCGGAAACGTGCGGTAAACTTTGGAACGATAACCAGGGTTTTTCTCTTTCGTGATTAGCCCTGCATCTTGCAGCTTCTGAATGAGTTTGCAGGTTCTCTCCCTGGATAAATCGATCACCTTTCCAAGTTCTGTCTGGCTTTCGTAACAGAAATTCCCTGAATTTTCCCACCCCTGAAAATAGCAATACAACTTTTGCGCCTTGGGGCAAAAGTCCATGTAACCATCCTGGAGGTTGGGAGAATAAATTCTGGGAATGTCTCGGAAATAATGTGGGGTGTTAATCGTACGATCTTTTACTTCACCAGTTTTCTTGTCTGTGTATTGGTAGTCTGCCTTAATCTCGGCGAGTGTTTTTGCCATTGTTCTATGCTCCTATGTATGCTCAGTAAATTACGAATGCTCTTCATTTGGGTTTTCTCCGCTTCTCATTCGTGGGGGGATGTAAATGCTGTTTCGTAGTTGTTACGCGCCAGCTTTCGAATATTTAACCGCCAGGTTTTGACACTCTTCAAGAAGTAGTGCGCTTACGCTCATTTTTCGGCGCTTTGCTTCTTTGAACAGAATCTGGAATGTGGCATCCGGGATCATTAACGATGTGGACGGCGGTAGTTTGGTTTTCTTCTCGATCATTCTGGTTTCCTCCTGGTTAGCTGGTCACTGGGGTGAAATTTGGTGTTGCTCGCCATTCGTCAAAGCGTCGGATCGCTTCCTCGAACATTTCCACCCTGTCCGTTTGTTCACTCTTACGCGCTCGGACAAGTGAACTGTAAACAAGTGTTCGTGTTGTTCGGCCTGTAATCAAATCTGCGTAAATTTGGTCAACGTTGAAGTAACGCATGTTGTTTGCTCCTGTTTGGTTTTCTCCAGACGCAAAAAAGCCCCCGCACCGTTTACCCGGTGGAGGCTGCAATTTATGCGTGATGGAATGTTGTTGGATGGGGATTAGATGATAATGATTATCACCATACTTTTAATAATACACTAAAAGCACACCTGTTGTCAAGCTATTTTTCAATAACTTCGAAAAAGTCAAGTGCATTACGTGCTTTATACCAAAAATGGATGGTTGCTGTCAATTGAAATTTGTGGTAGAACTTGCCACCAGAGAAGACAGCCACAAGAACAACGAAAAACAGCCTGTAACGCTCTCTGCGGCGTTCTGACGCTTTCAGGCTACCATTGCATTCCCTACCCTGTTTAAATCGCTCTACGGGCTTCCTGTGCGCCCTCTGGCACTTACCGAAACCAATAGCACAACTACAGAGGGATAACGGTAGTTATCAGGATAGTAGGTGTTGGTATTGGATTGAGGCTGGATGAACTGGAGCCATCAGCGAACAGTGAAGCCTTAGCCACTGACTTACTGAAACCTTGCATGGGTGAACGTTAGTTCATGAATGGATGGTTGAGGTTCGTCAGCTTATCAGATGGTCAATCAACGGTAGTTGGTTGGTCAGATGGTAATTCCGCGCACAGCGCAATGGTATTCGCCCACGGCGAAATCATCGTGTGCAGCCGTTTTCACGGTGGCAACGCCATTGCACCATACAGAACGCTTTGCTGCGTCGTGAGCGGAACGAGGCCAGCCAACGTAGCCCGAAAGGAAGCGAAGTAAGGCTGCTTGCCAGGAGTGACGGCGATTGACGCCAGGCAAATGATCTTTGCGACCAGCGCAAAAGGTCAAATCCACAAACATAGTCTTATAGATCTTAGTATTATAATTAAGTAGTCTTATAGTGTGACATAACGTCACAGATAACGTGCCCCAGGTGTGACATAACGTCACAGAAGTAGTTTGTAAGTGTGACATAACGTCACAGATAGGACGATTAGTATGTGTGACGCTCCGTCACATAGTCGGGTTTTTCCTGTATGTCATCATGCAGACATACGGGTTTTTCCCGTATATTACGAAAGTAACAAAACGTCACTTTCAGCCCTTCACCCAACGGTAGACCCTCGCCCTTCACCCAACGAATCGCACATGCAACAATCCTAAGAACAGCCAGAGGAAAATATTAGGTTATCCCTATCGAAACCCCGCATTAATAACGTCAAAACCTATCTTAAATGACAGGTAAAGATCCTGGGTAAATGTAAGCTAAAGTAGATTGTTCACTTTCATTGTAAAAATGCCCCACTTAGCTAAACCGTTGTGTAGTGCTGAATACAGCGCCATTTGTCATGAAAACTACTTTGCACCCGTGCCAGATTCGTTGAACGAGTTTTCTAAATTGAAACGATGTTTCTTTTTTCATGCCAAAACCCGCTAATTCATTAGCATTCTAATCATTTCATGATGCAATCAGTTGCAAGTGCATAAACTCCGCATAATCTGTGCATACAGGCAGGTTAGCGCCGCCCTCGCCTAACGACTCTACATTTATCACCATTAAATCAATGAGATAGATAACAACCACACACAAGCATTGGTAGTGTGATGTTCCGGTGTCACCGCTCTTCTTCGTGCCGATCTGGGGATTTGGCAACGTCCAAACATCTGTTTAGACTTGCCAACATTATGATTTTATTGAAGATATTCTCAACGGAAGGATTTTTCGATCTGGGTGTGCCTGATCTTCGCGTTCAGCAGTGGACACAATCGCGCCATCTACCACACACAACAACGATCATTTTTTGATCATTTGTATTGCAACTTACTGAAATTGATCATAATATTTATTTCATCGATTTAGATGTGTGACCTTGAAGGAGGGTAAATTGAACAGAGCAGTAGTGTTAGACGAACAGCAAGCTAAAGCGATCAGGGAGTGGCTAAACGCTCATAACAAGAGCCTGATAGCTGACGTTTCGTTAATAATGCAAGCCGCCGTACTGCGTGTGGGTGATGCCGTCGCTTTGCGCTTCGACGAAGTGATCAACGGTGAGATTGACATAGAAGAACAGAAGACAGGGAAGCGTAAAGCCCTCACCCTTCCGGCTCCAGTGGTGCAGATGATCGCACGTCGCCGTGCTGAGTTTCCGCATGATGTGCATGTGTTCAGGAGCCAACGTAACCGCTCGATGAACAAGCAAGCACCTGTACGACGCGAGGAAGTGAGTAAGCAGATCGCAGAAGCCGCTAAAGCTATCGGGATTTATGGCACTGTATCAGCACACAGCTTTCGAAAGGCGGGGGGGAATGCTCTTTATCGGCGTTCTGGAAATAACATTGCCCTCGCTATGACTGTGCTCAATCACAGCAACATCACCGACACCAGACGCTATCTGGATTTAGACAAGCAAGCCGTTAGCCGTGTGATCAATGAGATGGACTTATAAGGAGGTAAACATGAAATATCTTGTGCTGACGCTGGGGATCATGCCAGCCCTGGCGAATGCCGGACAGATAACCCTGATTCTCAGTGATGAACAGGAGACAGATAACGCGAAGATCTGCGTTTACAGCAACGCCAACTATACGGAGACAGTGACGATCAGACCATCGCAGCAATGCCGCTACACAATGACCTTTGAAGAGGAGTAATGAGTATGAAGATTATAGAGATGAACGAACACACCACAGCTTTCAGTCCTATTGAGAGCGAAGAAGAATTGAAATTCGCCGTAGCATTTTTGGACATGTGGCAGAGAAGCCAGGAGCACGGCGTGAACTTTGAACAGGTGTTGAAAGATGCAATTCAACAAGCAACACCGAACGAGGATCGTAAATGGGTGAGTATCAAATGACTAACAGTTACGGATTGAAAACGCCTGAACAATGGCAACAAGAAAGTATTCTTGCCCTGCTGTTTCATTACGACCACGTAGAAGCCTGTTTCATGGCAGACGCTATCAAGGTGTTACCAGAAGATCACGACGTGAACAGAGCGGAGGAGTATTTAGAAAGCCTGATAGAATGGCTGTCTGGTTATACGGACGAAAGCGAAATGAGAAAGGCTATCGAGTGTTACAGCGTCAAAGGCAGCGAACAGCAAACAGAATTTTTCTTAGGTGCAATTCTCGGAGGTGAGTATTGAAAAAGGAAGAAGAGCCGATCACCCGCTTTATCTGGTGTGGTGCTACGGTGTGCGTTTATACGCAGGTAGTGAAGTTTGCAGGGACGACGATACAGCGTCATCTGTTACCGAGAAATTTACGCAATGCTGTTAATAGTGCTGTGCAGGATGCTGAGAACATCCCACACAGCGATCCGACAAACAACAAACCACCACGGAGAGTTAGTAATGTCAGACCATCAGATCATAACAATGAGCCTTCGATTACTGCAAGGGGAAAGCAGGTACGCCAGTACAGGAAAGGCTGATATGCGTATTCGTGTTCCTGCGATGAAAGGTAGCCAACTGAAAGCCTTGCTTGATTACATACGCGCGTTGAAGTGAAGAAGCGGGGGGCGAGTTGCCCCCTGACCTTATGCCTTGATTAGCCATTTAGGAGGGATTTCGAGCCATTTCTGACTCTCTTCATCGTAGAAAAATACATCATCTACACCGTGTTCAATCAGATTCACTGGTTTCTCACCTATCGGGAGAGACAACTCCTCAATAAGAACAGCCAAAACACTATTCACCTGATCATTGCCATCCCAGGCAACATTTTTTTCCATGTGTTTTCCATGAAATCCATAGCGGATACGTAACTGCTTGTTGGTCATTACCATCCCCCTACTGTTTGCATTGTCTTGGTACATTGATTCAACAAAATCTCGTTGCTCTCCAGTCAAGGCGAGTATCTCCAACAAAAGAGTTAACTCCCTTCGTATTGATTCCTTATCTGACATACCCACCCTTGAGTGATTAAGATTAATCTCAGGTTATACAGGGTGCAAAAATTGTGCAACTAACAGATTTTGGACAATAGAAGCCTAATGCCCGTTGGTGGTAAGACAACGTGCGGAGCCGTTAGGCGACTTCATCAAGGGTTATGTCAGACAGTGAAGTTTATCAGGATGACCATGTACCCGAAGGAGCGAGGCCGAACCGCTGGCAGAGCTTGCATATGGTCTGCAAGTACCTTGCTCCGCTGCACTTCGCAAGGAGCGTTACCACCATAAACCTGTTTATTCCCTGCAACGTCATCGCGACGTGTGGCATGTGGGAGCATCGGCAAAAAATGCGCTTCACTGTAAGGTTATGAGAAGTGCGATCCGTCGCTGCCTGGTGTAGGCTTTGCGTTCATTGTTGGGCTATCGCGGTAAGAACTTGAAACCACCGCCGACGATTGGCTACACTCTCATTTCACCGAGTAACCATTCGTGACAAGTGTCAAAGTAGTGAACTATGGTAGAACGCCTAAGCATGTTAGTAAGCACTACTGCGTAACATGCTGAAAGAACCGGAGTTTTTCGAACGGTTCCACTTGGGGAGATTCTGGAGCGGGCGAAGGGAATCGAACCCTCGTATAGAGCTTGGGAAGCTCTCGTTCTACCATTGAACTACGCCCGCTTTGAGGTGCGTAAGGCATTATAGACCTTACGCCTCTTCATACAAGCCTTTACCCCACTAAGTGGCGATTAAATAATCACTTAGCATTTCGGCTTACTGCCCTGCGCCGGAAGATAACGCTGCGGATCGATGGCTGTGGCCTTATAGCGGATCTGGAAGTGCAGCTTCACCGTATCCGTCCCGGTACTGCCCATGGTCGCAATCTTCTGCCCCGCCTTCACGTTCTGCCCGTTATTGACCAGCATCGTGTCGTTATGCGCATAAGCAGTAATGTAGTCCTCACCATGCTTAATCATGATCAGGTTACCGTATCCACGAAGCTGGTTACCGACATAGACCACCTTCCCGGCCCCTGAAGCGTAAACCGGTGTACCGCGTGCGGCAGCGATATCAATACCTTTATTGCCACCTTCCGAGAGCGAGTACGGCGCAACCACTTTTCCGCTTGCAGGCCAGATCCAGCAGCGCTGACCGACCGGCGGCCAGGATGATTTAGGCACCTGATAGGATGGCGTGACTTTGGCTGTTTTACGCGTTGAGGACTTTTTCCCTGAGGAAGAACCGCCGTTTACCTTGAGCTTCTGCCCTACCTCAATAGTATACGGTGGAGAAATATTATTCAGGCGCGCCAGCTCCTTCACGCTGGTTCCCGTGGCGCGTGAGATACGGTAGAGCGTGTCCCCGCGCTTAACGGTATAGACTGCACCGGAATAACTGCCCATATCCGAAGATTTACTCCCCGAGCATCCTGCTACAAGTAGCGTCAGCGTCAGGCAGAAAACGGCAATGATCGGGTTTCTCGTCAGGCTTCCTGCAAACAAAACAGCTCCTCGGTCAGCGTGAATGGCGCACTATGATAGCAGCCCAAACTGATGCGGGTCATGCCCTTTTCCGCTCTGTGGGCCAAACCGTTCGCATAAGAATGCAGTATAATAATTCCGCTGATGGTGCTGAACCATTAAGCATTTTGGCACTGGAGCATCAATGAGTATTCAAGAACACGTTATTTTGGTAAATGACCAGGGAAAAGTGATTGGCACTCAGGAGAAGTACGCCGCGCACACGTCACACACCCCGCTACACCTGGCCTTCTCTTCATGGCTGTTTAACGCTAACGGAGAATGTCTGATCACCCGTCGCGCCTTAAGTAAAAAAGCCTGGCCCGGCGTATGGACCAACTCCGTTTGCGGTCATCCACAGGCCGACGAAGCGACAGAGCAGGCGATTATCCGCCGCTGCCGCTTTGAAGTCGGCGCCGAAATCACAGACATCACCCCCATTGCCCCGGAGTTCCGCTACCGTGAAGCCGACCCGTCAGGGATCGTTGAAAACGAAATCTGCCCGGTCTATGCCGCCCGCGTAACGAATACCCTCGCAATCAATGAAGATGAAGTGATGGAATATCAGTGGGTGGAGCTGGACGCGCTATTCCGCGCGCTGGACGCCACACCGTGGGCATTTAGCCCGTGGATGGTGCAAGAAGCGAACACTGCGCGTGAAAAACTCAGCGCCTTCGCGGCGCAATAAAAAAGCCCCGGCGATAAACGCACGGGGCTTTTTTTACGTCTTAACGGCTTATTTCACCGGACGCATCGCCGGGAACAGGATCACGTCGCGGATGGTGTGGCTGTTGGTGAACAGCATCACCATACGGTCGATACCAATACCCAGGCCAGCCGTCGGCGGCAGGCCGTGCTCCAGCGCGGTCACGTAGTCTTCGTCGAAGAACATCGCTTCGTCATCGCCTGCCGCTTTCGCGTTAACCTGATCCTGGAAGCGCTGCGCCTGATCTTCTGCATCGTTCAGCTCGCTAAAGCCGTTACCGATTTCGCGGCCACCAATGAAGAATTCGAAGCGGTCAGTGATTTCCGGGTTCTCGTCATTACGACGCGCCAGCGGAGACACTTCCGCCGGGTATTCGGTGATGAAGGTAGGCTGAATCAGGTGCGCTTCGGCCACTTCTTCGAAGATCTCGGTCACGATACGGCCCAGACCCCAGCTCTTCTCAACCTTAATACCGATGCTTTCAGCGATCGCTTTCGCAGAGTCGAAGTTATCCAGATCCGCCATATTGGTTTCAGGACGGTATTTCTTGATCGCTTCGCGCATGGTCAGTTTTTCGAACGGCTTGCCGAAGTCGAACACCTCTTCACCGTAAGGTACCTGGGTGGTGCCCAGAATGTCCTGCGCCAGGGTGCGGAACAGGGATTCGGTCAGCTCGATCAGATCTTTGTAATCCGCATAGGCCATATAGAGTTCCATCATGGTGAACTCTGGGTTATGACGTACGGAGATACCTTCGTTACGGAAGTTACGGTTGATCTCAAACACGCGGTCAAAACCGCCGACCACCAGACGCTTCAGGTACAGTTCCGGCGCGATACGCAGGTACATGTCCAGGTCCAGGGCGTTGTGATGGGTGATGAACGGACGAGCGGAGGCTCCACCTGGGATCACCTGCATCATCGGGGTTTCTACTTCCATAAAGTCGCGGTTAACCATGAACTGGCGAATGCCGGCCATGATCTGGGAGCGAATTTTGAAGGTCTTACGGGATTCATCGTTAGAGATGAGATCCAGGTAACGCTGACGATAGCGCGCTTCCTGATCCTGCAAACCGTGGAACTTGTCCGGCAGCGGGCGCAGGGCTTTTGTCAGCAGACGCAGCTCGGTGCAGTGGATAGACAGTTCACCGGTCTTGGTTTTGAACAGTTTACCTTTAGCGCCCAGGATGTCGCCCAGGTCCCACTTCTTGAACTGCTCGTTGTAGATGCCTTCCGGCAGGTCGTCACGAGAGACGTACAGCTGAATGCGGCCGCCAACGTCCTGTAAGGTCACGAAGGACGCTTTACCCATGATACGACGGGTCATCATGCGGCCCGCCACGGACACTTCAACGTTCAGCGCTTCCAGCTCTTCGTTCTCTTTACCGTCGAAGTCTGCGTGCAGTTGGTCTGAGGTGTGGTCACGACGAAAATCGTTCGGGAACGGCACGCCCTGCTCGCGCAGCGCTGCCAGCTTCTCGCGGCGGGTTTTCAGTTCGTTGTTAAGATCGACTACCGCGTCAGCGCCCTGTGCTTGTTGTTCAGACATGTTGGTTCCTCATAACCCTGCTTTCAAACTTGCTTCGATAAATTGGTCCAGGCTGCCGTCCAGCACCGCCTGCGTGTTACGGGTTTCAACCCCGGTGCGCAGGTCTTTGATGCGGGAGTCATCAAGGACGTAAGAACGGATCTGGCTGCCCCAGCCGATATCGGACTTGTTGTCTTCCATCGCCTGCTTCTCAGCATTTTTCTTCTGCATCTCCAGCTCATAAAGCTTCGCTTTCATCTGCTTCATGGCCTGGTCTTTGTTCTTATGCTGGGAACGGTCGTTCTGGCACTGTGTTACCAGCCCGGTTGGAATGTGGGTAATACGCACCGCAGATTCCGTACGGTTAACGTGCTGACCACCCGCGCCGGATGCGCGGTAAACGTCGATACGCAGGTCCGCCGGGTTGATGTCGATATCGATATCTTCATCCACTTCCGGGTAGACAAACGCGGAGCTGAAGGAGGTGTGACGACGGCCGCCGGAATCGAACGGGCTCTTACGCACCAGGCGGTGAACGCCGGTTTCAGTACGTAGCCAGCCGTAGGCGTAATCGCCAATAATCTTGATGGTGACGGATTTGATACCCGCCACTTCACCTTCGGATTCTTCGATAATCTCGGTTTTGAAACCGCGCGCTTCCGCCCAGCGCAGGTACATGCGCATCAGCATGCTCGCCCAGTCCTGTGCTTCGGTACCGCCAGAACCTGCCTGAATATCGAGATAGCAGTCAGCGCTATCGTATTCGCCGGAGAACATGCGACGGAATTCCAGCTGCGCCAGCTTCTCTTCCAGCACGTCGAGCTCTGCCACGGCTTCGTTAAAGGTTTCTTCGTCGTCGGCTTCGACAGCCAGCTCCAGCAGCCCAGAAACATCTTCCAGACCCTGCGCCATTTGATCCAGCGTATCTACGATGGCTTCGAGGGAAGAACGCTCTTTACCCAGCGCCTGCGCGCGTTCAGGTTCGTTCCAGACGTCCGGCTGTTCCAGCTCGGCGTTTACTTCTTCGAGACGCTCTTTCTTGGCATCGTAGTCAAAGATACCCCCTAAGAACGTCAGAGCGCTCCGTGAGGTCCTGAATGCGGTTTTTTACCGGATTAATTTCAAACATGGTCTGTTTTCTTTTATGAGCTTGTCAAAATGCGGTGATAAGAGCGGGATTGTACCGAATCCACGCCCTTTTTTATAGAGATTACTGACGCTAAATTGGCCAGATATTGTCGATGATGATCTGAAGGGAGCGGTTACCGCGGAACTCGTTAATATCCAGCTTATAGGCCAGCTCAACCTCGCGCACGCCGTTGTCCGGCCAGATGGAGGTATCAACGTTAAAGGCGATGCCGTCGAGCAGCGGTCCGCCGCCGACCGGTTCCACCATCACTTTGAGATGGCGTTCGCCCACGATGCGCTGTTGCAGCAAACGAAAACGTCCGTCGAAAAGCGGCTCCGGGAACATCTGCCCCCACGGGCCGGCATCGCGCAGCATCTGTGCCACCTCCATGGTCATTTCAGCCGGTGAAAGCTCACCGTCAGAAACCACTTCACCCTGCAACAGAGCCGGATCGATCCACTCGGTGACCAGTTCGCCAAACAGACGCTGGAACTCGTCGAACTTCGCCTCTTCCAGCGACAGGCCTGCCGCCATCGCGTGACCGCCGAACTTAATCATCAGGTTCGGATGCAGCGTATCCAGACGCTCCAGCGCATCGCGCATATGCAGCCCCTGAATGGAGCGACCGGAGCCTTTCAGCGTGCCGTCCCCGGCGGGGGCGAACGCGATCACCGGGCGGTGGAAACGCTCTTTAATACGCGACGCCAGAATGCCCACCACGCCCTGGTGCCATTCGGGGTGATACATCGCCAGCCCGCCCGGCAGGGTGTCACCGCTGCGCTCCAGCTTTTCGCACAGGGTCAGTGCTTCGGCCTGCATCCCCTGCTCAATCTCTTTACGGGTCTGGTTGAGTGCGTCCAGCTCACTGGCCAGCACGCGCGCTTCGCCGATGTTGTCACACAGCAGCAGCGCGACGCCAACCGACATATCGTCCAGCCGCCCCGCCGCGTTCAGGCGCGGGCCGAGGGCAAAGCCTAAATCGCTTGCCGCGAGCTTCAGCGGATCGCGGTTGGCAATTTCCAGCAGCGCCTTAATCCCCGGACGGCATTTACCTGCCCGAATGCGGCTTAAGCCCTGCCAGGTGAGAATACGGTTATTGGTATCGAGCGGCACCACGTCCGCAACGGTTCCCAGCGCCACCAGATCGAGATACTCCGCGAGGTTCGGCACGGCAATCCCGCGCGATTCGAACCAGCCCTTATCACGCAGCAACGTGCGTAACGCCAGCATCAGATAAAACGCCACCCCTACTCCGGCCAGCGATTTCGACGGGAAATCGCAGTCGCGCAGGTTCGGGTTAATGATGGCTTCGGCGGCAGGCAGGGTTTCGCCTGGCAGGTGGTGATCGGTGACCAGTACCGGGATCCCCAGCGCATGGGCATAATCGACCCCCGCATGAGAAGAGATCCCGTTATCCACGGTCATGATCATCTGTGCGCCACGGGCATGGGCCTGATCGACCACTTCCGGGCTGAGGCCGTAGCCGTCTTCAAACCGGTTCGGCACCAGGTAAGCCACGTTATCGCAGCCCAGCGCACGCAGGCTGAGCACGCTCAGCGCGGTACTGGTTGCGCCGTCGGCATCGAAATCGCCCACCACGACAATCCGCGTGCCTTCCCGGAACGCGTTGTAGAGCATTTCAGTCGCTTGTTCGATGCCACTCAGCGCTTGCCAGGGCAGCATGCCTTTGACGCTGCGCTCAAGATCGCTTGCCGTACGCACGCCACGGCTGGCGTACAGCCGCTTTAGCAGCAGCGGAAGCGTGTCTGGTAAATCCGCGGTTTCACCCGCATCGCGGCGGCGCAGTTTTATCGGGGCTTTCACGCGAATTATTTACCACCCATCTGTTTCTGGTGCTCGTCGAGGAACGCTTTCATCTCTTTTGGCCCCTGGTAGCCCGGCACCACATAGCCGTTACTCAGCACAATGGCTGGCGTACCGCTCACGCCAAACTGTACGCCCAGCGCGTAATGGTTAGCGATGTCGATATCGCAGGACGCGGGCTTCACGCCTTTGCCGTTCATCGCGTCATCAAAGGCCTTGTTGCGGTCTTTCGCACACCAGATCGCTTTCATATCCTGCTCAGGCTGGCTCTGCACGCCAGCGCGTGGGAAAGCCAGGTAACGCACGGTAATGCCCAGCGCGTTGTAGTCTTTCATCTCTTCATGCAGCTTGTGGCAGTAGCCGCAGGTGATGTCGGTGAAGACGGTAATAACGTGCTTTTCCTGCGCCGCTTTGTAGACAATCATCTCTTTTTCGAGCGCGTTCAGGTTTTTCATCAGCAGCTGGTTGGTGACGTTCACCGGCTGCGCGCCGCTCACGTCGTACATGGGTCCCTGAATGATGTGCTTACCGTCTTCGGTCACGTACAGCACGCCGCTGTTGGTCAGCACCGTTTTCATGCCAGCCACCGGCGCTGGCTGGATCTCGCTGCTGGCGACGCCGAGTTTCGTCAGAGACTGTTTAATGGCGGCATCATCCGCATGGGCAAAACCGGAAACCGAAGCTGCCAGCAGGGTGAACAGCGCTAAAGACTTTTTCATATATGTTCCTGTAACAATTCGTCGGCACTCACGCGCGAGGGTGGTGCTGTTGGTGTAGCTGCCGCAGGCGTTCCGTCGCGACATGGGTGTATATTTGCGTCGTTGAAAGATCGCTGTGTCCAAGCAACATCTGCACCACGCGTAAATCAGCGCCGTGGTTTAACAGATGCGTCGCGAAGGCGTGACGCAAAACGTGCGGCGACAGCTTCTCACTGTCAATACCCGCCAGTGTGGCGTAATGTTTAATGCGATGCCAGAACGTTTGTCGCGTCATCTGCTGCGCGCGCTGGCTCGGGAACAATACATCTATGGAGACGCCGTTCAGCAGCCACGGACGCCCGTGTTCCAGATACGTCTCCAGCCAGTAGACCGCCTCTTCACCCAGCGGCACCAGCCTTTCTTTGTTCCCTTTACCGATAACGCGCACCACGCCCTGACGCAGGCTGATATCGCTCATCGTCAGGCCCACCAGCTCGGAAACGCGCAAGCCCGTGGCATACAATAGTTCAAGCATGGCTTTATCGCGTAACTCCAGCGGAAGGTCAACTGCGGGCGACTGTAATAATCTCTCAACTTGTGCTTCGCTGAGATCTTTTGGCAGCCGCTGAGGCAGTTTAGGCGATGCCAGCAGTGCGCTGGGGTCATCCGCGCGGATCTTCTCGCGGTACAGGTGCTGGAACAGGCGGCGCATGGCGCTCAGCAGACGCGCGGAGCTGGTGGCTTTGTACCCCCCTTCCATCCGCTCAGCCAGCAACCCTTGCAGGTCATCGCTTTGCGCGCTTTCAAGCGTCAGCCCCCGATGCGCCAGCCACTCGACCAGCAGCGTGAGATCCCGACGATAGGCGCTGAGCGTATTTTCAGCGAGGTTTTTCTCCAGCCACAGCGCGTCGAGAAACTGTTCGATGAGTGCGAGATCCTTTTCCACATCAGCCCCTTTGGTTCTGCAATCTGGCCATTATGCCTGATTGCCATCGGTTTCTGGTACACTACGCGCAAAGTCATAGCAAGAATTGAGATAGTTACGCGATGAATATTGGTCTGTTCTATGGTTCCAGCACCTGCTACACCGAAATGGCGGCGGAGAAAATTCGTGACATCATTGGCCCGGAACTGGTGACGTTGCATAACCTGAAAGATGACGCGGTTGCCTTGATGGAGCAGTACGATGTGCTGATTCTGGGTATCCCTACCTGGGACTTTGGTGAGATTCAGGAAGACTGGGAAGCCATCTGGGATCAGCTCGATTCAGTCAATTTTGAAGGCAAAATCATTGCGATGTATGGCATGGGCGACCAGTTGGGCTACGGGGAGTGGTTCCTCGACGCGCTCGGCATGCTGCATGACAAACTGGCGCCAAAGGGCGCGACGTTTATCGGCTACTGGCCTACGGAAGGCTATGAGTTCACCAGCCCAAAACCCGTCATTGCCGACGGCCAGCTGTTTGTCGGGCTCGCGCTGGATGAAACCAACCAGTACGATCTCAGCGACGAGCGCCTCCAGACCTGGTGCGAACAAATTCTGGGTGAGATGGCCGAGCAGTTTAGCTGATTTATTCCTGCGTCGGCTGTTGCACGATTAGCCGGCGCAGATCCCGCCACTCCGCGGGATCCATACTGTCTGCGGCCAGCCACAGGTGCTGGCGACGGTTGTCCTCGACCCGACGCAGCCGTAGCATCATCCCGGTGTTAAGCATCCACGGCGTCCCCATCATCTCCCACTCTTTTCCCTGCCAGCGCAGGCGAGAATCCATCAGCAGCTTAATTTCACCCTGACGGGCGTTGATTCGACGCTGGCTGCGCACGCTATCAAACACCACAAACGACAGCAAAAGCAGCCACAGAGGGGTATAGCTTAGCGGCCACGGCACCAATAACACCATTGCCGCGACCAGACCGTGGAGCAGTAAGGACATCCACTGTGAGCGCCACGAGACGCGAAGATCAGATTGCCACAGGACCACGTTCCTGATTCCGTGTTTGAATTAATTGCACCATCCGTTGCAACTCGGTGTCGGCGGGCTTGCCGTGATTCATCAGCCAGTTGAATAAATCCGGATCGTCAGACTCAAGCAGACGGACAAACAGGCGCTTATCGTCATCGCTTAAGCTGTCGTACTCATACTCGAAGAAAGGCATGATGGAGATATCAAGTTCACGCATGCCGCGACGGCACGCCCAGTGAATACGGGCCTTGTTGTTAATATCCATGTTCTGTTTCCTGCATTACGTTTGGCACAGTCGGTATCCCGTTCGGTATTCATTATTGCTCTCCGGGAACACCTGCTAGTGTAACGTGTTTTTGACCGTTTCTTTACTGGAATATTGCGAACCTCGAGCAGGCTTCCTGAATAATCCTTATAAAGACAGCGGATTACACTATTTTGCGTAGCGCCACGTATAACCGCGTAATGGCACGAATGGCCTGCTGAAAGCGCTTGCATTGAATACAGTCTCTTTTACCATTAGGTATTATCAAAGCGTTAAGCAATTCAGGACATCACTATGGCATTTACACCATTTTCTCCTCGCCAGCCCGCCGCCTCTGCGCGTCTGCCGCTGACGCTGATTACTCTTGATGACTGGGCACTGGCGACACTGACCGGTGCGGACAGTGAAAAATACCTGCAAGGCCAGGTCACGGCGGACGTGGCGCAGTTGACTGAGCACCAGCATCTGCTGGCCGCGCATTGCGATCCAAAAGGCAAAATGTGGAGCAACCTGCGTCTGTTCCGCCGTCAGGACGGATTCGCCTTTATTGAGCGCCGCAGCCTGCGTGACGCCCAGCTTAAAGAGCTAAAAAAATACGCGGTCTTTTCTAAAGTCACCATCGCCCCGGACGATGAACACGTTCTGCTGGGGGTCGCGGGTTTCCAGGCGCGTGCAGCGCTGAAAAACCTGTTTGCCGAGCTACCGGATGCTGAAAAACAGCTGGTCAGCGAGGGAGCGACCTCCATTCTGTGGTTCGAGCACCCGACGGAGCGCTTCCTGCTGGTAACCGACGAAGCAACGGCGGAACGCGTCACTGACGCCCTGCGCGGTGAAGCACAGCTCAACAACAGCCAGCAGTGGCTGGCGCTGAACATCGAAGCGGGCCTGCCGGTCATTGACGCGGCAAACAGCGCGCAGTTTATCCCGCAGGCGACAAACATCCAGGCGCTGGGTGGTATCAGCTTTAAGAAGGGCTGCTACACCGGTCAGGAAATGGTGGCGCGTGCGAAATTCCGCGGCGCGAACAAACGCGCCCTGTGGACGCTGGCTGGTCACGCCAGCCGTGTGCCGGAAGCGGGTGAAGATCTTGAGATGAAGATGGGCGAAAACTGGCGCCGTACCGGCACCGTGTTAGCCGCCGTCCAGCTCGATGATGGCCGCCTGCTGGTGCAGGTTGTCATGAATAATGATATGGAGCCCGACAGCGTGTTCCGCGTGCGTGATGATGCAAACACGCTCAGCATTGAGCCGCTGCCGTATTCACTGGAAGATTGATGCTGTATCGCCCGGTGTTGATATTCACCCTCTCCCTGTGGGAGAGGGTCGGGGTGAGGGCATCAGACCGCACCTTACAAAAAAACTACACCTGCCCAACATACAGATAAATTGCCAGGAAGTGACACACGCTGCCGCCCAGCACAAAGCCGTGCCAGATGGCATGGTTGTACGGAATACGCTTGCAGACGTAGAAAATCACGCCCAGCGAGTAGACCACACCGCCCACCGCCAGAAGCGTCACGCCCCCCACCGCCAGCTTAATGGCTAACTGATACACCACAATCAGCGACAGCCAGCCCATTGTCAGATAGGTAACCAGCGACAACACTTTAAACCGGTGCGCAATGGTCAGCTTAAACAGGATCCCCAGCAGCGCCAGGCTCCAGATCACAATCATCAGGCCACGCGACAGCGGTGAGTTGAGCCCCACCAGCAAAAACGGCGTATAGGTACCCGCAATAAGAAGATAGATAGCGCAGTGGTCAAATTTCTTGAGCCATATCTTCGCCCGTTGATGCGGAATCGCGTGATACAGCGTTGAGGCAAGGAAAAGCAGGATCATACTCCCGCCATACAGGCTGTAGCTGGTAATGGCCATCGCGCTGGCGTTGGTATCCACTGCCTGTACCAGCAATAACACTAAGCCGACAATCCCAAAAACCAGGCCAATGCCATGGCTTATACTGTTGGCTACTTCCTCAGCCAGCGAATATCCCTGTGCGATTAATGGTCTGCTCACCATACTTAACTCCGGGAAAACAAAAGATGATTATTCATCGCCAGTCTATGCTAACTGAGAATGATTCCAGTGAACACCTGTTAGCTAAAATAAATCTATAATCAAGATTTATCCTTATAAATCAGTGTAATGAAAAATAAATCCACCGCACAGGTGTAAATGATTTCATTAACACCTGAGTAATCAAGGAGATAAATCCGTCTCCCGCCCTTCGTCATCATGGTATGCTTCAGGAATAGTGTCCGACAGCGAGTTTAGCCATTGTGAGTATGTTCAGCCATTCCGCCATTGCCAGCCTCAACAATCTGGAAATGATGGTCTACAACTATGTCATTAAGAACCGCGATAAAGTGATGTACATGACCATCCGCGAGCTGGCGGATGCTGCTGGGGTCTCCACTACCACTATCCTGCGCTTCTGCCGCAAGCTCAACTGCGATGGTTACTCGGAATTTCGGGTGCGCTTTAAACTCTATCTGGAGCAGAACGAGCCGCAGCAGGCGAATTTTGGTGCCAGTGAAATTATCAGCTTCTTTAAAAGCGTAAATAACGAAGAGTTTGACGCGCTATTAGATAAAGCCGTCGATATTATTTTATCATCTGAACGAATTATTTTTGTCGGTGCGGGCACCTCCGGATCGCTGGCAAAATATGGCGCACGTTTCTTTTCAAATATCGGCAAATTCAGTAACCATATCGACGATCCTTATTTCCCGGTCACTAACGACATGGCTAAAAATGCGCTGGCCATTGTACTCTCCGTCTCCGGCGAAACCGAGGAGATCCTGCGCTTCGCCAGCCAGTTCAGCCTGCACCACTGCAAAGTGCTCTCCGTCACCAGCCATGAACATTCTCGTCTCGCAAAGCTGGCGGACTTTAACCTCTCCTGGCATGTCCCGCAAACGCGTATTGGCGGCGTTTACGATATCACCACGCAAATTCCCGTCATCTATATTCTGGAATCATTAGGCCGAAAACTGGCGAAGAAATTAACAGAATAAAACATCTTGTTTTTTTGATGTGACAAATTACAATTTCCACAAATTGTTATATCGTGACATTTAATTCCGCTTTGCTAGACTCGAAATCAATAAGTCCTGAATTGAGAATAGCAAAGATGAAAAAACTCACCTTACCGAAAGATTTTTTATGGGGCGGCGCGGTGGCGGCGCACCAGGTTGAAGGCGGCTGGAACAAAGGCGGCAAAGGGCCAAGCATCTGCGACGTGCTCACCGGCGGCGCACACGGCGTTCCGCGTGAAATCACGCAGGAAGTGATTGAAGGCAAATATTACCCGAACCACGAAGCCGTCGACTTCTATGGCCATTACAAAGAAGACATTAAGCTGTTTGCCGAGATGGGCTTCAAATGTTTCCGTACCTCCATCGCCTGGACGCGCATCTTCCCGAAAGGCGACGAAACTCAGCCCAACGAAGAGGGGCTGAAGTTTTACGACGACATGTTCGATGAACTGCTGAAGTACAACATCGAGCCGGTGATCACCCTCTCCCACTTTGAAATGCCGCTGCATCTCGTTCAGGAATATGGCGGATGGACCAACCGTAAAGTGGTCGATTTCTTTGTGCGCTTCTCGGAAGTGGTATTTGAGCGCTACAAAAATAAGGTCAAATACTGGATGACCTTCAACGAAATCAACAACCAGCGCAACTGGCGTGCACCGCTGTTCGGCTACTGCTGCTCTGGCGTGGTCTATACCGAGCACGACAATCCGGAAGAGACCATGTACCAGGTGCTGCACCACCAGTTCGTGGCCAGCGCGCTGGCGGTGAAAGCCGCACGCCGCATTAACCCGGAGATGAAAGTCGGCTGCATGCTGGCGATGGTGGCGCTCTATCCTTACTCCTGCAAGCCAGAGGACGTCATGTTTGCTCAGGAATCCATGCGCGAGCGCTACGTCTTTACCGACGTGCAGCTGCGCGGCTACTACCCGTCTTACGTACTGAACGAGTGGGAGCGCCGTGGGTTCTCCATCAGGATGGAAGCGGGCGACGAGCAGATCCTGCGTGAGGGCACCTGCGACTACTTAGGTTTCAGCTACTACATGACCAACGCGGTCAAAGCGGAAGGCGGCACCGGTGACGCCATTTCCGGCTTCGAGGGCAGCGTGCCGAACCCGCACGTCAAGGCGTCCGACTGGGGCTGGCAGATTGATCCGGTAGGCCTGCGCTATTCGCTTTGTGAACTGTACGAACGTTATCAGAAGCCGCTGTTTATCGTCGAAAATGGTTTCGGCGCCTACGACAAAGTGGAAGAGGACGGCAGCATCAACGATGACTACCGCATCGACTACCTGCGCGCCCACGTGGAAGAGATGATGAAGGCCGTGACCTGGGACGGCGTGGATCTGATGGGCTATACCCCGTGGGGCTGCATTGACTGCGTCTCCTTCACCACCGGCCAGTACAGCAAGCGCTACGGCTTTATCTACGTCAACAAGCACGACGACGGTACCGGTGACATGTCCCGCTCCCGTAAGAAGAGCTTTGAGTGGTATAAAACCGTCATTGCCAGCAACGGCGAAACGCTGTAATGGCTCGCCCTCTCTGCAAGCGGAGAGGGCAAACCGCTTATCTTCCAGACACTTCTTTACAGCTTTTGCGTTGCCAAAATATGTTCGCCCGATAATATAGGCGTCCTGAATATTTGAGGCGAACATGATCAAGCGACAACGCAACGCTATCCTGCTTGTAGCCCTGGCCTGCCTGGTGGTGCTGATATGCACCGCCCAGCGGATGGCCGGGATGCACGCGCTTGTCATGAACGTCACCGCCACGAGCCAGTCTGTCCAGCAGGGGCAGGAGAGTACCGACGCACCGGTAACCCCGTGTGAGCTTAGCGCCAAGTCGCTGATGTCGGTCCCGCCTGTTTTGTTTGAAGGCGCCCTGATTGCCGTCACCCTGCTGCTGGCGTTGCTGGCAGCCAGCCCGCCGCGCCGCGAACGGCAGTGGCCTCCCCGCGTTATCTCCCCGCCCCGGTTAAGGGTGCATCTGCGATTATGCGTCTTCCGTGAATGAGCCTTCGCCTGTTACTTCAGGTTAATTCATCATTTACGGAGATAATTTATGTTTACTGTATTCAGGCGACTGCTGGTCTGCCTGCTTTGGCTATGGCTGCCCCTCAGCCAGGCTGCCGACAGCGGCTGGCTGCGCGCCGCCGATAATCAGCACGCCAGCGTCAGGCTGCGTGCGCAACCCGAAAGCACTGGCGAAACCCGCCTGCTGCTGGACGTCGCCCTGCAAAAAGGCTGGAAAACCTACTGGCGCTCGCCGGGCGAAGGGGGCGTCGCACCCGCGATTAAATGGCATCAGCCCGTCGAGGCGAAATGGCGCTGGCCTGTGCCGCAGCGTTTCGACGTCGCGGGTATCACCACGCAGGGCTATCACGGCGATGTCAGCTTTCCCATCACCCTGCGGGGCGACGTCCCGAAGATCCTGAGCGGCGTGCTTACACTCTCCACCTGTAGCAACGTCTGTATTCTTACCGACTACCCGTTTTCACTGAACATGACCGCATCCGCAGGCGCCGGTTTTGATTACGATTTCAGTCGGGCCATGGGCACCCTTCCGCTCAGCGGCGGGTTGACCTCAACGCTTAACGCCACCTATACCCCCGGCAAGCTGACCGTAACGGCGCAGCGTGACGCAGGCTGGCAGGCGCCGTCCCTGTTTATCGACGGTATGGATGATGTTGATTTCGGCAAACCGGCCCTCACCGTGCGCGGTGATTCGCTGGTCGCCACCGTGCCCGTGACGGACAGCTGGGGCGAGGCAGCGCCCAACCTCAGCGGCAAAACCCTGTCGCTGGTTCTGGCCGATAGCGGGCAGGCGCAGGAGTCCAGCCTGAGCATTCAGCCGGGGAACGCCGCGCCGACGCTCTCGTTAGGCTGGGTGCTGCTGATGGCGCTGGCTGGCGGTCTGATCCTTAACGTCATGCCCTGCGTACTGCCCGTGCTGGCCATGAAGCTGGGCACGCTGATGCAAACCGAACGGCAGGCGCGGGGTCAGGTACGCCGACAGTTTCTTGCGTCGGTAGCCGGGATCGTGATCTCGTTCCTCGCGCTGGCGCTGATGATGACGGTTTTACGCTTAGGCAATCAGGCACTCGGCTGGGGGATCCAGTTCCAGAACCCGTGGTTTATTGGTGCGATGGCGATGGTGATGGTGCTTTTCAGCGCCAGCCTGCTGGGGTTATTTGAAATCCGTCTCCCTTCCGTCGCCAGCACCTTCCTCGCCACGCGCGGCGGTAACGGGCTTGCGGGTCATTTCTGGCAAGGCGCGTTTGCCACGCTGCTTGCAACGCCCTGCACCGCGCCGTTCCTGGGTACGGCGGTCTCGGTCGCGCTGGCGGCGCCGCTTCCCCTGCTGTGGGGGATCTTCCTGGCGATGGGTATCGGCATGAGCCTGCCGTGGCTGCTGGTGGCGGTCTGGCCGGGGCTGGCCCAGCGCTTGCCGCGTCCGGGACGCTGGATGAACGTCGTACGCGTAGTGCTGGGGATGATGATGCTCGGCTCATCGCTGTGGCTGCTGAGCCTGCTGACGGTGCACATTGGCAGCCTGCCCGTCATCACGCTGGGCGTGCTCCTGATCCTTACGCTGCTGCTGGTCACCGCCTGGCGCTACCGCTGGCAAACGGCACTGCGCGCCGGGGTATTAGCTGTAGTGGTGGCCGGAGCAGTCGCGTTTGTATCCGGCTCCGGCGGCGAGGGTTCCCGCCGCGATCGTATCCACTGGCAACCGCTCAGCGAGCAGGCCATTGCCCGCGCGCTGGCGGAGAACAAACGGGTGTTCGTCGACGTGACCGCCGACTGGTGCGTGACCTGTAAAGCCAATAAATACAACGTGCTGCTGCGCGACGACGTGCAGGATGCGCTCTCCGCCCCGGACGTTGTCGCCCTGCGCGGCGACTGGAGCCGCCCCTCAGATACCATCAGCCAGTTCTTAACCACGCGCGGCAGCGCCGCCGTGCCGTTTAACCAGATCTACGGACCGGGATTACCGCAGGGCCACGTGCTGCCTGCGTTGTTAAGCCGTGAAGCGGTGCTGAGCACCCTGTCCGATGCAAAAGGAAAATAACATGAGAGCCTTAATTGCCTTACTTCTGCTGTCGTTATCAACGTTCGGTTTCGCCGCACCGTCAGATGACGCTTCCAGCGACCAGCTGGCAAAACTGTTGTTTAACGACCCCAACAGCCCGCGAACCGGCGCGGCATCGCCGAAGCTGACCATCGTCTCCTTCACGGACTACAACTGCCCGTATTGCAAGCAGTTCGACCCAATGCTGGAGAAAATCGTGCAGGAAAATCCCGACGTGCAGCTCATCGTCAAACTGCTGCCGTTTAAGGGACAAAGCTCGGTAAATGCCGCGAAAGCGGCGCTCTCGACGTGGCAGCAGGCGCCGGATAAATTCTGGGCGCTGCACCAGCGGTTGATGATGAAAAAGGGCTATCACGATGACGCCAGCATCGCCGCCGCAAAGGTCAAGACCGGAACGGACAGCATTAAAACGGATGATAAAACCCTGGACAGCCTAAAGATGAACCTCATCCTGGCGCAGGTGCTGAATATTCAGGGTACCCCGGCGACCATTATCGGCGACCAGATGGTGGCGGGCGCCATTCCGTATGACGACCTGGAGGGGCTGGTCAAAGAACAGCTGGCAAACGCCCGTGGCAAGTAAGCTTCCGCGCCTGCTGCGCGAGCTGGGCGTGTGGCTGCTGATTGGCGTAGCCGTGAGCCTGGCGGTGGACTATTTCCGCCAGCCCGCGCTGCCGCAGAATTTCTCCGCGACGGCACTGCACACCCTCGACGGTCAGCCCGTCGATCTTATCGCCATGAGTAAGGAGCGACCGCTGCTGGTCTACGTCTGGGCGACATGGTGCGGCGTCTGCCGCTACACCACGCCGTCGGTGGCGGCGCTTGCCGCGGACGGGGGTAACGTGATGTCGGTTGCGCTGCGCTCGGGCGATAACGCGACGCTCGAAACATGGATGAGGAAGAAGAAGGCGATGATGCCCACGGTCAACGACGCCAGCGGAGAACTGGCGCGTGAGTGGGACGTTAAGGTGACGCCAACGCTGGTGGTGATCTCTCACGGTGAGGTGAAGTCGATCACCACCGGCTGGACCAGCGGCTGGGGAATGCGCCTGCGGCTGTGGCTGGCGTCGTAGCGTTACTTCCCGCCAGCCAGCTCCAGGAAGCTACCGGTAACATAGGAGGCTTTGTCGCTCAGCAGCCAGGCAATGGCCTGGGCGACCTCCTCCGGCTGACCGCCACGCTGCATCGGTAACATCGACTTCACCCGATCCACACGCCCCGGCTCGCCGCCGGAGGCGTGAATATCGGTATAAATCAGGCCTGGCCGCACGCCGTTAACGCGAATGCCCTGTGCCGCCACCTCCAGCGCGAGGCCGGTAGTCAGGGAATCCACCGCCCCTTTGGAGGCGGCATAATCCACATATTCCCCCGGCGCGCCCAGTCGTGAGGCCGCCGAGGAGACATTCACAATCGCGCCGCCCTTGCCGCCGTGTTTATGCGACATGCGCTTCACCGCTTCACGGCAGCAGAGAAAATAGCCGGTGACGTTGGTAGCCAGCACGCGGTTAATACGTTCAGCGGAGAGGTTTTCAATGGTGGACTGTTCAAACAAAATTCCGGCGTTGTTCACCAGTGCGGCGAGCGGCTCACCTTCGCGATCGAGGCTGGCGAACATCGCCATCACCTGCGCTTCATCGCTGATGTCCGCGCGCATGGCAAAGGCTTTACCGCCCGCGTCCACGATCTGATTAATGACCTCTGTCGCGGCTTTGATGTTGTGATGAAAATTCACCGCAACGGTGTAGCCTTCGCTTGCCAGCTGTAGCGCGGTGGCTTTACCAATACCCCGGCTGGCGCCGGTGACCAGTGCAATTGCCATTCTTTTCTCCCAATAAAAAAGCCGGGTAGCGGCTTCGCTTTACCCGGCCTACGTTACTACAGGAACAACGTTACTGGTATTCGCTCATCGGTACGCAGGAGCAGAACAGGTTACGGTCGCCGTAAACATCATCAAGACGTTTCACGGTTGGCCAGTATTTGTTTACCACACCTGCCGGGAAGACAGCCAGTTCGCGGGTATAACCGTGGTTCCACTCTGCCACCAGTTCGTTCTGGGTATGCGGCGCGTTAACCAGCGGGTTATCTTCCAGCGTCCACTCCCCGCCTTTCACGCGGTCGATTTCGCTGCGGATCGCCAGCATGGCGTTGATAAAGCGATCCAGTTCCACCTTGCTTTCAGACTCGGTCGGCTCAACCATCAGCGTTCCCGCAACCGGGAAGGACATGGTTGGCGCGTGGAATCCGTAGTCGATCAGGCGCTTGGCAATATCCAGCTCGCTGATGCCCGTCTCTTCTTTCAGAGGACGAATATCGAGGATGCATTCGTGCGCCACGCGACCGTCGCGGCCGGTATAGAGCACCGGATAGGCGTCCTTCAGACGCGTTGCGATGTAGTTGGCGTTGAGGATCGCCACCTGGCTGGCCTGCTTCAGCCCTTCCGCGCCCATCATGCGGATGTACATCCAGCTGATTGGCAGGATAGAGGCGCTGCCGAACGGTGCCGCGGAGACCGCGCCCTGACGGGTCAGCATGCCTTCGATCTGCACCACGCTGTGGCCCGGCACAAACGGTGCCAGGTGCGCTTTCACGCCGATTGGGCCCATGCCCGGGCCGCCACCGCCGTGCGGAATGCAGAACGTTTTATGCAGGTTCAGGTGCGACACGTCCGCGCCAATAAAGCCCGGAGAGGTGATGCCCACCTGGGCGTTCATGTTTGCGCCGTCGAGGTAAACCTGGCCGCCGAACTGATGCACCACTTCACACACTTCACGGATAGTTTCTTCGTACACGCCGTGGGTGGACGGGTAGGTCACCATGATGCAGGAGAGTTTGTCGCCCGCCTGCTCGGCTTTGGCGCGCAGGTCGGCCAGATCGATGTTGCCGTTTTTGTCGCACGCCACAACCACCACTTCCATTCCTGCCATCTGGGCAGAAGCCGGGTTGGTACCGTGGGCAGAGCTTGGGATCAGGCAGATATCACGGTGGCCTTCATTGCGGCTTTCGTGATAGTGACGGATCGCCAGCAGACCAGCGTATTCACCCTGCGCACCGGAGTTCGGCTGCATGCAGAGCGCGTCGTACCCGGTCAGCTTCACCAGCCAGTCGGAGAGCTGGTTGATCATCATGTGATAACCTTCCGCCTGCTCAGCCGGGCAGAACGGGTGCAGCTCAGAGAATTCAGGCCAGGTAATTGGGATCATCTCAGCCGCGGCGTTCAGCTTCATGGTGCAGGAGCCCAGCGGGATCATCGCCTGGTTCAGCGCCAGATCTTTACGTTCCAGCGAGTGCATGTAACGCATCATCTCGGTTTCGCTGTGATAGCGGTTGAACACCGGATGAGTCAGGATCGCGTCGTCGCGCAGCATGCTTTCCTGAATGGAGCGGCTGTCGAGCGCAACCTCTTTGTCGAGCGTATCAACGTCCAGACCGTGTGCGTCACCCAGCAATACGTTGAACAGGGTCAGGATATCGTCACGGGTGGTGCTTTCGTCCAGCGTAATGCCGACCGCATTGTGAATGTCGCTGCGCAGGTTGATTTGCGCTGCCTCGGCGCGCGCCAGCACGGCCGCTTTGTCTGCCACCTCGACGCACAGGGTGTCGAAATAGTGTTCATGACGCAGTCTGAGACCTTTCTGTTGCAGACCGCAGGCCAGGATATCGGCCAGACGGTGGATGCGGCTGGCAATACGCTTCAGGCCTGCCGGACCGTGGAACACCGCGTACAGGCTGGCAATGTTAGCCAGCAGCACCTGCGAGGTACAGATGTTGGAGTTCGCTTTCTCGCGGCGGATATGCTGCTCGCGGGTCTGCATCGCCATGCGCAGCGCGGTGTTACCGGCGGCATCTTTCGATACGCCGATAATACGGCCTGGCATGGAACGTTTAAATTCATCTTTCGCGCCAAAGAACGCCGCGTGCGGGCCGCCGTAGCCCATCGGCACGCCGAAACGCTGGGCTGAGCCGAAGACAATATCCGCGCCCTGTTTACCTGGCGCCGTCAGCAGCACCAGTGCCATAAAATCAGCGGCGACGCTAATAATAACCTTACGGGATTTCAGCTCGGCGATCAGTGCGCCGTAGTCGTGTACTTCCCCGGTGGTGCCCACCTGCTGCAACAGCACGCCGAAGACGTCCTGGTGATCCAGCACTTTTTCAGCGTCGTCGACAATCACCTCAAAGCCGAAGGTTTCCGCACGGGTGCGCACCACGTCCAGCGTCTGGGGATGCACGTCCGCCGCGACGAAGAAACGGTTGGCGTTTTTCAGTTTGCTCACGCGCTTCGCCATCGCCATCGCTTCGGCGGCGGCGGTGGCTTCATCCAGCAGCGAGGCAGAGGCGATATCCATACCGGTCAGATCCAGCGTCACCTGCTGGAAGTTCAGCAGCGCTTCCAGACGGCCCTGGGAGACTTCTGGCTGATATGGGGTATAAGCGGTGTACCAGCCCGGGTTTTCCAGCATGTTACGCAGGATCACCGGCGGTAACTGCACGTTGGTGTAGCCCATGCCAATATAAGACTTATAGCGCTTGTTAAGGCTGGCGATGGCCTTCAGCTCCGCCAGCGCGGCGAACTCCGTCGTGGACTCGCCTACCTGCGGCGGCGTGGCAAGCTGGATGTCTTTTGGCACGATCTGGCCGATCAGTGCGTTTAATGAATCCGCGCCAACTGTCTTCAGCATCTCCTGCTGTTGCTGAGCATCCGGCCCAATGTGACGTTCAATGAAGGCGCCACGGTTTTCAAGCTGGCTTAAAGTCTGTGTCATGAGCGATGGTTCCTGAAACGTGCAGTGAATGTGTTTTCTCCCTCTCCCTAAGGGAGAGGGCTGGGGTGAGGGTATCGTCTGGTGGCCAC
>NZ_JBMKHO010000017.1:26606-100133 GCF_049238125.1 Enterobacter cloacae complex sp. IR5402
TACCCTCTCCCCAAGGGGAGAGGGAAATGGCTTATTCGTCTTCCAGTAGTGCTTCGTACGCGGTCGCATCCAGCAGCGCGGCAACCTGCGCTTCGTCGCTGGCTTTGATCTTGAAGATCCAGCCGCCTTCATACGGTTCGCTGTTCACCAGCTCCGGGGAGTCGCTGAGCGCGTCGTTCACGGCAACAATTTCACCGCTTACCGGGGCGTAGATGTCAGAGGCCGCTTTAACGGATTCCGCCACCGCACAGTCATCGCCTGCGCTCACGGTTGCGCCCACTTCCGGCAGGTCAACAAACACCATGTCGCCCAGCAGCTCCTGCGCGTGCTCGGTGATCCCAACGGTGTAAGTGCCGTCCGCCTCTTTGCGCAGCCACTCGTGTTCTTTGCTGTATTTCAGTTCTGCTGGCACATTGCTCATTGAAGTTCTCCTGATAAAAATAGTTAGGCGACCGGCTTACCGGCGCGAACAAAAATCGGTTTGGTCACGTTGACCGGCATTTCGCGGTTGCGGATCTGCACCACCGCCGTTTCGCCAATCCCCGCCGGCACGCGTGCCAGGGCAATACTGTAGCCGAGCGTCGGGGAGAACGTTCCGCTGGTAATCACGCCTTCGCGATGATTGCCATCGGCATCGGTGAAGCGCACCGGCAGCTCGCCGCGCAGCACGCCTTTTTCTTTCATCACCAGGCCTACCAGCTGTTCAGTGCCCTTCTCGCGCTGCATCTCCAGCGCTTCACGACCAATAAAATCACGGTCAGCCGGTTCCCATGCGATGGTCCAGCCCATGTTGGCGGCCAGCGGAGAGACGCCTTCGTCCATCTCCTGACCGTAGAGGTTCATCCCCGCTTCCAGACGCAGCGTATCGCGCGCGCCCAGGCCCGCAGGCTTCACACCTGCCTCCACCAGCGCACGCCAGAAATCAGCGGCCTTCTCGTTTGGCATGGCAATTTCATAGCCCGCTTCACCGGTGTAGCCGGTGGTGGCGATAAACAGATCCCCCGCCTGCACGCCGAAGAATGGCTTCATGCCTTCGGTGGCTTTGCGCTGCTCGTCGCTGAACAGAGACGCGGCTTTCGCCTGGGCGTTTGGCCCCTGTACGGCAATCAGCGACAGATCGTCACGGACAGTGATGTCAATGGCGTAAGGTTCAGCGTGTTGGGAAATCCAGGAGAGGTCTTTTTCGCGGGTGGCGGAGTTTACAACGAGGCGGAAGAAATCTTCGGTGAAGTAGTAGACGATGAGGTCGTCAATCACGCCGCCAGAGGCATTGAGCATACCGGTATAGAGCGCTTTGCCCGGCGTCTTCAGTTTGGCGACGTCGTTTGCCAGCAGATAACGCAAAAACTCCCGGGTGCGGCTACCGCGCAGGTCGACAATCGTCATATGAGACACGTCGAACATACCGGCATCGGTGCGCACCGCGTGGTGCTCATCAATCTGCGAGCCGTAGTGCAGCGGCATCATCCAGCCGTGGAAGTCCACCATGCGGGCACCGCATAACACGTGCTGTTCGTACAAAGGAGTCTGTTGAGCCATCTTTTCCTCGTTGAAAAATTCACCGTGAAACCCGGTGTCGGCCTCGCGATCGGGGGCCGACGCAAACGTTCTCTTTTACCTGAACTTACCACCTAAACCGGCGGTTAACCATAAGGTAAAACGGGTCATCACATTAGCTTATGACCAAAAATCGCTGAAAAGCCTACAGAGTTATTCACTGGGAAAATGCGATTAAACCCGCATAAAATTAACAATGATCTAACAGGATTTAGCAGATGCTGATATTTCATGCGGAAAAATGGGCCGAAATTCCGTAACATAAAAATAGTAAGATTAGATTTTCTAATGCGAAAAATGACGTGAAATTAGATTATTTCAAACGAGGGAATTTCCCCGGCGCGCAGGCCGGGAAAATAAAGTGTGACGGGGATCGAGATTAACGTAACCAGTCGGGAAGATCGTTGAGGCCCATTGCCTGACGAAGAAGCTGCGGTTTTACGCCGGGAAGGGTGTCGGCCAGTTTGAGGCCAATATCGCGCAGCAGTTTTTTCGCCGGGTTCGCTCCGGCAAACAGCTCGCGGAAGCCCTGCATACCCGCCAGCATCATAGCCGCACTGTGTTTGCGGCTGCGCTCGTAGCGACGCAGATACAGATGCTGACCAATATCTTTGCCTTCCCGATGCAGGCGACGCAGCTCTTCAACCAGCTCAGCCGCGTCCATAAAGCCGAGGTTCACTCCCTGCCCGGCCAGCGGATGAATGGTATGCGCCGCATCCCCCACCAGCGCCAGACGGTGCGCGGCAAACTGACGCGCGTAGCGACCGGTTAACGGAAACGTCTGGCGTTCGCTTTCAAGCCCGCACAGGCCCAGACGGTTATCAAACGCCACGCATAGCGCCTGACTGAAGGCATCCGGCGTCGTCTCCTGCATCTGCTGCGCTTTCTCCGGCTCTAAGGACCAGACGATGGAGCAGAGATGCGGATCGGCAAGCGGCAGAAAGGCCAGAATGCCGTCATTATGGAAAATCTGGCGCGCCACGCCGCCGTGCGGCTCTTCGGTGCGGATTGTGGCCACCAACGCGTGATGACGGTAATCCCAGAAGGTCAGCGGAATATCCGCTTTGTTACGGAGCCAGGAATTAGCGCCGTCGGCACCCACTACCAGACGCGCAGTCAGCATATCGCCACTTTCAAGAGTGATAAACGCGTCGTTTTCGCCCCACGCCACCTGATGAAGTTTCGCCGGTGCGATCAGCGTGACGTCGCTGCACTGCTGCGCTTTCTGCCACAGCGCGTGGTGGATCACCGCGTTTTCAACGATATATCCAAGGTGGCTGTAACCCATGCTTTCATCGTCAAACGCGATACGGCCAAAGCTGTCTTTGTCCCACACTTCCATCCCGTGATAGCAACTGGCACGGAGCGCCACGATTTCAGACCAGACGCCAAGGTGCGTCAGTAGCTTTTCGCTGGCGGCATTGATCGCCGAGACGCGAAGCTCTGGCGGTGCATCCTGCGCCACAGGCTGCGGCGCTTTTTGCTCAAGCACGGCCACGCGCAGGCCGCTGCCCTGTAAACCACAAGCCAGCGCCAGTCCTACCATTCCGCCGCCCACAATGGCGACATCAACATTTTGCACGGTCAATACTCCTTAACGCGCGACCCAACCCAGGGTCCGCTGCGCCAGCACGTCACGTGCCGGAATGAACAGTTCCATCGCCATAAGCCCAAGGTTGCGACCCGCAACCAGCGGTGCCCAGCGATTGGCAAACAGGTGGACTAAACCGTCGGTGACGCCAATGGTCGCCGCTTTGTCCGCCTGGCGTCGTTTCTGGTAATGGCTCAGCACTGAGTATGCGCCACAATCCTGTTGTTCGCTCCACGTTCGGGCCAGGAGCTCGGCCAGGCTCATCACGTCACGGAGGCCAAGGTTGAAGCCTTGCCCGGCGATGGGGTGTAGCGTCTGCGCGGCGTTGCCGACCAGGGCGACGCGATGGGAGACAGTCTGCGATGCGGTCGTCAGCGCAAGCGGATAGGCCACGCGTTTTCCGGCGTGGGTGATGCGCCCAAGCCGCCAGCCGAAGGCCTTTTGCAGCTCGGAACAAAAACGTTCGTCGGACCAGGAGAGAACCTCATCGGCCCGATCCTGCGCATGGCACCATACCAGCGAGCAGCGCCCGTTCGACATCGGCAGCATGGCCAGCGGGCCGTGCTCCGTGAAGCGCTCAAATGCCCTGCCGTTATGCGCGCCAGCCGTAGAGACATTAGCGATGACCGCCGCCTGTCCATAGGGTTCAGAGCGCCATTCGACGCCGCACTGCGTGGCGATCGCGGAGCGTGAACCATCTGCCGCCACCAGCAGTTGCCCCTCCAGCGTGGTGCCGTTGTCCAGCGTCACGCTGACGGCCTCGTCACGGCGGCTGAAGCTGGCGACGCGCGCCGGACAGTGCAGCGTGACGCCAGGGGCATCCTGTAACAGACGGAACAGCCGCAGCCCCACGTCATGCAGCTCGACGACCTGCCCCAGTGCCTCAATTCGGTAATCGTGGGCATCCAGCGTCACAAACCCGGCGTGGCCGCGATCGCTGACGTGAACGGTGCCGATGGCCGTCGCGCAGTCCGCTATCGCCTGCCAGATGCCAATGCGCGCAAGCTGCTGGCAGGTTCCCTGGGCCAGCGCGATGGCGCGGGCATCGAAGCCGGGATGATCGGCCGCCTGCGGCGCAACCGCCTCAACAAGATGCACCGGAAGCTGGCCTTTGGTTAACTGCGAAATGGCCAGCGCCAGAGTAGCGCCGGTCATGCCTCCGCCAACGATGATCACGCTCATACGCGTGCCGCCGCCATCAGCGCCTCGATGTCGTCGGCTTTTTTCACCACGGTCGCGGTCAGGTTTTCGTTACCGGTTTCGGTGATGACGATGTCATCTTCAATGCGAATGCCGATCCCGCGGTACTGTTCTGGCACGTCGGCATCCGGCGCGATGTACAGCCCAGGCTCAACGGTCAGCACCATGCCTGGCTCCAGCACGCGCGAACGTTCCGGACCGTATGCCCCGACGTCATGCACATCCAGCCCCAGCCAGTGGCTCAGGCCGTGCATAAAGTACGGACGATGGGCGTTTTCGGTTATAAGGGTGTCCACATCGCCTTTCAAAATGCCGAGCTTCACCAGCCCGGTAATCATGATGCGCACCACCTCGCCCGTAACCTCCTGGATGGAGGTGCCAGGGCGGAACAGCGTCAGCGCGGTCTCCAGAGACTCAAGCACGATGTCATAGATTTCACGCTGCGCGGTGGTGAATTTACCGTTCACCGGGAAGGTACGGGTGATGTCGCCCGCGTAACCCTGATATTCACAGCCCGCGTCAATCAGCACCAGATCGCCGTCGCGCAGTTCACTTTCGTTTTCGGTGTAGTGCAGAATGCAGCCGTTTTCACCGCCGCCTACGATGGTGTTATAGGACGGGAAGCGCGCGCCGTGACGGTTAAATTCATGGTGAATTTCGCCTTCAAGCTGGTACTCGAACATACCGGGACGGCACTTTTCCATGGCGCGGGTATGCGCCAGGGCGCTGATTTCGCCCGCGCGGCGCATCACGTTCAGCTCTTCTTCAGACTTAAACAGACGCATCTCATGCACCATCGGACGCCAGTCCGTCAGGGTGGCGGGTGCAGACAAATTCTGACGTGAGCCTTTACGCAGCTTATCCAGCGCGGTGAAGACAATGTCATCCGCATACGCGTATTCGCCCTGCGCGTGATAGAGCACGTCCAGGCCATTCAGCAGTTGGTAAAGCTGCTGGTTGATTTCGCTGTAGGCCAGCGCACGGTCCACGCCCAGTTTTTCCGGCGCCGCCTCCTGCCCTAAGCGGCGGCCAAACCAGATTTCCGCGGTCAGATCGCGCACGCGGTTAAAAATCACGCTGTGGTTGTGGGTGTCATTGCTTTTAATCAGCACCAGTACCGCTTCCGGCTCGTTAAACCCGGTGAAGTACCAGAAATCACTGCTCTGGCGATAGGGGTATTCGCTGTCGGCGCTGCGCGTCACTTCCGGCGCGGCGAAAATCAGGGCAGCGCTTCCCGGCTGCATTTTTGCCAGCAGCGCCTGACGACGGCGAGAATACTCTTGACTGGAGATAACCATGACACCCTCCTGTGCGTTATTTTTCTTAGTGTAATGTTGGCTTGCGAACTTCCGGCGCGGTCGGCTGCGAGCGCGTAAAGTTGTCGTGGCACAGCAGAGACGCCACGCGCACGTACTCGATAATCTCTTCGAGAGACATTTCCAGCTCTTCCTGGTCTTCGTCTTCATCGTAGCCGAGCTGGGCGATATTACGCAGATCGTCGATCGCTTCACCCGCTTCGCCGGTCACTTTATCCAGTTTAGGCTGGGTTACGCCCAGGCCAAGAAGATAGTGGTTTACCCAACCCGCGAGCGCATCGGCGCGATCGAAGACGCTGACATCGTCGCCTTCAGGCAGATAAAGCTGAAAAAGAAAGCCATCGTCTTCCAGGGAATCGCTGGTTGCGGCGTGCATTTTACGCAGCGCTTCCGCCAGTTCGTGGCCAAACGCCAGCCCTTCGTTGGTGAGGTCGTGGATCAGCGGCTGCCATGAGCTGTCGCTGTTTCCGCCGCACAGTATGCCGCTGATCAGACCGTGCATTTCGGCAGGGGTCAGACCGACTCCCTGCTGGTTCAGTAACTGGTTTAAATCCTTGTAACCAGGCATTTCGTTCTGTATAGACATACGCATTCGTCATCAAAGGGAGGATATTCATGATATGCTACCACTTTGGACCCTGGTGATACCAGAAAAGGGCTTGTATCTTCACATCAGGGTAGCTATAGTGTCGCCCCTTCGCAGCCCCCGGGGCAGTAAGCGAAGGCAGCGCAGTCAATCAGCAGGAAGGTGGCATGTCTGCACAACCCGTCGATCTCCAGATTTTTGGCCGTTCACTGCGAGTGAATTGTCCGCCTGAACAAAGGGATGCCTTGAATCAGGCTGCGGACGATTTGAATCAGCGGTTGCAAGATCTAAAAGAACGCACTAGAGTCACAAATACTGAGCAGCTGGTTTTCATCGCCGCGTTGAACATCAGCTATGAACTGACTCAGGAAAAAGCGAAGACCCGCGATTACGCGGCAAGCATGGAGCAGCGCATTAAAATGCTCCAGCAGACCATAGAACAGGCATTGCTTGATCAAGGTCGCAGTCCCGAAAGACCGGGACCAAAGTTTGAATAACACTTCTCAGTTGACTATGGTAGAGTAACTGTGAAGACAAAATTTCTCTGAGATGTTCGCAAGCGGGCCAGTCCCCTGAGCCGATATTTCATACCACAAGAATGTGGCGCTCCATGGTTGGTGAGCACGCTCGGTCCGTCCGAGAAGCCTTAAAACTATGACGACACATTCACCTTGAACCAAGGGTTCAAGGGTTACAGCCTGCGGCGGCATCTCGGAGATTCCCTCTCTTTTCTTCTACCGACTACCATGACTCAATTCCCTGAAGTTTCTGCTTCACGCCAGGACATCCGTCAGCTTATTCGCCAGCGTCGTCGCGCCTTAAGCGCCGAGCAACAGGCACATTTTGCCCAGCAGGCCGCCGCCCGCATGATGGCCTATCCGCCTGTGGTGATGGCAAACACCGTCGCCCTGTTTCTCTCGTTTGATGGTGAGCTGGATACCCAACCGCTTATCGACCAGCTCTGGCGCGCCGGGAAAAAAGTTTATCTGCCGGTGCTACATCCCTTTAGCCGAGGCAATCTGCTGTTTCTGCACTACCATCCGCACAGCGAACTGGTGGTAAATCGTCTGAAAATCACAGAACCCAAACTCGACGTGCGCGATGTGCTCCCGCTTTCCGGGCTGGATGTGCTGATTACGCCGCTGGTGGCGTTTGACGAGCAGGGCCAGCGATTAGGCATGGGCGGGGGTTTCTACGACAGGACGCTACAAAACTGGCAGCAGTACGGATTGCAGCCGGTGGGGTATGCGCATGATTGCCAGGGCGTGGAGGTATTACCCGTAGAGAAATGGGATGTGCCGTTGCCGGCGGTGGTGACGCCCAGTAAAACCTGGACCTGGTAGAATAAAGCCGGGTGGCGGCTACGCCTTACCCGGCCTACATAAATCCTCGAACATTGTAGGTCGGGTAAGCGTAAGCGCCACCCGACACCACAGACCGCACCATCAGTACAGCAGACGCGCGCGAATCGTCCCCGGAATGGCCTTCATGCTCTGCAATGCTTTCTCGGCGATGTCTTCATCCGCTTCAATATCAATAACCACATAACCCATCTGCGAGTTAGTTTGCAGATACTGCGCAGCAATGTTAACGCCCTGCTCGGCAAAGATCTGGTTGATGGCGGTCAGCACGCCAGGACGGTTTTCGTGGATGTGCAGCAGACGACGCCCACCGTGCAGCGGCAGAGACACCTCCGGGAAGTTCACCGCAGAGAGCGTTGAACCGTTGTCGGAATATTTACTCAGTTTACCCGCCACTTCCAGGCCGATATTCTCCTGCGCTTCCTGAGTAGAACCGCCAATGTGCGGCGTCAGAATCACGTTGTCGAACTCGCACAGCGGAGAGGTGAACGGATCGCTGTTAGTGGCCGGTTCCGTCGGGAACACGTCAATCGCCGCACCCGCCAGATGTTTACGCTTCAGCGCGTCGCACAGTGCAGGAATGTCAACCACGGTACCGCGCGCGGCGTTGATCAGCAGAGAGCCCGGCTTCATCAGCGCCAGCTCTTCTGCGCCCATCATGTTTTTGGTGGACGCATTTTCCGGCACGTGCAGGCTTACCACGTCGCTCATGTTCAGCAGGTCAGAAAGATGCTGCACCTGCGTCGCGTTACCCAGCGGCAGCTTGCTTTCGATATCGTAGAAAAACACGTGCATGCCGAGAGATTCCGCCAGAATACCGAGCTGCGTACCGATATGGCCGTAACCGATAATCCCGAGCTTTTTCCCACGGGCTTCGTAGGAGCCCGCAGCCAGCTTATTCCACACGCCGCGGTGCGCTTTGGCGTTAGCCTCCGGAATGCCGCGAAGCAGCAGCAGCAGCTCGCCAATTACCAGCTCCGCCACGGAACGGGTGTTAGAGAACGGCGCGTTAAAGACCGGGATACCGCGTTTTGCGGCGGCATTCAGATCAACCTGGTTGGTGCCGATGCAGAAACAGCCAATCGCCACCAGCTTTTCCGCCGCAGCAATAACGTCTTCAGTCAGTTGGGTACGGGATCGCAGGCCAATGAAATGGGCATCACGGATGGACGCTTTCAGCTCTTCGGTATCGAGCGCGCCTTTGTGAAATTCGATGTTGGTGTAACCTGCCGCACGAAGGCTATCGATTGCTTTTTGATGCACGCCCTCGACCAGCAGGAATTTAATCTTGTCTTTCTCCAGTGATACCTTTGCCATTTACCCGACCCTGTTTTTGTCTGAACTGATGTTGTGCTGGATATAAATCCGCTGTAGCCAACATATCAAAAAAAACTATTGCAGCAATATGAACGTTTGCGTCAGTACGCTGAAGGAAAGTCATACAGCGCAAAATGGCAGAGGAAAATGCTATGGAAATTTACAAACGCGGAAGGATCGGCAAAAGAGACATAAAAACGTGACACAAGTCACCGAATTTAGCGTTTCAAAAATTTTTTAGCGGGGGGAGGACTCCCCCCGTCAGATCATTTTACGATGGTTTTCACGCCGTCAGCGGTGCCGATCAGCGCCACATCCGCGCCACGGTTGGCAAATAACCCTACGGTAACAACGCCTGGAATGCCGTTGATCGCATTTTCCAGCGCAATGGCATCGAGGATCTCAAGGCCGTGAACGTCGAGGATCACGTTGCCGTTGTCGGTCACCACACCCTGACGGTATTCCGGACGACCGCCCAGCTTCACAAGTTGACGGGCAACCGCGCTGCGCGCCATCGGGATCACTTCGACCGGCAGCGGGAAATTCCCCAGAATGTCGACCTGCTTGGAGGCGTCCGCGATGCAGATGAACTTATCCGCCACGGAAGCGATGATTTTTTCGCGGGTCAGCGCCGCGCCACCGCCTTTGATCATCTGCATGTGGCCGTTGATTTCATCCGCGCCATCAACGTAAATGCCCAGACGGTCCACTTCGTTGAGGTCGAAAACGGTGATGCCGAGGCTTTTCAGCTTTTCCGTGGAAGCATCGGAGCTGGAAACCGCGCCCTCGATCTGCCCCTTCATCGTGCCCAGCGCATCGATAAAGTGCGCCGCCGTCGACCCCGTACCAACACCGACAATGGTACCCGGCTGTACGTACTGGAGAGCGGCCCATCCTACTGCTTTTTTCAGTTCATCCTGCGTCATGATCGTTTTGCCTGTGGTGTGAAAACTCAGGGCGCATTATAGAACACGTCGAATGGATTTCGTCTGCCACGAAGGGAAAATTGTGTCATAGTGCAGATTAAGCAAAATTAAGGAGTCAGCCAGAGCAATGAAACGTCCGGACTACAGAACACTACAGGCACTTGATGCAGTTATTCGTGAACGCGGTTTTGAGCGCGCGGCGCAAAAGCTGTGCATCACCCAGTCCGCCGTATCACAGCGTATCAAACAGCTTGAAAACATGTTCGGGCAGCCGCTGCTGGTGCGTACCGTACCGCCGCGTCCGACAGAGCAAGGACAAAAGCTCCTCGCCCTGCTGCGTCAGGTTGAACTGCTGGAAGATGAATGGCTGGGCGATGAACAAACCGGCTCCACGCCGCTGCTGCTGTCGCTGGCAGTGAACGCCGACAGTCTGGCAACCTGGCTGCTGCCGGCCCTTGCGCCAGTGCTGGCCGACTCCCCAATCCGCCTGAACCTTCAGGTTGAAGACGAGACCCGCACTCAGGAACGCCTGCGCCGTGGCGAAGTGGTTGGGGCGGTCAGTATTCAGCCGCAGGCGCTGCCAAGCTGTCTGGTGGATCAGCTGGGCGCGCTGGATTACCTGTTTGTCGGTTCAAAAGCCTTTGCAGAGCGCTACTTCCCGAACGGCGTGACTCGCGCCGCGCTGCTGAAAGCCCCTGCCGTCGCGTTCGACCATCTGGACGATATGCATCAGGCCTTCCTGCAACAAAACTTCGATTTGCCGCCGGGCAGCGTGCCGTGTCATATCGTTAACTCGTCCGAAGCCTTCGTACAGCTCGCGCGTCAGGGCACCACCTGCTGCATGATCCCGCATTTGCAGATTGAGAAAGAGTTGAAAAGCGGTGAGCTGATTGATTTAACCCCGGGGCTGTATCAGCGCCGGATGCTATACTGGCACCGTTTTGCCCCGGAAAGCCGCATGATGCGCAACGTCACCGACGCGCTGCTGGCGTTTGGGCATAAGGTGTTGAGACAGGATTAATCGCTTGAATTCCCTCTCCCTGTGGGAGAGGGTTAGGGTGAGGGCAAACTACTGCGCCTTAGCCGCCTCAGTTTGCTGAGTTTCAGTCGGCTCCAGCTGGAACACCACATCAACCTGATCGTCGAACTGAATGGTTGGCTGCTCGTAGGTTTCCTGAGCAGAAACCGGCGCGGCGTCCGCCTTCATCATCCGCACCATCGGGCTTGGCTGGTAGTTTGAAACGTGGTAGCGCACGCTGTAAACCGGACCGAGCTTGGTCTTGAAGCCGGAAGCCAGCTGCTGCGCCTGATGAATGGCATCATCTATCGCCGCTTTACGCGCTTCGTCTTTATATTTCTCCGGTTGCGCAACGCCCAGCGAGACGGAACGAATTTCGTTCAGCCCTGCCTTCAGCGCACCATCCAGCAATCCGTTGAGCTTATCAAGCTGGCGCACGGTCACTTCCACAGTACGCACGGCGCGATAGCCTTTCAGGATGCTTTTGCCGTTCTGGTAGTCGTAATCCGGTTGGGTACGCAGGTTCGCAGAGCTGATGTCTTTTTTCGCGACACCGTTCTGTTCCAGGAAAGAGAGGTATTGCGCAACACGATCGTCTGCCTGTTTCTTGGCGGAAGCAGCATCTTTCGCCGCCACGTTCACTTCAATTGCCAGGGTTGCAACATCCGGTACCGCATCCACACTTGCCGTGCCTGAAGTGACAATGTGCGGGCCGTTCGGCAGTTCATTCGCCTGCACCGACACCGCACCTAAACTTACTAATGCCGCCAGGGCCATCACCTTAAACTTCACTGTCATTCCTCCATGTTGCGAAGAGTGCCCTGTTAACAGGGCTCATGCCAGCAAGCTTAGCGGGTCTTGTCCAGATGTCCATAAGACAACGCTTAGTTGAACAATCCCTGTACGTGATGAATGCCCTCTTTCGCCAGCTGGAAGGCAATAAACCACATCACCAGCCCCACCAGGGTATTGATAATGCGCTGTGCTTTGGCGGTACGCAGTCGTGGCGCCAGCCACGCCGCCAGGATCGCAAGACCGAAGAACCAGAGGAAGGAGGCGCTGACCGTACCGAGCGCAAACCAGCGTTTCGGCTCAACGTCCAGCTGTCCGCCCAGGCTGCCCAGTACCACAAAGGTATCAAGGTAGACGTGCGGGTTAAGCCACGTCACGGCGAGCATGGTGACGATAATCTTCCAGCGCCCCTGCTTCATCACTTCGGCGCTAGCCAGCTCAAGATTGCTGCTCATGGCCGTTTTCAGGGCACCAAACCCGTACCACAGCAGAAACGCTACGCCGCCCCAGGTAACCAGCGCCAGCAGCCACGGCGACTGCATCAACAGGGCGCTGCCGCCAAAAATCCCGGCGCAAATCAGCAGCAGATCGCTCACCGCACACAGCAGGGCAATCATCAGATGGTACTGACGGCGAATGCCCTGGTTCATCACGAACGCATTTTGTGGACCAAGGGGAAGGATCATGGCCGCACCTAACGCAAGCCCCTGAAAATAATAAGATAACATGACGTCATTCTCGCAGAGTTGTCCTGGGGCAGACTATACTGCGGGAACGTCATTAGAGGAAATGGATAATATTAATTGGGGATTAGCCGGGCTAATAAAAGAAAAGCCCGGTGTCGCTGACGCTTACCGGGCCTACGGGAGACGTTACTCTGCTTCTTTGACTTTTTTGACGTTTACGTCCATCTGCGGGTACGGGAAGCTGATGCCGTTGGCATCGAAATCACGCTTGATGCGCTCCAGCACATCCCAGTAAACGTTTTGCAGATCGCTGCTTTTGCTCCAGATGCGCACCACAAAATTAATAGATGACGCGCCCAGCTCGTTCAGACGAACGGTCTGCTCGCGGTCCTTCAGAATGCGATCGTCAGAGGCAATGATGTTGGCGATCAGCGACTTCACCTGATCGATATCGGAGTCGTACGCCACGCTGATGATCAGCTCGTTACGACGCACCGGCTCGCGGGAGAAGTTAATGATATTGCCCGCAATGATTTTCCCGTTCGGGACTACCACAATGCGACCATCCACGGTACGCAGGGTCGTGGAGAAAATCTGAACCTGCAACACGGTACCGGCAATACCGCCCAGATCCACATACTCACCGGAACGGAACGGACGGAAGGTCACCAGCAATACGCCCGCCGCCAGGTTAGACAGCGAACCCTGCAATGCCAGACCAATGGCCAGACCGGCAGCACCGAGCACAGCGATGACGGATGCCGTCTGCACGCCGACACGCCCCAGCGCCGCAATCAGCGTAAAGGCGATAATGCCGTAACGGACCAGCGCGGAGAGGAAATCGGCGACTGTGGCATCAATGTGTCGTGCGACCATCACCCGGTTGACAGCGTTCGAAACGATACGCGCCACGATCATCCCGACAATGATGATGGCAATAGCGGCAACAATATTCACGGCGTAGCTCAGCAGTAGCGCCTGGTTGCGCACCAGCCAGTTACCCGCGTTATTGATGCTGTCTACAACATCAAGTTGTTCCATTTATTCTTCCTTTTGTTAAACCAAAACACAAAATCCATCCCCCATGGAGACAGGCAGGTCAGTAAAGGGTAAACAAAAAGCACCGGCTTTGCCAAACAGATCACAAAATCAGGTATTGCAGGATATTGAAAAAGCATAAAAAAAGGCCCGCATATGCGGACCTTCTTGACGCTATGAACAGCTCAAATTACAGAACGTCAACCGCGTTCAGTTCTTTGAATGCCTGCTCCAGACGAGTAATCATAGAAGTCTGGGCAGCGCGCAGCCATACGCGTGGATCGTAGTATTTCTTGTTCGGCTGGTCTTCGCCTTTCGGGTTGCCCAGCTGACCTTGCAGGTAAGCTTCGTTGGTTTTGTAGTATTGCAGGATACCGTCCCAGGTTGCCCATTGGGTGTCGGTATCGATATTCATTTTCACTACGCCGTAGCTTACGGAATCTTTGATTTCCTGAGCAGAAGAACCGGAACCGCCGTGGAAGACGAAGTTCAGGCTGTTGTGCGGCAGGTTGTGTTTTTTGGACACGTATTCCTGAGAATCACGCAGGATGGTCGGGGTCAGAACCACGTTACCTGGTTTGTATACGCCGTGTACGTTACCGAAGGACGCTGCGATAGTGAAGCGTGGGCTGATTTTGCTCAGCTCGGTGTAAGCGTAATCAACGTCTTCTGGCTGAGTGTACAGTGCAGAAGCGTCCATGTGGCTGTTGTCCACACCGTCTTCTTCACCGCCGGTGCAACCCAGTTCGATTTCCAGGGTCATGCCCATTTTGGACATACGCGCCAGGTACTTAGAGCAGATCTCGATGTTTTCTTCCAGAGACTCTTCGGACAGGTCGATCATGTGAGAAGAGAACAGTGGCTTACCGGTTGCTGCGAAGTGTTTTTCGCCTGCGTCCAGCAGACCGTCGATCCATGGCAGCAGTTTTTTCGCGCAGTGGTCAGTGTGCAGGATAACCGGAACACCGTAGTGCTCAGCCATCTGGTGAACGTGATGTGCGCCAGAGATAGCGCCCAGGATTGCAGCACCCTGAGGAATGTCAGTTTTCACGCCTTTACCTGCGATGAACGCAGCGCCGCCGTTAGAGAACTGAACGATAACTGGAGCTTTAACTTTAGCAGCAGTTTCCAGTACGGCGTTGATGGAGTCGGTACCCACGCAGTTAACTGCTGGCAGAGCGAAGTTGTTTTCTTTAGCTACCTGGAACACTTTCTGTACGTCATCACCAGTGATAACGCCAGGTTTTACGAAATCAAAAATTTTAGACATGTTGCTTAGTCCTGTATCTTCGGCCGTTAGAAATGGTGCGAGCTCTGATAAGCGCGCTGAAAATTGGGCAGGTTTCCCTGCCCCTGAATGGCTTACTTCTTAGCGCGCTCTTCGAGCATTGCTACTGCTGGCAGAACTTTGCCTTCCACGAATTCGAGGAATGCGCCGCCACCAGTGGAGATGTAGGAGATCTTGTCAGCGATACCGAACAGGTCGATTGCTGCCAGGGTGTCACCACCGCCTGCGATAGAGAACGCTTCGCTGTCTGCGATTGCGTTAGCCACGATCTCAGTCCCTTTGCGGAAGTTCGGGAATTCGAACACGCCGACAGGACCGTTCCACAGGATAGTTTTTGCGTTTTTCAGGATTTCAGCCAGTTTCTGTGCAGAAACGTCGCCCAGGTCCAGAATCTGCTCTTCATCTTTGATGTCGCTAACAGATTTCAGGGTTGCGGTAGCAGTTTCGGAGAACTCGGTTGCCACGCGAACGTCAGTTGGAACCGGGATATCACAGGTACCCAGCAGACGTTTGGCTTCGTCAACCAGATCCGCTTCGTACAGGGATTTACCCACGTTGTGGCCTTGCGCAGCAACGAAGGTGTTCGCGATACCACCGCCAACGATCAGCTGGTCAGCGATTTTGGACAGAGAATCCAGTACGGTCAGTTTGGTAGAAACTTTAGAACCACCAACGATAGCGACCATTGGACGAGCAGGTTCTTTCAGTGCTTTACCCAGCGCTTCCAGTTCGTCAGCCAGCAGCGGACCTGCACAGGCGACGTCTGCGAATTTACCGATACCGTGGGTAGATGCCTGCGCACGGTGAGCCGTACCGAATGCATCCATCACGAATACGTCGCACAGCGCAGCGTATTTTTTGGACAGGGTTTCGTCGTCTTTCTTTTCGCCTTTGTTGAAGCGAACGTTTTCCAGAACAACCAGCTCACCTTCGGCAACTTCCACGCCGTCCAGGTAATCTTTCACCAGGCGAACCGGGCTGGACAGTTTGTCTTTCAGGTAATTAACAACCGGCAGCAGAGAGAACTCTTCGTTGTACTCGCCTTCAGTTGGACGGCCCAGGTGGGAGGTGACCATCACTTTAGCGCCCTGCTTCAGAGCCAGTTCAATGGTTGGCAGAGATGCACGGATACGCGCGTCGCTGGTCACTTTGCCATCTTTAACCGGTACGTTCAGATCGGCACGGATGAAAACGCGTTTACCTGCCAGATCCAGATCGGTCATCTTAATTACAGACATGGTGAATCCTCTCGTTGATTCTTAAAGTTTTGCAAGCGCAAGGTGCGCTCTACCTGAAACCTTTCGCGGCCATGGCTAACGTGGTGTCGAGCATTCGGTTAGCAAAGCCCCATTCGTTATCACACCAGACCAGCGTCTTGATGAGGTGCGCACCACTGACTCGCGTCTGCGTGCCATCCACGATGGCGCTATGCGGGTCGTGGTTAAAATCTACTGAGACCAACGGTAATTCCGTATAGTCAACTATACCATGAAATGCTCCCTGTGCCGCTTTTTGCAGCAACAGGTTGACTTCACAGGCTTTTACCGGTTTTTTCACCGTCACGCTAAGATCGATTGCGGTGACGTTTATCGTCGGAACGCGCACGGCAATCGCTTCAAAACGGTCGTTAAACTGCGGGAAAATACGGGTGATCCCGGCAGCCAGTTTCGTATCCACCGGAATGATTGACTGGCTCGCCGCGCGAGTGCGTCGTAAATCCGGATGGTAGGCGTCGATTACCTGCTGATCGTGCATGGCGGAGTGAATCGTGGTCACGGTGCCGGATTCAATGCCATAAGCATCGTCTAACAGTTTAATGACCGGAATAATGCAGTTGGTGGTGCAGGAGGCGTTGGAGACAATGCGGTGTTCAGCGTGCAGCTCGTGCTGGTTAACACCAAACACGACGGTGGCGTCGAGGTCGTTACTGCCGGGATGGGAGAACAGCACTTTTTTCGCGCCAGCATTCAGATGCGCTTCGCCATGTTCACGGTTACCGTACACGCCGGTACAGTCCAGCACCACATCCACACCCAGTTCGCGCCAGGGCAGCCCTTCAATACTGTTCTCATGCAGCACGCGGATGGCATCGTCACCGACGAACAGCTGTTCCCTTTCCTGGCGAACATCCCAGGCAAAGCGACCGTGGCTGGTGTCATATTTCAACAAATGTGCCATGCCCGCAGCATCCGCCAGTTCATTGATTGCCACCACGGTGATTTCCGCACGACGCCCGGATTCATATAAAGCACGAACCACGTTGCGCCCGATGCGACCGAAGCCATTAATCGCTACGCGTACGGTCATAGATCTCCTGCAAAGCTATCCCTAAGTTTGAGGTGGCTGAAAGAGTAATCCAGCGACGCCCGAAGTGGAATCCTTGCTGTCACAAACTGCGATTGATTGGTCAATTGTCGAACATTTAATCGACTGAAACGCTTCAGCAAGAATAAGCGAATCGAGGAATAAAAGGAATGTCTGTCCAGATGAATAAGCGAGCTATATGACTTGCGTCACATTTTGGGTGGAATAATGCTTACAAAAAAGCCGGGTGGCGCGTTAGCGCTTACCCGGCCTACTTTATTCTCCCTCTCCCCGTGGGAGAGAGCCAGGGTGAGGGCATCAGCCCGCACCGGACAAACAATTACAGCAGTTCTTTCGCCTTAGCGACAACGTTTTCAACGGTGAAGCCGAACTCTTCAAACAGCTGTTCAGCTGGCGCAGACTCACCAAACGTGGTCATCCCGACGATAGCGCCGTTCAGACCCACGTATTTGAACCAGTAGTCTGCGATACCCGCTTCCACTGCCACGCGAGCGGAGACCGCTTTAGGCAGTACGGATTCGCGGTACGCGGCATCCTGCTTGTCGAACGCATCGGTAGAAGGCATAGAAACCACACGCGCTTTCACGCCTTCGGCAGTCAGTTTTTCCCATGCGGCAACGGCCAGTTCAACTTCAGAACCGGTCGCGATGAAGATCAGCTCAGGCTGGCCTGCGCAATCTTTCAGCACGTAACCACCGCGCGCGATGTTTGCCAGCTGCTCTGGGGTACGCTCCTGCTGCGCCAGGTTCTGACGGGAGAGGATCAGCGCGGTCGGGCCATCCTGACGCTCAACGCCGTATTTCCACGCCACCGCAGATTCAACCTGGTCACATGGACGCCATGTGCTCATGTTCGGGGTCACGCGCAGGGAAGCCACCTGCTCTACTGGCTGGTGAGTTGGACCATCTTCGCCCAGACCGATGGAGTCGTGGGTGTAGACCATCACCTGACGCTGTTTCATCAGCGCAGCCATACGCACGGCGTTACGTGCATATTCCACAAACATCAGGAAGGTAGAAGTGTACGGCAGGAAACCACCGTGCAGAGCGATACCGTTGGCAATCGCAGTCATACCGAACTCACGTACACCGTAATGGATGTAGTTACCGGCAGTATCTTCGTTGATTGGCTTAGATCCGGACCACAGGGTCAGGTTTGATGGCGCCAGGTCAGCGGAGCCGCCGAGGAATTCTGGAAGCAGAGGGCCAAACGCTTCGATCGCATTCTGAGATGCTTTACGGCTGGCGATCTTGGCTGGGTTCGCCTGCAACTTCGCGATGAACTCGTTCGCTTTGGCGTCGAAGTCAGACGGCATGTCACCTTTCATACGACGGGTGAACTCAGCCGCTTCCTGTGGGAAGGCTTTCGCGTAAGCCGCGAACTTCTCGTTCCAGGCCGCTTCTTTCGCCTGACCCACTTCTTTCGCATCCCACTGAGCGTAGATTTCAGACGGGATTTCGAAGGCAGGGTGTTTCCAGCCCAGCGCTTCACGGGTCAGTGCGATTTCCGCATCGCCCAGCGGTGCGCCGTGGGAGTCATGGGTGCCCGCTTTGTTCGGAGAACCGAAGCCGATGATGGTTTTGCACATCAGCAGGGACGGTTTGTCGGTCACAGCGCGCGCTTCTTCTACTGCACGTTTAATCGAGTCAGCATCGTGGCCATCAACGCCACGCACAACGTGCCAGCCGTAGGCTTCGAAACGTGCTGCGGTGTCGTCAGTGAACCAGCCTTCAACATGACCGTCGATGGAGATACCGTTGTCGTCGTAGAACGCAACCAGTTTACCCAGCTTCAGGGTGCCTGCCAGGGAGCACACTTCGTGAGAAATGCCTTCCATCATGCAGCCGTCGCCCAGGAAGGCGTAGGTGAAGTGGTCAACGATGTCGTGGCCAGGACGGTTAAACTGCGCCGCCAGGGTCTTCTCTGCAATCGCCATACCTACGGCGTTAGCGATGCCCTGACCCAGCGGACCGGTAGTGGTTTCAACGCCAGCGGTGTAGCCCACTTCCGGGTGACCTGGAGTTTTGGAGTGCAGCTGACGGAAGTTTTTCAGCTCTTCGATTGGCAGATCGTAGCCAGTGAGGTGCAGCAGGCTGTAGATCAGCATAGAGCCGTGGCCGTTAGACAGCACGAAACGGTCGCGGTCTGCCCATGCCGGGTTCTGCGGGTTATGGTTCAGGAAATCACGCCACAGGACTTCGGCGATGTCAGCCATGCCCATAGGGGCGCCCGGGTGGCCGGATTTGGCTTTCTGTACTGCGTCCATGCTCAGCGCACGAATAGCATTAGCAAGCTCTTTACGTGAGGACATTTTAACTCCAGATCGGACTGTTAAAGGCCATGCCCTTGACGACAGCGCGTTTTGGGCTACGCCGGAAAAAAGTGCCAACAATGTAACCCAAGCCGCAGGGCATGTACATGGAGCATTCTTTTGCTGCTTAAGAAATCTCTGGATCATGCTCGCATGTTGCGCAATCTGCTCGCCCGCCCCTGTAGATATTCCTTATACTTAGCCCGACACCGGCTTCGTTGACGGTGCATTTTTCGGAATTAATTCAGATTAACGAGTACGGAAGCAACATCATGAAAATGCGTGCAATCGGGCTGGCTGTGGGGACAACGCTCCTGCTAAGCGGCTGTCAGAATATGGATTCTAACGGCCTGATGACCTCAGGCGCAGAAGCTTTTCAGGCCTACTCACTGAGCGATGCGCAGGTGAAAGCGCTGAGCGACGAGGCCTGTAAGGATATGGATGGAAAAGCTACGCTTGCCCCGGCAAACAGCACCTACACGCAGCGTCTGAACAAGATTGCTTCCGCGCTGGGCGACAACATTAACGGTCAGCCGGTGAACTACAAGGTGTATATGGCGAAAGACGTGAACGCCTTCGCGATGGCTAACGGCTGTATCCGCGTATACAGCGGCCTGATGGACATGATGACCGACAACGAAGTGGAAGCGGTGATCGGCCATGAAATGGGTCACGTTGCTCTGGGTCACGTGAAGAAAGGGATGCAGGTTGCGCTGGGCACCAATGCCGTGCGTGCAGCGGCGGCCTCTGCGGGCGGCATTGTCGGCAGCCTGTCCCAGTCGCAGCTGGGCGACGTGGGTGAGAAACTGGTTAACTCCCAGTTCTCCCAGCGTCAGGAGTCGGAAGCGGATGACTATTCTTACGATCTGTTGCGCAAGCGCGGCATCAACCCATCAGGTTTAGCCACCAGCTTCGAAAAACTGGCGAAACTGGAGGAAGGCCGTCAAAGCTCCATGTTTGACGATCACCCGGCCTCCGTTGAACGCGCGCAGCATATCCGTGACCGCATGGCGGCAGACGGTATTAAATAATACTCCGGCCCGGTGCGCGCCGCGCTACCGGGCAACAAGACTCAATCAGTACAGCGTTTTCTGTGGCGGCCCGGCAAACTTAAGGGCGCCAATCTGCCCCATCCGCACCTCTACCACCGACGGCCCCGGCATCGCTAACGCTTCCATCATCACCGCGTCAAAATCCTCGGCCTGCTCAACGCTCCAGGCCTGTAGACCAATCGCCTGCGCCAGCAGGGTAAAATCCGGAGTATGCAGCGCGTTATAATACTGACGCCCGCCAAAATATTTATCCTGAATACCACGCATTACGCCGTAGCCCCCGTCGTTCATGATCAGCAGCGTCACGTTGGCTTTCTCCTGCGCCAGCGTCGCCAGTTCGCCTAAATTGAGGCTCAGGCCGCCGTCGCCCACCAGCCCCACCACCTTGCGCTGTGGGTTGGCAATCGCGGTGCCGATAGCCATCGGCAGGCCCATGCCAATCGCCCCGGCGAGGGAGTGAATATTCATCAGCGGACCGTTAGCCCTGAACAGGCGGCTACCCCACAGGCTGCCGGACACGGTGATATCGCGCACCAGCAGGCCGTCTTTCGGCAGGGCTTTCTCAATGGCGTCGTTAAGCTTCGCATAGGCGCCGCACTGCTCGCGCAGCCCCTGCTCAGCTTGCCCGACAGCCTGCTGTACCTGCGTATCCCACTGGGCGTTGCCCCACTCGCGGCCCTGCACTTTTTCAGCCAGCGCGCCAAGCAGCGCGGAACAATCGGCTATCAACGTGCTATCCATCAGGTAGTTACGGCTTGCTGCCGCCGGGTCGATATCGAGCTGCACCCGCGGGGAAGGCAGCTCAAGCGTCCAGGATCGGGTTTCGTTGCTGCGCAGGCGAGAACCGGCCACCAACGTAAAATCACACTGCGCAATGAGCGCCTCCACCGACGGCGAGTTGTGGAACGCCCGCAGGCTGGCGCGGTGGTTGTCCGGCAGCACGCCGCGCGCGTGGGTGCTGGAAATCACGGTGATGCCCGCATCCGCCAGTTTTTTCACCGCCTCAGCGCTTCCCAGCGCCCCGCCGCCCAGCCACAGCAGCGGCTGTTTCGCCTGTTTGAGCTGCGCCCACAGCGCGTCAACCATTCCGGTATCCACGGCCGGAGCCGATACCGGTTTGATCGGAGCGGTTACCAGCGACAGCGGAATTTTGGCGCTCTGAATATCAATCGGTATTTCCACCGAGACCGGTCCGCACGGCGGGGTCTGCGCGTCCTGGATGGCTTTATGCAGAATCGCTATCGCCTGATTCGCATTGCTGATGCGGTACGCCCGTTTTGAGCTGGCCTTCAGGAAGGTCAGCTGGTCACGGGTTTCATGGATAAACCCGGTGTCGGCGTCCAGCCAGGCTTTCTCAACCTGCCCGGTTAAATGCAGCAGCGGCGTGCAGGCATTCATGGCTTCCACCAGCGCGCCTACCGCGTTCCCGGCCCCCGCGCCGGTGCTGGTCAGCGCCACGCCGAGGCCGGAAAAGCGCCCGTGAGCATCGGCCATGGTGACGGAACCGGCTTCACCGCGCGCGGGCACAAAGCGGATATTGCCCCGCTGCCCAACCGCATCCGCGATCGGCAGGTTGTGAATGGAGATGACGCCGTAGATGGCCTCAACCTGATACTGCTCCAGCGTTCTGGCGATGGCGTCGCCGACGGTTATCATTTCGCTCATTGCTCACCCTTTCTCAGTCGCACCAGTGGTTGACGCTGTTACCCGTCGCCAGATAAATGCTCTTTTGTTGCATCCAGGCTTTCAGCCCCTGGATACCCTTCTCGCGGCCCAGACCGCTCTCTTTAAAGCCCCCGAACGGGGTCGAAATCGCAAAAACCTTGTAGGTGTTGATCCACACCGTGCCTGCCTCCAGCTGCTCGCTGAGACGCAGGGCGCGACCGGTATCGCGCGTCCAGATCCCCGCCGCCAGGCCGTACACCGAGTCGTTCGCCTCGTGGATAAGCGTGGCTTCATCGCCAAACGGCATCGCCACCAGCACCGGGCCGAAGATCTCTTCCTGACAGGCGCGGGCGCTGTTGCTCAGCCCTTCGATAATGGTTGGCAGAAAGAAGCTGCCGTTTACCAGAGCGGGATCGGCGGGGATCTCGCCGCCGCACAGCACGCGGCCCCCTTCACGCTTCGCCAGTTCGACGTACTGGATCACGCTCTGGCGATGTTTTTCGTTGATCAGCGGTCCTACATGGACGCCGTCGGTAAACGGATGTCCGACGCGCAGCCCGCGTGTTAATTCCAGCAGCCTCGCCATCAGCGGGGCGTAAATACTCTCGTGGATAAACAGCCGCGACCCGGCGATACACGCCTGCCCCGCCGAGCTGAAAATGCCGTAGCAGATCCCGCGCGCGGCCTGTTCGATATCGGCATCCTCCAGCACGATGGTCGGCGATTTGCCGCCCAGTTCCAGCGAGGCCGGGATCAGTTTTTCCGCCGCCACGTGCGCCAGATGACGGCCCGTGGTGGTGCCGCCGGTAAAGGAAATTTTCCGCACGCGAGGATGACGCGCCAGCGCATCGCCAATCACCGAGCCTTTGCCCGGCAGGACACTCAGCAGCCCGGCGGGCAGCCCGGCCTGTTTAAAAATCCGCGCCAGCTCCAGCGCCATCAGCGGCGTGGCTTCGGCGGGCTTGAGGATCACCGCGTTCCCGGCGGCAATCGCCGGTGCGACCTTCTGCATTTCGCTGGCAATCGGCGAGTTCCACGGCGTGATGGCCGCCACCACGCCAAGGGGCTCGTAGCAGCTCAGCGTCAGCAGATCCGGCTGGCGCGGCGTCGGAAGTTCCCCTTCCAGCAGCTCGCAGGCGGCGGCAAAGTAGCGCGCCGTTCCCGCCGCGCTCATCACCAGCCCGCGCGCTTCCGCCAGCGGCTTGCCGTTATCACGGCTCTGCATCTGCGCCAGCGCATCGACGCGGGATTCAATAAGATCGGCAACTTTATGCAGGATCTTCGCGCGCATGTGCGGCAGACTGTTACGCCATGCGGGATCGCGCCAGGCGCGCTCTCCGGCGGCTACCGCCTCCTCCAGGTCATCCAGACTGGCGGCATTCAGCGTCGCGTTGAGCGACCCGTCTGCCGGAAAGTGGCTCTGCATCGGGTTGCCGCCGCCGCGTCGCCACTGGCCGCCGATAAAAATCTTCAGATCGTCCATCGTCACTCCTCAGCTCAGGGCCAGCTCGCGGCAGGCGCGCACCGCGCTCAGTGCCGCCAGGGTGGAGGTTTTAGGATTAGAAGCCAGCGGCAGTCCGCTCAGTTCCAGATGGAACTCGCCGAATAATCCTTCGACATGCAGCGTGTGGGTGTTACGTTTCGTTGCCGGGTCAACCATCAGTTGCACGCGGGTGTCGTCCATCCCGACGCCGCCGAGCGCCACGGTCGCCGCCACGTTGGCGTTCGCCGGGAACAGGCGCGCCGCCTCGCGGGCGCTGCCCTCGAAGAAAACCTTTGCCTCTGACACCGCATTCAGATCGATAAGCTGCTCGGCATAGCTGCCGCGCCAGCTGGCCGGGCTTTTGCGCGACTGATAGGTGACGCGCTCAAGCCCGCCCTCTTTCGCCGCCGCCAGCCCGTCGATACCGGCCACCGCACCGGAAAGCAGGGTCAGTTTTCCGCCCGCGGCGAGCAGACGCTGCTCCAGCGCGCTGTCCGCCAGCGCGCCGGTGGAAATGATGGCCAGATGCCAGCCGCGACGCAGGATCTCTTCCCCGTACTGGGCCACCGCCTGCTGGCTGGCGCATTCCAGCACCAGATCCGGCGTTTGTGCGCACGCCATCGGCGACGTCAGCGCCTCGACCGCATTGCCAAACTGGTCGTGAATGGCGGGATGGTGAGACGCGCGCGCCACGATCCAGCCGATAGCCACGCCGGCGGGCAGGCGCTCAATCACCGCCTGCGCCATGGCGCCATAACCAATTAACATTACCTTTTTCATGATGCGTCCTTACAGATGGCGGCAAAAGCCGCCGGAAACGTCCAGCGCCGCGCCGGTGGTAAACGAGGCCAGCGGCGAGGCGAGGAACAGCAGCGCCTGCGCGGGCTCCTGCGGCTTGCCGAGGCGCGCCATTGGAATGCCACGCTTGCGCGCGATATCCGCCGTCCACTCCGGCCAGCTTTGGCTTTTGTCCGCCCGGCGTTCAAAGCGGCGCTGCCACTGACCGGATTCCACCATGCCGAGCAGTATGGAATTGACGCGAATGCCCTTGCCCACCAGCTCTTTCGAGAGCGTCAGCGTCATGTTCAGCAGCGCGGCACGAGCGGCGGAGGTGGCGATCATGTGCTCCTCCGGCTGTAGCGCCAGCAGGGAGTTGACGCAGGTAACAGAGGCAATGTCCGATTGCTCCAGCAGAGGCTGAAACGCCTGCACCGGGTTAATCACCCCGAACAGTTTGAGTTCGGCTTCGTGCAGCCACGCCTCGCGCGGCGTGTCATGGAAGTGCGCCACGTAGCCCTGCCCGGCGTTGTTGATCAGCATATCCGCCGCGCCAAAACGCGCCTGCACCGCATCCGCGAAGGCCTGAACTTCGTCGGCATTCAGCACGTCGCAGCGGAAAGCGAAAATCTCCCCGTGGGGAAATTCGTTTTGCAGCGTCGCATGGGCGCTGGCGAGCCGGTCCTCGTCACGGCCGCAGAAGGCGACTTTCGCCCCTTCCCCCAGCAGCAGGCGCAGCGTTTCAAAGCCAATGCCGGAAGAACCGCCGGTGACTACCGCTACGCGCCCGTCAATTTGTGCATTCATCGCGCACCTCTTCGTTAATGCGTAAAAGCTGTTGGTTGAAAAACGCGTCGTTATCGAGATAGCTGGCGTGCCCGGCCTGCGGAATGGCGATAAACGGCATGCCGTAGCGCAGCGCCAGACCCTGAACCAGCTCCGGCTGGGTGATGGCATCCTGCTCGCCGCACCAGACTTCAAAACTGCCGGAATAACGCTTCAGCCAGCCGTGGATGTCGTCATGCGCCAGCATCCACGAGGCGGCAAGGTAGCCTTCCGGGCGCAGCACCCGCATGCCCGCCGCGACGGTGGCGATATCTTCCGCGCGCGCGCCGGGGCGCAGCAGCTTCGGGGCGCGGGTCTGGGCGAGGATTTCGCCCCCCAGCGCCATCTGCTGCTCGCGGTTGCGCCAGACCTGCTCCCGCTGCTCCGGCGCGGCATTGCCGTACCCCTGCGCCGCGTCGGCCAGCACCAGATGAATGACGCGATCCGGGAACTTTGCCGCAAAGGCGCTGGCCACCAGCGCCCCCAGGGAATGGCCGACCAGCACTGTCTGCCAGACACCGGCGCGATCCAGCATGGCCGCCAGCGCGTCGGCGTAATCCCCCGCGTTTGCCCGCGCTACGGCCAGCATCGGGCTTTCGCCGTAACCGGGCATATCCCACGCCAGCACGCGAAAACCGTTCAGCGCCATCTGCTTGTGCCAGGAGGCGGCGCCGGAGCTGATCCCGTGCAGCAGCATCAGCGGAATGCCGCTTCCCTGTTCACGAAAACCCGTCATCATGCCCCCTTAGTTCCGCTTCACTTTGGAAAGCGGATGGTCGGACGGATAGGTCGGGATTTCCGGCTTATTGGTCCCCAGCATGACGCACATCAGCGCTTCTTCTTCGCCGTGGTTAAACAGGCCGCGATAGATGCCCGGCGGAACGGAGATCAGGTCACGCTCGCGCAGCACGGTTTCGGTGTAGTTGTCGCCGTCCTGGATCATCAGCGTGATCTGCCCCTTGAGCATGAAGAACACCTCTTCCACGTCGTCGTGCAGGTGCAGCGGTCCTTCGCACTTCGACGGCAGCACCATGGTGGAGAAGGTAAAATGGTCCGCCTGCACGGTGTTGGTGTCGTTCGCCACGCCGGTTGCGCCGGTGCCGATGTAGCGCATCTGCGCCCGGCGATATTTCGGATCAAAATCGGCCTGGAACTTCAGCGCGTTCCAGTCGTATTTACGGCCTTCGAAGCGCGCGATGCGCGACTCGACCCACTCTTCCATCGTCAGATGGTCAGGTTTGATGCCTGTTTTGTTGGTTACGATTGAATCAGTCATGACACTCTCCTCAGTAACGTCTCAGCAGCGGCAGTAACAGGACGCAGCCCACCGCCGCCATCACCGCCAGAAAAATCAGCCCGGAATCCATGCTGTGGGTAAAGGCGATAAGCGCGCCCATCACCGCCGGCGACAGCGCGCCCGCAAAGTTTCCCAGCCCGTTGAAGATACCGCCCGCCGTGGCGCTCACACGGGGATGGGTGGCCTTCGCCAGCAGGGCGAAAATGTTGGGTGCGCCGGTGCCCCACATAAAGGTGCTGAAGCTCATCGCCGCGATGATGGCAAGCGGGGTGTCGAGGTGCATCACCGCCGCCAGCCCGACGGCCGCCCCCGCCATCGAGATAAAGCAGGCCGCCGCGCGCTTATCGACCCGGTCAGACAGCCACGCGCCAATCACTTCCCCTGCCAGCATGGCGATGAACGGCATCGACGACAGCCAGCCCGCATGCTCCAGGTGGATGCCTTTGCCCTTAATTAAGTAGCCAGGCAACCAGCCGTTGATGCCCCACAGGTAGGTCAGGAAAGCGATGTTAAAGATGCAGATGATCCAGAAGTGCGGGCTGACAAACAGCTCACGCCGCGCCGCGCGCCGCTCGTCCCGGGACGCCTGCGAGGTGCCGGGTTTTGCCTCCAGGCGGATACCGCGCAGACCAATGCGCACAAAGATAAGCACCGGCACGGTAAGCATGGCCATCACAAAGAAAGTGCTCTGCCAGCCAAAGGTGTTTAGCAGCCAGAGGGAGAGCGGGAAACCAATCGCCGCGCCCACCGGGGTGCCCAGCAGCCACAGCATGGTGGCGCGCGCCTGCAAATGCTGCGGGAAGTTGTGGCGTACAATGGCGAAGGCCAGCGGGAACAGCGGTCCTTCCGCCACGCCCAGCAGAATACGCAGGACGATCATCAGCGTGTAGTTATGGGTAAAGCCCATCGCCACCATCAGCACGCACCACACTGCCATCATCCCGGTGAGCAGGCGCAGCGGCGCGATTTTGTCGCCTAAACCGCTTAAAAACACCGATGAGAAGCCATAGCTCAGCAGGAAAGCGCTCATCAGAATGCCGAGACGCGTGGTGTCGAAATCAATGCCCATCGCCTGCTGGAAATGGGTATCCGAAAAGAGCGCCGCGATGCTGATTTTGTCGAAAAAGGCCAGCAGCACGCAGGCCAGCAGCGACAGCGGGATGGCCCAGCGCACCGCTTTTTCGGGCGTGCGGGTCCCCTCACCGCTCGCCTCAACCGGCGCGGTGTTAGTCTCTAGTGTGGTCATTTCTCCCCCTACGGGTGCGGGTTAGCTATCGCAGTGACATCAGTGAAAATGTCGGGTCGGCAAGCGGTACGTCCGACAGATCCCGCCCTGCCGCCATCCAGCGCTTCGCCAGCTTGACGGTGCGCGCATCGTTGAACGCCACCAGCTGCGTCAGCCGCCCGTTGTCGTCCAGCGAGAAGTACAGCGCCTCTTCACGTACTATCGTTCGGCAGCCTGCCTGCGGAATGCCGAGGATCTGAATGTTGTGCTGGTATTGATCCGACCACAGCCACGGCGCGTCGTCATAACCTGGCGCATCGGGATTGAGCATCGCTTTCGCCGTTGCCACCGCCTGATTCTGGGCGAAGGCCCAGGACTGGATGCACAAGCCGTAGTGATGGTGCTGGGCGACATCTCCTGCGGCAAAGATGAACGGATCCGAGGTGCGTCCCTGGGCATCCACCACGATCCCGCGCCCGGTTTTCAGCCCCGCGTCACGCGCCAGCTCCAGATTGAGATCGACGCCGATCCCCACCACCACTGCATCAAAGGTTTCACGGTTGCCGTCGCAGTGGACGACCGGCAGGCCGCCGTCGTCCTCCAGCTCCAGCGCGCCGCAGCCGGTACGGATCTCCACCCCCTGCTCGCGGTGGATGGCCTCCAGGCGCTGCGACACCTCGCCGCTCACCGAGCGCATGCACAGCGCAGGCTGCTGCTCGAACAGCGTGACCGCCACGCCGCTTTTCCGCGCGGAAGCGGCAATCTCAAGGCCAATCCAGCCGCCGCCGATAATCGCGAGTTTGTGACTTTCCATCAGGCGACTTTTCAGGCGCTGCGCGTCCTGCCAGTGGCGCAGGGTATAGACCTGCGGATGGCTGGCCCACGCCTGCGAAGGCAGGCGCGCCCGACCGCCGGTAGCGATTAAAAGGATGTTGTAACTAAGCTGCTCGCCGTTGCTAAGAAGGACTTTTTTTTCATCGCGATCGACAGATTCAGCGAGCAGCGGTCGGTACCAGGTCAGGTTCAGCGCCTGCTGCACCTCGTCGGTAAACAGCCTTGGGAGCGCCGCGTCCGGTTCCAGCAGAGACGCTTTTGACAGCGGCGGCCGCTCGTAGAAATCCCATTCCTCTTCCGCTACCACGCAAATCTCGCCGTCGAAGCCCTCGTCACGCAGGGTTTTCGCCGCCCAGCCGCCTGACTGGCCGCCGCCGATAATGACAATGCGCGATGTCATACCGCCTCCGGCTTTTTCTGCTGACGGCGCGTGTCGTGGTCAATCCCGCCTTCCACCGCCCACTCGGTGAAGGAGACCAGGGAATGCTCCAGCTCGCGCGGCTGCCAGTTTTCCGTCAGGTAATCATCGTTGGTGTAATACTCAAACGCGCCGCCGGTCGGGCTGTTGACGTACCAGAAGTACGCCGACGACACCGGATGACGTCCCGGTCCGATAAAGGTGCTCCAGTCATGTTTATTCATCGCGATACCGCCGCCGATCACCTCGTGGATATCGCGCACGGTGAAGGCCACGTGGTTAAGGCCGCGCTTGCGGTTCGGCAGTTGCAGCAGGAACAGGTTGTGATGGCCGCCACGCACGCCGCAGCGCAGGAACACGGCGCGGTTGATATAGCGATCCGAGACCTGGAAGCCGAGCACCTCGCGGTAGAATTTTTCCACCGCCGCCAGCTCCTCCACGAAGAACACCACATGCCCCACGTTGATCGGCTGGGCGCGATCGTAAACCGGGCTGGGCGTGTCGATACGGCGGGCGTCGCCCCACTGGTTTATTGGCTCGACGTTAAGCTCCACGTCGGTCTGCTGGGTCACCTGCACGCGCAGCGTCATGCCGTTCGGATCGAGGCATTCCAGCGCGTCGCCCACTTCGCGAAAGCCGGGCTGCTGCGCCAGCTTCGGGCGCAGCGCGTCGAGATCGGACTGTGCGGCAACCGCCCAGGTCATGCGGCGCAGGGTGTTGCCCGCTTCAAACGCGGGCGGCAGGTCGGGGCTGTCGATCGGGTTAAGCTCCACGCGCGCGCCGCTCAGGGTGGTGAAACGCTGGCCGCTGGCATCGCCCGTCAGGCCAAAATCACGCATAAATTTGGCGCAGTGCGTCAGGTCTTCCACACCAAATTCCAGCTTTTCAATTCCGGTTACACTCATCGTTCGTTGCCTCATCTGGCCCAGATTGGGCGTAAAACATGCCCGACGCAGTCAAGCGCCTGGCGTTAACTCACTGATTTAACTGGCCTGTGATAGATACCCTAAGAAGCCAGAAATTTTATCCGCCGCAAGGCGAACCTCGTTTTGCAGGCGCTCGCGGTCGCTCTGCGGGATCTCCTCCGACGGCACCAGAATGCTGACTACCGCCGCCACGCGGCCGCTTCGGTCATACACCGGGTAGACGATGGAAGAGATGCCGTGGCGGAAGAAGGATTCGCCGATGACATACCCGCGGGCTTTGTCCTGCTGCACCATCTGCCACAGGGCTTCACGGTCGTGAAGCTGCCCCGGCGTGTTGCCCGGCAGACGCTCATGCGGGAACAGCTGTTCGAAATCAGCGCGGGAAATATCGGTCAACAGCATGCGGCCCAGCGAGGTACAGTGCACCGGCAGACGGGTACCAATGCTGACCTGGTTGATACGCGACCCGGCGGCGCTGACGCGGGCGATGTATATAATGTCGCGCCCGTCGCGGATCGCCAGATGGCTGCTGCACTGGCTCACGTCGCGCAGTTGCTCGATCACCGGCTGGCCGACCTGCGCCACGTCCAGCGAGGCGATGTACTCAAAGCCAAGACGCAGCACGTTCATGCCCAGCGAAAAGGTATTGGTGCGCGTGTTGCGCTCCAGAAAGCCCATGTACTCCAGCGTCTGCACCACGCGATAGGCGGTCGCCTTCGGCATATCCACCAGCCGGTGCAGCTCGGCAAAAGTCAGATCGCGATGCTGCTCGCCAAAGGCCAACAGCAGCTGTAAACCGCGCTCCAGCCCCGGCACCAGATACTTCACTTCCTGATCGTTTGCCATCATCGCCCTACCTTAGTTAAAGACAAAACCGCCGTTGACCGGGATCAGCTGTCCGGTGATGAACCGAGACAGATCGCTTAGCAGCCAGACCACGCTGCCGGTGACATCTTCCGGCTGCTGCGCGCCGGTTAACGCGCGTCCGTTTTCGTAGAGCTGATGCCGTTCGGCGGGGACATATTCCGTCGCCTCGACGCGGGTTAACCCCGGCGCGATGGCATTAATGCGTATACGCTTTTCACCCAGTTCGCGCGCCATTGATCGGGTCATGGCAATGACGGCCCCCTTGCTGGCGACGTAGGCCATCAGGCGCGGCGCGCCCCACAGCGCGGTGTCGGACGCCACGTTCACAATGCCCGCCCCTTCACGCAGCAGCGGCACGGCGGCGCGCGTCACCAGCCAGGTGCCTTTGACATTGACGCTCATCACCCGATCCCAGAGATCCGGATCGTAATCGAGCATGTTTTTGCCGCCGACGCCCGTCGCCATCGCCGCGTTGTTCACCAGGCCATCGATCTGACCCTGCTCGCCAATGGCGCTGAACACCTGCTCAATGGACTGTGGATCGGCCAGATCGATAACGTGCGGTTCGATCGCATAGCCCCGCTCGCTCAGGGCGTGGGCGCTTTCGGCCAGCTCGCCCTTCAGGATGTCGCACATCACCACCGCCGCGCCCTGCTCCGCGCAGGCTTTGGCAAAGTGAAAGCCCAGCCCGCGCGCGGCGCCGGTTATGACGATGCGCTTGCCGCTCAGCAGCCCGTTCATCAGGCGGCTCCCTGCTGTGCTTCACGCATCGCCAGCTGCTCTTTGGCGGCCTTTTGCATCATGCGGCGCAGGCGCGAAAGACCGACGTCGTGCTGATACAGGTACTCATGATCGCGCGCGTTTGGCGCCAGGCTTTCCAGCACCACGCGGTCCTGCTCCAGCACTTCCCAGTGCAGTTTTTCCAGACGGTTGCGGTACATGAAACGCCACATATCGCGCTGCCAGCCCTGCACCCGGCGAATGCGCCAGAAGAAGACGCGGCAGTTGTCGTTATCTTCCGGCACCACCATGCCGACGATAAAGAAGTGGCCGCCCGGCCCGAAGCGCTTCTTGTACGGAATGGAGAGGCGCATCCAGCAGGTGCCGCTGTTGCCCAGCTCCACCCAGTCAAAATTGACGCCGCTCTGCCCTTTCTTCTCGAAAATAAAACCGGTTTTGGTCGGCTGGAGCACCATGTCGGCCTTGCGATCCCCTTCCGCCATCGAGTGCGACGAGGAGTGCAGATAGGTGCCGTGCATCGGGTCCATCACGTTTTCCAGCGCGTACTGGTAATTGCATTTCCACGCGGCGGTGCAGAGGAAGTTGCTGAAGCTGTCCGTATCGGCGAGCTCGTCCGGGAAGGTCAGCTCGTCCGGCTGCTGGTCCGCGGTGACGCCAAACCAGAGGAAGATGGCGCCGTGCGCCTCCTGCACGTTATAGCTGCGTACGCACTGCTGGCCGACCAGCGGACATTTATCTACGGCGGGCACGTCTTTCACTTCGCCGTTGCCCGCCACCTCTACGCCGTGATACCAGCAGGCAATGCGGTCCCCGAGGTTCCAGCCCATCGACAGGCGCGCGCCGCGGTGCGGGCAGCGGTCCTCCAGCGCCTGAACCTGGCCATCTTTATTGCGCCAGACCACAATCTGCTCGCCCAGGCGGGTGATGCCCACCGGCGCAGACTGCACTTCCCAGCTCGCCAGCACCGGATACCAGAGGCCGCGCAGACCTTTATCCAGATAATGTTGTACGGTCGTCGTCATCACGTTGCCCTCAGTAGCCGTTAACCTGTAAGAATGCCTGGAAACTGGCGTCGCTCCACGGCTCGCCCTGCTGGTCGTGCATACGCACCGCGTTCAGCCCGCTTACCAGCTCCGGCAGAGTTTCAACGCCCTGCTCGAAGAGATCTTCCAGCGTCGCAATCAGCTTCACTTCCCAGCTTTCCGGCTCGCGGCTGCGGGTCTGCCAGATCAGGTTCTGGTACTCGCCCGGCTTGTGAATGGCGCCATTACCGCCCTCTGCCGGCGGGGTAAACTGGCGGCTTTCCGGCAGCGCCGGGTTGTAGTTCAGCGTGTCGCTCATGCCACGGTCTCCTCAACGAAGGTAATCTGAATCTGGTTTTCAAAGACCCGAACCGGGTATCGGTTGAGGTTGCGTCCTCCGGGGCCGTGCAGACACTGGCCGGTTTTGACGTCGAACACCGCCTCGTGCAGCGGGCATTCCACCTTGCCGTCTTCCACGAACCCCTGACTCAGCAGGGCATAGGCGTGCGGGCATACGTCCTCCAGCGCGTAATATTCACCGTCGATCAGGTAAACGCCGATCTCTTTACCGTCGACGTTGCCGCTAAAAGGGAAATCTTCCTGTACTTGCTCTGCGTCACATACGCCTATCCAGCTCATCACGATCCTCCAGGCTTTTGTTTCATATATGAAACTCTGTTTCTTATTTAATACGGTCAATATAAAAGCGATGAATGTTTCGTCAAGCGACAATGTGACGAATTTGTTAATCGATCAGCAATTAATTAACTAAGTGTGCAAGGGATCACGAAAAAATGCAGCGATATGAAATTTTCATTATTGCAGCGTGAGAAATACGTTTTTTTAATGGCCTCTTATTTTGAATAAAAGATATTGACTTCCTTTCTTTTTACTCTTTAAAAATAAATGAACGTCACCTCTTTCGCGTTTCACCTGTGAAACTCATTTTTAATTTATCTTTACTAAACAAAGAGTTTCACAGGTGAACCATTTTAGCTCCGTGACAATCACATTGATGAAAAATATAAGTTACAAAAAACGTAAGGCGGACATGATGACGGCAAGATGGCAAGGCACGATTGCGCTTTTATTACTCATTATTATTTCGTACGTCGATCGGGTAAATATCTCGGTAATGATTTTAAACCCGGAATTTGCCGAACATTTTCAGTTAAATGAAAACAGAATGTTACAGGGTATGCTCATGACCTGCTTTCTTCTGGGTTATGGTTTTTCCGCTCTATTATTAACGCCGGTTATTGAAAGCAAACTTCATTATCGGCAGGGATTATTAAGCAGCATTGCGATTTGGGCCGCGGTCTGCGCGGTTTCGCCTTTGCTCGGCTCGCTGACGGGAATGCTCATCGCCCGCGTGATTCTGGGGATCGCGGAGGGTCCGCTATTTTCGCTGAAAACGCGCTTTATCAGCGATAACTTTAGCGCGCAAGAGATCGGTAAACCCAACGCCGTGACCGCGCTGGGCGTCTCGCTCGGGCTGGCCGTGGGCTTTCCGCTGGTGACCTGGCTGATGTCGCATCTGGGCTGGGCCGGATCGTTTTATGCACTGGCGGCAATCAACCTTCTCCTCGGGGGCAGCTTAATCTGGCGTTTTCTGCCCGCGCCGCGCAAGCTCCCGACCGCGAAAAAACCGGGGTTTGTCCACACCTTCACGCTGGCCTGGCAGACGCCGCTGCTGGGCTGGATCATGGTGGTTGAAATCGCCACCCTGAGCTATCTCTGGGGGAGCAGCGCCTGGCTGCCCGCGTGGCTGCGCGACGAGCATCATTTCTCGCTGCATGCCACGGGCTGGCTTGCGGCGATCCCCTTCCTGCTCAGCCTGGGGTCAAAGTTTCTGGGCGGCGTGCTGCTCGACAAAATGCGTCCGGAACAGGCACCGGTGCTGTTTGTGGTGGGCGGGGCGATGACGGCGCTGTCCGTGGTCGCGCTGATGCTCAGCCATCAGCCTGCCTGGCTGGCGCTGTTTATGCTTTCGGCTAATGTCTTCTGGGGGCTACAGGGGGCGGCTATTCCGGCGGTGATCCAGCATCACGCCGCGCGGGAAGCGGTGGGCAGCGCTTACGGCATAATCAATGGGATCGGCAATATCTGCGCGGCGTTTATTCCGCTGCTGATGGGGATGGTGATGAGATCGGTGGGGTCGGTCAGTTCAGGCTTTTCGGTGCTGGTCGTTTCGCAGGTTATCACCCTGCTTGCCGGGGGAATGTTGCTGCTGCGCATGCGGCGCGCAGCAGCAATCAGCGCGTAAGGCTTATTCGCCTTTTTTCGCCGCCTGGATATAGAGCATTTCCAGCGCCAGGGTCGCCGCGGCCAGCGCGGTGATCTCGGACTGGTCATAGGCCGGAGCCACTTCCACCACGTCCATCCCGACGATGTTCAGATCCTTCAGGCCGCGCACCAGTTTGATGGCGCGGTCTGATGTCAGGCCGCCGATCACCGGCGTACCGGTACCCGGTGCGAATGCCGGATCCAGGCAGTCGATGTCGAAGGTCAGATAGACAGGCATGTCGCCGACGATCTGCTTAACCTGAGCCAGAATATCGTCCACGCCGCGATCGTTCACCTGGCCCGCGTCGAGTACGGTGAAGCCGTTGTCTTTGTCAAACTCGGTGCGGATGCCGATCTGCACCGAGTGGTTCGGATCGATCAGGCCTTCCTTCGGCGCGGTGTAGAACATGGTGCCGTGGTCGAACTCGCAGCCGTTCGCGTAGGTGTCGGTGTGCGCATCGAAGTGCACCAGCGCCATTTTACCGAAGTGCTTCGCGTGGGCGCGCAGCAGCGGCAGGGTCACGAAGTGGTCACCGCCGAAGGAGAGCATGCGTTTACCGGCCGCCAGCAGCTTCTCGGCGTGTGCCTGCAATTTTTCGCTCATCTCACGCGCGTCGCCGAAGGCGTACACCAGATCGCCGCAGTCCACCACGTTCAGGCGCTCGCGCATGTCGAAGTTCCACGGGAAGCGGTTGTGCTCCCAGGCCAGGTTAGTGGAAACCTGACGGATCGCCGCCGGACCATGACGACCACCCGCGCGACCGGACGTTGCCATGTCGAACGGTACGCCGGTGATCACCCAGTCCGCATCGCTGTCGTACGGCTGGAAGTTCATCGGAAGGCGTAAAAAACCAAACGCGTTAGATACCAGAGAGTTATCGTACTGATGACCTAAAGTGCTCATGTCCTGACCTCTTATAAAGTCGATACATTAAAAACAGATGAAAAAAAATCCCCTCCGCGTCGTTAAACCCGACGAGGAAGGGATTGATTCGTAAATCGCTAATTGGGGCGAATTATCGCCGTTAATTCATACGGGTTCAAGTGAGTATAGGGCATTGTGCGGTCTGTTGCCCTCACCCCGCCCCTCTCCCACGGGGAGAGGGAGTTTACCTACTCATCTTCCAGGTAGGTGTACCCGTACAGACCCGCTTCAAACTCTTCCAGGAACTGCTGCTGCAAGGCATCGTCCAGACCGGTGTTTTTCACCTGATCGCGGAACTGGGTGAGCAGTTTTTTCGGATCCAGCTGAACGTATTCGAGCATGTCCGCCACGGTGTCCCCTTCGTCGGACAGCTCAACCTCCACGCTGCCGTCAGGGAAGACAAACACGTCAACCGCTTCGGTATCACCGAACAGGTTGTGCATGTTGCCGAGGATCTCCTGATACGCCCCCACCATAAAGAAGCCCAGCATTGGCGGGTTCTCCGGATCGTACTCCGGCATTGGCATCGTCGTTGCGATACCGTCACCGTCAACGTAATGGTCAATCGCGCCGTCAGAGTCACAGGTGATGTCCAGCAGCACGGCGCGGCGTTCCGGGGCGTGGTTCAGCCCTTCCAGCGGCAGAACCGGGAATAGCTGGTCGATACCCCAGGCATCCGGCATCGACTGGAACAGGGAGAAGTTGACGTACATTTTGTCCGCCATACGCTCCTGCAACTCGTCGATAATCGGACGGTGCGCGCGGTTGCTCGGGTCGAGCTGTTTCTGCACTTCGTGGCACATATTCAGGTAGAGCTGCTCGGCCCACGCGCGCTCTTGCAGGCTGAATGTGCCTGACGAGTAGCCGACGTGAATATCGTGCAGGTCCATCTGGCTGTCGTGCAGCCATTCGCGCAGGGAACGACGCGTGCCCGGCTCGTGCATCTCCTGCCAGGTTTCCCACATGCTTTGCAGGGAACGTGGGGCATCGTCTGCCGGAGGCGTGGCTTCGGTGATTTCGCTACGCTCAACGCCAATGATGTTAGAGACCAGTACCGTATGGTGCGCCGTGACCGCGCGGCCGGATTCGGTGATCACCGTCGGGTGCGGCAGGCCGTGCTCTTCGCAGGCATCGCCAATCGCCCAGATGATGTTGTTGGCATATTCGTTCAGGCCATAGTTTACCGAACAGTCAGACTGCGAGCGGGTCCCTTCGTAGTCCACGCCCAGGCCGCCGCCCACGTCAAAGCACTGAATATTCACGCCGAGCTTATGCAGCTCAACGTAGAAACGTGCCGATTCACGCACGCCGGTGGCGATGTCGCGAATGTTGGCCATCTGCGAGCCGAGGTGGAAGTGCAGCAGCTGAATGCTGTCCAGACGACCGCGCTCGCGTAGAATTTCCACCAGCTGAAGCACCTGGTTCGCCGCGAGGCCGAACTTGGATTTTTCACCGCCGGAAGACTGCCATTTACCGGAACCCTGCGACGCCAGTCGCGCACGCACGCCAAGGCGTGGGATCACGTTCAGACGCTCGGCCTCTTCCAGCACGATCGCGATTTCGGTCATCTTCTCGATCACCAGATAGACCTTGTGGCCCATCTTCTCGCCAATTAATGCCAGACGAATGTATTCGCGATCTTTATAGCCGTTACAGACGATCACCGACCGGGTCATGCCCGCGTGCGCCAGAACCGCCATCAGCTCCGCTTTAGAGCCTGCTTCCAGGCCCAGCGGCTCGCCGGAGTGGATCAGGGACTCAATCACGCGACGGTGCTGGTTGACCTTGATCGGGTAAACGAGGAAATAGTCGCCGTTATAACCATACGATTCCCGCGCGCGTTTGAACGCGGCGTTAATAGAACGCAGGCGATGTTGCAGGATCTGCGGGAAGCAGAACAGTGCAGGCAAGCGCTGACCCTGCGCTTCACGGGTTTTCACCAGTTTAGCGAGATCCACGCGCGCTTCCGGGACGTCCGGATCCGGGCAGACACTGATGTGGCCCAGCTCGTTAACGTCGTAGTAGTTATTGCCCCACCAGGCAATATTGTAAGTGCGCAGCATCTTGCTGGCTTCCTGGGAGCTCATCGCAACCTCCTGCATAGAACGTAGTACACCCTGTTCGCCTGCTGACGAAGGCGAAAGCGAAGACATGTCGTCAGACATAGCGAACCTCAACTCTTTGTATTAAGTGTAAAACAGTTGACTACTATCGCAGCGTTATACGGCGATAACAACCCATTAACGGCTCCATTTCCCAGCAGAGTATGCTGAAATCCAGACCGTGCGACCGGTTTCTTATTCATATCATTGTAAAACACGTATCCGAACTCTGTATGACAAGGTTCGGCGAAACCACGAGAAAACTCCTGTATTAACAAGAGCGCCCTTGTTCAGTTTTCACAAAGCGTGACCGGCTCTGGAATCCTGAGAAGCACCGAGATGGGTATAACATCGGCAGGTGTTTAGACCAGAAGTGCGGGTGGGAATCAAATGCGCGCCAGAACGGCTGCGCTGAATGAGCGGAAAACGATGGTTCATTATCTGGTATCACCTCCACGGCCGCCTCTGCTGAAACGGACCACAAGCCAAAGCTAAAAGTTCACTGCTTAACCCGGCTGGAAGTGGCGACACGATGTGTTCATCGAGCGCTTATTTTATATGAGCCGCGCGCCGCGTTTTATACCGAGAAGGTCGCTAAAAAGCAAAACAAAAATGCGCAGGTTGCCAGCGTCGTCAGGAAAAATTTCCAGCAGCGTTTTCAACGCAATGAGAGGTGAGTCAAAAAAAACTGGAAATCGGGTGAAGAAGTGACCTAAAATAGACGTCCAGATGTTAATCCATCCATACCGATTAACACTCAGACTGCCAGTGTCAAAATCCTGTAGGCCTTGGTAGAATTATCTCCTATGGCTATTCCACACAGCAGCTTGAGCTAACCAAATTCCTCTTAGGTGAAATAAAACATGGCAAAACACCTGTTTACGTCCGAGTCCGTATCAGAAGGACATCCTGATAAAATTGCTGACCAAATCTCCGATGCGGTGCTGGATGCGATCCTCGCGCAGGATCCAAAGGCGCGCGTAGCGTGTGAAACCTATGTCAAAACCGGCATGGTTCTGGTTGGCGGTGAGATCACCACCAGCGCATGGGTTGATATCGAAGAGATCACCCGTAACACGGTGCGTGAGATCGGTTATGTACATTCTGATATGGGCTTTGATGCCAACTCCTGCGCCGTACTGAGCGCGATTGGCAAACAGTCTCCGGACATCAACCAGGGCGTTGACCGTGCCGATCCGCTGGAACAGGGCGCGGGCGACCAGGGCCTGATGTTCGGCTACGCAACCAACGAAACCGACGTGCTGATGCCAGCGCCGGTGACCTACGCACACCGTCTGGTGCAGCGTCAGGCTGAAGTACGTAAAAACGGCACCCTGCCGTGGCTGCGTCCGGATGCGAAAAGCCAGGTGACCTTCCAGTATGACGACGGGAAAATCGTCGGTATCGATGCCGTGGTTCTTTCCACGCAGCATGCTGAAGAGATTGACCAGAAATCCCTGCAAGAAGCGGTGATGGAAGAGATCATCAAGCCGGTTCTGCCAACTGAATGGCTGAGCTCTGCGACCAAATTCTTCATCAACCCAACCGGACGCTTTGTTATCGGCGGCCCAATGGGTGACTGCGGTCTGACCGGTCGTAAAATCATCGTAGATACCTACGGCGGCATGGCACGTCACGGCGGCGGCGCATTCTCCGGTAAAGATCCGTCTAAAGTTGACCGTTCTGCCGCGTACGCTGCACGTTATGTGGCGAAAAACATCGTTGCTGCCGGTCTGGCTGACCGCTGTGAAATTCAGGTTTCCTACGCCATCGGCGTGGCTGAGCCAACCTCCATCATGGTGGAAACCTTCGGTACTGAAAAAGTGCCTTCTGAACAGCTGACCCTGCTGGTGCGTGAGTTCTTCGACCTGCGTCCATACGGTCTGATTCAGATGCTGGATCTGCTGCACCCAATCTACCAGGAAACTGCAGCGTACGGTCACTTTGGTCGCGAACATTTCCCATGGGAAAAAACCGACAAAGCCGCCCTGCTGCGTGATGCTGCCGGTCTGAAATAATCGACTGCCAGCAGCTTAAACAGGCCAGCCTTTGTGCTGGCCTTTTTTATGTCGGGTGGCGGCTATGCCTTACCCGACCTACGGGTAGTGAGTTTTTGTAGGCCGGGTAAGGCGCAGCAGCCACCCGACAATGTTTGGAACCGTTTACACCTCACTCTCTATACCCCGCTTTCAGAATATTCTCTTTGCATGATCGCATTTCTTCTGCTGTTACATTCCCTTTCAGTTAAGTCTGAAATTTGTGCAAACGCGATGCACATCAATTAATTTACCTCTATATTTTCAAAGCTTTAATTATTTTTACGGTTACAAGCCAGTGTAACCGATTACACCGTTGTGATTTGACTCACATATTTTTATGAGCCGCTCACCTACTCTTAATATCGTAAAAACTGATAACCCAACTGGAGGGCATAATGCCTGACAATAATAAACAGGGGCGTACGTCCAATAAGGCAATGACGTTCTTCGTCTGCTTCCTCGCCGCTCTGGCAGGATTACTCTTTGGCCTGGATATTGGCGTAATTGCCGGTGCATTACCTTTCATCACCGATGAGTTCCAGATTAGCGCACATACTCAGGAATGGGTGGTTAGCTCCATGATGTTCGGTGCCGCCGTCGGCGCGGTCGGCAGCGGCTGGCTCTCCTTTAAGCTCGGGCGTAAAAAGAGCCTGATGATTGGCGCGATCCTCTTCGTTGCCGGCTCACTGTTCTCTGCCGCTGCGCCTAATGTTGAAGTGCTGATCATCTCCCGCGTGCTGCTCGGTCTGGCAGTGGGCGTGGCGTCTTATACTGCCCCGCTGTACCTGTCTGAAATCGCTCCGGAAAAAATCCGCGGCAGCATGATTTCCATGTATCAGCTGATGATCACCATCGGTATTCTGGGGGCTTATCTCTCCGATACCGCCTTCAGCTACAGCGGCGCATGGCGCTGGATGCTGGGCGTCATCATCATTCCTGCCATCCTGCTGCTGATTGGCGTCTTCTTCCTGCCGGACAGTCCGCGCTGGTTTGCCGCCAAACGCCGCTTCCATGATGCCGAACGCGTGCTCTTACGCCTGCGTGATACCAGCGCCGAAGCCAAAAACGAGCTGGAAGAGATCCGCGAAAGCCTGAAGGTCAAACAGTCCGGCTGGGCGCTGTTCAAAGAGAACAGCAACTTCCGCCGCGCGGTGTTCCTCGGCGTGCTGTTACAGATCATGCAACAGTTCACCGGGATGAACGTCATCATGTATTACGCGCCGAAAATCTTCGAACTGGCGGGCTACACCAACACCACCGAGCAGATGTGGGGCACCGTGATCGTCGGCCTGACCAACGTGCTGGCGACCTTTATCGCTATCGGCCTGGTGGACCGCTGGGGACGTAAGCCAACCCTGACGCTGGGCTTCCTGGTGATGGCCGTCGGGATGGGCGTGCTGGGTACCATGATGCACATGGGCATTCACTCCCCAACGGCACAGTACTTCGCCGTGGCGATGCTGCTGATGTTTATCATTGGGTTTGCGATGAGCGCCGGTCCGCTGATTTGGGTGCTGTGCTCTGAGATCCAGCCGCTGAAAGGACGTGATTTTGGCATCACCTGCTCTACCGCGACCAACTGGATTGCCAACATGATCGTCGGCGCAACGTTCCTGACCATGCTTAATACTCTGGGTAATGCCAACACCTTCTGGGTCTACGCCGGTCTGAACCTGTTCTTTATTGTTCTCACTATCTGGCTGGTTCCTGAAACCAAACATGTTTCACTGGAACACATTGAACGTAACCTGATGAAAGGTCGTCCTCTGCGCGAAATCGGCGCACACGACTGATCCTCCTGCGGGAGGCGCCTCTTGCGCCTCCCCGCTTCCCGCTTTATGCTCTGCCCCTATGAAAGCACCCCGTCTCCCCATCGCCATTCAGCAAGCCGTTATGCGCAGCCTGCGGGAAAAACTCGCCCAGGCCAACCTGAAGCTCGGCCGCAATTATCCTGAACCGAAGCTGGTCTATCAGCAGCGTGGCACCGCGGCAGGTACCGCCTGGCTGGAATCGTATGAGATCCGCCTCAACCCGGTGTTGATGATGGAAAATCAGCAGGCGTTTATCGAAGAAGTGGTGCCGCACGAGCTGGCGCATCTGCTGGTGTGGAAGCACTTTGGCCGCGTCGCGCCGCACGGCAAAGAGTGGAAGTGGATGATGGAGGCGGTGCTCGGCGTTCCGGCCCGTCGCACCCATCAGTTCGAGCTGGAATCGGTACGCCGCAATACCTTCCCCTACCGCTGCCAGTGCCAGCAGCACCAGCTTACCGTCCGCCGCCATAACCGCGTAGTGCGGGGCGAGGCGACCTACCGCTGCGTTAAATGCGGCGAACCGCTGGTTGCGGAATAATCACGCGAACTTTCAGGAACTTTCCTGATCTGACTGATTGCATACGGGAACAACATTCGTTACGTTGCGGGCTCGTTTTGACACGGAGTGTAAGATGTCCCGTAATGTTTCTCTCGCGGTCGCTTTTCTGGCGACAGCGCTCTCCGGCCATGCTCTGGCCGACGGTATTCACAGTTTCTCTCAGGCAAAAACCGCAGGCGTAAAGATTAACGCCGACGTACCGGGTGATTTCTACTGCGGCTGTAAAATTAACTGGCAGGGTAAGAAAGGGGTCGTGGATCTGGGATCCTGCGGCTATAAGGTGCGCAAGAACGAGAACCGCGCCAGCCGAATCGAATGGGAACACGTCGTTCCGGCCTGGCAGTTTGGCCACCAGCGCCAGTGCTGGCAGGACGGTGGACGTAAAAATTGCGCAAAAGATCCGGTCTACCGCCAGATGGAAAGCGATATGCACAACCTGCAACCCGCCGTGGGTGAGGTCAATGGCGACCGCGGAAACTTCATGTACAGCCAGTGGAACGGTGGCGAAGGCCAGTACGGTCAGTGCGCCATGAAGGTCGATTTCAAAGAGAAAGTCGCCGAACCGCCTGCCCGCGCGCGCGGTAGCATCGCCCGCACTTATTTCTATATGCGCGACCGCTACGATCTCAATCTTTCCCGCCAGCAGACGCAGCTCTTCAATGCCTGGGACAAGCTCTACCCGGTGACGGACTGGGAATGCCAGCGCGACGAACGTATCGCCAAAGTCCAGGGGAATCACAACCCTTACGTCCAGCGGGCTTGCCAGGCGCAAAAGAGCTAACCTACACTACGGCAATTCGCTTATATCGCATGACACATGGAATTTCTGACTATGCGCATCCCTCGCATCTATCACCCTGAACTGATTACCCCAGGCGGCGAAATCGCCCTGTCTGATGATGCCGCAAACCATGTAGGCCGCGTGCTGCGCATGGGTGCAGGCCAGGCGATTCAGCTCTTTGACGGCTCTAATCAGATTTTCGACGCTGAAATTACGCGCGCCGATAAAAAAAGCGTGCACGTGAAGGTGCTGCGTGGCGACGTGGATGACCGGGAATCGCCGCTGCACATTCACCTGGGCCAGGTGATGTCGCGTGGGGAAAAGATGGAGTTCACCATTCAGAAATCCATTGAACTGGGTGTAAGCCTCATTACGCCACTTTTTTCTGAGCGCTGCGGCGTTAAACTGGATGCGGAACGTCTGAACAAAAAGATCCAGCAGTGGCAAAAAATTGCCATTGCGGCCTGCGAACAGAGCGGCCGCAATCGTATCCCGGAGATCCGCCCGGCGATGGATCTGGAGGACTGGTGTGCAGAAGAGGAAAGCGGGCTTAAGCTCAATCTTCATCCGCGCGCCAGCGCCAGCATCAATACGCTGCCGCTGCCCGTTGAGCGTGTACGCCTGCTGATTGGCCCGGAAGGCGGCCTGTCGGCTGACGAAATTGCCATGACGGCGCGTTACCAGTTTACTGATATTCTGTTGGGACCTCGCGTTCTGCGCACTGAGACAACGGCACTCACCGCCATTACCGCGCTACAGGTGCGATTTGGCGATCTGGGTTGAAGCAAAGACCCATAACCGGAGAAGAAGATGATTAAGCTCGGCATCGTGATGGACCCCATCGCAAACATTAACATCAAGAAAGACTCCAGCTTCGCTATGCTGCTGGAAGCGCAGCGTCGCGGCTATGAACTCCACTACATGGAGATGAACGATCTTTACCTGATCAACGGTGAAGCCCGCGCACGCACCCGCATCGTTAACGTCGAGCAGAACTACGAAAAATGGTACGAATTCGGTACCGAGCAGGATATTGCCCTGGCCGACCTCAACGTCATCCTGATGCGTAAAGATCCGCCGTTCGACACCGAATACATTTATTCCACCTATATCCTTGAGCGTGCCGAAGAGAAAGGCACGCTGATCGTCAACAAGCCGCAGAGCCTGCGCGACTGCAACGAGAAGCTCTATACCGCATGGTTCTCTGACCTGACGCCGGAAACGCTCGTCACCCGCAGCAAAACGCAGCTGAAAGAATTCTGGCAGAAGCACGGCGACATCATCATGAAACCCCTGGACGGCATGGGCGGCGCGTCGATCTTCCGGGTGAAAGAGGGCGATCCGAACATTGGCGTGATTGCCGAAACGCTGACCGAGCTGGGAACCCGCTACTGTATGGCACAGAACTATCTGCCGGCCATTAAAGACGGCGACAAGCGTGTGCTGGTCGTAGACGGCGAGCCGGTGCCTTACTGCCTGGCGCGTATTCCGCAGGGAGGGGAAACCCGTGGCAACCTGGCGGCTGGCGGCCGTGGCGAACCGCGTCCGTTAAGCGAAAGCGACTGGGAAATTGCCCGCCGCGTCGGCCCTACGCTTAAAGCCAAAGGCCTGATCTTCGTTGGCCTCGATATCATCGGCGATCGTCTGACCGAAGTGAACGTCACCAGCCCAACCTGCATTCGTGAAATCGAAGCGGAATTCCCGATCTCGATCACCGGAATGCTGATGGACGCTATCGAAAAACGTTTACAGAAATAACCTGTGACAGCGCCTGTGTTTATCCCCATACTGGGCGCTGTCGCTTTTTAAACCAGGAAACAGTACCTCTGACAATGAATTTACAGCATCACTTTCTTATTGCCATGCCTGCTCTCCAGGATCCGATTTTCCGCCGCGCCGTGGTCTATATTTGTGAATACAACGAAGACGGCGCGATGGGGATTATCATCAATAAGCCGCTGGAAAACCTTCAGGTTGAAGGGATTCTGGACAAGCTGAAAATCCCTGCTGAAGCGCGGCTGCCGGAAATCCGTCTTGATAAACCGGTGATGCTCGGCGGCCCGCTTGCAGAAGATCGTGGTTTTATCCTGCATACCCCGCCGGTTTTCTCGTCCAGCATTCGTATCTCCGATAACACCGTCGTCACCACCTCTCGCGATGTGCTTGAAACGCTGGGCACTGCCAGTCAGCCTTCTGAGGTGCTGGTTGCGCTCGGTTACGCCTCCTGGGAAAAAGGGCAGCTGGAACAAGAAATTCTGGATAACGCCTGGCTGACGGCCCCTGCGGATATGAATATCCTGTTTAAAACCCCTATCGCCGATCGCTGGCGTGACGCGGCAAAACTGATTGGCATTGATATTCTGACCATGCCTGGCGTTGCGGGGCACGCGTAATGAGCGGCACCCTTCTCGCCTTCGACTTCGGCACCAAAAGCATCGGCGTCGCTGTGGGTCAACGGATCACCGGCACCGCTCGCCCGCTCACTGCGCTGAAAGCTAACGACGGCACGCCGGACTGGAACCTTATTGAGCGCTTGCTCAAAGAGTGGCAGCCGGACGACGTGATTGTCGGTCTGCCGCTGAACATGGACGGCACCGAGCAGCCGCTTACCGCCCGCGCGCGCAAGTTCGCGAACAAAATCCATGGTCGCTTTGGTGTCTCCGTTAAGCTGCACGATGAACGTTTGAGCACCGTCGAGGCACGCGCTGGCCTGTTCGAGCACGGTGGCTTCCGGGCGTTGAACAAAGGCAGCGTGGATTCAGCTTCAGCCGTCATTATCCTCGAAAGCTATTTCGACCAGGGTTACTGAGCGCCGGGGCCTACAGCCGCCCCTGCGCCCGTCGCTCCGCCAGACTCTGCTCAAAGTTCTGCATCCCCGCCTGCTGCCCCGTTTGAATAATGCCCGGCAGTTGCCAGGTTTTGCCTTCGCGGATCAGGTTTGCCGCCGCCGACGTATTCACCAGTAGCTCATACAGCGCCACGCGCCCGCCCTGGACATCCTGACGCAGCTTCTGCGCCAGAACCGCACGCAGGCTTCCCGCCAGTTGATTACGCACCGGATCTTTCTCCTGCGCCGGAAAGGTATCGACCAGGCGCTCGATCGCCTGCGCCGCACCGCGCGTGTGCAGCGTGGCCAACACCAGATGGCCGGTTTCCGCCGCCGTCAGCGCCAGGCGTATCGTCTCGCTGTCGCGCAGCTCACCAAGCAGAATCACATCCGGATCTTCACGCAGCGCGCTGCGCAGGGCCTCGGCAAAGGACGGGCTGTGCAGGCCTATCTCCCGCTGCTGGATCAGGCAACGTTCACTCTGGTACATAAACTCCACCGGATCTTCCAGGGTCAGAATATGCCCGTCCGTCTGGTGATTGAGGAAATCGACCATCGCGGCCAGGGTGGTCGATTTCCCACTGCCGGTGGCGCCGGTGACCAGAATCAGGCCATTGTCATTGGACAAAAGCTCCGGGATCGCTCGCGGCACACCTAACGCAGAGAGCTGCGGGCACGTCAGCGGCAACAGGCGCAGCGCGATCGAAACGCCGTGCATATGCTTAAACGCACTGCCGCGCAGCCGCTGACAGTCTGCGAGGGTAACGGCAAAATCAACCTGCCCATTTGCCCACCAGGCGCCCTGCTGTTCATCGTTGAGCCACGCTTTTAATAACGCCTCCACATCCGGGGGCGGAAACGGCGCAGGTTCAAGACGGCCTGACCTGCGCCAGCGCGGAGGTGAATCACTGCACAGGTGTAGATCGGAGACGTTATGCTTTACACTAAGGGCCACAATTTCTTCCACATCCATAGACTACTCCTCGGAAAATGAACGACATTGCGCATAACCTGGCACAGGTCCGGGACAAAATCTCAGCCGCGGCAACGCGTTGCGGCCGTGCTCCAGAAGAAATTACGTTGCTTGCAGTCAGCAAAACCAAGCCTGCGAGCGCCATCGCAGAAGCGATAGCCGCCGGTCATCGTGCCTTTGGTGAAAACTATGTGCAGGAAGGCGTAGATAAGATTCTCGCTTTCCGGGAACGGGGAAATGCAGACCTGCAATGGCACTTTATCGGTCCGCTACAGTCGAACAAAAGCCGTCTGGTAGCAGAGCACTTCGACTGGTGTCACACCATCGATCGTCTGCGTATCGCTACCCGTTTGAGCGACCAGCGCCCTATTGAGATGCCAGCGCTTAACGTGCTAATTCAAATCAACATCAGCGATGAAAACAGCAAGTCCGGCATTACGCTGAGCGAACTGGATGCGCTGGCGGCGGACGTAGCGGCGCTGCCGCGCTTAACCCTGCGCGGGCTGATGGCTATCCCGGCGCCAGAGTCAAGTTATGAAAGGCAGTTTGCCGTAGCACAGCAAATGGCTGTAGCATTTGAGGCGCTTAAAGCGCGCTATGACACGGTAGACACGCTTTCTCTGGGCATGTCGGATGATATGGAAGCCGCCATCGCGGCAGGCAGCACCATGGTGCGCATCGGCACAGCAATTTTCGGTGCGCGCGATTACCCCCAATAATAAGGAAACCTGAGGAACGCCATGAAGACGTTGACTTTCCTGCTTTCAACGGTCATTGAACTGTATACGATGGCGCTGCTGTTGCGCGTCTGGATGCAGTGGGCCCGTTGTGATTTTTACAATCCATTCTCACAATTTATCGTGAAAATCACGCAGCCCATTGTGGGGCCGCTTCGCCGCATCATTCCGGCAATGGGGCCGATTGACAGTTCATCTCTGCTGATGGCGTTTATTCTGAGCGTTATCAAAGCGATCGTGCTGTTTATGGTCATCACTTTCCAGCCGATTATCTGGATTTCAGCCGTTCTGATCCTGGTTAAAACCGTCGGCTCGCTGATCTTCTGGGTCCTGCTGGTGATGGCGATCATGAGCTGGGTAAGCCGGGGCCGTAGCCCGGTGGAGTACGCGTTGATTCAGCTGACAGAACCGTTGCTGCGTCCAATTCGTAGCCTGCTGCCTGCGATGGGCGGAATCGACTTCTCACCGATGCTTCTCGTTCTGCTGCTGTACGTGCTGAATATGGGTATCGCGGAACTGTTACAGGCGACGGGTAATATGCTGCTGCCGGGGCTGTGGATGGCGTTATGAGTGCAGTTAGCCCCTGCGCCGACGGGCTGGTTTTACGGCTGTACATTCAGCCGAAAGCCAGCCGCGACAGTATTGTTGGGCTGCATGGCGACGAGCTAAAAGTCGCCATCACGGCCCCGCCGGTTGACGGCCAGGCGAATGCGCATCTGACCAAATATCTGGCTAAACAGTTTCGCGTCGCTAAAAGCCAGGTCATCATTGAGAAAGGTGAACTTGGCCGGCATAAACAGGTAAAAATCCTTAACCCGCAATCTATCCCGACGGAAGTCGCGGCTCTGACAGAACAGGACTAAACCATGCAGAAAGTTGTTCTCGCCACCGGTAACGCCGGTAAAGTGCGCGAGCTGGCCTCGCTATTAAATGATTTTGGGCTGGACGTGGTGGCTCAGACCGAGCTGGGCGTGGACTCCGCCGAAGAGACCGGCCTGACGTTTATCGAAAACGCCATTCTGAAAGCGCGCCATGCGGCGCAGGTAACCGGACTGCCCGCGATTGCCGATGATTCCGGTCTGGCCGTGGATTTTCTGGGCGGTGCGCCGGGGATTTACTCCGCCCGCTATTCCGGGCCGGACGCCACCGACCAGCAGAACCTGGAAAAGCTGCTTGTGGCCCTGAAAGACGTTCCTGACGAACAGCGTACCGCGCAGTTCCACTGCGTGCTGGTCTACATGCGTCACGCGGAAGATCCCACGCCGATTGTCTGTCACGGCAGCTGGCCGGGCGTGATCACCCGTGAAGCGGCGGGCAACGGCGGCTTTGGTTACGACCCGATTTTCTTTGTCCCGACCGAGGGCAAAACCGCTGCGGAACTCACCCGCGAAGAGAAAAGCGCGATCTCCCACCGTGGACGCGCCCTGAAACTGTTACTGGAAGCACTGCGTAATGGCTAATTTGCCGCCTCTGAGTCTTTATATTCACATCCCATGGTGCGTGCAGAAATGTCCGTACTGTGATTTCAACTCGCACGCGCTGAAGGGTGAAGTGCCGCACGATGATTACGTCGCGCATCTGCTGGCCGATCTGGATGCCGATGTACCGTACGCACAGGGACGTGAAGTGAAGACCATTTTTATTGGTGGCGGTACGCCGAGCCTGCTTTCAGGCCCGGCGATGCAGACGCTGCTGGACGGTGTGCGCGCACGCCTGAACCTGGCAGCGGATGCTGAAATTACGATGGAAGCCAACCCCGGCACCGTTGAGGCCGACCGTTTTGTCGAGTACCAGCGTGCGGGCGTGAACCGTATCTCTATCGGCGTGCAGAGCTTTAGCGAGCCAAAGCTGAAGCGTCTGGGGCGCATTCACGGCCCGGAAGAGGCAAAGCGCGCGGCAAACCTGGCAACGGGGCTTGGGCTGCGCAGCTTTAACCTCGACCTGATGCACGGCCTGCCGGATCAGTCGCTCGAAGAAGCGCTGGACGATTTGCGTCAGGCGATTGAACTGAACCCGCCGCATCTGTCGTGGTATCAGTTGACCATTGAACCGAACACCCTGTTTGGTTCGCGCCCGCCGGTGCTGCCGGACGACGACGCGCTGTGGGATATCTTCGAGCAGGGCCACCAGCTTTTGACCGCGGCGGGATATCAGCAATACGAAACGTCGGCGTATGCGAAGCCGGGCTATCAGTGTCAGCACAATCTGAACTACTGGCGTTTTGGCGACTATCTCGGAATTGGCTGCGGTGCGCACGGCAAGGTGACCTTCCCGGACGGACGCATTCTGCGTACCGCCAAAACGCGTCATCCGCGCGGGTATATGGAAGGCCGCTACCTGGAGCGTCAGCACGACGTCGAGGCGGTGGATAAGCCGTTTGAGTTCTTTATGAACCGCTTCCGTCTGCTGGAAGCCGCTCCGCGCGCGGAATTTACGCGTTATACCGGGCTGCCGGAGTCAGTGATTCGCCCGCAGATTGACGAGGCGCTGGCGCAGGGGTATCTGACCGAGTGTGATGTGTCCTGGCAGATCACCGAGCACGGCAAGCTGTTCCTGAACTCCCTTCTTGAGTTGTTCCTCGCTGAAAATCCTGAAGGCTGATTCAGGATTTTACATCCCGTTCTGCTGGCTGAGGGAAAGGCTGGCAGAGTGTGGGGATGGAAACAATACGTTCATACGCAAAGCAGCTCAGACGCGAGCTGACACAGGAAGAAAGACGGCTTTGGTATTTACTGCGCAGCCGCCGTTTCGAAAATTATAAATTTCGCCGACAGCACCCGGTAGGTAACTACATTCTGGATTTCGCCTGTTGCGCGGCTCGGCTGGCCGTTGAGCTGGATGGCGGACAACATGATGAAAATCAGGAATACGATCGACAAAGGACATTGTGGTTAAACCATAAGGACTGGCACGTCATTCGATTCTGGAACAACGAACTCTGGAATAACGAAGAGGCGGTGTTAGAAAGGATCCTTGAAACGCTGCAAGCGCTGCAACCCTCACCCCGGCCCTCTCCCTGAAAGGGAGAGGGGGCAAACATCCCCTCGCCCCTTTAGGAAAAGGGTTAATGTGAGGGCGCAAACTATTCCCTCGCCCCTTTGGGGAGAGGGTTAGGGTGAGGGGCTAAGTGAATTACTTCAGCGTCCCCACCAGCGCCTTCCGACTGTCTTCCAGCGACACCACGCGCTTACACACGTCTTTGCCGAACTGCTGGAAATCGGCTTCCTGATTCTTCCACTCGTTCTGAATCGAGGTTTGCAGTCCGCCCAGACTACCCAGTACACCCTGCAAAGGATTACCGCCACCCTTCAGCACCGCTTTGGCGCCCATCTCGTTGATGCTGTCCTGGAGAATGCCGCCCATCGCCTGGTTCACCAGCTGCTGACCGTCGGCACGCACCTGATCGATCGCCTTATAGTGGAACGTCAGGCCATCAGAGCGCGTCTCGATAATACGGTTCATCTGCTCTTTCAGCTGCTTATCCAGCTTCGTCAGGCGGGTGCGCATATTGCTGCTCTCCCCCACCTCTTTGGTGATGATTTTATCCAGCGCCACGCGGCTCTTTTCAACGCGGGTCAGCGCGCCATCGTTGATCCAGGGCAGCGCGGTACGCAACTCGGCCTGGTAGTCCATCGCCTGCTCGCGCTGGGCGGCCGTCAGGTTTTGCGGTTTGCCGTTAAAGGTCACGTTGCCATCCGGCGTAATCACCAGATTGCCATTCTCGCCCTTAACCTGCACGGTTTGCGGACTCAGCACCACGTCATCACGCGGGGTGACGCTACATTTATACTCCGCATGGGCGGTGGATCCGATTGCCAGTAAAGCAACAGCCAGCAACGTTTTGCGCATCTTAAACACTCCCTCAGACAAAATGGGCCAGCTAATGCTGGCCCCGTTCTTGCTTTATTAGTCCCACCAAACGTCGAAAAGTTCGCTAACGCGGACATCTTCCAGTTTGTGGTCTTCAAGCCATTTGCGTACCAGCGCCTGATGCTCTTCGGTGCATTTCCCCACTTCCTGGGTGCAAATCAGACCTTCCCACGCCAGATAGCCGCTACCGTCGAAGGCCAGCTTGTTTGGCTCGATCACCTCGTTGATGAACGCATCAACGTCCTGATCGATCTGCTCAACGCTGGTGCCTTCCGGGAAACGCCAGGCAACGGAGAAACCCACTTCCTGGAATTCTTCGATGTGCATCTTTTTACGCAGACGACGGCTACGATTCTTTGCCATTATTTCACCCTCTCGAACATTAAGTCCCATACGCCGTGACCAAGACGATGGCCACGCTGTTCAAATTTTGTCACCGGACGTGAATCCGGACGCGGTACGTAGTCGTTGCTTTCAGACTGATTTTTATACCCGTCCAGGGACGACATCACTTCCAGCATATGTTCCGCATAAGGTTCCCAGTCGGTTGCCATGTGGAAAACGCCGCCCAGCTTGAGCTTACTTTTCACCAGCTCGGCAAACGGTGCCTGAACGATACGGCGTTTATTATGACGCGCTTTGTGCCATGGGTCAGGGAAAAAGAGCTGAACCATGTTCAAAGAATTGTCAGGAATCATTTTGTGCAGCACTTCCACCGCGTCGTGACACATCACGCGCAGGTTCTCAACGCCCTCTTCGTGGGCCGTTGCCAGGCACGCGCCGACGCCCGGCCAATGTACTTCAATACCGAGGAAGTTCTGCTCCGGGCGCGCTTTCGCCATAGTGACCAGCGAGGTGCCCATACCAAAGCCGATCTCCAGGGTCACTGGCGCGTCGCGGCCAAACAGGTCGGTGAAGTCGAGCGGTTGCTCGCTGAACTCAACGCCCATCACCGGCCAGTAGTTGTCCAGCGCGTGTTGCTGCCCTTTTGTCAGGCGCCCCTGACGGCGGACAAAGCTGCGAATACGGCGCAGCGGGCGACCGTTTTCATCAAATTCCGGTGAAATGACGTCGTTTTTCATAAAAGAGTTGTCTGCTTGTGAGAATGTTCGGGAAACGGGCATTATCCAAAGTTAAGGCTTCTATGCAAGCATGGGAAAGATCCGGTTTACAGCAGATTGACGCTGTGCTGCAATCTGCGTCCCTGATTAAGCGAATCGATGACCATGCAAGCCTCTCAATTTTCAGCCCAGGTGCTGGACTGGTACGACAAATACGGGCGTAAAACCCTGCCCTGGCAAATTGAAAAAACGCCGTACAAAGTATGGCTCTCCGAGGTGATGTTGCAACAAACGCAGGTCGCGACGGTCATTCCTTACTTCGAGCGTTTTATGGCGCGCTTCCCGACAGTTACCGATCTGGCGAACGCCCCGTTGGACGAGGTGCTGCACCTGTGGACCGGGCTTGGCTATTACGCCCGCGCGCGCAACCTGCACAAGGCCGCACAGCAGGTCGCGACGCGCCACAACGGTAAATTCCCGGAAACCTTCGACGAGGTGGCGGATTTGCCCGGCGTCGGGCGTTCGACCGCAGGCGCAATCCTCTCCCTCTCTTTAGGCAAACATTTCCCTATTCTCGACGGCAACGTCAAGCGCGTGCTCGCACGCTGCTACGCCGTAGATGGCTGGCCGGGTAAGAAAGAGGTTGAGAAACACCTGTGGGAGATCAGTGAAGCGGTCACTCCGGCGAAAGGGGTGGAGCGTTTTAACCAGGCGATGATGGATCTGGGCGCGATGGTCTGTACCCGTTCAAAACCGAAGTGCGAACTCTGCCCGGTAAACAACCTCTGCGTGGCCTATGCGAACCACACCTGGGCGCAGTATCCGGGGAAAAAACCGAAGCAGACGCTGCCTGAACGCACCGGGTACATGCTGCTGATGCAGCATGGCGACGAGGTGTTTCTCGCTCAGCGCCCGCCGAGTGGCCTGTGGGGTGGTCTATACTGCTTCCCACAGTTTGAGGATGAAGCCTCGCTTCGGGCATGGCTTGAACAGCGCGGCATTGCGGCCGAAACCCTGACGCAACTCAACGCGTTCCGTCATACCTTCAGCCATTTCCATCTGGACATTGTGCCGATGTGGCTTCCCGTGTCCTCATTCACGTCGTGCATGGATGAAGGCACCGCTCTCTGGTATAACTTAGCGCAACCGCCATCAGTCGGGCTGGCGGCTCCCGTGGAGCGCCTGTTACAGCAATTACGTGTCGGTGCAATGGTTTAGCATCGGCAAGACAAAGAGGAATGAGTATGGCCAGAACCATTTTTTGTACTTTCCTACAGCGCGACGCTGAAGGCCAGGATTTCCAGCTCTACCCGGGCGACCTGGGTAAGCGCATTTACAACGAGATCTCCAAAGAAGCCTGGGGACAGTGGCAGAAAAAACAGACCATGCTGATCAACGAGAAAAAGCTCAGCATGATGAACCCGGAACACCGCAAACTGCTGGAGCAGGAGATGGTGAACTTCCTGTTCGAGGGTAAAGACGTCCACATCGAAGGCTATACGCCACCGGAAAAATAATAACGCGCAGCTGCTGCCCGGCTGCGCTGCGCTTGCACGGGCCTACGGTTTTGTAGGTCGGGTAAGCGCAGCGCCACCCGGCAACAGCAACCCCAAAGCAAACACAACACGCACTCCCGGAATGATGAAAAAACTTTTAGCGCTAGCCCTTGTTGCGCCGTTGCTTGTGTCTTGTTCTTCCAAAAAAGGCGATGAATACAACGAAGCCTGGGTCAAGGACACCAACGGTTTTGACATTTTGATGGGGCAGTTTGCCCACAACATCGAGAACATATGGGGATTTAACGAAGTTCTTATTGCCGGACCGAAGGACTACGTTAAGTACACCGACGCCTATCAGACCCGTAGCCACATCAACTTTGATGACGGTACGATTACGGTTGAAACCATCGCGGGGACTGAACCTGCGGCGCATTTACGTCAGGCCATCATTAAAACCCTGCTGATGGGCGACGATCCGGGGTCTATCGACCTCTATTCTGATGCCGATGACATCACCATCTCCAAAGAGCCGTTCCTGTATGGCCAGGTCGTTGACCAGACCGGTCAGCCGATCCGCTGGGAAGGCCGCGCCACAAAATTTGCCGACTATCTGCTGCAAACGCGCCTGAAAAGCCGTACCAACGGCCTGAAAGTGATCTACAGCGTCACCATCAACCTGGTGCCAAACCACCTCGACAAGCGTGCGCATAAGTATCTGGGCATGGTGCGTCAGGCGTCGCGTAAGTATGGCGTGGATGAGTCGCTGATCCTGGCGATTATGCAGACCGAGTCCTCGTTCAACCCCTACGCGGTAAGCCGTTCCGACGCGCTGGGGCTGATGCAGGTTGTGCAGCACAGCGCCGGTAAAGACGTGTTCCGCGCGCAGGGGAAATCCGGCACGCCGAGCCGCAGCTACCTGTTTGACCCGCAGAGCAACATTGATACCGGCACGGCCTATCTGGCGATGCTGAACAATGTCTATCTCGGCGGGATTGATAACCCAACCTCACGTCGCTATGCGGTGATCACCGCCTACAACGGCGGGGCGGGCAGCGTGCTGCGCGTCTTCTCGAATGACAAAGTGCAGGCCGCGAACATCATCAACAGCATGGCGCCGGGGGATGTGTACGCTACCCTCACCACCCGCCACCCGTCTGCGGAATCCCGCCGCTATCTGTATAAGGTGAATACGGCGCAGAAGAACTATCGTCGCCGTTAAAAACCAACACCATCCCTCACCCTGCCCTCTCCCCAAAGGGGAGAGGGTGTTCAAGTTCCCTCTCCCCTTTGGGGAGAGGGTTAGGGTGAGGGGGCATCAGGCCGCACTCACTCCACCCCACCCATACGAAAATGCTATTTGCATCACAATCCAGACTGCAAATTAATGTGGATTGCATTTTTTTGCGGGAGGTAACAAAACATAACGTTGCCAACTGATAGAATTGCATCAAATAACAACCCTGAATGTTCCTATAACAACATATCTCCCGCTCACTTGTGAGGAAAGTAACATGAACCTTAAGCTGCAGCTTAAAATCTTGTCGTTTCTGCAGTTCTGCCTGTGGGGTAGCTGGCTGACTACACTCGGCTCCTATATGTTTGTGACGCTCAAGTTCGATGGTGCGTCGATCGGTGCCGTTTACAGCTCGCTGGGCATTGCGGCTGTTTTCATGCCAACGCTGCTCGGTATCGTGGCGGATAAATGGTTAAGTGCGAAATGGCTATACATGCTTTGCCATCTGGTGGGTGCGGGGACGCTGTTTATGGCGGCCGAAGTGACCACGCCGGGGGCGATGTTTATGGTGATCCTGCTTAACTCGCTGGCGTATATGCCAACGCTTGGCCTGATCAACACCATCTCCTACTACCGCCTGAAATCTGCCGGACTGGATATCGTCACCGACTTCCCGCCTATCCGTATCTGGGGCACCATCGGCTTTATCATGGCGATGTGGGGCGTGAGCTTCGCGGGCTTCGAGCTGAGCCATATGCAGCTGTATATTGGTGCCGCGCTCTCCGTGCTGCTGGCGCTGTTCACCCTGACGCTGCCCACCATTCCGGTGTCTAACCAGCAGAAAAACCAGAGCTGGAGCACCATGCTTGGCCTGGACGCTTTCGCACTGTTCAAAAACAAGCGCATGGCGATCTTCTTTATCTTCTCCATGCTGCTGGGCGCGGAACTGCAAATCACCAACATGTTCGGTAATACCTTCCTGCACAGCTTCGATAACGATCCGCTGTTTGCCGGGAGCTTTATCGTCGAACACGCGTCGGTGATGATGTCCATCTCGCAGATCTCCGAGACGCTGTTCATCCTGACCATCCCGTTCTTCCTGAGCCGCTACGGCATCAAGAACGTCATGCTGATCAGTATCGCCGCCTGGATGTTGCGCTTCGGTCTGTTCGCCTATGGCGACCCAAGCGCGTTCGGCACCGTGCTGCTGGTTCTGTCGATGATTGTTTACGGCTGTGCCTTCGACTTCTTCAACATCTCCGGCTCGGTGTTTGTGGAAAAAGAGGTGAAGCCTGAAATCCGCGCCAGTGCGCAGGGCATGTTCCTGATGATGACCAACGGCTTCGGTTGTATTCTGGGCGGCGTGGTTAGCGGTAAAGTGGTTGAGATGTACACCACCAACGGCATTACAGACTGGCAGCCGGTGTGGCTGATCTTCGCCGGGTACTCGCTGGTGCTGTTCTTCGCGTTCATCGCGCTGTTCAAGTACAAGCATGTTCGCGTGCCGAATGGTGCGCAGCCGATCGCGCATTGATTGTTGTGCCCGGTGGCGCTGCGCTTACCGGGCCTACAAAACCAGACCGTAGGCCGGGTAAGGCGTAGCCGCCACCCGGCTATTTTATAGCAGACAGCACCCACCCCACCGACAGCAAATCCGCGCTGCCGCCCGGACTCAGGTTTCGTTCAATCAGTGCCTTATCCATCTTAAGCAACGCCTCGCGATCCCAGCCGTTAGCCAGCAGTTCCCGCGCGTAGCCCTGAACATAGCGCAGCCCCTGAATGCCGCCGCGTGACACGAGATTACTGTCCTGATTGACCGCCATCAGGCGCAACAGCAGGTCGTGAAGCAACTGTCCGTTCCACTGCCCCAGCGCCTTACGCACCGTCGCAAAGCCGCTCTCCGCCTCGCCTCGCGCCCCGGTTAAGCCGTAATGCTGAAACTGCCGCTCCCCCGCCGTTGCCTGCCCGCTGCGCCCGGCCAGCTCCCGCGCCACCAGCCCGCGACAGATGTTACTTACCTCACAACAGAGGCTATCCGCAGAGATATTTTTCACACGACCGGCGGCGAAGCAGAGCAAACCAAGAGCAAAAATACCGCCCTTGTGGGTATTTACCCCGCCCGTGGCGGCGTACATTGCCTGCTCGCAGGCCATTCCCATTGGGCGGAGAATCCGCAACTGCCGATCGGCAGGTTTGGCCGCATGTGCTTCACCCAGTTCCGCAAACCGGGCAAACCACGGCGTAATCGCCATAATGCTGCGGACAAACAAGGCATGGTCCATATCCCGATGCGAGCCGTTATTGAGCCTGTCCACCAGCCCCGGCTTGGGCGTCAGCTCCAGCTCCTGCCACAGCGCCGCTTCGGCAAGCGCAGGCACGTCAACCGGGCGCGGTTTAGTCGCGAGCAAACCAGTCATCGATCATCTTCTCCACGCGGGAAACCACCTGCTCAACGGGATGGTGGCGCGAACGGGAACACGCGTGGGCGGGCTCGTCGCAAATCAGACAGCGTCTGAGGTGTGAACCCAGCGACTGACGGCCCACGAGGCCGTTTTCAGGGCAGATCACGTCCAGATCCCACAGTCTGCCGAGCGGGTGCGTCTGCTCCAGTTCTGCACAGTGCGCTTTGATTTCCGCCGCCGGATGCGCGACGCACCACAATGCTTCAGGTCCGGTGGGTAGCCAGAGCACCAGGCGGTCCAGCACCTGCCAGCGGTTTTCCCACAGCAGCTGGTCGCACATCTGTAACGCCACCCCCATGGTGTTGCGGTAGCGCAGGCTGTCTTTGATTTCCCCGGGCGTGACCAGCGTGAGGGAGATCACCGGTTGTTGATAGTGCGTAAGCCAGTCAGCCTGGCGGGCTGCGCGGCGCTCTTTCGCCGCCAGCAGTTCCTCCAGGCTGACACCCGCCCGCACGGGTGTCGCTAAAGTCATACTTCCTCCTTCACCTGTCGCACAGTGTCGATCACGCTGCCGTCGCGGTAGCGGATCACCCCGACGATTTTGTCGGTGAACTCAATCGGTTTCGGTACGCCTGTCAACGAAATCGCTCGCTCATACAGCGCGTTGATATCTACAACCTTCATCCCTGCTTCCATGAGTCGTTCGCGGATCTCCGGGCGCGCCGGGTTGACCGCAATACCGTGGTCGGTGACCAGCACGTCAATGCTCTCCCCCGGCGTGAGGCGAGTGGTAACGCGCTTCACGACGGTCGGGATGCGGCTTCGCAGCAGCGGCGCGACCACAATGGTCAGGTTGGCTGCCGCCGCCACGTCGCAGTGTCCGCCGGATGCGCCACGCATCACGCCATCGGAGCCGGTGATGACATTGACGTTAAAGTCGACGTCGATTTCCAGGGCGCTGAGGATCACCACGTCGAGCTGGTCGCAGCTTGCCGCCTTGCTGCCGGGGTTGGCGTAGACGTTGGTGGAGATCTCCACGTGGTTCGGGTTGCGCGCCAGCGAGGCCGCTGCCTGGCCGTCAAAGCACTGGGTGTCGAGCAGCTTTTCGATGAGCCCCTTCTCGTGCAGATCCACCAGGCTGCCGGTGATGCCGCCGAGCGCAAAGCGCGCCTTCACGCCGCTGCGCTCCATCTTCTCTTCCATAAAGCGAGTGCAGGCCGTGGCCGCCGCGCCGGAGCCGGTCTGCATCGAGAAGCCCGGTTTGAAGTAGCCGGAGTGTTCAATCACGTCCGCCGCATAGCGGGCGATCATCAGCTCGCGCGGGTTGCTGGTGACGCGCGCTGCGCCGACGCTGATTTTCGCCGGGTCGCCCACGCTCTCCACCTGCACGATGTAGTCCACCTGATCCTGCACCAGGCTGGCGGGCATATTGGGGAACGGCACCAGCGCTTCGGTCAGCAGCACCACCTTACGGGCAAACTGCGCGTCCACCATCGCGTAGCCCAGCGAGCCGCAGCATGATTTACCGTGCGTGCCGTTGGCGTTGCCAAACTCATCGCTGCACGGCACGCCGAGAAACGCCACGTCGATGTTCAGTTCGCCGTCCTGGAGTAGCTTCACGCGCCCGCCGTGGGAGTGAATTTGTACCGGCTCCTCCATCAGCCCGTGAGAGATGGCATCCGCCAGCCTGCCGCGCATGCCGGAGGTGTAAATCCGGGTGATGACGCCGCTTTCGATATGCTCGATCAGCGCGTCGTTGCAGGTCATCAGCGAGCTGGAAGCCAGGGTCAGATTTTTGAAGCCCATCCGCGCCAGCAGCGCCACGACGGTGTTGATCACCCGGTCGCCTTCGCGAAAGGCGTGGTGGAAGGAGATGGTCATCCCGTCCTGCAAGCCGCAGCGCTTAACCGCCTCTTCAATAGAGGCGCAGAGCTTGCGGCTGTGCTTCGCCTCGCTGTCCGCCAGCCACGGCGTCGCGCTGTGGGCGGTATCAAAGGGTTTCAGATCCCGCAGATGGGGGAAATTCATATGGAGAAGTTCTGTCTGATTCATTATGTCATCCTTACCGACGCACGCCGGAGGCCGCCGCGCGCTCCAGCACCACCTGCGCGTGGTTAATAATCGGTGCATCCACCATTTTGCCGTTGAGCGACACCACGCCCAGGCCGTTACGCTCGCCCTCTTCTGCCGCCTCAATCACCCGTTTCGCGTGTTCCACTTCTTCCCGTGTCGGGGCGTAGGCGTTGTGCAGCAGGTCTATCTGGCGCGGGTTAATCAGCGATTTGCCGTTAAAGCCCATCTTGCGGATCAGATCGACTTCGCGCAGGAACCCGGCCTCATCGTTAACGTCTGACCACACCACGTCGAAGGCGTCGATGCCTGCCGCGCGGGCGGCGTGCAGCACGGCGCAGCGGGCGTAGAACAGCTCGGTGCCGTCGCCGCGCTCGGTCTGCATGTCCATCACGTAGTCAAAGGCGGCCAGCGCAATGCCGATCAGGCGCGGGGAGCTGCGGGCAATCGCCACGGCGTTGATGACGCCAATGGCCGATTCAATCGCCGCCATCACGCGGGTGGAACCCACCTCGCGGCCGCACGCCTGCTCGATACGCTCGAGGTGGCCTTCCAGCTCGTAAATATCGTCCGGGGTGTCGGTTTTCGGCAGGCGTATCACGTCCACGCCCGCGCGCACGGCGGCCTCCAGATCCAGCAGGCCAAACGGCGTGCTCAGCGGGTTAATACGCACCACGGTTTCGATATCCTGATACATCGGGTGCTGCAACGCGTGGAACACCAGCATGCGTGCGGTGTCTTTCTCGCGCAGGGCCACGGCGTCCTCAAGGTCAAACATGATGGAGTCGGGACGGTAGATAAAGGCGGTAGAGAGCATGGCGGCATTGGCGCCCGGCAGGAACAGCATACTGCGGCGGAGTTTGCTCATTTCAGCGCCCCCCAGTTGATGGCCTGTTCATTGGCGGCACGCAGAAGCGCGCTTTGCAGGCGAGCGCGGATCACACAGTCCAGCGCCCCTTTGTCTTCAATAATGATTAATCCCTGGTGCACGTTCATGGCGCGCAATGTGTCGTTGACCACCTGGCGAATCTGCTCGCCAAACTGCTTAATCACTTCGCTGTGGATGACGATCTCCAGCTCACCGTGAGCGGGGGCGATTTTCACCATCAGGTCGCTGGACTCCTGCGTTCCGGCCAGCGCCTCCCTTACAATATTCATGATAAATTCCTGATAGTTATGCGACTTCCGCACTCGCACGATAATGTGCTTCGAGGTGCGCGAAGGTGGAGTCCGGGACAATCTCCCGGATCCGGGAAAACTGCTGTGTCTTGAGTAAACGGCGCACTTCCGAGGCCGAAATGGCGTTGCCGGTGGCCTTGATGCGCGGCATCTCCACCACGTCAATATGCGAGGCCAGCAGGTCGTGCAGCGTCTGGTTGTACTGGCGGGTGATATCGCAGAACGGCTCCGAGCCGATGAAGCGGTGAGTGATGCCCAGCGCCGGGGCGATAAAGTCCCGGAAGATCAGCACGTCGATCTCGCTCCACGCCTGCTGCACTTTGCCGGTCTCCTTCAGGAAGTAGGCCGGAAACGTGGCGCGGGAGATGATGTACTGCGAGCCTTCATGCACCACCACGTTCGGCAGATGCGCCACGCCCGCGCGCACCATCTCAAGGCGCGCGCTGAACGGGAAGAACGAGGCGTCTTCACGCACCACAAACAGATGCAGGGCATCGCACTGCGCCGCCGCCTGCTCCACCAGATGACGGTGGCCGAGGGTGAATGGGTTGGCGTTCATCACAATGGCACCAATTTTTTCCCCGCCCCTTCGCATCCGGCTTAAGGTACGGCAGTAGCGCGCGATCCCCTGCGGGGTGTTCTCCATTAGCACCGCGTTGTTCCCGCTCTGGGCAATCGGCCAGAAACCGCTGCGGCCAAAGCGCTCCTTATTGCACGGACGGGTGCAGAGGAAGAGGTGAAAATGGCCGCGCTCCAGCGCCGCATTTTCCACCTCTGCCAGCAGACGCGCGCTGAGGTTTTCCCCACGAAGCTGCTCGTTGACCGCCACGCATTTGATGACGTTGGCAGCCAGCCCGGCGCAACCCACCAGCTGCGCGCCGGACCAGGCTTCGACAAACAGCGTGATGTCGTTGTCCAGGCCAAGGCCGCTGTCTGCCAGCAGGTAGCGGATCTGGCTTAAGCGTTCCGGGTGTTCCGCCACAACGGTGTGCCGAAAATCAATGGGTTGCGATTGCATGCTGCCGCCTTACTCAGTGCGCTGCCGCGAGCCCGACGGCTGGCGCTTCCACGATCACGTTGCTCAGATGACCGATATGCTCGATCTCCACCTCAATGCGATCCCCCTCTTTCATAAACAGCGGCGGGTTACGCTTTTTACCCACCCCACCTGGGGATCCGGTGATGATCACATCGCCAGGACTTAAGCGGGTGAAGGTGCTGATGTACTCGATCAGCTCCGCCACCTTGTGGATCATGCTGCTGGTGTTGTCTTCCTGCACCATGCGGCCGTTCAGCCAGGTGCGGATTGCCAGTCGGTGCGGATCGGGGATCTCATCCGCCGTCGCCATCCACGGGCCGAACGCCCCGGTCTGCCGCCAGTTTTTCCCGGCGGTGAACCAGGTGTGCTGCCAGTCGCGGGCGGAGCCGTCCATGTAGCAGCTGTAGCCCGCCACGTGGCGAAGGGCGTCGTCGCGGCTGATGTTCTCCCCGCCTTTGCCGATGATCACCGCCAGCTCGCCTTCGTAGTCGAATTCGCTGGAGTGGCGCGGCTTCAGCACCGGCTCGTTGTGGCCGGTCTGTGAGTCCGGGAAGCGGACAAACAGCGTCGGGGCCGGGTTGTGCTGGTCAAACTCCTTGCGCTTGTCGGCATAGTTCATGCCCACGCAGAGGATTTTTTCCGGCTGGACAATCACCGGTAAGAAGGTGATGGCGTTCAGCGGCACGTCCACCGCGTCGTTCAGGAATCGGGTGGCCTGCGCCAGCCCGTTCCCCTGCAACAGCGCTTTAAGGTCGCCATAGCGGTCGCCGAGGCGGCGGCCTAAATCAATCACGCCGTCGGCCTGAACGATGCCGTAGCTGCGTTTTCCCTGGTATAAAAAGCTTGCGAGTTTCATTGTTCTTTCCTGAAAACTTAAACGAGGAAGTTGCCCAGAATCAGCAGAGAGATGGAGACGTTAATCGCCCCGCCGATACGGGTAGCAATCTGGGCGAACGGCATCAGGCTCATGCGGTTGCCTGCGGTCAGGATCGCCACGTCACCAGTACCGCCCTGGCCGCTCTGGCAGCAGGAGACGATGGCGACATCAATCGGGTGCATACCAATCTTTTTGCCGACGAAGAACCCGGTTGCCACCAGCGCGGAGACGGTGCTGATAATCACCAGCAGGTTGGTCAGCGTGAAGGCGGCCACCAGTTCATGCCATGGGGTGATGGCTACGCCAACGGCAAAGAGAATCGGGTAGGTCACAGAGGTCTGGAAGAATTTGTACACCACCTGAGAGCCCTCCAGCAGACGCGGAGAGGCACCGTTGCAGAGCTTCACCAGCACCGCCATAAACAACATGCCCACCGGCGCTGGCAGACCAATCAGCTTGTGACCGAGCATACCCAGCATGTACAGCAGCACCGCCAGCAGCGCGCCGGAGGCGATGGTCGTCACGTCCGCTTTGCCGGAGAACGCAGGCTGAGAGACAGTGGCATCGGCATTGGCGCGATTCGGCATCAGCTGGCCTTCACCGGTCAGGTGCGGGTAGCGTTTCCCGAGCTGGTTGAGGCAACCGGAGATAATGATCGCCGTCAGGCCGCCGAGCATCACCATCGGCAGTACGCGGCCGAGCGCCACGCCCTGATCCATATGCAACAGGGTGGCATAGCCGATGGAAAGCGGGATTGCCCCTTCCCCGACGCCGCCCGCCATGATCGGCAGAATGATAAAGAAGAAGATCTGGAACGGCTCGAGGCCCAGCGCCAGCCCAACACCCATGCCGACAATCATGCCGACGATTTCACCGCACAGCATCGGGAAGAAGATGCGCAGGAAGCCCTGGATCAGCACGGTGCGGTTCATACTCATGATGCTGCCGACGATAATGCAGCAGATATAGAGATAAAGAATGTTGGTGGATTTATAGAACTTAGTGGTGGATTCCACTACTACATCCGGCAGCAGGCCGTAATAGACCAGCGCGGAAGGGATAAAGGTGGCGCAAATTGCCGCCGCGCCGAGCTTGCCGACAATCGGCAGGCGTTTACCGAATTCACCGCAGGCAAAGCCGAAGAAGGCCAGCGTGGCCACCATGACCACAATGTCGCTCGGTAGTTTTCCGCCCAGGCAATCAATCGCAATCAGCGCGCCCGCCAGAACGAACAGCGGCAGAGGTATAATGCCGATTTTCCAGGTATCCATAATATGCCACCAGCGCTCTTTGAGCGATGGCCGCTGAATATCAATCGGGTCGTGGGTAACAGAGAATGAATCGTCAGTTGTGCTCATAATAAGCCCCTTAGTTATTTTGTGCGTTCAGCTTAGAGTCACAAAGGCTTACTTTATGTGAGGGATGGCATGTTAAAAGCGAAGTTTTAATGGACGCTATGGTTTTAATGGTTTCTTTTATTTAATGTGATTTATGCCTTATTTATTGCCGTGGTTTTTATGGTTTCTTTTCTTAACTGAACAAAGAAATAACATTTATTCATTTAACCTTAAGAGGATGAGACTTTCGGAAAAATCTTTTACAGGCTGCGCTGTGCAAGGGATCACAAGTTTTCGGCAAAGCGGGCATCCTGGCCTTAAAAGATGATATATTCAGCCGACCTGTTGATATCTCGCGTGATAGTTATGAAAGTATCGTTTCAGATCAAGCTGTTTATTTCGCTGGTCGCCTTTTTCTCAGTGCTGTTCGCATTACTGGGCGGATATTATTATGTCGATGTCGGCAGGCAGCTTTATCAGGAAATGAGCGCACGCGCAAAAATACAGGCTGAAGAAATTGCGCTTATTCCAACCCTGCGAAAAGAAGTCGAACAAAAGGATATCCAGGGCATCCATGACTTTATGCAGAAAATAGCCGCCCGCAGCGACGCCAGTTTTATTGTGATTGGTGACAATAAGGGGCTGCATCTTTTCCACTCCGTGTTTGCCGACCGGGTAGGCAAAACGCTGGTTGGCGGAGATAACGACGAGGTATTACACGGCAAAAGTACCATCACCATCCGCAAGGGCGGGTTAGGCATTTCACTGCGCAGCAAAGCGCCCATTTTTAATGATGCCGGGCAGGTGGTGGGGATTGTTTCGGTAGGCTATCTCACAAGCTATCTGGACACCATCACCGTCAGTAAGGTGGTTAATATCCTGATTGCCGCCGTGCTGCTGCTTATCGCCCTGTTTATTTTCTCCTGGTTCTTCACCCGCAGCATCAAGAAGCAGATATTCTCTCTGGAGCCGCGCGAAATCGGCCTGCTGGTGCGCCAGCAAAAGGCGATGATGGAATCCATTTATGAAGGGGTGATTGCCATCGATGACGATCTCCGCATTGAGGTGATCAACCAGGCGGCGCGTAAATTATTAGGCTTACGCCAGCCCGCCCGCGAACTGCGGGGTCAACTCATCAGCCAGGTGATCGCGCCCGTCCCGTTCTTCAACGCGCAAACCATGCTTGCGAAAGACACCCACGATGAGATCTGTCGCTTTAACGATCTCACGGTCATTGCCAGCCGGGTGCGGATAATGCTGGAAGATGCATTGCAGGGCTGGGTGATCACCTTTCGCGATCGCAACGAGATCGACTCGCTCAGCGCCCAGCTCAGCCAGGTGAAGCGCTACGTTGATAACCTGCGCATCATGCGCCATGAACAGCTGAACCGCATGACTACGCTGTCCGGCCTGCTGCATATGGGCCGTTATGACGAGGCAATTCGCTACATACAGGCGCAGTCGGAACACGCTCAGGAGCTGCTGGACTTTATCTCGTCCCGCTTTAGCTCTCCGACGCTGTGTGGTTTGCTGCTTGGAAAGGCCGCCCGCGCGCGTGAAAAAGGCGTTGAGCTGAGTTTCGATCCGGCCTGCCGGGTGGATAAACCGTTCCTGCCGCTGCTCGAATCGGAACTTATCTCGATCATCGGGAACTTGCTGGATAACGCCATTGAAGCGACCCAGCGTGCACCGCTCCCGCATGCCCCGGTGGACGTGCTGATAAAGCTGAACGAGCAGGAACTGATTATTGAAGTCGCCGACCAGGGCGTCGGCATCACACCGGAGATCCGCGACCGGATCTTTGAGCGCGGCATCACCACCAAAACGCGCGGCGATCATGGTATTGGCCTGTATCTGATTGAAAGCTATGTCACACAGGCTGGCGGTGCAATTGAAGTTGCCGATAACACCCCACGCGGTGCCATTTTCTCACTGTTTATTCCCGCCACGGGAACGGCCCGGCACCCCGTACAGGAACTGGAAGATACCGACTATGCAACATGAACTTATCGACGTACTGATTGTTGAAGACGAGAACGAACTGGCGCAACTGCACGCGGAGCTTATCGGTAAACATCCGCGTCTGAGGCTGGTGGGGATTGCCGCGTCGCTGGCCGACGCGCAGGTACAACTGGAGAGCAAACAGCCGAAGCTGATGCTGCTGGATAACTACCTGCCGGACGGCAAAGGCATCACCCTTATCAGCAACCCGATGCTCACCCGCGCCAACTGCTCGGTGATTTTCATCACCGCCGCCAGCGATATGGACACCTGTAGCCAGGCCATTCGTAACGGCGCGTTTGACTATATCCTTAAGCCGGTCTCCTGGAAGCGGCTCAGCCAGTCGCTGGAGCGTTTTGTGCAGTTTGCCGAACAGCAGCGCGTCTGGAAGATTGTTGACCAGCAGAACGTGGATTCACTCTATCAGTTACAGGCGAAAAACTATCGTCTGGACAACGGCAGCAAAGGGATAGAGGAGAACACGCTGGCGCGGGTGCAAATGCTGTTTAACAACAAGGCGGCGCACTGTTTTACGGTGGATGAGGTGGTGAGCGAGACGGGCCTGAGTAAAACCACCACCCGGCGCTATCTGGAACACTGCGTGGAGGTGGGTTTTCTGACGGTGGAGATGCTGTACGGTAAGATTGGACATCCGAGAAGGATGTACAGGCGTAGTGCGACTTAACTCCCCTCACCCCGGCCCTCTCCCCAAAGGGGCGAGGGTGAAAAGACGGCTCCGTGCAATCCCCTCTCCCCTTTGGGGAGAGGGTTAGGGTGAGGGTCCCTACTTTAATACGTACCCATACAGCCGCTTGATCCCGTCCGCATCCTTCTCGCTGTAAACGCCCTGCAACTCTGGGGAGAAACCCGGCAGCATATTAATGCCCTCTTCCAGTGCCAGGAAGTAGCGCTGTACTGCTCCACCCCAGACTTCCCCCGGCACCACGCACAGCACGCCCGGCGGGTATGGCAGCGCACCTTCGGCGGCAATGCGTCCTTCGGCGTCACGAATACGCACCAGTTCGACGTTCCCGCGAATGTACTCCTGGTTGGCATCCTGGGGGTTCATCACCACGGCAGGCAGGCTCTCCTGACGGAACATCGCCTTCTGTAAATCCTTCACGTTAAAGCTGACGTAGAGATCGTGCATCTCCTGGCATAGCTGACGGATCGTATAGTCGCGGTAACGCACCGGGTATTTCTGATAGATGGTCGGAAGCACATCCGCGAGCGGTGTGTCGTCTTCAATATGCTGTTCAAACTGCCCCAGCATCGCCACCAGCTGCATCAGCTTCTCCGCGCTCTCGGCTGGCGTCAGCAGGAACAGGATGGAGTTGAGATCGCACTTCTCCGGCACAATGCCGTTCTCGCGCAGGTAGTGGGCGAGAATGGTCGCCGGAATGCCGAAATCGGTATAGTGCCCTGTTTCAGCATCAATGCCCGGCGTGGTCAGCAGCAGCTTGCACGGATCGACGAAATACTGCTCGCGGGCATAGCCTTCAAAACCGTGCCATTTTGCACCCGGTTCAAAACTAAAGAAGCGACGTTCGCTGGCGATGGCCTGCGTGGGGTGATCCTGCCATAGCCGCCCCGCCACCACCGGTGGGATAAACGGTTTGATCATATGGCAGTTAGCGATGATGGCCTTGCGCGCTTCAATGCCCAACTCGACACACTCCGCCCACAGCCTGCGTCCGCTTTCGCCCTCGTGGATCTTGGCGTTCACGTCCAGCGCCGCAAACAGCGGGTAAAACGGGCTGGTGGAGGCATGCAGCATGAACGCGTTGTTCAGCCGCTTGTGCGGGCAGAAGCGCGACTGACCGCGAATATGGTTATCCTTTTTATGGATCTGCGACGTTTGTGAGAACCCGGCCTGCTGCTTGTGGACCGACTGGGTCACGAAAATTCCCGGATCGTTCTCGTTCAGTTCCAGCAGAAGCGGAGACGTTTCCGCCATCATCGGGATAAATTGCTCGTAGCCGACCCAGGCGGAGTCAAAGAGGATGTAGTCGCAAAGGTGCCCGATCTTGTCGATCACCTGACGGGCGTTGTAGATCGTGCCATCGTAGGTGCCGAGCTGAATGATCGCCAGACGGAACGGGCGCGCCTCGGCGGCTTTCTGCGGCGCGACGTCACGGATCAGTTCCCGCAGCCAGGCCTCATCAAAGCAGTGCTCATCAATCCCGCCGATAAAACCAAACGGATTACGGGCTGCCTCAAGATAGACAGGCGTTGCCCCGGCCTGGATCAGCGCCCCATGATGGTTGGACTTGTGGTTGTTACGATCGAACAGCACCAGATCGCCACGAGTCAGCAGCGCATTGGTCACCACTTTATTGGCCGCCGACGTGCCGTTCAGCACGAAGTAGGTTTTATCCGCGTTGAACACTTTCGCCGCGAACTTTTGCGCGTGCTTGGCAGAACCTTCGTGGATCAGCAAATCACCGAGCTTCACGTCGGCATTGCACATATCGGCACGAAACACGTTTTCACCGAAGAAGTCGTAAAACTGCCGCCCCGCCGGGTGTTTTTTGAAAAAGGCGCCGTGCTGGTGACCCGGACAGGCAAAGGTGCTGTTTCCCATCGCCACATACTGGCTCAGGGTGTCAAAAAAGGGTGGCAGCAGGTTCTCTTCATACCGGCAGGCGGCAGATTCCAGTTCCAGCAATTCCTGTGCTTTACCCGAGATGATCGCCGTGACACCCTCTGGCACCTCTCCAGGCTCTGTTGAGAACATAAATACCGGTAGCTGAAAGCCCGTACGCTTCAGCAACGCGAGAATGCCGCTGTAGCTTTCAACAACCGTAATGACGACTGCCGCCACATCGGTGAAATCAGTGTTATCCAGCATAACCTTTTCGCGATGCGTAGAAACTTTGGATACCAGCTCGCGGCTGACGGCAATTTTCATGGTTTTCATAGGCGCAAATACCCTCACCGAACGGTGAGACAGGAAGGAGAAAATTCGCGCAATCATGTCACCTTTTATTTTCAGGTGCAAGAAGGAATCAGTATGCGTTACGCCTCCCAAAGCTAAGCGTAATCAGGGACGAACGTGCCATAATGATGCAATGCCAGTGCTTAAATAACAGGAGTTAAACGTGGTAATTGGACCCTTTATCAATGCGGGAGCCGTATTGCTGGGCGGTGTACTTGGGGCAGTATTAAGCCAGCGGTTGCCGGAGCGTATTCGCGTCTCCATGCCCTCCATTTTTGGCCTGGCGTCGTTAGGGATTGGTATCCTTTTAGTGGTGAAATGCGCCAACCTGCCGGTGATGGTACTGGCGACGCTGCTCGGCGCGCTGATCGGCGAATTTTGCTATCTGGAAAAGGGCATCAATCACGCGGTAGGCAAAGCCAAAAATCTGATTGCCCGACCGGGCAAGGCGAAGCACGGCACGCACGAGTCGTTTATTCAGAACTACGTTGCGATCATTATTCTGTTCTGCGCCAGCGGCACGGGGATATTCGGTTCGATGCAGGAAGGGATGACCGGCGATCCCAGCATATTGATTGCGAAAGCGTTTCTGGATTTCTTTACTGCCACCATCTTTGCCACCACCCTCGGCATCGCCGTCGCCGCGATTTGCGTGCCGATGTTGCTTATTCAACTGGCGCTGGCCACCTGCGCCACGCTGATCCTGCCGCTGACAACGCCAGCGATGATGGCAGACTTTACCGCCGTCGGCGGCCTGTTGCTGCTGGCGACAGGGCTGCGAATCTGTGGCATTAAGATGTTTGCAGTGGTGAACATGCTCCCTGCCCTCCTGCTCGCGATGCCGCTATCCGCGCTCTGGACGCACTTTTTCGCTTAAGTTTGCGACGAAATGGTGAGAGAGTGTGCAGTCTGCACCGAAAGCAACAAATTTCGTTGACGCCGGAGGGAGGATCGGGTTTAATGCGCCCCGTTGCCCGGATAGCTCAGTCGGTAGAGCAGGGGATTGAAAATCCCCGTGTCCTTGGTTCGATTCCGAGTCCGGGCACCAAATTTCATATTAACGGACCTCCACGGAGGTCCGTTTTTGCATTCTGAGCCCGCCAGAATCATTACTTCTGCATTCCCTTAACGACACCCCAACCACTGCGTCAGTAGCGAATGCAGTTTAGCTGGCTCCAGAGGCTTGCGGAGTACCAGGTACCCCTCCTGCTCCGCCTCCAGCAGAACCGGTGAATTAAATTCGCCGCTAACTATCGCGCCGCTCATATCCGGCAGACGTTCAAAAAGCGCTTTCAGGATATCGAAGCCGCTTTCGCCGGATCGCAGGCGCTGGTCGCACAGCACGGCGAACGGCGTAAAGCCGTCGTCGATTATGGCAAACGCTTCTTCAGCGGAGGCCGCACAGCGTACGTCGATTCCCCAGACGCTCATCAGGCTCTCCCAGGCAGACGTCACCAGCGGGTCGTCATCGACGACCAGGCAGGAACCGTGCAGCGGCGCATAGCGTACCGGCGTGGCGGTGTTATCAGCGGCGGGCGGGGTATCCAGCACGCTATCTTCGCCAGCATATTGGGTAAAGCGCATCCAGAAGCGTGAGCCTTTCCCTTCAATGGATTGCATCCCGTATTTCACCTTCATCAGCTTGGCACAACGGGCAACGACGGCCAGTCCCAGCCCGTGTCCGGCGCTGTCGATCTTCCATGCCAGCTCGGGGCGGTAGTAAGGTGAGAAGATTTTGCCCTTCTCTTCATCGGCGATACCGACTCCCGTGTCCCACACCTCCACCATACACTCGTCACCGCGCGGTCGGATGGCGACCAGCACCCCGCCCTGGAGCGTGTAGCGAAGGGCGTTTTGAATCAGGTTGATCAGGGACTGTCGCACCAGTAGCGGATCGCCCATCACGTAGATATGGCGTTTAGGCCGCCGGATGCACAGCCTAAGCGCGCGGCTGTTGGCCTCTTCACGAAACAGCGTGATGACCGAGTCGAGCAGAGCACCGATATCCACTTTGGTCGGGGCAGAGAGGACATTCCCGGATTCTATTTTGCTGAGATCGAGCAGAGAGTTGAGCATTAAATGTACCGAGCGAACGCTCTGCTGAAGGTCAAGAAGCTGTGGCGTCAGGCTGCCGTCCCGGTTTCGATGGAGGATGGCTTCGATCAGAAAGCCCATAGCATGCACAGGCTGGCGCAAATCGTGGCTGGCGGTGGTCAGAAACTGATTTTTATCCAGCAGTGCCTGCTCCGCGTCCTCTTTGGCCTGACGAAACTGTTCCGCCAGCCGTGAGCTTTTTTCCTCCAGCAGCGCTTGCTGAATAAAGAACGCATGGGAAGTTAACGCATGGCGGTAAATTGCGAAGCCGTAAAGCAGATTCAGCATGAGCACGATGAACATCAACTCATCCAGCCGCCAGATAATACCGAGGTTCAGCACCCCCCAGGAGGCGAAGAAAAAACGCGTGAAGGTACTAATGACAGGCGTCAGATGTGTCGCATTGGCGGCGACGATGGCGGCGATGCTGATATTAAGTAACAGGAAAAAGTCAAAATTCTGCGTCTGTGGCGTAATTAAATAGAGTGAAGAAATTCCCAGCCCGTGAATAAAGGCAATATTATTAATACGCGGAAGCCAGCGTCGCAGGACGTCCCTCTCACCGTTTTCTTTCGCTTCACGCTGATAGCATCGGTGCAATAGTCGTATCGCCACGGCACATAGCAGATAAATAATTATCCAGATAATCGTTGGGCCGAGGTCGTCCCCAAGCATATAAATCCAGATGGCGAAAGGAATACCCACAAAGGGCACAGCACTAAAGCTAAATACCAGCCGAAGAAAGGTGTTGTTTAGCAAACGGATCTGCGCCGGAGCAGAGATACCATCATTTTGTAAGCTCTGGAAAAACCTCATTCCGACGGTTCCTGCTTGCCATGCAGAAGCGTGATGGCTTCAACCCGGCTGTTAACGCCTATCTTTTTCAATATATTGCTGATGTGTTCTTTAACCGTGGGCTCAGAAATTGAAAGCTGTGCGGCGATTCGTTTATTTGGCAGGCCGCGCATAATCATATTTAACACGTCTATTTGTCGCGGCGTTAAGTTAAATTTACTTAACTTCTCATTATTGGCCTTAACGGAAATTTCGTTTCCCTCAGGAAACCAGGTCTGATTATCAGTGAGTGCGAAAACGGCCCGCGAGAACATCTCAGGTGGCTCGCTTTTCAATACAAAACCGTGTCCCCCGGCGGCATTAACTTTGCGCCAGATATCATTATTGTCATCCCCGCTGACCACCAGGAGTCGTACCTGTGGGTAAAGTTGTTTTACTTCTTTGAGTAATTTCAGGGCCGTTCCGGAAGAGAGCCAAAAATCGATTACCAGCAAACGTGGCGGGCCATGATCTCTAATTTGTCGGTAGCAATCATCCTCATTCGTCACCACACACGCCTGTTTAAACTGGCAATGTGTAATCAGAAAATTGGCGATGCCGCTTGCTACCAATGGATGGTCATCAACGACTAACGCATAATTCTGTCCCAAAGGAGCCTCCTTTTACCTTCGCATATCTTAGAGTACAGATGAATTATTATCTACCCACCCTACTTTAGGAGGGTTTTTTCGATTAGGAAAGAGAAATATATTATTCGCTGATTTGGGTAAAAGAAAACATAAATACAATCAGTGAAATTAACTGGTTGGATATCAAGGATAATTTATGAAAAAACCACTAATCGTTTTAACCGTTACGTTGATGTTAGCCGGTTGTTCCACGTTGAAAACCGATCAGGCTATTCCACTCCTCCAGGCGGAGACCGCTAAAATGCTGGGACTGGGCTCATCGGATGAAATAACTGTGACCAACGTTAATGGCGCCCAGCCGGACGCACTGGGAGGACAAAAACTCTCTTATCGCGCCACGACGGAAAAAGGGCGTATTTTCGATTGTTCATCGATGATGATGCCGGGAATTTTAGGATCCGCACCGACGCTGAGCGCGCCAACCTGTACACCTGTTGTCACACATAAATAATTAACGCCGCATCAAAAGGCGTACATAAATAACGCCTTTTACATTATCTGGCGTATCTGAGTTTTCATAAAAAAACGATGTTCCTGACATCATGCTAATGAGTACGGAGATAGCCCGTGAATAACTCTACATCGCATTCTTTAGCGGTTAAGACGCCGCTTTCCAGACTTTACCTCGCTCTATTTTCCGCGCCGCTGTTACTGTTTTTACCTGCCGATATCGCGCGTGCAGCCGATGCCTTTTTTGATGGCGACTCGCGTATTACCGAAACGCTGGGTTACACCGGTGATGTGTATGTTGGACGTAATCAACGCGGAAATCTGTTGATCGATAATGGCAAAATCACCGCCTATAACATCAATATCGGGTAATGCTGCCAACTTACTGATTTAGTGTATGATGGTGATTTTAGGGTGCTTGCGTGGCTTCCATTTCCATCAGATGTCCTTCCTGCTCCGCTACTGAAGGCGTGGTGCGTAACGGCAAAAGCACTGCCGGGCATCAGCG
>NZ_JBMKHO010000018.1:0-74453 GCF_049238125.1 Enterobacter cloacae complex sp. IR5402
AGTATTCGGTGGAGCGGTAGTTCAGTCGGTTAGAATACCTGCCTGTCACGCAGGGGGTCGCGGGTTCGAGTCCCGTCCGTTCCGCCACTTATTAAGACATTAAGCCTGCCCTTTCGGCATGCTTAATGGCAAAAACTCTAGGGGCGTAGCTCAGTTGGTAGAGCACCGGTCTCCAAAACCGGGTGTCGCGAGTTCGAGTCTCTCCGCCCCTGCCATATAGAATCCTTTGCTTCGGCAAAGGATTTTTTTTTGCCTGCAAAACAGCTCAACACCTTCCTGAAGAATAAGCAGCCTGCGTTTCCGCAGGCTTTTGCGTTAATCCAGTATGCTGGTTTTTAACAGATCTTTTATCTGCGACTGCTTATCGCTGTTTTGCAGCCAAATGGCATACAGCGGCCTGGAGAGAGTTGTCGAATCGGTGACAACATGGAGTGCGGGTTTATTATCCGCCCAGCGAACAGGTAACCATGTACAGCCTTTCAATGCGGGAAGATGCTGGCATGCGATCTCCGCAGAGCTTGTCGTGAGTTGCGGGATATCATCGCTGGCAATTAACCCCGTCTCGTGCTGCTGAAAATCAGGCCCCCATTCCAGGCGTAAATAATTCAGGTCGGCCTTCATCATTGCAGGCTCGGATGCATAGAGCGCCAGGCTAAACTGTCCAACAATCTGGCTGCTAAATTCGTCCATCTTGGGCGCTTCTGTGGTGATCAGGAGATCAAGCTGCCGCTCGTGGAGTTGCTTAACCAGCGACTGGCGTTGCGCAATCCTCGCCTCAAATTGCAGATGGTTGTGTGAGCGATATAGCCGCATAAGCCACTGGCTGAGCATGCATTCCCATAGTGAAGCGCTGGCACCGATTGAGAATTCATTATGCCGGGAGGTGTGCGCAACCTCCTTCCGCGCTGCCTGCCAGGTATTCATCAGGGTTTCTGCATAAGGCAATAGCTTTTCACCGGCCGGGGTTAAACGAATATTGTTGCGATGGCGGGTAAAAAGGTTCACACCCAGTTGATTTTCCAGCTGTCGAATACGAAAACTGACTGCTGACTGCGTCAGGTAGAGGGCTTCAGCTGCTCGCCCAAAGTGTCGCGTTCTGCTCACTTCGAGGAAAGTTTTTAGCAATTCCGTATCCACATCTTTCTCCGCAAAATTATTTGTCGTTATGATTTAAATGTTTTGTTTTACACTCTGTCAAGCGTAACTAATACTCCGCGCCATAAATAGCTCGGCCAAAGAATTAGGAGCGTGTAGGATGGCGGAAAGCTTTACGACGACTAATCGTTTTTTCGACAATAAACATTATCCGCGCGGGTTCTCTCGTCACGGCGATTTCACTATCAAAGAAGCTCAACTTCTTGAGCGCCATGGTTATGCCTTTAACGAGCTGGATCTGGGTAAACGTGAACCGGCAACCGAAGATGAAAAACAGTTTGTCTCTGTTTGCCGTGGTGAGCGTGAGCCGCAGTCTGATGCAGAACGTGTATGGATCAAGTATATGGCTCGCATTAAGCGTCCTAAGCGTTTCCATACGCTGTCTGGCGGCAAGCCGCAGATGGAAGGTGCAGAAGACTACACCGAGTCTGACGATTAAGAAGAGAAGGGGCTACGGCCCCTTTTTTTTACGCCAGCATTTTTTGCAGATGCAACAGCAGCCGATCGATCGCACGGTAACTTAATGCCTCCTGCAAATGCCGCCTCTCTATTCCGGGGCAGCCTTCCACGTCGGCGACCGTGCGCGCAACTTTCAACAAACGCTGCCACGCGCGAATGGATAGCCCAAACCGCGTCAGTGTCTCTTCCAGCCAGCCCGCATCTTCAGCGTTGAGAGAACAAAACTGTCGGATCCCGCTGTTATCCAGCCGGGCATTCAGCCTGTTCTGACGAACATACTGCCGCGCCTGCGCCGCAATAACCCGTTCACGCACAGCTGCTGAGCTTTCGCCTTTGATACCGGTTTGCCTCAGCAGACCGGGCGGGGGCAGGGGGATCTCGAGAGATAAATCAAAACGGTCGAGGAAGGGGCCGGACAGCTTACTTAGATAGCGCAGCGTCTGCTCCGGCGTACAGCGGTTATGATTGCCCTGATAATGACCCGTAGGGCTAGGGTTCATCGCGGCGACCAGCTGAAACTGCGCAGGGTAGCTTAATTTGGCCCGTGTACGAGACAAATGGATTTCGCCGGATTCAATCGGCTCCCGCAATGCATCCAGCACGCGGCGTTCAAACTCTGGCAATTCATCCAGAAACAGAATGCCGTTGTGCGCCAGTGAGATTTCACCCGGCCCGGGGATCGAACCCCCGCCCACCATCGCGGTAAGAGACGCACTGTGGTGTGGAGAGCGGAAGGGACGGCGGCGCCACTGTTTATGCAGCGACGTAGAACTGACCAGGCTAAATATCGCGGCGCTTTCCAGCGCTTCGTGATTATTGAGGGGTGGCAACAGGCCGCTCAATCTGCTCGCCAGCATCGTTTTCCCCGTGCCTGGCGGACCTATCAGTAACAGGTTATGCCCACCCGCGGCCGTTATCTCTAACGCTCGTTTACCCTGTTCCTGACCCATAATATCGCTGAGATCCTCGGGCGAATCTGGCGCCACCTCGTCATTCTCCTGCGGCTCGGCAAGCTCGTGTCGGCCTTCCAGCCAGGCGCAAACCTCCTGCAAATGTCCCGCGACAAGACATCCCTTTTCGGCGATAAGGCTTACTTCAGAGGCATTTTCATTGGCCACAATGATTTGTCTTCCCGCGCGTATGGCTTCAAGCGCACCCGAGATTGCTCCGGGAACGCCTCTTAACGCGCCTGTAAGCGCTAATTCACCCACGAACTCGCACGAGCTTAGCCCTGGCGTATTGAGCTGTTCAGAAGCCGCGAGAAGCGCTATAGCAATAGGTAAATCATATCGCCCTCCCTCCTTTGGCAAATCGGCGGGCGCAAGGTTGATGGTGATCTTCTTCGCCGGAAAAGCATAACCGCTATTAATAATTGCGCTGCGCACGCGATCCCTCGCCTCTTTAACGGTCGTTTCTGGTAAGCCGACCAGCGTCAGTCCGGGCAGTCCATTACTTAAATGAACCTCTACAGAAATAAGCGGTGCCTTCACGCCGATGGCCGCGCGTGTATAAACAACTGACAGTGACATAAGCCCTCCTTGGCGGTGACTATGCCAGCATCATTTTTTCCTGTTTAGCGCTAATTCACTGAATTACGGCGCTCGTTCCAGCCTTTTAGCGCCTAAATGTAATCATTACATGTCGGTGGAATCGGCCTCGCAGAAAAGGAATCATGCGCGCCTTGCCTGATGAAACAGGACAAAAAAAATGAAAAATCTTCATTTCTATTTTTTCCCTATATAAAACAACGATTTTGAAAGAAATAGTTCGCCTGCTACAGAAACAGGTCATAAAAAAATCTTGTGTCAGATGAAATATCTGTGGTAACTCTTTAGGTATTCCTTCGAACAAGATGCAAAAAGAACTGAAAATGACAGCCCTTCTACGAGTGATTAGCCTGGTCGTGATTAGCGTGGTGGTGATTATTATCCCACCGTGCGGGGCTGCACTTGGACGAGGAAAGGCTTAGAAATCAAGCCTTAACGAACTAAGACCCCCGCACCGAAAGGTCCGGGGGTTTTTTTATGACTAAAAAACGGAAATGAGGAGCAGAGAATGACAAGTAGCACAAAATTCTGTTTCTCCCGATTTATGACGGGGAACTAACTATGAATGGGGCACAGTGGGTAGTACATGCGTTGCGCGCGCAGGGAGTCGAGACAGTATTCGGTTATCCGGGTGGCGCAATTATGCCGATTTACGATGCACTGTATGACGGCGGCGTGGAGCACCTGTTGTGCCGACACGAGCAGGGCGCAGCGATGGCCGCCATCGGTTATGCCCGTGCCACCGGTAAAACCGGTGTCTGTATGGCGACCTCAGGTCCGGGCGCAACGAACCTGATCACCGGTCTGGCTGATGCACTGCTGGATTCTGTTCCCGTTGTTGCCATCACCGGACAGGTTGCCTCTCCGTTCATCGGCACCGATGCCTTCCAGGAAGTGGATGTGCTCGGTTTATCGCTGGCCTGCACCAAACACAGCTTCCTCGTTCAGTCTCTCGAAGAGCTGCCGCGGGTGATGGCCGAAGCGTTCGAGGTTGCCAGCTCTGGCCGTCCTGGCCCGGTTCTGGTTGATATCCCGAAAGATATCCAGGTTGCACTCGGCGATCTGGAACCGCATTTCTCTACCGTGAAAAGCGATGATGCGTTCCCGCATGCACAGGTGGAAGAGGCGCGTCAGATGATGGTGCAGGCCAAACAACCGATGCTGTACGTTGGTGGTGGCGTAGGTATGGCGCAGGCGGTTCCTGCCCTGCGCGAATTTATCGCGGCAACGCAAATGCCTGCCACCTGCACGCTGAAAGGGTTGGGTGCGGTAGATGCTGATTACCCCTACTATCTGGGCATGCTGGGGATGCATGGTACCAAAGCGGCAAACCTGGCGGTGCAGGAGTGTGACCTGCTCATCGCCGTCGGCGCCCGTTTTGACGACCGCGTCACCGGCAAGCTGAACACCTTCGCGCCAAACGCCAAAGTGATCCATATGGACATCGACCCGGCGGAGATGAACAAACTGCGTCAGGCGCATGTCGCGTTGCAGGGCGATCTTAACGCGCTGTTACCGGCCCTGGAGCAGCCGCTGGATATTAACCCATGGCGTCAGCACACCGCCGATATGCGCGCTGAACACGCCTGGCGTTACGACCACCCCGGCGAGGCCATCTACGCGCCGCTGCTGTTGAAGCAGTTGTCCGACCGTAAGCCCGCCGACAGCGTGGTGACGACCGATGTCGGCCAGCATCAGATGTGGTCTGCCCAGCACATGACCTACACCCGTCCGGAAAACTTCATCACGTCCAGCGGGTTAGGGACGATGGGCTTCGGTCTGCCAGCCGCCGTTGGTGCACAGGTTGCCCGCCCGAACGATACCGTTATCTGTATCTCCGGTGACGGCTCCTTCATGATGAACGTTCAGGAGCTCGGCACCGTGAAGCGCAAGCAGTTACCGTTGAAGATCGTGTTGCTCGATAACCAGCGTTTAGGGATGGTTCGCCAGTGGCAACAGCTGTTCTTCCAGGAACGTTACAGTGAAACCACCCTGACCGATAACCCCGATTTCCTCACCCTGGCCAGCGCCTTCGGCATTCCTGGCCAGCACATCACCCGTAAAGACCAGGTTGAAGCGGCACTCGACACCATGCTGTCAAGCGAAGGCCCATACCTGCTTCATGTCTCAATCGATGAGCTTGAGAACGTCTGGCCGTTGGTACCGCCCGGTGCCAGTAACTCACAAATGCTGGAGAAATTATCATGATGCAACATCAGGTCGCCGTGCAGGCTCGCTTCAACCCGGAAACATTAGAACGCGTTTTGCGTGTGGTGCGTCATCGTGGTTTTCAGATTTGCTCTATGAATATGGAAACGGCCACCGACGCGCAAAACATCAGTATCGAATTAACCGTTGCCAGCCCGCGGCCGGTCGACTTACTGTTTAGTCAGTTATCAAAACTGGTAGACGTTGCCCATGTTGCCATCTGCCAGAGCACAACCACATCACAACAAATCCGCGCTTAAGCGTGACAGGACGAAAAAATGACGACAAAAAAAGCTGATTACATTTGGTTCAATGGTGAGATGGTTCGCTGGGAAGACGCGAAAGTTCACGTGATGTCCCACGCGCTGCACTACGGCACCTCCGTGTTTGAAGGGATCCGTTGCTACGACTCTCACAAAGGACCAGTGGTGTTCCGCCACCGTGAACACATGCAGCGTCTGCATGACTCAGCCAAAATTTATCGTTTCCCGGTCTCCCAAAGCGTTGATGAGTTGATGGAAGCCTGCCGCGAGGTGATTCGCCAGAACAAACTGACCAGCGCCTATATTCGTCCGCTGGTCTTCGTGGGTGATGTCGGCATGGGCGTCAACCCGCCCGCTGGCTATAACACCGATGTGATTATTGCTGCGTTCCCGTGGGGCGCCTACCTGGGCGCGGAAGCACTGGATCAGGGGATCGACGCAATGGTTTCTTCCTGGAACCGCGTGGCGCCAAACACTATCCCGACTGCGGCTAAAGCGGGCGGTAACTACCTGTCCTCACTGCTGGTCGGCAGCGAAGCGCGCCGTCACGGTTACCAGGAAGGTATCGCGCTGGATGTGAATGGCTACATCTCCGAAGGTGCGGGCGAAAACCTGTTTGAAGTAAAAGACGGCATTCTGTTCACCCCGCCGTTTACCTCGTCCGCGCTGCCAGGCATCACCCGTGACGCCATCATCAAGCTGGCAAAAGATCTGGGTATCGAAGTGCGCGAGCAGGTGCTGTCCCGCGAATCCCTGTACCTGGCTGACGAAGTGTTTATGTCCGGTACCGCGGCTGAAATTACGCCGGTGCGTAGCGTCGATGGCATTCAGGTGGGCGAAGGCCGCTGTGGCCCAGTGACCAAACGCATTCAGCAAGCGTTCTTTGGCCTCTTCACCGGCGAGACAGAAGATAAATACGGCTGGTTGGATCAGGTTAATCACTAAATATAAATTTGGGACGGCACGCACCGTCCCATTAAATAGTCAGACGGGAGTAAATAAAGCATGCCTAAGTATCGTTCAGCCACCACCACCCACGGCCGTAATATGGCGGGTGCCCGCGCACTGTGGCGCGCCACCGGAATGACCGACGCCGATTTCGGCAAGCCAATTATCGCCGTGGTGAACTCCTTCACCCAGTTTGTGCCGGGCCACGTGCACCTGCGCGATCTCGGTAAGCTGGTTGCCGAGCAAATCGAAGCCTCCGGCGGCGTGGCGAAAGAGTTCAACACCATTGCGGTGGATGACGGTATCGCAATGGGCCACGGGGGGATGCTCTATTCGCTGCCGTCGCGCGAGCTGATCGCCGACTCGGTGGAGTATATGGTTAACGCCCACTGCGCCGATGCGATGGTCTGTATCTCCAACTGCGACAAAATCACCCCGGGGATGCTGATGGCCTCCCTGCGTCTGAACATTCCGGTGATCTTCGTTTCCGGCGGCCCGATGGAAGCGGGGAAAACCAAGCTTTCCGACAAAATCATCAAGCTCGACCTGGTCGATGCGATGATCCAGGGCGCGGACCCGAAAGTCTCTGACGAGCAGAGCGACCAGGTGGAACGCTCCGCGTGCCCGACCTGCGGCTCCTGTTCCGGGATGTTCACCGCCAACTCCATGAACTGCCTGACCGAAGCGCTGGGCCTTTCTCAGCCGGGCAACGGCTCGCTGCTGGCGACCCACGCCGACCGTAAACAGCTGTTCCTTAACGCGGGCAAGCGCATCGTTGAGCTGACCAAACGCTACTACGAGCAGGACGATGCCAGCGCGCTGCCGCGCAACATCGCCAGTAAAGCGGCGTTCGAAAACGCCATGACGCTGGATATCGCCATGGGCGGCTCCACCAACACCGTTCTCCACCTGCTGGCCGCCGCGCAGGAAGCTGAAATCGACTTCACCATGAGCGACATCGACAAGCTCTCCCGCAAAGTGCCGCAGCTGTGTAAAGTCGCGCCGAGTACCCAGAAGTACCACATGGAAGATGTCCACCGTGCGGGTGGTGTGATTGGTATTCTCGGCGAGCTGGATCGCGCCGGGCTGCTTAACCGCGACGTGAAAAACGTGCTCGGCCTGACGCTGCCGGAGTCGCTGGAGCAGTACGACGTGATGCTGACCAAAGACGACGCGGTGAAAAACATGTATCGCGCCGGTCCGGCGGGCATCCGTACCACCCAGGCGTTCTCGCAGGATTGCCGTTGGGACACGCTTGATGACGATCGCGCCGAAGGCTGCATTCGCTCGCTGGAACATGCCTATAGCAAAGACGGCGGCCTGGCCGTGCTGTACGGTAACTTTGCGGAAAATGGCTGTATCGTGAAAACCGCTGGCGTGGACGACAGCATCCTGAAATTCACCGGTCCGGCAAAAGTGTATGAAAGCCAGGACGAAGCGGTAGACGCCATCCTCGGTGGCAAAGTGGTAGAAGGCGACGTGGTGGTCATTCGCTACGAAGGACCGAAAGGCGGTCCCGGCATGCAGGAGATGCTCTACCCGACCACCTTCCTGAAATCGATGGGCCTCGGCAAAGCCTGCGCGCTGATCACCGATGGTCGTTTCTCCGGCGGCACGTCTGGTCTCTCCATCGGCCACGTCTCCCCGGAAGCGGCAAGCGGCGGCAACATCGCGATCATCGAAGATGGCGACCTGATCGAAATCGACATTCCGAACCGCGGCATTCAGCTGAAGCTGAGTGACCAGGAGATTGCGGCCCGTCGTGAAGCGCAGGAAGCCCGCGGCGACAAAGCCTGGACGCCGAAAGATCGCCAGCGCGAAGTCTCCTTCGCCCTGCGCGCCTACGCGAGCCTTGCAACCAGTGCAGATAAAGGCGCGGTGCGCGATAAATCTAAACTGGGGGGCTAACGATGGCCGAGTCACAACCCTTATCCGCCGCCCCTGAGGGGGCGGAATACCTGAGAGCGGTGCTACGCGCGCCGGTCTATGAAGCCGTGCAGGTCACGCCCCTGCAAAAAATGGAAAAACTCTCTTCGCGTCTCGACAACGTCATTCTGGTGAAGCGTGAAGACAGGCAGCCGGTGCACAGCTTCAAGCTGCGCGGAGCCTACGCGATGATGGCCGGGCTGACGGACGAGCAGAAAGCGCGCGGGGTGATTACCGCGTCGGCGGGCAACCACGCGCAGGGCGTGGCGTTTTCCTCGGCGCGTCTGGGGCTGAAGGCGCTGATCGTGATGCCGGTTGCTACCGCAGACATCAAGGTCGACGCGGTGCGCGGTTTCGGCGGAGAAGTCTTGCTCCACGGGGCTAACTTTGACGAAGCCAAAGCCAAAGCGATTGAGCTGGCGCAGCAGCAGGGGTTCACCTGGGTGCCGCCGTTCGACCACCCGATGGTGATTGCCGGGCAGGGTACGCTGGCGCTGGAGCTGTTGCAGCAGGACGCCCATCTCGACCGCGTTTTCGTCCCGGTGGGCGGCGGCGGCTTAGCCGCTGGTGTGGCGGTGCTGATCAAACAGCTCATGCCGCAGATCAAAGTCATTGCCGTGGAAGCGGAAGACTCCGCCTGCCTGAAAGCGGCGCTGGATGCCGGGCATCCTGTGGATCTGCCGCGCGTCGGGCTGTTTGCCGAGGGCGTGGCGGTGAAGCGCATTGGCGACGAAACGTTCCGCCTGTGCCAGGAGTATCTCGACGATATCGTCACCGTCGACAGCGACGCTATCTGCGCGGCGATGAAAGATCTGTTCGAAGACGTGCGTGCGGTGGCGGAACCCTCCGGCGCGCTGGCGCTGGCGGGGATGAAGAAATACATCGCCCAGCACAATATCCGCGGCGAGCGTCTGGCGCACGTGCTTTCCGGTGCCAATGTGAACTTCCACGGCCTGCGTTACGTGTCCGAGCGCTGCGAGCTCGGCGAACAGCGTGAAGCCCTGCTGGCGGTGACCATTCCGGAAGAGAAGGGCAGCTTCCTGAAGTTCTGCCAGCTGCTGGGCGGCCGTTCGGTAACGGAGTTCAACTACCGCTTTGCCGACGCCAAAGATGCCTGCATTTTTGTCGGCGTGCGTCTGAGCCGTGGCGTGGAGGAGCGCAAAGAGATCCTCAGCCTGCTGCACGACGGCGGCTACAGCGTGGTCGATCTCTCTGACGATGAGATGGCGAAGCTGCACGTGCGTTACATGGTCGGCGGCCGTCCTTCCAAGCCGCTGAAGGAACGCCTGTTCAGCTTCGAGTTCCCGGAATCACCGGGCGCGCTGCTCAAGTTCCTGCACACGCTCGGCACGCACTGGAACATCTCCCTGTTCCACTACCGCAGCCACGGCACCGACTACGGGCGCGTGCTGGCGGCGTTCGAACTGGGCGAGCACGAGCCGGATTTCGAAACGCGCCTGAACGAACTGGGCTATGAATGTCATGACGAAACCCATAACCCGGCTTTCAGGTTCTTTCTGGCTGGTTAGTGGTTCGGCAATATCGTCCAGAACGCATCAATAAGCGGCTCATGCAGCCGCTTTTTTTGTGCGCACACGCCCAGCTCAAACGGCGTCTTCTCGTCGCTGCGCTCCAGAATCATCACGCGGTTGCGCACCGGTTCCGGGCTGTTTTCCAGCACCACTTCCGGCAGCAGCGCCACGCCGCAGCCAAGCGCCACCATCGACACCATCGCCTCATGGCCGCTGACGGTAGCGTAAATCGACGGGTTGCTGATTTTCTGACGGCGGAACCACAGCTCGATGCGGCGGCGCACCGGCCCCTGATCGGCCATGATAAACGGCACCGTCGACCAGTCCGGTTTCTCCACCGAGACCTGGTTGCGCACCGGGCAGGGCAGCGCCGGGGCAATCAGCACCACCGCCAGATTCTCCAGCATCGAGAACGCCACCGCCCCCGGCAGGGTTTCCGGTTTCCCGGCAATCGCGAGATCCGCTTCGCCCGTGACCACTTTTTCCATCGCGTCGGCGGCATCGCCGGTGGTGAGCTTAATTTCAACCGACGGATGTTCCGCGCGGAAGCGGTCAAGAATGGGGGGAAGATGGCTGTAGGCAGCGGTCACGGAACAGAAAATATGCAGCTCGCCGGAAAGCGACGGCCCCTGCTGGTCGATGGTGTGCCGCAGCTGCTGATACTGCAACAAGGTTTGCTGGGCAAAGATGCGCAGCTCTTCGCCGGCTTCCGTGAGGGTGACGGTGCGGTTATCGCGCACGAACAGCGGCTGGCCGAGGTCTTCCTCAAGGCGCTGGATCTGGCGCGAAAGCGTGGACGGGCTGACGTGCATCGCCCGGGCGCTGCGGCCAAAGTGACGGCTTTCCGCCAGGTGCAGGAACATTTTCAGATCGCGTAAATCCACCGATTCCACTCCCTCTTTTTACATTGCATAAATTGCAATGTGACGTTGTGAATATATCAATTTCCGCAATAAATTTCCTGTTGTAATGTGGGTACATTGTCGCTGAAAGGCGAACCGAACAATAAGACACACAACATCACGAGGTATCACCCATGGCTAACTACTTTAATACACTGAACTTGCGCCAGCAGCTGGCGCAGCTGGGCAAATGCCGCTTCATGGCGCGCGATGAATTTGCTGATGGCGCGAGCTACCTTCAGGGTAAAAAAGTGGTCATTGTCGGCTGTGGCGCACAGGGTCTGAACCAGGGCCTGAACATGCGTGACTCCGGGCTGGATATCTCCTACGCCCTGCGCAAAGAAGCGATTGCCGAGAAGCGCGCTTCATGGCGTAAAGCGACCGAAAACGGCTTCAAAGTAGGTACCTACGAAGAGCTGATCCCGCAGGCGGATCTGGTGGTGAACCTGACGCCGGACAAGCAGCACTCTGACGTTGTGCGTTCCGTACAGCCGCTGATGAAAGACGGCGCCGCGCTGGGTTACTCCCACGGCTTCAACATCGTTGAAGTGGGCGAGCAGATCCGTAAAGACATCACCGTGGTGATGGTGGCACCGAAGTGCCCGGGCACCGAAGTGCGTGAAGAGTACAAACGTGGCTTCGGCGTACCGACGCTGATCGCCGTTCACCCGGAAAACGATCCGAAAGGCGAAGGCATGGCGATTGCCAAAGCCTGGGCAGCGGCCACCGGCGGCCATCGTGCGGGCGTACTGGAATCTTCCTTCGTTGCGGAAGTGAAATCTGACCTGATGGGCGAGCAGACTATCCTGTGCGGCATGCTCCAGGCTGGCTCTCTGCTGTGCTTCGACAAGCTGGTGGAAGAAGGCACCGACCCGGCATACGCGGAAAAACTGATTCAGTTCGGCTGGGAAACCATCACCGAAGCGCTGAAGCAGGGCGGCATTACGCTGATGATGGACCGTCTGTCCAACCCGGCAAAACTGCGCGCGTTCGCACTCTCTGAACAGCTGAAAACCATCATGGCGCCACTGTTCCAGAAACATATGGACGACATCATCTCCGGCGAGTTCTCCTCCGGCATGATGGCAGACTGGGCGAACGACGATAAGAAACTGCTGACCTGGCGTGAAGAGACCGGTAAAACCGCGTTCGAAACCGCACCACAGTACGACGGCAAGATCACCGAGCAGGAGTACTTCGATAAAGGCGTCCTGATGATTGCGATGGTGAAAGCAGGCGTTGAGCTGGCGTTCGAAACCATGGTGGATTCCGGCATCATTGAAGAGTCTGCGTACTACGAATCGCTGCACGAGCTGCCGCTGATCGCAAACACCATCGCCCGTAAGCGTCTGTATGAGATGAACGTGGTGATCTCCGATACCGCCGAGTACGGTAACTACCTGTTCTCTTACGCCTGCGTACCGTTGCTGAAAGAGTTCATGACCACCCTGCAAGCGGGCGATCTGGGCCAGGCGATTGCGGAAGGTGCGGTTGATAACGCGCAGCTGCGTGACGTTAACGAAGCGATTCGCAGCCACGAAATCGAGAAAGTGGGCCAGAAACTGCGTGGCTACATGACCGATATGAAACGTATCGCGGTAGCAGGCTAAACACGATGAATCGGGTGGCGCAAGCCACCCGAACTGTTTTAGCTACGCAGTATCGCGCCGGGATAACCCAGCTGGCGCCACGCCTCATACACCACCACCGACACCGCATTCGACAGGTTCATGCTGCGGCTGTCCGGCATCATCGGAATACGAATTTTCTGCTCGGCTGGCAGGGCATCCAGAATGGTGGCCGGCAGGCCGCGGGTTTCCGGACCAAACATCAGATAATCCCCGTCCTGATAGCTTACGGCGCTGTGTGCTGGCGTGCCTTTGGTGGTCAGGGCGAACATGCGCTGCGGCTTCTCTGCGTCCAGAAACGCGGCGTAATCGTGATGACGAACGACGGCGGTAAACTCATGGTAGTCCAGCCCCGCGCGGCGCAGACGTTTGTCGTCCCACGTAAAGCCCATCGGCTCAATGATGTGCAGACGAAAACCGGTGTTGGCGCACAGGCGGATAATATTGCCGGTGTTCGGCGGAATTTCTGGTTCGAATAAGACGATGTTAAGCATGCTGCCCCCTTAATTGCGGGGGCAGAATAGCAGAAAAGAGAGGGACTAGGCGACGCCCGGCTCCTGCGCGCGGCTATACAGCATTTTGTAAACGGTTGCCGCCGCGGCCACGAGAGCAGGCACGCTGAGGATCATTAAAATACTGTCTGCCTGCCACTGCATGGAAAGAAGCTGGGCGCTGGTCATGGTGCCCGCCACGCCGCCGAAGCGGCCGATCCCCTGCATCCAGGCGATACCCGTCGCGCGGCACTCGGTAGGGTAAAAGGTGGCAGCCAGGGTCTGCATGCCCGACTGCGCGCCGTTCATCGCGATCCCCATCAGGAAAATTAACCCGCCAAACAGGGCGATATGGTTATGCTCAATGCCGAGTAAAAGAATCAGGCCCATCGTCAGCACGAAACCACACGCGACCACCTTGTGCGCTTCCCAGCGATCCATCATCCAGCCCGCGAGCAAAATGCCAGCGGTGCCGCCGAAGGTGAACAGCGAGGTGAGCCAGGCGGATTCCGCCAGCGCATACCCCATCCCCTGCATCAGCGTCGGCATCCAGCTCAGCAGGACGTAATAAATCACCAGTCCCATAAAGTAGGTGACCCACAGCATCAGGGTGCCGGGTAGCCAGGGCATGGAAAACAGCGGCGACACGCTGCCTTTTTTCGACGCGACTTTCTCCTCTGTCAGGAAAAAGCCCGTGACGCTATCCAGCGTGCTGCGGGCGAACCGGCTGGCGATGCGGCGAACCTGGGCGATGTCTTTCCCGCGCTGCACCAGAAACTTCACCGACTCCGGCAACAGCAGCGCCAGCAGCACCGTTAAAATCAGCGGCGCAATCGCGCCGGTCAGCAGCACGCTTCGCCAGCCATGGTGAGGGATAAGCCAGGACGAGATCGCCCCGCCGCCCGCCGCACCCAGCGGAAAGCCGCAGTACATGGTGTTAATTGCCATGGCGCGGCAGCGCTGGGGGGCAAACTCTGAGATCAGCGTGATGGCGTTAGGCATCGCGGCGCCCAGCCCGAGACCGGTCAGAAATCGCCATAGCGTCAGGGTATTCAGACTTTGCGCCCAGGCCGTGCCCAGGCTCGCCAGGCCGAAGAACAGACACGAAAAGACCAGCACGCGCTTGCGTCCCATCCGGTCCGATACCGGACCTGCAATCAGGGCTCCCAGCGACAGCCCCAGCAGCGCCGCACTCAGCACCGGCCCCAGATCCTGTTTATGTATTCCCCACTCCGTCGACAGCGTAGGCGCAATGTAACCCATCGCTGCGGTATCAAACCCATCGATCGCCAGCACCAGAAAGCCCAGCACAATAAGAAGCCAGTGAAACCCTGAAAAGGGACTTTCATCGATCACCTGCTGAATATCCACCCGACCTGAATACGTCATACGTTCCCCTCCGATGTGATGTTGTTTTTGTGTTCTTGTATTTGCTTGTCTATACAATTGCGGAGGGGCGGGGTGTGTCAAATTTTCTTATCAAGAATGTTACGAAGGTGTTATTTTCGACAAAAAAAGCGCCCGAGGGGAAAGTCGGGCGCGGAAGAAGGGGAGGCTAACCGGGGGAGATCAGGCCGCGTTTCCCTGAGAAAGAGGGGCCAGCGCCGCAGGCAGCTTACTGAGCTCCTGCACCAGCGAGTCTTTTTTGATTTCGCTAATCGACTTCGCCCCGGTCAGGGTCATCGCTACTTTCATCTCTTTCTCGATCAGGTTCAGCAGATTCGCCACGCCCGCCTGGCCGCTGGTGGCCAGCGCGTACAGGTAAGCACGGCCCAGCAGCACGCTGTCGGCGCCGAGCGCAATCATGCGCACCACGTCCAGCCCGTTACGGATGCCGCTATCGGCCAGGATCGCAATATCGCCTTTCACCGCATCGGCAATGGCCGGCAGGGCGCGGGCGGAGGAGAGCACCCCATCAAGCTGGCGGCCACCATGGTTAGAGACCACGATCCCATCGGCGCCAAAACGCACCGCGTCGCGGGCATCTTCCGGGTCGAGGATCCCTTTGATCACCATCGGGCCGTCCCAGAATTCGCGGATCCACTCCAGGTCTTTCCAGGAGATCGACGGATCGAAATTGTTCGCCAGCCAGCCAATGTAGTCCTCCAGCCCGGTCGGTTTACCCAGGTAGGCCGAAATATTGCCCAGATCGTGCGGACGGCCGTTCAACCCGACATCCCACGCCCACTGCGGGTGCGTCACCGCCTGCCAGTAACGGCGCAGGGCCGCGTTAGGGCCGCTCATGCCGGAGTGGGCGTCGCGGTAGCGCGCGCCGGGGGTCGGCATGTCGACGGTAAAGACCAGGGTTGAGCAGCCCGCCGCTTTGGCGCGCTCCAGCGCGTTGCGCATAAAACCGCGATCGCGCAGGACGTACAGCTGGAACCACATCGGGCGCTTGATGGTCGGGGCGACTTCTTCAATCGGGCAGACGGACACGGTGGAAAGGGTAAACGGAATGCCTTTGGCATCTGCGGCGGCGGCGGCCTGCACTTCACCGCGACGGGCATACATGCCACATAAACCGACAGGTGCGAGCGCTACCGGCATGGAGAGCGTCTCGTTAAACAGCTTCGTCTCAAGGCTCAGGTCAGACATATTTTTCAGCACGCGCTGGCGCAGGGCCACTTCCGACAGATCCTCCACGTTACGGCGCAGGGTATATTCGGCATACGCCCCGCCGTCGATATAGTGGAACAGGAACGGGGGCAAAATGCGCTGCGCCGCGGCGCGATAGTCACTGGCTGCTGAAATAATCATGCTTTGTTCTCCCTGGAAATATCACTCTCGTCAGGCAGACGGGTAATACGCGCCTGTCGGGCCTGATCTTCATCGAATCGTTTAATGGTGGTATGCACGAAGCCGAGATGCGCCATCATCGCCTTGCGCGCGGCTTCGGCATCTCCGGCCAGAATGGCGTTGAGCACCGCCTCGTGCTGTTCGGTCAGCTGGGCAAACACCGGCGGCACCAGATACATGCGCTGGCGGCTCTGCTTGACGGAGGATTGCAGCAGGTCGAAGAACCCGCGCATGGTTTGCAGCAGCACCACGTTGTGCGAGGCCTCGGCAATCGCCAGATGGAACCGCACGTCCGCCTGGGAGGCGATGTCCGGGTCGCTGCTTTGCGTGGCTTCAAAACAGGCTTTGAGCTTCTCTTTGTCGGCGTCGGTTGCCCGCATCGCCGCGTGCCACGCGGTGCTGGTTTCGATGGCGTGACGCGCTTCGAGGATGTCGAAGCTGTAGTCCGGGTCGTTTTCCATCAGCGTCTTCAGCGGCTGCACGATGTTTTGTTCGGACCAGTCGTCATGCTGCCAGCGCACGAAGGTGCCGCCGCCGCGACGGCTCAGCAGCACCCCTTCACTAACCAGCGTCGCCAGCGCCTCGCGCAGTGAGTTGCGCGACACGCCAAGCTGAGCGGCAAGCTGACGCTCGGCGGGCAATCTCATGCCCGCTTCCAGCTGTTGTTCTTCTATCAGCGCCCGTACGCGAGTGGCAATCTCGTCGGACAGGCGTCTGGGCATCACTATCATGGAATCATCCAGGTTAAGACATAGGCCTGCAATGTGGTGATCACACCCACCATGCAGGTAAATATCAGGCTGTGTTTAACGGTAAAGCGGAACAGATCCGACTCTTTGCCTACCAGCCCCACCGCAGCACAGGCAATGGCGATGGACTGCGGTGAGATCATCTTCCCGGTCACGCCGCCGGTGGTGTTCGCAGCGACCAGCAGCACGTCCGAGACGCCAATCTGCTGCGCGGCCGTGGCCTGTAGGGCAGCAAACAGGGCGTTAGATGACGTATCTGAACCGGTCAGGAACACCCCCAGCCAGCCGAGGAACGGCGAGAAGAAGGTAAACGCGTGGCCGGTATGCGCCAGCGCTAACGCCAGCGTCGACGACAGGCCGGAGTAATTCGAAATAAACGCGAACGCCAGCACCATGCCGATGGAGTAAATCGGCAGCATCAGCTCTTTAATCGTCGCCGCAAAGGTCTGTACCGCGGCGGCAGGCTTCATGCGCAGCCACACAACGGAAAGGATAGCGGCAAACAGGATGGCCGTACCGGTGGCTGAGAACCAGTCGAACTTAAACACTGCCGCATACGGCGTGGCGTCGTGCACCACCGGCGGCATACGGGCGACCATTTTGTCGAGGAACGGCACGGAGATATTAATCACCATGTCGTACAGCGCGCCGCCCGGGGCGAACAGGGCTTTAAACGGCGGAATGCTCCACAGCGTCACGGTGGCGGTCAGGAACAGGAACGGTGACCACGCGCGCACAATCTGTCCGGCGGTATAGCCGGTGCGCGCCAGCGTCTGATCCACGTGCGATGCGCCCATGTCAGCAAAGCGGAAGATACGTACCGGCTGCCAGCGTTTCAGGAACAGCGTCAGGCAGACCAGCGACACCAGGGAAGAGATGATGTCCGGCAGTTCCGGGCCGAGGAAGTTGGAGCTGAGATACTGGGCAATGGCGAACGAACCGCCCGCTACCATCACCGCAGGCCAGGTCTCCTTCACGCCGCGCCAGCCGTCCATAATCGCCATGATCCAGAACAGCACGATAATGGTCAGGAACGGCAGCTGGCGGCCCACCATCTGGCCGATCTCGAAGCTGTCCAGCCCGGTCACCTGGCCCGCCACCAGAATCGGAATGCCCATCGCGCCAAACGCCACCGGGGCGGTGTTCACAATCAGGCACAGGCCAGCGGCATACAGCGGATTAAAGCCCAGCCCGACCAGCAGAGCGGCGGTGATCGCCACCGGCGCGCCAAATCCTGCCGCCCCTTCAAGGAACGCCCCGAAGGAGAAACCGACAATCAGCATCTGTAAACGCTGGTCCGGTGTAATAGAGAGAATCGACGAGCGAATAATGTCGAACTGCCCGGTTTTCACCGAGATTTTGTAGACAAAGACGGCGGCGATGATGATCCACGCAATCGGCCACAGGCCGTAGAAGAAACCATACACCACGGAGGCCAGCGCGCGATCGACCGGCATTTTATAGAAGAACAGCGCCACCAGCAGGGCGATGGCAACGGTGTACGTTGCGGCAAGGTAGCCCTTCAGCTTGAGTTTTATCAGCGCAAAGAAGAAGAACAGGATCGGTAGCGATGCGATCAGGCTCGACAGCCAGATATTCCCGGCCGGATCGTAGTTTTGTTGCCAGAGGCTCATGCAGGTCTCCTGAGGACCACACGGGTGTTCGTCGGGTGAGTCTCTGCTCATCTCAGCGTCACACTTAGTGTAAAAGTGGTCCTTCCAATATTGTGATGTAGGGTTAATGGCAATAAATGGTTAACCAAGTGTTGCTATTCAGCAATGCTTTTGTGAAGTGGAGCATCGAAACTGTGAACGATGGATAGCTTTACGCATGATTGGTAGGACCAAAACCGCAAGTTCAACTCACCGCGTGCGTTGGGAGCGGTAGTCAGGTGGAGGGCATTACATTCGCCTTTTGAGCAGATACGGCGCGTAAAAGAGGTTGAATAAAATGGGTATGTGATAATATTGCGTGAATCAAATGAGGTTTGTTTGTTTTATTTATGTTTTTGAAAATCTGTATATGTGTGATCAGAGTGATATATTTCCAATAAATAAAAAATTTTTTTGGTTAAAAATGCGAAATCGAAGCTGTAGCAAAAAATTTTAATTAAGGTAAATTTCACATATAGATTTTAACAGTGTATTACAAACGATCAATTGCTGATCGATAAGGAAATATCCTGTTTAACCGTGATTTTTCAGGATAAAGTGAAAGAATTTTTTGCTGAAGTGACATTTTTTGGCTAATAATATTCTGAAATAAATTGATCAAACAATGATCAGTTAACTCTCTTGTAATTTAGTTGCGGTATTAAAAGCAGATTAATAATTATTAGGGCAATGGAAAGGGGTTAAATTTGTTAGCTGAGTGTTAATTTCAGAATGTTTACAAGCGCGGCGTATTACTTTTCAATACGTAGACGTTAAAAGGCATTTGATTTACTATTTATTCAGAAGCAACGTAACAGAAGATTTTAAATTTATTACTAACCACAACGTATTCAGTGTTATTTTCGGCCAGAAGTCATTCCTCAGTTGAAGGATATCTGTGTATGGCCTTCTGAAAATATACGGATTATCACCATGGGATGGACCCTGCTTTATTCTATAAGGTCGCGTCACCCATTCTGCTAAAACCCTTTCGGTGGCGTTTTTAAATCCTTATAGCGGTTATTGTACCTGGTACAACAAGTCTATATCTGTTTAATTTACAGAGGGGAAAGTGTTCCAAATGAAAATCAAAAATGTGGCGCTGGCGATTGCCGCGGCGGGGCTGCTGTTATCTTCTCAATCGGTACTGGCAAGCAGTGATTCTGGCGTTAATGCTTCTCTGGATACCGGTGCGGGTTCGCAAAGTACGGGCGGGGTGATCAATTTTACCGGGAAGATCACCCTTATTTCCTGTGATATTACTCCGGCCTCAAAAAACAAAACGGTAGACCTTGGGGCGTGGGCAAAAAGCTACTTTGACGATCACAACGAAACGACGCCGCGCGAGTTCAAAATCAACGTGGAAAACTGCCCGGATACGGTTGAATCGGTTGCGGTACTGTTTGACGGAACCAAAGATACGGTGAATGACACACTGCTACAGGTTACGCCAGGCGAGGGTATGGCGACGGGTGTCGGCGTGAAGCTTTATAACAGCGATCGCAGCACCGCGATTAAACCGGGTACGGTATCTGAAACAACCGCACCGGATGATGAAGGCAATGCTGAATTAACATTCTATGCCGCACTTGACAAAGATGGCACAGAAATCAACGCCGGCGATGTTAACGCCGTTTCTAACTTCCTGATGGTTTATAACTGATTTCACTGTCAGCCACCTCCAGAGATAATAATGATGAAACGTTTATCGTATATTATGCTCACTGCATTAATGGTTAGTTCTGCGTCAGTTTCCGCTGGCGTTGTAATGGGGGGAACACGGATCGTATACCCACAACACAGCAAGGAGGTGGCATTTTCTGTTTCTAATATGGAAAGTGCGGTTCCCTATCTTATTCAGTCGTGGGTTGAAGGCGATGGGCAGGGTAAAAATAACGCTGCGCCATTTATTGTCACGCCACCTCTGTTCAGACTTGATCCGGAGCAGAACAACACGCTGCGTATTCAATATACCGGCGCTCCGCTGCCCACAGATCGTGAATCTGTATTCTGGCTCGATATTAAAGCGATTGCGCCAAAGCCAAAAGAGAGCAGCAACGAATTACAAGTTAACGTTAAATCGAAATTTAAAATTTTCTATCGCCCGGACAATCTGAAAGGGGACGCTGCCACTGCCTGGCAGAAAATAACGTTTTCGCGGACGGGAAAAGGGCTTAAGGCCGCTAACCCGACGCCATACTACGTCTCTTTTTATCGGCTGACCGTTGGCGGGCATAAAATTGAGCAGCCGGGCATGATCGGTCCAGGGGAAACCCGTGAATGGCCTGTGTCCGCCTCCGGGGGCGTAAGCTGGTCGGCTATTAATGATTTTGGTGCCATCACCGCCACCCACACCCAGCCTCTTTAAGATCATGCCTTTTCGCCTGTTTCGTTACGCGCCGCTTTCAGTGTTGCTGCTTAGCTTCAGCCGTGCGGGGATGGCCGAGGATTACTTTGATCCCGCCGCGCTGGAGCTTTCCTCTACTGAACAGAAAACGGCGGATCTGCACTATTTCTCTGAAAAGGGCGGGCAGATGCCAGGCACCTGGCTCGTGACGCTGGAGATTAACGGACGCGAGGAGCGGCATCAGGAGATCACCTTCGTCAATGAGAAAGGCAGCCTGCAACCCGTTTTTAGCGTATCGCTGCTGGAAGCGCTTGGCGTAAATGTAGGGGCCATTCCTGCATTCTCCCGGTTGCAGGAGGGAGAAACGTTCACGCACCTCGAGGATTTTATTCCGGCAGCGCGAACCTCCTATGATTTCAACCAACAGCGCCTTTTTCTCAACCTGCCGCAGGCGGCGATGAAACACCGCAGCCGTGGCTACGTGCCGCAGTCGCAGTGGGACGATGGTATCCCGGCGGCATTTACTGATTACAGTCTGTCGGGCGGTCAGGCCCGTCATCAGAGCGGGGTCACGACATCCAGCTATCTGAGCCTGCGTAACGGCATCAATCTGGGGGCGTGGCGGTTGCGCAACACTTCGGCCTGGAGCCACAGCGACGCGGGCGGCAACCATTTTCAGTCGCAAAGTAGCTGGCTGAGCCGGGATATTCGCCGTCTTAACAGCCAGCTACGGATCGGCGATGCCTGGACCGCAGGCGACGTCTTCGATAGCGTGGCGTTTCGCGGGGTTCAGCTCTCGTCCAGCGAGAGCATGTTACCCGACAGCCAGCGCGGCTTCGCACCAACCATCCGCGGCGTTGCACACAGCTTCGCTAAAGTCTCCGTTTCGCAAAATGGCTATGTGATCTATGAAACCTGGGTGGCCGCCGGGCCATTTATCATTAACGATCTGTTCCCCGGCGCACAAAGCGGCGATCTACAGGTTACGGTCACGGAAAGTGACGGCTCAACGCGCGTCTTTACCCAACCCTATTCTGCGGTGCCGTTTATGCGACGCCAGGGCAGCCTGAAATACAGTCTCAACGCCGGACGATTTCACTCCGGCTCCGGCGATGCGCGTTCGCCTGAGTTTGTTGAAGGCGCTTTTTTCTACGGTCTGCTCTCCAGGATGACGGTGTATGGCGGCTTTCGTACGGCGAGCAACTACCAGGCCGGTGCAATTGGCATAGGCAGAGGGTTTGGCGCATTTGGCTCGCTGGGCATTGACGATACGCTGGCAAAAAGCCATTTACCCGACGGCAAAAACGCGATAGGGCAGGCGTGGCGCATTCAGTATCAGAAAGATTTCAGCGCTACCGGCACCGCCTTCAACCTGGCGAGTTATCGCTATGCCTCGCGCAATTACTATGAATTTAGTGAACTGAATCAGTCTGACAGCCAACAGCTGCAACTCAATAATCGCCGTAGCCGCTCGCAGGTCACCTTTTCACAGACGCTGGGTCAGTTCGGCAGCCTCAGCGTCTCGGCATGGATGCAGGATTACTGGCATACGTCCGGGCAGGATAAAACCATCCACATTGGCTGGTACACCAGCTGGCGGGGCATTTCCTGGGGCGCGGGATATGATTACACCGACTCAGCGCGTGAGCAGCATCCCGATCGCACCGTGTCGTTTAACGTCAATGTTCCGCTTGGCCACTGGTTACCGGACAGCTCGGTCAGTTACTTCATCAACCACAACAATCGTGGAATGACCACGCAGCAGATGTCTCTCAACGGCAGCGCGCTGGCGAATCGCAACCTTAATTACAGCGTTCAGCAGAGTAAGGCCAGCGAGGGACAAGCCGACAGTACCAGCCTGGCGCTGCAATACAACGGTGGCTACGGCAACGTCAGCCTCGGTTATGACCACAGCCGAAGCGGTAGCAACGCGAGCCTCGGACTCGCCGGAGGCGTTATCGCCACGCAGTATGGCGTCACGCTTAGCGAGCCGCTGGGCGATACCGTCGCCCTGCTGCGCGTGCCCGGTGCGGCGAACGTTGAGCCGGAGGGTTACAACGGGATCCATACCGACAGCCGCGGCTATGCGGTCATGCCAACGCTCTCGGCGTATCGCAAAAATACCGTCAGCCTTGATACGGCGACGCTGGGTGAGAACGTCGACGTTGAGCAGAGCGGTCTGACGCTCATTCCCACCAGCGGCGCGGTGGTGCTGGCCAATTACAAAACCCACATTGGTTATCGCGTTCTGTTTTCCCTGCGCTACCACGGTGAACCGTTGCCGTTTGGCTCGCAGGCTGAAGTGGTGGAGCAGAACCGCCATTCTGCAAACCGAAGCATGGTCGCTGACGGCGGTCAGGCCTACCTGAGCGGAGTACCCGAGCGCGGCACCCTGCGCGTCACCTGGTATGAAAACGGGGAGCAGCAGCAATGCCAGACACCTTTCAGACTGGGGAAAGCTCATATGGCCCCCGGCATCGCTACGCTGTCTCTTGAGTGCCACTAGAGGAATATCATGCGTCGTTTTATTCACTGGTTTTTCTATCTCAGTCTGCTTTCGCTTTTTGGCATGCTGAGTTTTCATGCCCATGCCCAGACTTCAACCTGCCGCACCACGCGCGATCAGTGGGTCGTTCAGGTGCCTTATGCCATTGGGTATGCGCCCGGCACGTCTGACTGGACGCCGATATCTGCGCCGATACAGTCTACCGGGGCGGATTTCTACAGCTGTGATGGCGGGAATGACGCCTGGCGTAGTATCGGCTTTGTCGACATGGATAACCCCGTCGGCACCGTGGTGGGGGAAGACGGCGCGTCACGTCACGTCTATAAAACTCAGATCGACGGCATCGGCTACGCGCTGGGGTTCCGGGAACAGCAGTACTGCGGCGCCGATGCGGTACGCTATATTGACGGCACAAGTCAGGTGAATGGCAAAGAGTCCCGGCGTATCTGCGATGCCTCACAGAATCCTGCCTTTGCCAGCGCCCCAACGTATAAATTGCAGTTCTGGGTGGTGTTTTACAAAATCCCGACGACCAGCCCCATGCCTGACGATAACGCCAACTCCCAGGAGCAAAATGTCGGATCGCTGATATTGCAGGCGGGAGAAAATCAAGCCAGCGCCACCAACGTGGCGACACCAGTACAGATTCATCTCGCCAGCTTCACCGTCAGGCGTACCAGCTGTTCAGTGGGCTCTCGCAGCATTCTTGTTCCCATGGGGAGCGTGAGCCAGCGTGAATTTCACGGCATCGGCTCCCGCGCCGGGGGCGGACGCTTCAGCATTCCGGTGACTTGCGAAAATAACACGGCGGTGAAGATGGGTTTCTTTGGCGATACCACGCCGGGCAACGATCGGGCGCTGGCGTTGACGAAGCAGGAGGATAGCGCCAGCGGTGTCGGGATCGAACTGCTTTACGGTGACAATACCGGTTCGGTTCAGGGGCAGGTGGTACCGTGGAACACCCCGCAGGTGTCAGCGCTTGGGCAAGTAGGGGATAACCAGACGCAAACCTTCTGGTTTGATGCGCATTACATTCAGACGGAAGCGAACGTGACGGCGGGAAAAGCGGATGCGATGGCCACGTTTAACCTGATTTACAACTGAGTTTCCCCTGCCGCAGCGGCAGGGGAGGACGATCAGAACGCGGTCTTACAAAAACCCGTCATCTCTTTCAGGCCCATTTCGCGACCAAGCTCAGTCATCGGGTGCACCACCACCAGGCCACGGACGCTTTTCTTCAGCTTGCCCATGTCGGCCTGCTCTTTTTTGGTGATCGCGCGGCGATGCGGCATGTTCATCAGCTTCTGCGCTTCTTTACTCAGCTTCTGGCCTTTCACTTCGCGCAGGCGTTCAATTTCCGCCTCCAGCTTCACGGACTCTTTTTCCAGCTCGGCATATTTCTCGGCGGAATCAACAAGGGAGAGGCCGGCCATCTGATGGCGGATCATATCCAGACGGTCGCTCAGGCGTTTAATTTCGTTCTTTTCGACTTCTTTCATGACAAATAACTCTGAAAACGGGGAATTTACAGGGAAGGATACACCAATGTGTGCGGGCTTACTTCTGAAACGCTTTTTTTAAGCTGATTTTAGAAATCAGCTCAGTCAGGGAAAGCACCATGGTGGAGCGGACAACCTGTTGATAACGCAGCTTTTGCATCGCATACAGCTCTGGGTCGCTGTTATCAAACTGAGGTGCGGGAGGGAGCGCGGATACGCAGTGCAGTTCGCCGAAGGGCCCCAGTATCTCATCATCGGTAAAGGTGTACTCATTGCCGTCATGATTGAGCTCTTCGCGCAGCGCCATTAACAGCTCGGCGTCTTCATACTCCTGACGGTTCAGCACGCCGAGACCGTAAATCAGCTTCAGCCGTACCGATAAATCGCCCAGCGGTCCGTCTCCGTCCAGTAACGGTTCTACAGCATACTTTACCGCGTAGTCGTCTTTGCGAAACACCTGAAGCACCAGAATGTTTACCGCCTCGGTTAACAGCTCGACAGCGGTAATCAGGAAACTTCGTACGGTTTTGCCAGCATTCAGACGCTCAAGCACACGATTTTCAAAGGCCTGGGTTTGTTCCATTATTGCCTGCATATCTGACAATCTGTTATTCGGGCGCAGGCTCACCTGCGCCGGACTCTGCATCATTTGGTTGCGTTGTATGCGCTGACCGCCTCCGCAACTACGTCACTGTTGGCATCCAGACCGGAGATCTGCGCCAGCGCAGCCTGCGCGCCTTTGTCATCAATCAGCTGAGCCAGCTCAATTGCCTGCGGGTCCTGCTCGCTGCGGTAGTGCATTGCGGCAGCGATTCCCTTCACCAGGTTAGCGTGCGGCAGGCCGTATTCCAGCGTGCCCAGCAGCGGTTTAATCAGGCGATCGCCCGCGCTCAGTTTACGCAGCGGCTGACGACCCACGCGCTCAACGTCATCTTTCAGATACGGGTTTTCAAAACGACCGAGGATTTTCTGGATGTATGCTGCGTGTTTATCAGCATCAAAACCGTAGCGTTTGATCAGCACCGCGCCGCTCTCTTCCATTGCCCCTTTGACCACCGCACGGATGTTCTCATCGAGGATCGCGTCACGAATGGTCTGATGACCGGCCAATTTTCCGAGGTACGCGGTTATAGCATGCCCGGTGTTCAGCGTGAAGAGTTTACGTTCGACAAATGCCATCAGGTTATCGGTTAATTCCATTCCCGGAATGGTCGGCAGCGCGCCCTTAAACTGGGTTTTATCAACGATCCACTCGCTGAAGGTTTCCACGGTCACTTCCAGCGGGTCGTTGGTGGCGGATGCTGACGGCGGAACGATGCGATCCACGGCGGAATCAACAAAACCTACGTGCGCTTCAACCCAGGCTTTATCTTCGTCGGCGACGGCCGCAAGAACGTGGCCTTTCAGCTGCGTGGTGCCGCGCACCATGTTTTCACAGGCGATGATGTTCAGCGGCGTTTCAACGCCCTGTGCTTTACGCTTCGCCAGGCCTTTCGCGACCGCCGGGGCGATACGCTCAAGCACCACCGGACCCACGGCTGTGGTGACCAGATCAACGCTGGCAATAAGATCGATAACATCGTCGCCAATGCTGCTTACCGCGTTGACGCCAGAGACCGTTTCAACCTGTTCGTTTTCACCCACCACGTGAACCTGATAGCTATGACGGGCATTCAGGGCATCCAGAATCACCTGATTCACATCGGCGAATGTCAGGGTAATGCCCGCGTCTGCCAGCAGTTTACCGATAAAGCCACGACCAATATTACCTGCGCCAAAATGTAATGCTTTCATAGTGTTAACCTTCATCAATGTTTTTACCCGAGAGGGCTGGGGTGAGGAACGTTTTCCCCTCACCCTAGCCCTCTCCCCGGGGGGAGAGGGAGGAGTACCGTTATTTGTTAAGCAGGGCCAGAACTTCTTCAACGCTGGTGGTGTTGGCCAGACGCTCAATAACCGTTTCGTCATCCAGCGCGTTGGTCAGGCTGGTAATCACCTGGATATGCTCGTTGTTGCGAGCGGCGATACCAATCACCAGACGGGCGATGTCGTCCTCTTCTTCACCGAAGCGCACGCCATCAGGATACTGACAGAACACCACGCCGGTTTTCAGCACGCGGTCTTTGGCTTCCACCGTACCGTGTGGAACCGCGATGGATTCACCCAGGTAGGTTGGGGTCAGCTTTTCACGCTCCAGCATCGCCTCAACGTATTCCGGCTGAACGTAGCCACCTTTCACCAGCTGCTCACCGGCGAAGCGAATGGCCTCTTCTTTATTGGTCGCCGTGCGGCCAAGGAAGATGTTTTCTGCGCCCAGTTTGAACAGATGCGCGTTGCTCTCGTCGAAGCTGTCTTGCAGGCTGGTACGTACTTTCACTTCGTTATCTTCATGGCGCTGCGCCGCCACCAGACGTTCGGTCAGGCTCGTGTACAGGCCGCTGTCGAGGAAGTTGGTCAGGGAAATGTGCTGCGCCTGCGGTACCTGACGCATAGCGCGTTCGGTCAGATCGCGGTGCGTGATCACCAGGTCAACGTCCGGCGGCAGGCTGTTAATCGCGCTGTTGGTGACGGAGATGTTGGTCAGACCCGCATCCTGCACTTTCTTACGCAGCACGCCCGCACCCATTGCGCTGGAGCCCATACCGGCATCACAGGCCACGATGATTTTACGAACGTGGCTCAGGTCGTTAGAGACATCGCCTGCCGCCAGCGGCGTTGCGCCTTTGGATTCGGCTTTCATGTCATGCATACGACGGGTTGCCGCTTCGATATCGTCGTCTTCTTTCACCTTGCTGGTTTTCAGCAGGATAGCGGAGGCCACGAAGGAGACCGCCATGGCCGCACAGATCGCCGCGATGTTCGCGAAGTAGGCGCCTTTTGGGGTCATCGCCAGCACCGCCAGGATAGAGCCCGGAGAAGCAGGAGAGACCAGACCGCCGCCCAGTACACTCAGGGTGAACACGCCGGTCATACCGCCGAGGATAACGGCCAGGATCAGGCGTGGGTTCATCAGCACGTACGGGAAGTAAATTTCGTGAATACCGCCCAGGAAGTGGATGATTGCCGCGCCGCCAGCAGACTGCTTCGCGCTGCCGCGACCGAAGAACATATATGCCAGCAGAACGCCCATACCCGGACCCGGGTTCGCTTCAATCAGGAAGAAGATGGACTTGCCGAGATCGTGAGACTGCTGAATACCCAGCGGCGAGAAGATACCGTGGTTGATGGCGTTGTTCAGGAACAGGATTTTCGCCGGTTCAACGAAGATTGACGCCAGCGGCAGCATGTCATGCGCCACCATGAAGTTAACGCCCGCCGCCAGCAGCTTGGAGAGCACTTCAACCGCAGGGCCAATGCCGAGGAACGCCAGAATCGCGAGGATCATCCCGATGATGCCCGCAGAGAAGTTGTTCACCAGCATTTCGAAGCCGGATTTGATCTTGCCATCAACCCAGACGTCAAATTTCTTGATTGCCCAGCCGCCCAGAGGACCGGCAATCATCGCACCGAGGAACATCGGCATATCCGCACCGACGATCACCCCCATGGTTGTGATGGCACCCACGACGCCACCACGGTCACCGCCCACCAGACGACCACCGGTATAACCGATGAGCAGCGGCAGCAGGTACGTAATCATTGGGCCAACAAGTTTCGCCAGCGTTTCGTTAGGCAACCACCCTGTCGGAATAAATAATGCGGTGATAATACCCCACGCGATAAACGCGCCGATATTTGGCATCACCATGTTGCTGAGGAAACGACCAAAGCTTTGCACTTTGATCTTTAAATCGGATGACATAAAACACCCCTTCTTATGTTTACGCTTAGGCTTGTGGCCCGAGGTTTATCGTTAATGTGCGGCGGCAGAGGTAGCCGGGCCCTGTTCTGATGCTGTGAAATCTGGCACTGAATCGTTCAACTGTCCAGACAGCGAAATTTTGTGTGATCTGAATCACATGAATGTAGGGGGTGAGGACATTAATGAAGTGATCGCGATCACATAATGAGTGTGTAAAAAAAATACATCGTTCAGAATTACGCCAAAATGGGCGGGTTTTTGTGATTAATATCACAATGTTAAGTTGGCTGTTTGTTTTCAGATTGTGATTTGATTCACAAAATATTTTTATGCAGATTTCTCCCGTATCCCCTCACGACAGGAATGCGATACGCACACCTGCCTTTTACCACGGCTTGATCCATACTGACCTCTTTGTGGGCATTAAGGATAGGCAATGAAACTCATCGGCAGTTATACAAGTCCTTTCGTGCGTAAGATTTCGATTCTCCTGCTGGAGAAAGGGATTGAATTTGAATTCGTAAATGAACAACCCTACAACGCAGAGAACGGCGTTGCGCAGTACAACCCGCTGGGGAAAGTCCCGGCGCTGGTAACGGACGAGGGCGACTACTGGTTTGATTCCCCGATCATTGCGGAGTACATCGAGCTGCTTGGCGTTGCGCCAGCCATGCTGCCGGCGGATCCAAAAGCAGCGCTGGCGATGAAGCAAATTGAAGCCCTGGCGGATGGCATTATGGATGCGGCATTAACGTCCGTACGCGAGCAGGCAAGGCCCGCCGCCCAGCAGTCAGAAAATGAGCTGCTGCGCCAGCGCGAAAAAATCAGCCGCAGCCTGGATATGTGCGAACAGCTGATCCGCGACGGGAAAATTCAGAGCGATAGCCTGAATCTGGCGACGATCGCCATCGCCTGCGCCATCGGTTACCTCAATTTCCGCCGCGTCTCGCCGGGCTGGTGCGTGGATCGTCCGCTGCTGGTCAAACTGGCGGAGACGCTCTTCCAGCGCGAAAGTTTCGCCCGGACTGAACCGCCAAAGGCTTGATGCGGGTTATAACACTTCCTGGCGGGAGGCGGTACAATCCCCCCACATGTTAACTCCCTCTCCCGTCGGGAGGGGGGAAGATATTTACTCGCCAGGCGCATTCATGACTACTCATCATTCCCTCTACAGCCAGATCCCCGCTACCGATCGTCTGCTTCGTGACCCGCGCATCACTGCGGTGCTGGAGCAGTTTGGCCATACTGCAACGGTCGACATGCTACGCCAGCTTCAGGACGATGCGCGTCGCCATATTCAGGCTGAGAACGCGCTACCCGGCTGGTGCGAGGCATGGGCGCAGGAAGTTGAAAGGAGGTTGAGCAAGCACGCGCAAAGCGCGTTGCGCCCGGTTATTAACCTGACAGGCACGGTTCTGCACACCAATCTGGGCCGGGCACAGCAGGCAGAAGAGGCAATAGAGGCCGTCACCCGGGCCATGCGCTCGCCGGTGACGCTGGAGTACGATCTGGACGGCGCCGGGCGCGGACATCGCGATCGCGCGCTGGCGGATCTTCTCTGCCAGATCACCGGCGCGGAAGATGCCTGCATTGTGAATAACAACGCGGCGGCGGTGCTGTTAATGCTGGCGGCCACCGCAAGCGGAAAAGAGGTTGTCGTCTCTCGCGGCGAGCTGGTGGAGATCGGCGGGGCGTTTCGTATTCCGGACGTCATGCGGCAGGCGGGCTGCACGCTGCATGAAGTGGGCACAACTAACCGTACCCATGCAAAAGATTATCGCGCGGCGGTGAATGAAAACACCGCCCTGCTGATGAAAGTGCATACCAGCAATTACCACATTGAGGGTTTCACCAAAACGGTGGAAGAGGCTGAACTGGCCGCCATCGGGCGCGAGCTAAACGTGCCGGTGATTGCCGATCTTGGCAGTGGGTCGCTGGTGGATATGCGCCAGTATGGTCTGCCAAAAGAGCCAATGGTGCAGGAAATGGTTGCCGCGGGCGTAAGCCTGGTCAGTTTCTCTGGCGATAAACTGCTGGGCGGGCCGCAGGCGGGTATTATCGTCGGCAGGCGCGAGCTGATTGCGCAGCTACAGCAGCATCCGCTGAAGCGCGCCCTGCGTGCCGATAAAATGACGCTGGCCGCGCTGGAAGCCACGCTGCGGCTCTATCTCCACCCGGAGAAACTGGCTGACCGCCTGCCCACGTTGCGTTTGCTGAGCCGTGATGCGGCCTCTGTTCGCGCGCAGGCGGAAGCGCTACTGCCGCAGGTTGCTCCTCATTACCCTGAGTTTGAAGTTCGTATCGAGCCTTGCCTGTCGCAAATTGGCAGCGGCTCGCTGCCGGTGGACAGGTTACCGAGCGAAGCGCTGACGTTCACCCCGCGCGACGGACGCGGAAGCCAGCTTGAGGCGCTGTCGGCGCGCTGGCGCGCATTACCGACGCCGGTGATTGGCCGGATCGGTGACGGGCGCATGTGGCTGGATTTACGCTGTCTGGAAGATGAAGTGCGGTTTCTGGAGATGATGTTGAAATGATTATTGCCACCGCCGGTCACGTTGACCACGGCAAAACCACGTTATTGCAGGCCATTACGGGCGTGAATGCCGATCGCCTGCCGGAAGAGAAAAAGCGCGGCATGACCATTGACCTGGGTTACGCCTACTGGCCGCAGCCCGACGGTCGCGTGCTGGGCTTTATCGACGTGCCCGGCCACGAGAAGTTTCTTTCCAATATGCTCGCGGGCGTGGGCGGGATCGATCACGCCCTGCTGGTGGTCGCGTGCGATGACGGGGTGATGGCGCAAACGCGCGAGCATCTGGCGATCCTCCAGCTGACGGGAAACCCGCAGTTGACCGTCGCCCTCACCAAAGCGGACCGTGTGGAGGAGGCGCGTATCGACGAGGTGCGTCAAGAGGTGCTGGCGGCGCTGAGTGAATACGGTTTTAAGGATGTCGCACTGTTTGTCACCGTAGCGACAGAAGGCCGCGGTATCGATGCTCTTCGCAACCATTTGCAGCAGATCCCGTCTCGTGAACAGGCCAGCCATCACCGCTTCCGTCTGGCGATCGACAGGGCGTTTACCGTGAAAGGGGCTGGGCTGGTGGTGACCGGTACCGCGCTGAGCGGGGAAGTGAACGTGGGCGATACCCTGTGGCTGACGGGCGTGAACAAACCGATGCGCGTGCGCGGGCTTCATGCGCAAAACCAGCCGGTGGAACAGGCCCACGCCGGGCAGCGTATCGCGCTGAATATTGCCGGTGATGCCGAAAAAGACCAGCTTAACCGCGGCGACTGGTTGCTGGCCGACGCGCCGCCGGAGCCCTCTGAACGGATTATCGTTTCTCTCCAGACCCATACGCCGCTGACCCAGTGGCAGCCGCTGCATATCCACCACGCGGCCAGCCACATCACCGGACGCGTGTCGCTGCTGGAAAACGATCTCGCCGAACTGGTGTTCGACTCCCCGCTCTGGCTGGCGGATAACGACCGCCTGGTTCTGCGCGATATTTCGGCGCGGGAAACGCTGGCGGGCGCGCGCGTGGTCATGCTGGATCCGCCCCGTCGCGGCAAGCGTAAGCCCGAGTATTTACAGTGGCTGGCCGCGCTGGCCCAGACCCGCGATGATAAGTCTGCGTTAGATATCCACCTTGAGCGTGGCGCGGTGGATCTGGCGGCGTTCGCCTGGGCGCGCCAGCTCAGCGGCGAAGGATTGCGTCTTCTGACGCAGGAGCCAGGTTTTATTCAGGCCGGAAACAGCCTGCTGAACGCGCCGGTGGCGGCGCGCTGGCAGCGCAAAGTGCTGAGCACGCTGGCGACCTACCATGAACAGCATCAGGATGAGCCCGGTCCGGGTCGTGAACGTCTGCGGCGCATGGCGTTGCCCATGGAAGACGACGCGCTGGTGCTGTTGCTGATTGAAAACATGCGTGAAAGCGGCGTGATTGCAAGTCATCACGGCTGGCTACACCTGCCGGAACACAAGGCCGGTTTTACCGCTGAGCAGGACGCGGTCTGGCAAAAAGTGGCGGCGCTGTTTGGCGATGAACCGTGGTGGGTGCGCGATCTGGCGCGTGAAACCAATACCGATGAGCAGCTGATGCGTCAGGTACTGCGCCATGCGGCACAGCAGGGGATGATTGTGGCGATCGTGAAAGATCGTTATTACCGCAACGATCGGATCGTAGCGTTTGCGAACCTGATCCGGGAGCTGGATCAGGCGCGCGGATCAACCTGCGCCGCAGACTTCCGCGATCGGCTGAATGTGGGACGCAAACTGGCGATTCAGATCCTGGAGTATTTCAACCGCATCGGGTTTACGCGTCGTCGTGGCAATGACCATGTGCTACGCGACGCGCAGTTATTTCCGTAAGCGTTAAGCGCTGCGCGCCTGTTTCTGCTTAGCCAGCCAGACCGCGCCCAGCCTCCCCGCCTGGTTACCCAGCTCGCAGGGAAGGATGGGCACCCGGAGCGCCTCCCACTCCTCGAATCGCTGTAGGTATTTATCCAGCAGGAGATAGATTTTCTCCTGCTCGCTAATGCCGCCGCCAATCAGCACCGCCTGCGGATCAAACATGGAGATCACGCTGTAGATGCCCCGCGAGAGGAAATGCGCCCACTCTTCTATGGCCTCACGCAGATGCACGTCGCTGTCCATGCGTTTAAACAGCTCCTCACCGTCAGGCATCTCATCTTCCGACACGGCCAGCGCACGGCGGCAGGCTTTCATCAGGCCGCTGGCGGACGCTACTTCGTGCATCGGCTCGCCGTTGTTGCCAACGGGCAGCACGCCAAACTCACCCGCCCGGTAGTGCGACCCACGGTAGAGATCGCCCTCCATGACGATACCGCCGCCGATGCCGGTGCCGATGGTGATGCAGACAAAATGCTCATAGTCCTTGCCGGCGCCCTGCCAGCGTTCGCCCAGCGCCGCGCAGTTGGCGTCATTTTCGGTTGTTACGGGGAGATCGGTCAGCTGTGCGAAAAGCTCGCACAGGTTTTCACCGTCAAGGTAATCCAGCGCCCCGGCCTTGGCCGCTTCGCCGGTATGGTGATTGATGTGGCCCGGAAAACTCACGCCGATGCCGACGATCTCATGCTCCTGGCGGTACTTATCCACCACCGCTTTCCACTTCTGTTTGAAGGTGCTTTCATCGTCAGGCGTATCATATTCATCGGATGTCAGTTCTTCGCCGTTTTCGTTAATCACGCCGTGTTTGATGTGGGTTCCGCCCACGTCAAAGCCGATAAATAGCTGCATTGCATCGTTCCTCATGAGCCCCTGAGCTATTAAGTATGGCTCTGGCGGCAGAAACGAAACGTAAAGTACGGTAATCCGTGATACGGCTCGTAAACCCGTTACCGACAGGCGAGAAAACCACCAGCCGGAACTACCCTTGTTGTACACCTACTGCAAGGAGACGGTCATGACAAACAATCCTCCCTCATCGCGTATCCAGCCAGGCGAGTATGGTTTTCCCCTTAAGCTGAAGCCCCGCTATGACAACTTTATTGGCGGCGACTGGGTGGCGCCCGTCGACGGTGAATACTATTCCAACCTGACGCCCGTTACCGGCCAGCCGTTGTGTGAAATTGCCAGTTCGGGCAAGCGGGATATCGATTTAGCGCTGGATGCGGCGCATAAGGCGAAAGATAAGTGGGGACAAACGTCCGTTCAGGACAGAGCGGCCATTTTGTTCAAAATCGCCGATCGGATGGAGCAGAATCTGGAGCTGCTGGCGACCGCAGAAACGTGGGACAACGGCAAGCCGATCCGGGAAACCATGGTGGCGGACGTGCCGCTGGCGATTGACCATTTCCGCTATTTTGCGTCCTGCATTCGTGCCCAGGAGGGGGGAATAAGTGAAGTTGACAAAGATACCGTGGCGTATCACTTCCACGAGCCGCTCGGCGTGGTGGGGCAAATTATTCCGTGGAACTTCCCGCTGCTGATGGCGAGCTGGAAAATGGCGCCCGCGCTGGCGGCGGGTAACTGCGTTGTGCTGAAACCCGCTCGCTTAACGCCGCTTTCGGTACTGCTGCTGATGGAGGTGATTGGCGACCTGTTGCCGCCGGGGGTCATTAACGTGGTCAACGGGGCCGGGGGAGAGATCGGCGAATATCTGGCTACCTCAAAACGTATCGCCAAAGTGGCGTTCACCGGCTCAACGGAAGTGGGCCAGCAGATCATGCAGTACGCGACCCAGAACATCATTCCGGTCACGCTCGAGCTGGGCGGCAAATCGCCGAACATCTTCTTTGCCGACGTGATGGACGAAGAGGACGCCTTCTTCGACAAAGCGCTGGAAGGGTTTGCGCTGTTCGCGTTCAACCAGGGTGAAGTCTGCACCTGTCCGAGCCGCGCGCTGGTGCAGGAATCCATTTATGAGCGCTTTATGGAGCGGGCGATTCGGCGCGTGGAGTCGATTCGCAGCGGTAATCCGCTGGATAACGTTACCCAGATGGGGGCGCAGGTATCGCATGGCCAGCTGGAAACCATCCTCAACTATATTGATATCGGTAAAAAAGAGGGGGCCGATGTGTTGACCGGCGGTCGTCGTAAGGTGCTGGGCGGCGATTTGCAGGAGGGCTACTACCTTGAGCCGACTATCCTGTTCGGTAAGAACAACATGCGCGTTTTCCAGGAGGAAATTTTTGGACCGGTGCTGGCCGTCACCACGTTTAAAACCATGGACGAGGCGCTGGAGCTCGCCAACGACACGCAGTATGGCCTGGGGGCGGGCGTCTGGAGCCGTAACGGTAATCTGGCCTATAAAATGGGCCGGGGCATTCAGGCCGGACGCGTATGGACAAACTGCTATCACGCCTATCCGGCTCATGCGGCGTTTGGCGGCTACAAGCAGTCGGGCATCGGGCGTGAAACCCATAAGATGATGCTGGAGCACTACCAGCAAACGAAATGTCTGTTGGTCAGCTACTCCGATAAACCGCTGGGGTTGTTTTAATCTCCGGGCTCAGGCCGTCCCGGGTGGCGTGGCCTGAGCCGGGTTAAAGCCGGGTGGCGGCTTCGCCTTACCCGGCCTACTTTTTACTCCCTCTCCCGTGGGAGAGGGCTGGGGTGAGGGCAACAGGCCGCAGTTATTCAGCTTTCATCCACCCATATCCGCATTTCCCCTTCCCCCCGGTTTGCCCAGCTGAACCACGGAATAAAGGTCAGCGTCCGGGGCTGACGTTCTACCGGTGAGTGGTCGTACTGCCACAGGGCATCAGTGTCCTTCGCCTGACACCCGATCCCTTCCGCCTGAATCAGCATCTTGTGCGCGAAAATGCCTTTGCCTTCAAATACCCGAAACGCGCTGTCCTGGGGCAAAGAAAGGTTATGCAGATTTGCGCCGTTATCGGCTTCTTCCAGGCAGTAAATCAGCGGCCCACGCTGCAATGCGACTTTCCCCGCCTGCTGGCGCACCTGCGGGTTGCCGTACACGCGGCGGACCGGCATCGGTAACGTCAGCGTCAGCGTGTCGCCTTCCTGCCAGCTGCGGTTGAGGTATAAGTATCCACGGGAGACCTCGCCTGTAATGGCCTGACCATTGAGCGAAACAGCCGGTTCCGCACACCAGTCCGGCAGCCTCAGGGCCAGCGTGTGAGTCACCGGAACTGGTGAGGTAATCTCGATTTTCACCTGCTCATGCCACGGATAGTTCCCGCTAATCCGCAGCTGGAGGATGTTATCCCCAACCGGAATGGCGACGTCGTTCCCCACGTACAGGTTGATCAACAGCGCGTCCGGGCGAACGGTATAAATGTAGTGCCCCAGCGAGGTCAGCACGCGCGCAATATTCGGCGGGCAACAGGCACAGCCGAACCAGCGCTGGCGCACCGGTTTGACGTGGTCATAGATATGGTTAAAGGACAGGGTTTTCGGGTGCACTTCCAGCGGATTCACATAAAAGAAATGCTTACCGTCCAGCGCCATGCCGCCCAGCACCGTGTTGTACAGCGCGCGCTCCATCACGTCGGCGTAGTGGCCGTCCGCCTCCATCTCCAGCATCCGGCGGGCAAACATCATCAGGCCGATGGAGGCGCAGCTTTCGGCGTAGACCGTATCGTTGGGCAGATCGTAATCGCTGCTGAACGCCTCGCCGCTGCTTTGGGAGCCAATCCCGCCGGTGATGTACAGCTGGCGCTGTGCCATGTTGTTCCACAGCCGCAGGCAATCCTGACGTTTCCCCTCGTCGTTGCTCAGGCGCGCCAGATGCGCCATGCCCGCCATCAGATAGACAAAACGCACGGCGTGGCCGATGGCCGTTTGTTGTTCGGCAAGCGGCTGATGTGCCTGGCTGTAGGCTTTGTCCTTGACCATCCACGCCGGGCCATAGGTGTTCCAGTATGACGTTCTGCCGCGCTTCTCGTATTCGATATCGTAGAAGTGAGGCTGCGCGCCGCGTTCCTCAATAAAGTATTTCACCAGATTGAGATAGCGTGGCTCCTGCGTGACGTCGTACAGCCGCATCAGCGCCAGCTCGATTTCCGGGTGGCCCGGATAGCCGTGCAGCTGGTTTTCGCCCGGGCCAAACACGCTGTCGATATGATCCGCCAGCCTGCACACCACGTCCAGCAGGCGGCGCTTTCCGGTTCCCTGGAAATACGCCACGCCCGCTTCAATCATATGCCCGGCGCAGTACAGTTCGTGGCATTCGGCCAGATTGGTCCAGCGCTCGGCCGGTGCTTTCACCGTGAAATAGGTATTGAGATAGCCATCTTCACACTGCGCCGCTGCGACCAGCTCGATCACCTCGTCGGCGGTTTTTTCCAGTTCAGCATCCGGCTTCTGGCACAGCGACCACGCCACGGCTTCGAGCCATTTCGCCACGTCGCTGTCCTGAAAGACCATCCCGTAGAACTCCCCCTGTTCCAGACCGGCCGCGATGCGGAAGTTGGCGATGGCGTGGCTGGGTTCGGCCTCTGCCACGCGATCGTTAAGCGCATCCCACTGGTAGGGGATCACCACATCGCGGACCAGCCGTTGGTACTGACCAAGAAACGGGTCGTTGATTTTCAGCTGATGCAGGTCGGCTTCCATTATGGTCATATCGTTCTCCTCAGGACTGTACATGACGCTGGCGCAAATCGGTGGCAATGCGCGACATCACGGGATTGTTAAGCCTGCACCAGCGGATAGCGACCGCCAGCAGCAGGTGGAAAAGGGCAGGGAGCAGCGTCTCCATGGCGGTGATGCCCTGCAATGAGGCGGGCGTCTGGTTACCCGCGCCTGGCTGATAGGCCACGGCAATAAACACCAGGCTGATGATCCCGGCGCTGGATGCCCACGCGAGCTTGATGAAAAACAGATTGAAGGCGAAGTTCATCCCCGAGGAGCGCACGCCGGTTTTCCATTCGCCGTAATCATCGGCAAAGGCCATCAGTGAGAAGTGCAGCGGCAGGGTGAAGCCCAGGATCACGCCGTTACTTAAAATCACGATCAGCCAGAGCGTCTGGTGCGCCGGGCCACCCGGCAGGAACCACATTCCCACCGCAAGCGCAGCAAGTACCAGGTTGGTGTAGTAGTAGAGTTTGACGGTATCAATCCGCCGCGACAGCGGGCTGACGATCACCGCGCCCAGAATGGCAGCAAAGGTCACCATGGTGAAAAACAGCGAGGTGTACGCCGTGCTGCCCTGAAGCACGTAGGTGATGAAATACATGTATCCGCCGCCGCGAATGTTGAAGACGTTGATCAGCAGAAACGACATCACCAGCATCAGCAGCAGCTGATCGTTTTTCCGCAGGCCAGCCAGGTGCTCGCGCAGGGTGAATTTACCCATCAGCGCAAGCGGGACGCGCTCGCGCACCCAGAAGAAGCAGCACAGGAACATCACCACAGCGATGGCGCACAGCACGCCAACGCCCAACTGATAACCCCGGGCGGTATTGCCCTGTCCCAGCTCTGACACCAGCCACGGCAGGCCAACGGAGACCAGAAAGCCCGCCACGCCGCACAGTACGAAGCGCCAGGACTGGCAGGATATAACCTCGTTGTGGCGGGTGGTCATGGTGTTGATCAGCGCGCAATACGGCACGTTGATGGCGGTATAGCCCACTGAAAGCAACAGATAGGTGCCGAACGCCCAGGCGATTTTCACGCCCATGCTGGCGTCCGGGACGGTGAAGGTCAGCACGCCGACGATCCCGATAGGAAGCGCGACCCACAGCTGCCACGGACGAAAACGCCCCCAGCGGCTCTGCGTGCGGTCGGCAATCACGCCCATCACCGGATCGGAAATCGCGTCAAATACCCGAAGGGCAATAAACAGCGTGCCCACCAGCGCGGGCGTCAGGCCAAATACATCGGTATAGAAAAAGGTCAGGAAGTTCATGATCAGGCAGGTAATTACCGTGCCGCCCGCGTCGCCCAGGCCGTAGCCAATTTTCTCGCGGACTGACAGCCGTTCATCGGCTGCCTGTTTTGCAACTTCTGCGTCTGTAATCGGTGTGGAAGTCATGGGGTAACTCCTCGATAAACGATTTTTTTATCGTATTTGTGCAAGGTACCCCATTTATTCTGCATTCAACGGGCAGACCAACAAGGGAAGGGAAAAGTATAAAAAGGTGACAATTCCGACCTGATGATAAAACTGTGAGTTTGATCGAGCCGTTCTGCTGATATTTATTAATAATCAAGGGATAAAGACAATATTAGCCACCATAAAAGCGGAAAAATGAATATCCATGCTTGAATTATCCATAGCACTTCCGATCAGGGTTCAAAATGGCGGGTTATTTATCTCCCGGGGCGTGGGCCGTCATCCCGCACGAAAATTATCTTCATGGGAGATAATTTTTGTCGAAAAAGGGACATTAACGATCCAGGAGGAAAATACGCTGTTTGAGGTAAACGCTGGCGAGAGTTTATTACTTTGGCCGAAGCGACGGCATGTCGGCGTGGAAGATTTTCCGGACGATCTCAAATTTTACTGGCTGCATTTTGAGGTGGATGAACGCTTGCCGGTGTTGCCAGGCGCGACGCCGCTGTCGATTGAGCAACACTGTAGCGTGCGGGATCCGCAATATGTTATTGCGTTATTCCGTCAGTTTTTAAGCGAGCAGGAAAAATTACAGCGTAGCCAGGCGCTGGAGATAATTTTGCTGTTAATTTTGCAGCAGATATCGCTCTCGCCGGGATATGAAGATAAAGCGGATGATGCGGGCGCAGCAATGGCGTGGAAGGCCAAGCAGCTTATCCGCACGCACTTTCATTTGCCCCTGTCCACTTCACAGCTGGCGAAAGAGCTGCACTGCAACGCCGATTATCTGGGACGAGTATTTCGCCGGACGTTTCATTTAACCCTGACGGAGGCAATTCACCGCCAGCGCGTCAGGGCCGCTGAAAAACTGCTGCTGAACGATGCGGCCTCATTAACTGAAGTGGCCGCCCGGTGCGGTTTTAATGACGTGGGTTATTTCCGGCAAATATTCTCGAAACATACCGGGTTAACGCCCGCCGTCTGGAAACGGCGGTATTGTAAAGAGCATATTAATTCTGGATGATCACTGGCCGTAATAGGCATTTGCGCCATGCTTGCGCAGGTAATGCTTATCCAGCAATTCCTGCTGCATAACCGGAAGCTGTGGTGCAAGCTGGCGTGAGAAAAGCCCCATATAGGCGCACTCTTCCAGCACCACGGCATTGTGTACCGCATCGGCAGCGTCTTTGCCCCAGGCAAACGGGCCGTGAGAATGAACCAGCACCGCCGGGACCTGCATCGGGCTTATGTCGCGCTCCTCGAAGGTTTTGATAATGACTTCCCCCGTCTGGTATTCATATTCACCCGCGATTTCAGCCGGGGTCATCAGCCGCGTGCAGGGGATCGCACCGTAGAAATAGTCCGCGTGCGTTGTGCCCCACGCGGGTAAATCCTGCCCCGCCTGCGACCAGATGGTGGCGTGGCGGGAATGGGTATGCACAATGCCGCCAATTTCCGGGTAACGACGATACAGCGAGAGATGGGTCGGGGTGTCGGAGGAGGGTTTTTTACTCCCCTCGACCACTTTACCCGTGGCGATATTTACCACCACCATATCTTCTGCGGTCATCACGTCGTACTCCACGCCGGATGGTTTGATCACCATCATGCCGCTGTCACGGTCAACAGCGCTGACGTTGCCCCAGGTGAACGTCACCAGCTGGTGGGCGGGCAGGGCGAGATTTGCCGCCAGCACCTCGGCTTTGAGTTGTTCTAACATGTCATGCCTCCTTCCTGCATTCGGGCTTCAATCCAGCGGCGCGCCTGGATGATCTCCAGTACCGGCTCTTTGGCTTTCTCGGTCCACATTTCAATCAGAAATGCGCCGCGATAGTTAAGTTGATTCAGCGTGTTAAACACGCCAACGAAATCGACGCAGCCCTCGCCAAACGGCACGTCGCGGAACTGGCCGGGGCTTTTTTCGGTTACGGGCCGGGTATCTTTCAGGTGGATAGCGGCGATGCGGTCAATGCCCAGCGTCAGCTCGGCGGTGACGTCGTTGCCCCACGCGCTCAGGTTGCCGACGTCCGGGTAAACGCTGAACCACGGCGAGGCGAGCATGTCGTCCCACTTTTTCCACTTGCTGATGGAGTTCATAAACGCGGTGTCCATGATCTCTACCGCCAGCATTACCTGTGCGGCGGCAGCCTGCTCCACGGCCCACGCCAGCCCTTCGGCAAAGCGCTGTTGCGTGCCCTCGTCATGCTCCTCGTAGTACACGTCATAACCCGCAAGCTGGATGGTGCGAATACCCAAATCACGGGCCAGCCGGATGGCTTTGGTCATGATCTCGCGGGCACGTTCGCGCACGATTTCTTCGCGGCTGCCAAACGGGAAGCGACGGTGGGCAGACAAGCACATCGACGGGATCGCCACGCCGGTCTCCAGCATCGCTTCCACCAGAGAGGCGCGCTGCGTGGTACTCCATTCAAGGCGCGATAAACGCTCGTCGGTCTCATCCACCGACATCTCCACAAAATCGAAGCCGCAGCTTTTTGCCAGAACCAGGCGCTCCGGCCAGGAGAGATCTTTTGGCAGCGCTTTTTCGTAAATGCCTAACGGATGCTGACGCATGGTTACTCTCCCCAGATGTCGCGGATTTGCGAATGGAATGCCTGTGCCACCTGCGGCGGATTATCGGCGCCAGCCAGCGCGCGACCGGCAATGAAGGCTTTGACGTTGATCTGCTTAAACAGCGGCAGGTCAGCGGGGGTGATACCGCCAGTGATGGAAAGCTGTAGCCCGATATCGGACAGCGCCTTCATTTTGCTGAGATCCGCCTCGTCCCACTGCTGGCCGCTGGCCTGTGCGTCGCGCCCGCGGTGGTATATCGCCTGCTTCACCCCGATGCGGTGCCACGCGCGCGCGTCGTCCAGCGTCCAGTTGCCAAACAGCTCCATCTGGATCTCGCCGCCGCCGCGCAGTGCGACCTCGTGGCCACGTTCAACGGTGGCCAGCGGGGCGGCACAGATGATGGTCATCCAGTTTGCGCCTGCGCCAAACGCCTGTTCAGCCAGCGTTTCTCCGGCATCGGCGACTTTCCAGTCCGCCACGATAATTTTATCCGGACACTGCGCACGCAGGGCGCGAACGGCGTTTAGCCCTTCGGTCAGGCACAGAATGGTGCCAGCTTCGACGATGTCGACGTGCTCGGAAAGCGTCGCGACATCGCGCTGCGCGGCCTGAAGCGAGGTGTGGTCGAGCGCCAGCTGCAATAATGGTCGGCTCATAGGTCGTACTCCTTAACGCGGGCGTGATAGCCCTGTAATGCTGAAATCAGTAGCTGGTAACGGTGATATTTGCGCTGGTAGGCGGCATGGGCACGCATGTCAGGTTCAATCATCCGGATGTCATGCCTGAGGGCGCGCTGAGCGGCGTAAAAATCAGGATAGAGACCTGTACCGACGAGCGCGGCCAGCGCCGCACCGGAACAGCCGGTCTCTTCCACCTGCGGGAGTTCAATCGCCAGGCCGCTGACGTCGGCGAGCATCTGCATCCACACGTCCGAATGGGTTGGGCCGCCCGTCACGCGCAGGGCCTGCACATGGGGAAAGCGTTCGAGCATACGGTTGAGGTGGGTCATGTGGCTGAATACCACCCCTTCATAAACCGCCTGGAGGAGGTGCGCGCGGGTATGCAGCGCCTGCAAACCATAGAAACCGCTGGTCATCTCCAGCCCGGCGTTGCTGCCGTAGAGGAAAGGCAGGAAGAACACATCGCTTTCAGCTTTTGGCAGGCTGGCCACGGCGTGGTTAATCTCATCAAATGACATATCGCCCCATTGGGCCGTCAGCCATTCCAGGTTGCCGGACGACGTGGGGCTGGCTTCATGAACGATGAACTGCTGCGGATGGACGTAGCGGCCATAGACGTAGGGGAACGGCTCGTTGTCGCGGATGCCGTGGGCAATCCCACTGGTCACGGCCCAGGTCCCCATTACGGCATTCAGCGTATGTTCGTCATGCAGCCCGGCGCAGATCGCGGTGGAAACCACATCAAACAGTCCACCAACGACGGGAGTACCCGCCGTGAGACCGGTTAGTGCGGCTGCCTGAGCGGTGATTTCCCCGCAAATTTCTGCTGAACCGATAATGGACGGCAGGGCACCGTCAATGTCGCTGATGCCGAGCCAGCGCGTGAGCTGCGGATCGTACTGCCCGGTATTCATGTTGTAGAGATTGGATTCCGAGATGTTGCTCTCTTCGCAGCCTTTGACCCCGGTCAGACACCAGCGCAGGTAATCGTGCGCCATCATCACGCTGCCAATTTGCTGATACCGCTGCGGCTCGTTCTCTTTAACCCAGCGCAGGAGCGAGGCCGGATGCCCCGTCCACAGCGTCTGGCGAGTATGCGGATAGAGCTTTTCGGGTATACCGTCCTGCTGCCAGCGTTGCACGATCTCCAGCGCACGGCGATCGGAGGAGAGTATGGCGTTACCCAAGGGGCGATCCTGTTTATCGAGCAAAAACAGCCCCTTCCCCTGGGCTGAAATGCCAACGCCTTTGATCTGACCGCCGTCAGCGCCTGAATTTTTGAGCAGCAGGGCGACCGTTATGTGGCAGTGCTGCCAGAGCTGGTGCATATCCCGCTCGGCGTAGCCGGCGCGTGGGCTGAGCGTGGCCACTGAGCGGCGTTCAATACAGACTTCTTTGCCCTGACTGTTGTATAAACCGGCTTTCAGATAAGTACCGCCACAATCGATACCCAGCCAGAAGGGCTCTTTTTCACTCATCTTCTTCTCGCTTAATTGCCGGGTGCTTCGCTTACCCGGCCTACGGTTCGGTTTTCTCCCTCTCCCCGTGGGAGAGGGCTAGGGTGAGGGCATCAGGCCGCACGTTTATGTGGAGTCACCGTGGGATTAGGCTCTGCTCCGGCATCGCATTTCGCCGGTAACAGCAGGGCCAGCAGCGATGCCAGCGCCAGCGAAACCGCCAGGCAGTAAACGCCTGCGTCTTTGCTGTACAGGGTGATCAGTACGCCTACCGCATAAGGACCGCAGAACCCGCCGAGGTTGCCCAGGGCATTGATCACGCCGCGAGCGCCACCCGCCATCTCAGCGCTGAACAGACGCGCCGGGATAGTCCAGAACACGCCCGCTGCGGATTGCAGGAAGAAGCCACAGCCCACCAGCGCGGCATAGGCCAGCCAGGTGTGCTCTTTCAGCGCCACGGAGAGGAACATGCAGAGCGCAAAGCCAATCAATGGCAGGGAGACAAACAGCTTGCGCTTGCCGGTGCGGTCAGAGAGTGAAGAGAACAGGAACATACCGGCAATGGCGCCGATGTAAGGCAGAATAGCGAGCATTCCCACCTGGCCGATGCTGGTGTGCGTCAGTTCTTTCAGAATGGTGGGCAGCCAGAGGGTGTAACCGTATATGCCAGTCTGGTAGAAGAAGTTGAGGGCGATCAGCTGCCACATGGTTTTGTCAGACAGCACCGCGCTGAGCGAGGCGTTTTTCACCTCTTTACCCGCAATGGCCTGCTGCTCTGCCGCCAGCGTTTGTACCAGGTAGTTTTTCTCGGCCTCAGAGATCCAGCGCGCTTCCTGCGGCCGGTCGTAGACGGTGAACGCCCACAGCACCAGCACAACAACGGACATCAGACCTTCAATAATGAACAGCCAGCGCCAGTCGAGAGCGGTAATAATCCAGCCCGACAGCGGGGCGGTGATGATCCCGGCGATGGGCACGAACATGATCACAATCGCGTTGGCGCGGCCGCGCTCGGCATCCGGGAACCAGTTACTGATCATCGTGAGCACAACGGGCAGCATCCCGCCTTCCGCCACACCGAGTAAGAAGCGCAGCACCAGCAGCTGATACTGGTTGGTCACAAGCCCGGTCAGAACCGAGATCACCGCCCAGGCAACCAGCGACCAGCCGATAAACTTCTTACCGCTGCCGTGCACGGCAATTTTGCCGCCGGGAACTTGCAGGAACAAATAGCCGATAAAAAAGATCCCCCCCGCCAGGCCCGCCATCGTGGCGGAAATGCCCAGCTCTTCATCCATACCGCCGGGCATCGCAAAAGCTATATTTACGCGGTCCATATAGGAAATAATGCAGGCGATAAGAATAGGGGGAATGATCCTTAGCCAGCGTTGACGCGGAATGTCCGCGTGTAGAGCATTAGAAGAAATATTCATAGTTAATATCTCAGTGAAGGTAACCGGAAAATGTATTCTTTATTTTTATTGTGATGCTTTATTCATAGCGCTAATGCCGTCGCGCAAAATAGCGATGCGATGGCTGACGTCAGCATTAGCATTTATTTCCAGTAATTTAATACCGGAGAATTTCAATGTTGCGGCGCTCGCCGCAGTAAACAGCGCTTTTACATGTTCAATGGACATGAGACTGTCGGCGCAGAACGAAGAAAACGGCGCGTGCAGATCCTGCCATTCTCCATACTCACCGTGAGGGGTCGTGCCCGAAAACATCAGCGCCCCCAGTTTCCCGGCAGCGAGTGCCGCCTGAACATGTTCCAGCGGAAGGGCGGTGTTGCGACCTTCAATAGCCGAACGTGCCCAGTTGATACAGACGCTGATATCGGTCTCTTTCACTACCTCCAGCACCTGCTCTAAGGGCAAGAACCCTTTACGCGGCGCCGGGCCATTCATCGCATCACAGTGTTCCAGCACCAGATCGCAGCCCCAGTCCCAGCTCGCGATTTCCCGTACCGAGCGGGAGAATGCTTCTGTCGCTTGCTCGACAGATTCATTACCCGCCTGCGGTGCGGCCTGCATTTCCAGAGCGACCACTTTCCCGGGAAAGCGGGTGTGAACGGCATCAATCTTTTGATGCAGATGGCGGTAATATTCAATGCACGCTTTACGCTGTTCTTCGTCCGCGGACGCCAGGCCAAACGCGCCGTTGCTGCCGCGGCGGCGCATGGTTTCCATAACGGCTGTGACAACGATCTGCCAGTTGCCCGGCGTATGACGAAACAGCCATTCATCACCAAACGGATGGAGATTTTCAAGGCAAGGTTGTTCCAGCCCGCGAATATTTGGCGTGTCGGAAAGTTCCCGCCAGAAGGTGTATTCTTCCTGCTCCCCTTTCTGGTGAAACGAGGGTGCGCAGGGGTACGCACCAATAATAAAACCGGTGTTGGTCATTTCGCATTCCTGTATTTATCAGAAAATTAATCTAATTCGCTGATGGCCACTTTCACCACAATTTTACGAATTGCGGATCCCTTGTTTTTAATACAGGCAGGACGGTGAACATCCTGCGGGAAAAATATGGCGTAGCTGCCAGGTATCATTTCGATAAACGACTCGTGTTCACTGTCGTGATAAAAAATAATATCCCGTTGCTCCAGCAATGATTCGCTGATTTTGTTATTCCCGGTATCAATAGCAATACCGATTTTTTCTTCACCCCAGGCCAGAAACTGGATATCCAGATAGCGGCGATGGACTTCAGGGCGGTTCTCGTGCTGCTCCTTTGTGGTGAGGTCGAGAACCTGGGCAAAAATGTTGCGGCCTTCAATTTCGATCACGCCCGGTGCCAGGGTGGTGAAATCCGTGGTACGCAGAAAATTAAGCGCCTTTTCTATCGCCAGTGGCAGGCGACATGGATTTGGCTGTGCAATATGTCCGAATATCATGACCCACTCCTTACAGAGACTGGATTTTCGCCCACACGCTGTCGTCGATGGTGATGCCGTCCCGGCGGTTTTCTTCCAGCAGGCGAGTAAATTCATGTCCAGGCAGACGGACGGCGACATTTTCATCAGCGCGTTCTGCGGTGGTGATGAAGTCCATGATGCGCTGTAGTTTGGCATCGCGGGTTGGACCGTCGATCAGGCGATCCACTTCGACGGCGATAAAGATCTGCGATACGCCGTATTCGTCGCTGTTGTCCTGGGTCACTTCCGCAACGGACGCGCCGTCAGAGAGCAGGGTGGCGATCATGTCGAGCACAATCGATAAGCCAGAACCTTTCCAGTAGCCCATGGGCAGAATGCGACGGTTTTTCTCAATCACGCCCGGCTCTCTGGTCAGATTGCCTTCATCGTCAAAGCCGCCGTCGACCGGTAATTCGCGTCCGGCCAGGCGATTCACCTCCAGCATGCCGTAGGAGAACATCGACATCGACATATCGACCATGGTGATTGGATTCGACGGGATAGCGACGATCAGCGGGTTTGTGCCGATGCAGCATTCTTTTGATCCCCACGCGGGCATCACGGCAATAGAGTTGGTCCAGCAGATGCCGATATAGCCTTTCTCCGCCGCCTGCCAGCCGTAGCTGCCGCCGCGCATCCAGTGGTTCGCGTTACGCAGCGCCACCAGGCCGATCCCGTGATCGGACGCCAGCTCGGTAGCACGGTCCATCATCTTCTTCGCCGTCAGGTTGCCGATGGAACGCTGCGCATCCCACTGTTCGATGGCGCCTAATGTCGTTACGCGTTTCGGCTGGGCGTCAGGGATGATGTCGCCTGCGTCAAGCTGCTGAATAAATCGCGGGAAGCGGTTGACGCCGTGTGAATAAACGCCGGACTCCGTGGTGCGGGCGAACATCTCGGCGCAGGCGTCAGCGGTATCCGCTTTTACACCGCGATCGAGCAGAACCCGATTGAACGCCGCTTTCAACTCTTGGAAGGTCACTTTCATCCCTGTTCTCCTGTTTTTTTAGGGGCAAGTGCGAGTGCTTTTTTATCACTAAATTTCACTATGCGAAATCTGATTTCAAATATAACGATCAAATTTTGTCAGATCAACGACATTCACGTTTTTCAAAATCGATTAAAATCAAATGGTTGTGTTTTTTCTGTTGAGATCGTGAACTAAACCACACTTTGCGCTACCATCAGGGCGCAATAAACAGGAGCTATTTGATGAGCATAAAAGAGAGCGAAATGACGCAAGAAAAAGAGAGGCCAGCAGGTAGCCAGAGCTTGTTTCGCGGCCTGATGCTGATTGAAATCCTCAGTAACTATCCGAACGGGTGTCCGCTTGCGCATTTATCAGAACTGGCGGGGCTGAATAAAAGTACCGTGCACCGGTTATTGCAGGGGTTGCAGTCGTGCGGGTACGTGACGCCAGCGCCGGCGGCAGGGAGCTATCGTCTGACCACCAAATTTATCGCCGTCGGGCAAAAGGCGCTTTCATCTCTCAATATTATTCACGTGGCGGCGCCGCACCTCGAGGCGCTGAACATTGCCACCGGCGAAACGGTCAACTTCTCCAGCCGTGAAGATGATCACGCGATCCTGATTTATAAGCTTGAGCCGACAACCGGTATGCTGCGCACGCGCGCATATATCGGCCAGCATATGCCGCTCTATTGTTCTGCAATGGGCAAAATCTATATGGCGTTTGGTCATCAGGATTACGTGGCGAGCTACTGGGAAAGCCACCAGGAACAGATCCAACCTTTGACCCGCAACACCATCACCGAACTGAGCGCGATGTATGATGAGCTGGCGGAAATTCGCGATCACAGTATGGCGATGGATAAAGAAGAGAACGAGCTGGGTGTGTCATGTATCGCCGTGCCGGTCTTTGATATTCACGGGCGCGTACCCTATGCCATCTCCATTTCGCTGTCGACGTCGCGCATGAAGCAGGTGGGTGAGAAAAACTTGCTAAAACCGCTGCGTGACACGGCGGAAGCTATCTCGAAAGAACTGGGGTTTAACGTGCGCGAGGCGTAACTGATGAACCAATTTATCCTGGCGGATCCTGAAAAATGTATCGGGTGTCGTACCTGTGAGGTAGCGTGCATGATGTCGCATCAAAGCAGCGCCACGCCAGTAGCGTTTACGTCACGGATCCGCGTGGTTAAGGGGGGAACCTTCACTACGGCGGTGGGCTGCCACCAGTGTGAAGATGCGCCCTGCGCGAATGTCTGCCCGACGGGGGCCATTCACCACGCTGCGGGAGCCTGGCTCGTTAAGCAATCGCGCTGTATCGGCTGCAAAAGCTGTATGGTGGCGTGCCCGTTCGGGGCAATGCAGGTTCGGGTCGTGGAAGATCGCGTTCAGGCGCTGAAATGTGATTTGTGCGCGCATCGCGAGAGCGGTCCCGCCTGCGTCGAAGCCTGTCCCACCCACGCGCTGCGCTGCATAGACCCCGCCAGATTACGCGCGGAACGGCTGCGTAATCTGGCCTGAGGTTTTATTAACCGGCCTCGCGCCAGGCGTTCTCAATCTCTTCGGCGAGAATTTTCACACCCGCTTCGATTTTTTCCGGGTCCGGGACGTAGTTCATACGCATGCACTGGTGCGTGTGCGGCCACGGCTTATCCAGCCCCGGGAAGAAGTAATCCCCTGGCACCATCAGTACGCCACGTTTTTTCAGACGCTGATAAAGCAGCTCTGTCGTAATGGGCAGATCCTTAAACCACAGCCACAGGAAAATTGCCCCTTCCGGTTTATGGATCAGGCAGCGTTCTTCCGGTAAGTAGCGGCGAAGGATGGCTATAGTTTCCTGAACGCGCTGAGAGTAAAACGGCTTAATCACCTCATTCGACAGGCGCAGCAGGTCGTTACGCCTGATCATCTCGCACATCATCGCCGGACCGATGCCGCCAGGCGAAAGGCTGATAATGCCGTTCATGTTGGTAATGGCGGTGATGATTTTCTCGTTAGCAATGATAATGCCGCAACGGCTGCCCGGCAGGCCCAGCTTGGAGAGGCTCATGCAGAGGATGATATTCGGGTTCCATAGCGGACGCGCTTCGCTGAAAATGATCCCCGGGAACGGTACGCCATAGGCGTTATCGATCACCAGCGGGATGCCGTGCTGATTCGCCAGCGCATCCAGCTTCATCAGCTCGTCGTCGGTGATCACGTTGCCCGTCGGGTTGGTGGGACGTGATACGCAGATCATGCCCGTCTCTTCACCGATATGCAGATGTTCAAAATCGACGTGATATTTGAACTGGCCCTCTGGCAGCAACTCGATATTCGGACGTGCGGAAACAAATAGGTCTTCTTCGAGGCCGGCATCGGCATAGCCAATATATTCCGGTGCCAGCGGGAACAGCACTTTTTTCGTGGTGCCATCGGCGCGGCGTCCGGCGAACAGATTGAATAAGTAGAAAAACGCGCTCTGACTGCCGTTTGTCAGTGCAATATTCTGTGGTTCGATATCCCAACCCAGCGCTTCCCGCAGCATTGCCGCCAGAAGCGTCAGTAGTTCTGTTTTACCCTGAGGGCCGTCGTAATTACATAGCGCATCGGTTGCTTTACCGTTTTCCAGCATCTCTGCCAGCAGCGTCTGGAAGTAGGTGTTCATCTCCGGAATTTGAGCCGGGTTTCCGCCGCCAAGCATGATAGCGCCTGGGGTGCGCAGCCCGTCGTTGAGGTCCTCCATCAGGCGGGTAATGCCTGAATGGCGGGTAAATTTGTCGCCGAAAAGTGAAAACGTCATAGCAGGTGATCTGTCGGGCTTAATATGAAAGGCAGTAACCATAACGCCAGCACCGTGTTGGTGCAAATCGGCGGATGTGGTCGGATTTGTTGTTTTATGTGGCGGGTTTGTATTTGTGTGGTGAATTGTTCTGGTGAATGCCCCTCACCCCAGGCCTCTCCCCTTTGGGGAGAGGGTTAGGGTGAGGGGGTCTATTGATTACCCGCCCACACCACCATCACCTTATCGCCCTTGTGCTCGCGCACAAAGCCGTAGCCTTCTTTCATCGACAGCGTTGTTTGCTTGCCTTCACCCACCGCCGGATGACGGGCGCGGAACTGCCCCAGAAGCTGCCAGTGGGCGACAGTTAACGCCTGTTTACCCGTGACGTCATGCCAGTTCATATCCGAACGGGTTCCCTGTAGCGGATCGGAGCCCGTCGGGCCGAAAGGACGCTCTGATTCATCGCCGTAATAGATCTGCACGCTTCCCGGTGCCAGCAGCAGTAACTCAGCGGCGCGCTGGCCTCCTTCACGGAACAGACGCGTATCATGGGAGGAGAGATAGCTCAGCACATTAAAACTTTGCAGCTTTTCTGCCATTTGCTGCCAGGTCAAATCCATATCGGCCAGGCAGTCCACCGCTTTTGCCGCCTGCTCCTGATAGTCAAAATTGATCATCGCATCGAAGCCGTGGCGGTAATAATCGCTCTGCATCACGCCGTGGCCCCAGGATTCACCGGTCATCCAGAATGGCGCATCGTCGAGTTTTTTGTCCGGGTTGGCGGCTTTCCACGCGGCCAGCGCCTGGCTGGCCTGGTTTTTCAGTTGCAGCCAGGCTTCAGGCTCAACGTGCTTAGCGGTATCGACCCGGAAACCGTCGATGCCGTAGTCACGTACCCACTGGCTAAGCCAGTGAGTCAGGTAATCTCGCGGCGTGAAATTCGTCATCACTTTCGCGTTGGTGTCGGGCTTGTGTTGATAAAAGTTCGGCAAACCTGACGGGATCTTAGATTCCGTTTTCAGATCAGGCAGGAAGGCCAGCGACATGGTCAGATCGTCAAAGCCCGGGTTGTCGTAATCACCGATATCGGTACGGATCCATTTTTTACCCCACCATTTTTCCCATGCGGCTTTGTCACTGAAGTTGATGTAATCGTTGAAGCTGTGCCAGCTTTGACCCGCGCCTGGCTTCCAGTCAGTCCAGCGCTCGCCGAGGGTTTTTTTCAGCTCATCGCCCTGCAAATAGAGCGCGCCAAACTGATACTCCTGCATATCTGCAAGCGTCGCATAACCCGCGTGGTTCATGACAATGTCAAACAGGACGCGGATACCGCGCCTGTGCGCGTCGTCGACAAGCTGGCGTAAATCATCTTCGTTGCCCATGTTGGCGTCGAGTTTCGTCCAGTCCTGAGTGTAATAGCCGTGATAGGCGTAGTGGGGGAAATCCCCTTTGGTGCCGCCGCCAACCCAGCCGTGGATCTGCTCCAGCGGCGAGCTTATCCAGAGCGCATTCACGCCCAGCTGCTGAAGGTAATCCAGTTTGCTGGTAAGCCCTTTCAGATCGCCGCCGTGGAAAGTACCAATCTCCTGCATACCGTCTTTATGACGGCCATAGCTGTTGTCGTTGGTGGGGTCGCCATTCACGAAGCGATCGGTCAGCACGAAATAGACGGTGGCGTTTTGCCAGCTGAACGGCGCGGGTTTGTCCGTCTCGGCGCGCTCAAGCAGCAGCAGGCCATTGCTGTTGGCGGCTGGCTGAAGAGTTACTTTGCCGTTTTGAACGGTCGCGGTCTGTTTGCTGTAAAAATCACGCACCACCGTGCCTTCCGGGAAGGTGTTAACGACGTCGATCGTCAGCGGTTTGCCGTCCCACTTCGGGCACTGGCGGGTGACGTTTGCGACAGGCTGTGGCGCCGCACTTTGCACCGTCAACATCAGCGTCGGCGTTCCCGAGCGCGTATCAATACGCATCTGATAAACGCCGTCACGGAATAACCGCCACTGCGGTGGGGTGCCTTCGCACGGTTTGAGCGACAGCATCTCGTTGAGCTTAATGGCACCTGTCGGCTGCCAGCACGCGTTGTCAAGACTCAACGTCAGCGGGCGGGTACCCTTCGCAAGCGTTGCCTGGCTGGTAAAGACGCCGGTACCTTCAGCGCTAAACGCGTTAAATCCCGGCGATGACCAGTCGGCATGCGCGAATGCGGGTAACATCAGAACAGCTAATGCAGTGCGTTTCATTCCATTTTCCTGTCGCGGCATTTTTGACCAGTGTGCCATTCGGCTCAGGGGAAAAACTCCTCCTCTACGGCTTTCTGCAAGGAGGACGCGAAGGGATGAGTGATCCCGCGCAAAATTAGGCAGTTATCTGCGATATCGCGCACATTTTTCCAGCGTTGATGCTTTAATGAGCATGTTCCGGATGACATAGTTTCGGAATTGGACTATTTATAGACGTGCTCTTGAAGACTATTTTTGGTACGATTTGAGATTCCGCTCTCAAATTTTTGAAGAAAATAAGGTGTTGGAATGTTTATATCCGACCAGGAGACCTAATGATATCGACTCCCATTCGACGATATGGGGCCGCGATACTCATGTTACTCACCATGGCATTTTCAGGTGAGGTGCTTGCAAAGACGCACACGGATACAACGAGTAAGAAAGCCCACGTAATAAAGACGACAAGCAGTAAGGTTAGCAGTAAACAAGAGTATTCTCGCAATAGTGCAAAGAGTAGTTCACTTCCTGATTTGCGAAAATACCCTTCCGGGACACCAAGGAAAAAAGCGTTTCTCCGGACGGTAATGCCTTACATTAAAAGCCAAAATGCCGCGATTACTGCGGATCGTAACTGGCTGATCTCCAAACAGTACGACAGCCGCTGGTCGCCGTCTGAGCGCACTCGCCTGAAAGATATCGCCAAACGCTATAAAGTGAAGTGGAGCGGGAACACGCGTCGCGTGCCTTGGAACTCACTGTTAGAACGTGTGGACATCATTCCAGGCAGTATGGTCGCGACAATGGCCGCCGCCGAAAGCGGTTGGGGCACCTCGAAGCTGGCGCGCAACAACAACAATCTGTTTGGCATGAAATGCGTAAAAGGTCGTTGTACTAACGCGCCCGGCAAGGTGAAGGGCTATTCACAGTTTGAATCGGTGAAAGATTCCGTGAATGCCTACGTGGTGAACCTGAACACCCACCCGGCCTATTCCTCGTTCCGTAAGTCACGCGCTCAGCTGCGTAAGGCGGATCAGGAAGTGACGGCCACGGCGATGATCCATAAGCTGAAAGGTTATTCCACTCAGGGACAGCGTTATAACAATTACCTGTTCTCCATGTACCAGGATAACCAGCGTCTGATTGCCGCACATATGTAATGAAAAACGCCTTCCACTGGAAGGCGTTCTTTTTTCTAGAGCAGGACTTCACTGTACCGTTCCCGGTACTCCTTCGGCGTGGTGTCATACTCTTTCCTGAACACCGAATAGAAATACTGAAGCGACGGATAGCCACACATCTGTGAAATCTCGTTGATCGACAGCGAGGTGGAGATCAGCAGACTGCGCGCTTTCTCCAGCTTTTCCGCATGGATCACGGCGTGGATCGTCTCACCCACTTCCTCTTTAAACCGCTTCTCCAGATTCGAACGTGATATGCCGACCGAATCGAGCACCTGATCGACCTTAATCCCTTTGCAGGCATGATTGCGAATGTAGTGCATCGCCTGAATCACGGCCGGATCGTTTAATGAGCGGTAGTCAGTTGAGCGACGTTCGACCACGCGAACGGGAGGAACCAGCAGACGCTGGAGCGGCAGGGATTCGTTGTCTAACAGTCTGTGCAGCAGCTTTGCGGCCTGATAGCCCATCTGACGGGTACCCTGAGCCACGGATGAGAGCGCCACGCGCGACAGATAGCGCGTAAGCTCTTCGTTATCAATACCAATCACGCACAGCTTTTCAGGCACCGGAATATGCAAATGTTCGCACACCTGTAATACGTGGCGGGCGCGGGCGTCCGTCACGGCGATAATCCCTGTCTGGGGCGGCAGCGTTTGCAGCCAGTCAGCCAGACGATTTTGTGCGTGCTGCCAGTTTTCTGGCGCGGTTTCCAGCCCCTGATAAACGACGCCGCGATACTTCTCCTGGGCAACCAGCTGGCAGAAGGCATACTCACGCTCCATCGCCCAGCGCTTTCCGCTCGTGGCGGGCAATCCGTAAAACGCAAAACGATGGACGCCTTTCTCCTTTAAATGGAGGAAGGCAGTCTCGACCAGAGCATGGTTATCCGTGGCGATGTAGTGAACGGGAGGATAATGTTCCGGTGTATGATAAGAGCCGCCAACGCCCACGATAGGCACGTCAACGCCACTCAGCAACTGTTCAATCACGGGGTCGTCAAAGTCAGCGATGACCCCGTCGCCCAGCCAGTCTTTGATGTTCTCCAGACGGGTACGGAAATCTTCTTCGATGAAAATATCCCATTCGGATTGCGACGCCTGCAAATATTCGCCAACCCCTTCAACCACCTGCCGGTCATAGGCTTTGTTGGCATTGAATAACAACGTAATGCGGTGACGCTTTTCAAACATGGCTTATTTCCCAAATTAGTCACGATACTGTTATCAGGCGCGCCGCTTGGTGGCAGAGTCCATCCAGACTGCCAGCAAAAGAATGGCACCCTTGACGATATACTGCCAAAACGTCGGCACGTCCATCATACTCATCCCGTTATCCAGCGAAGCCATAATAAATGCGCCCATCACCGCCCCCGCCACGCTGCCAATGCCCCCGGCGAGGCTGGTCCCGCCAATCACGCAGGCGGCGATGGCGTCCAGCTCGGCAATATTACCGGCAGAGGGGGAGCCCGCCCCCAAACGTGAGCTGAGGATCAGCCCCGCGATGGCCACCATCAGGCCGTTGATGGCAAAGACGGCGAGTTTGGTGCGTTCTACGTTAATGCCGGACAAACGCGCGGCTTCGAGATTGCCACCGATGGCATAAATACGGCGACCGAATGCGGTACGCGTGGCCATAAACATCCCACCTAACAGCAACAGCGCCAGCAGCAGAACGGGCGTTGGGACGCCGCGATAATCGTTTAACAGCCAGATGGCGCCCAGTACAATCACCGCAGTAAGCGCCTGACGGCCGACAACCGAGGTTGAAGCAGGCGAGGCCAGCCCCAGCGCCTGGCGACGCATGCGTCCTCGCCATTGCCACGCGACAAACGCCATCAGCCCAACCACGCCGATCGTAAAACCGACGCCATCAGAGAGGTAGCTTTGGCCAATCTGGGACATCGAGGCGCTGGTCGGGGAGACGGTAGTGCCGTTGGTGATCCCAATCAGAATGCCGCGGAAGGCCAGCATCCCCGCTAAGGTGACGATAAACGACGGGACCTTACGGTAGGCCACCCACCAGCCATTCCACGCCCCCAGCAGCAGACCCAGTACCAGCGTGACCGCAATCGTCAGCGGCAGCGGCCAGCCGAGCCAGACGTCAAAAATTGCCGCCACGCCGCCGAGCAGACCCATCATCGACCCTACTGACAGGTCAATTTCCGCTGAGATAATCACAAAGACCATCCCCACCGCCAGGATCCCGGTGATGGCGGTCTGACGCAGCAGGTTAGAAACGTTACGTGCGCTCAAATAGGAGCCATCGGTCATCCAGGTAAAGAACAACATGATCACGATAATGGCGGCAATCATTACAAAAACTTGCAGATTCAGCGATTTAAGTCCTGCGAACGCACCGGGCGTCGGAACAGCGACTTTGATATCAGACGGGTTGCTTTTCGACATGGCGTTCGCTCCTTAAGGCAGCTTCCATCACCTGCTCTTGCGTCAGGTTCTGGTTGTTCAGGTTGGCTTTGAGTTTCCCTTCATGCATGACCAGTACGCGGTCGCTCAGCCCCAGCACTTCAGGCAATTCGGACGAGATAACAATGACGGCAATCCCTTGCTGCACAAGCTGGTTGATCAGCTTGTAGATTTCATACTTCGCGCCGATATCGATCCCGCGCGTGGGTTCGTCCAGAATTAAAATGCGCGGATTAAGCAACAGGCAGCGCGCCAGAATCGCTTTCTGCTGGTTGCCGCCGCTCAGGCGACCTATCGCCAGTTCCGGCGAGGAGGTTTTCACCTTGAGCCTGGCAAGTGACTGAAGAATACACTGCTGTTCTGCGGCATCATCCAGGCTGCTCAGCGCGCCGGAAAACTGGCTGAGCGCCGCCAGCGTGATATTTTTTCCCACCGCCATGACCGGCACGATGCCGTCTTTTTTGCGGTCTTCGGGCACCATAGCAATGCCTTTGGCAATGGCCTGCTGGCAGTTGTCGATTTTTACCGGCTGACCGTCGATATAAATTTTGCCTTCCCAGCGCCCCGGCCAGACGCCAAACAGACACTGCACGGCCTCGGTTCTTCCGGCACCCACTAAACCCGCAATACCGAGAATTTCGCCGCGGTGCAGCGAGAAGGAGAGGTTATCCACGCGCTTGATGTGGCGGTTAACGGGATGCCACGCCGTCAGGTTTTCCACGCGCAGGAGTTCTTCGCCTATGGTGTGTGGTTCGTTGGGATACAGTGCGGTGAGTTCGCGACCCACCATCATGGTGATGATGTCATCTTCGCTCATGCCTTCTGCTTCACGCGTGCCAATGTGCTGCCCGTCGCGGATGACGCAGATGGTGTCGGAAATAGCTTTCACCTCATTGAGCTTGTGCGAAATATAGATGCAGGCGATACCGTGGTTTTGCAGGTCGCGGATGATATTGAGCAGAACGGCGGTTTCCTGTTCGGTGAGCGAGGCGGTTGGCTCGTCGAGGATCAGCAGGCGTACCTGCTTGTTCAGCGCCTTGGCGATCTCCACCAGCTGCTGCTGGCCCAAACCTAAGTCGCCCACGCGCGTATCCGGTGAGATAGCCAGGCTCACCTGGGCCAGCAGTTTTTCGCAGCGCAGCGTCATGGTGTCGTAATCCAGTACGCCGTGGCGTGAGAGTTCGGCGCCGAGAAAAATATTTTCCAGCACGGTAAGGTGCTTCACCAGCGCCAGCTCCTGGTGAATAATAGCGATGCCTTTACGTTCGGTATCGCGAATGTGCGTGGCCTGGAGCACCTCGCCGGCAAAGACGATTTCGCCCTCGTAGCTGCCGTGCGGATAGATCCCGCACAACACTTTCATCAGCGTGGATTTTCCCGAGCCATTTTCGCCGCACAGCGACATCACTTCGCCGGGATTCAGCCGCAGGCTTACGTTGTCGACTGCTTTCACCGCCCCGAAGGCTTTGGTGATGCTTTTCATTTCAAGTAAATAAGACATAACTGCTCCACATAGCCCGACAGATGAACAGGGCAGGTCAATGCGCCCCTGCCGGGCAGGGGCTGCGCTGGATTACAGTTCACTCTTCTTATGGAAACCGTCTTTCACCACGGTGGCGTCAATATTCTCTTTGTTGACTTCGATAGGGGTAAGCAGGCGAGCAGGTACGTCTTTCAGGCCGTTATTTAACGTCGCGTCTGCTTTAGGTTGCTGACCATTGCCCAGCTCAACGGCAATTTCGGCGGCCGTATTGGCAAGCTCGGTAATGGGCTTATACACCGTCATGGTCTGGGTACCCGCGATGATGCGTTTTACACCCGCAAGGTCGGCGTCCTGTCCGGAAATAGCGACTTTCCCGGCCAGACCCTGCGCGCTCAGCGCCTGAATGGCGCCACCCGCAGTGGCATCGTTAGAGGCCACCACCGCATCGATTTTGTTGTTATTTGCAGTCAACGCGTTTTCCATAATTTTCAGCGCGTTTTCCGGTAACCAGCCGTCAGCCCACTGGTCGCCGACGACTTTAATTTTGCCCTCGTCGATATACGGCTTCAGCACTTTCATTTGTCCCTGGCGAAACAGTTTGGCGTTGTTATCCACGGGCGAGCCGCCCATCAGGAAATAATTCCCCTGAGGCACTTTTGCGACCAGGCTTTTAGCCTGTAATTCGCCCACCTTTTCATTGTCGAACGAAATATAATAATCAATGTCGGCATTATTAATCATGCGGTCATAAGCCAGGACTTTTATGCCTTCCTGTTTCGCTTCTTTCACCACGTTGCTTAATACCTGGCCGTTATACGGGATAATGACCAGCACATCGACGCCACGGTTGATCATATTCTCGATTTGCGACATTTGCGTCTCTTCGTTGCCGTTAGCGGACTGAACGAACACCTCCGCGCCGAGAGATTCCGCTTTTTTAACAAAGATATCGCGATCTTTTTGCCAGCGCTCCAGGCGTAAGTCATCAATCGCCATGCCGATTTTGACCTCTTTGGCGTGGCCGGCAAAGCTTGCAAGCAGGAGAGTAGTGCAGAGCGTTAGGGTCAGGTTCTTTATCTTCATAATTATTAGGCCTTTTTGTAGGGGTATGTGTAGCTGAGATAAAAGAAACATTCACTGCTGAGACGCAGCAAATTTTTAACGTGGAAAGGCCTGCTGGCAATTACAGATTTTTATCTTCTCATTACGATATTTGGTTTATTTCTGAATTTATGACCGCGATCGGATTTTAAAAAGCGTAACCTATTAATTACATTTGATTCTGGAATGCGCGCCGAAAAATAGTTTGTCTGCACATTATTTTGCGAGCCAGCGCACAATTGCGCATTCTCTCAATAGCAGTGTGAAATAACGTAATTGAGCAACCTCCAATGTCTATTCACTATTACTCCAGAAGCAAGACCACGCCGCATACCCTGATTATGGAGCTCAATATGCAAGCTTATTTCGACCAACTCGATCGCGTTCGTTTCGAAGGCACGAAAACGACCAATCCTTTAGCATTTCGTCACTACAACCCGGATGAGCTGGTGCTGGGTAAGCGCATGGAAGATCACTTGCGCTTTGCCGCCTGCTACTGGCACACCTTCTGCTGGAACGGTGCCGATATGTTCGGCGTGGGCTCTTTTGACCGTCCATGGCAACAGCCGGGCGAGGCCATTGAGCTGGCGAAGCGTAAAGCCGACGTCGCGTTCGAGTTCTTCCATAAGCTGAACGTGCCGTACTACTGTTTCCACGATGTGGACGTGTCGCCGGAAGGGGCATCGCTGAAAGAGTATCTGAACAACTTCGCGCAGATGGTCGACGTACTGGCTGAAAAACAGCAGCAAAGTGGCGTCAAGCTGCTCTGGGGTACGGCTAACTGCTTTACCAACCCTCGCTATGGCGCGGGTGCGGCAACCAACCCGGATCCGGAAGTCTTCAGCTGGGCGGCAACCCAGGTCGTGACTGCGATGAACGCCACGCATCAGCTGGGCGGTGAGAACTATGTACTCTGGGGCGGTCGTGAAGGTTATGAAACGCTGCTGAATACCGACCTGCGTCAGGAGCGCGAGCAGATTGGTCGCTTTATGCAGATGGTGGTGGACCACAAACACAAAATCGGTTTCCGCGGCACGCTGCTGATTGAGCCAAAACCACAGGAGCCAACCAAGCATCAGTATGATTATGATGTCGCCACCGTGTATGGCTTCCTGAAGCAGTTTGGTCTGGAAAAAGAGATCAAAGTGAATATTGAGGCTAACCACGCTACCCTGGCGGGCCACTCGTTCCATCACGAAATTGCCTCTGCGATTGCGCTGGGCATCTTCGGCTCTGTCGATGCTAACCGTGGCGATCCACAGCTGGGCTGGGATACCGACCAGTTCCCGAACAGCGTGGAAGAGAATGCGCTGGTGATGTACGAGATCATCAAAGCGGGCGGTTTCACCACCGGCGGCCTGAACTTCGACGCCAAAGTGCGTCGCCAGAGCACCGACAAATACGATCTGTTCTACGGGCATATTGGCGCGATGGACACCATGGCGCTGGCGCTGAAAGTGGCGGCCCGTATGATTGAAGACGGTGAGCTGGATAAGCGCGTGGCGAAGCGCTACAGCGGCTGGAACAGTGAGCTGGGCCAGCAAATTTTGAAAGGTCAGTTATCGCTTGCGGAGATCGCGAAGTACGCTGAACAGCATCAGCTTGCGCCGCAGCATCAGAGCGGCCATCAGGAGCTGCTGGAAAACCTGGTCAATCACTACCTGTTCGATAAATAACAGCATTCATGCCCGGTAAGCGCTGCGCCACCGGGCATTTCTGTCAAAGGAGTCACCACATGTATATCGGGATCGATCTTGGCACGTCGGGGGTGAAAGCCATCCTGTTAAGCGAGCAGGGCGATGTGTTAGCCACGCAGACTGAAAAGTTGCAGGTTTCACGCCCGCATCCGCTTTGGTCGGAACAAGATCCGGAGCAGTGGTGGCAGGCGACGGACCGCGCGATGAAAGCCTTAGGCGAGCAGCACAGCCTGCGCGGCGTTAAGGCGCTGGGCATTGCCGGGCAAATGCATGGCGCAACGTTGCTGGATAGCCAGCATCGCGTTCTGCGCCCGGCTATTCTCTGGAACGATGGCCGCTGTGCGGAAGAGTGCGCGATCCTTGAGGAACGTGTGCCTGCGTCCCGCGAGATTACGGGCAACCTGATGATGCCCGGTTTTACCGCGCCAAAACTCCTGTGGGTGCAGCGCCATGAGCCTGAGATTTTTCGCCAGGTGGCGAAGGTTCTGTTGCCGAAAGACTACCTGCGTTTTCGCATGACGGGGGATTTTGCCAGCGACATGTCTGACGCCGCGGGCACGATGTGGCTCGACGTGGCGAAACGGAACTGGAGCGAGGCGATGCTGGATGCCTGCCAGCTGACGCGCGATCATATGCCTGCGCTGTTTGAAGGCAGCGAAATCACGGGCGCTTTGCAGCCTTCTGTTGCTGAACGCTGGAATATGCCAGCCGTACCTGTCGTCGCTGGCGGCGGCGATAATGCGGCGGGGGCGGTCGGCGTGGGGATGGTCGAGGCAGGACAGGCCATGCTCTCGCTCGGCACTTCCGGTGTCTATTTTGCCGTCAGTGACGGGTATCGTAGCAATCCTGGAAGCGCCGTACACAGCTTCTGCCACGCGTTGCCGGGTAAATGGCATTTAATGTCGGTGATGCTGAGCGCGGCTTCCTGCCTCGACTGGGCGGCAAAACTAACCGGAATGGCGGACGTCCCGGCGCTTATCGCAGCGGCACAGCAGGCGGATGATAATGCCGGTGCGGTCTGGTTTTTACCGTACCTTTCCGGCGAGCGGACGCCTCATAACAACCCGGAAGCGAAAGGGGTGTTCTTCGGTCTTACCCATCAGCACGGCCCGGCAGAGCTGGCGCGCGCGGTGCTTGAAGGCGTTGGCTATGCTCTGGCGGACGGAATGGATGTCGTGCATGACTGTGGACTTACGCCATCCAGCATTACGTTAATTGGCGGCGGTGCGCGAAGCAGCTACTGGCGGCAAATGCTTTCCGATATCAGCGGGTTGCAGCTGGACTATCGTACGGGAGGCGATGTCGGCCCGGCGCTCGGTGCGGCACGGCTGGCGCAAATTGCGCTGAACCGGGATAAACCACTGCCCCAGCTTTTGCCCCAGCTGTCGCTTGAACAGCAGCATCGTCCTGATGCGAAAAATCATGCTCGCTATGCTGAAAGACGAGACGTGTTCCGCAAAATTTATCGGCAGCTTTTGCCGCTAATGTCATAAACAGGAGCCGGGTGGCGCTAACGCTTACCCGGCCTGCCAGCCTTCAACCGGGTTAGCTCACAAACCGGCGCGTATCGATTCTTTGCAGCAACATTGACAGCAGCAGGCTGACAACCAGCGTAACGGTAAATATCCAGACAATATCCAGCACCGGCCAGCTTTTAAGCTCAACGCCTCGGGTGCGCAGGGCGTGGATCACCAGCGCGTGAAAACCGTAAATGCCCAGCGAGTGGCGAGAGATAAACCCCAGCACCGGAAGCGGGCGGGCATTCAGGGTGTTTTTAACCAGCGTCAGCAGAGAGATTGCGCAGATAAAGACCATCGGGCCGCAGTACAGATACCAGGTATCGGCAAAGTTGCCGCGCCATTGCAGCTCATGCAGCGTCCCGCGAGAGATAATAAACACACCGACGAGAAACGCGGCCGCGCATAGCCAGTTTATTCCTCGCTTTTGCGTCTCCATCATGCCAATGGCGCGCCCCAGCATGCCGTACAGCACGTAATAAAACGTATCCCCGGTGATATAGAGGTTAACGGGCAGCCATTCAAAGCCATCAATTTTCTGTGAGACGGTATTCGGGTTGGCCACGATCCCGATGACCACCATCAGCGCCAGCAGCATTTTACCGTTGACGTTTTTTACCTGAATTAACGGTGAAATAAGATAAATAACGATTATCGCGAAGAAAAACCATAGATGATAGAACACTGGTTTTTGCAACAAGTTGAGCAGGGAACGTTCAGCGTTAATTGAAGTGAACAGGACGATATAGAGCAGCGAAATCGCGCTGTAAAACAGCAGACAGGAGACAATACGGATGAAATGTCTCGGCTGTGCGCTACGCTCGCCAAAAAAGAGAAAACCGGAAATCATAAAGAACAGCGGGACGCTCACGCGGGAGGCCGAGTTCAGAACATTGGCGACATCCCAGTTAACAGGGCTGATACTGTGCGCGTTCGTGACATACCAGGTCGTTGTGTGGATCATCACCACCATCAGACAGGCTATTCCCCGCAGGTTATCAATCCAGTTAATTTTTGACTGCATCAGTTCCTCTGTATTCCTGATAAAGAAAGTGTGACTGCGATTGCGTAAAACTTTTCCCTTAGAAAATTCTGAGTTTAGCCAGGCTAACTTGTAGGGAGCTGGCGAGATTCGCAGAATGACGGACTTTAATCTATAAACGTGTTGCTACTAAAAATAACAGCCACTGACCAGGGCGGTAATAAAAATGATGATGAAGCGTGGGGTGTCACTCTTTCTGCTGCTCTTATTAACAGGATGCAGTGCTTCTGAGGAGATACCTGTCCAAAAAGCGCAGCAGGGGAAAATGAGCCCGGAGCGTTCCCTGAATATGGAACAGCTGTGCAGGGATCAGGCGGCTCACCGCTATAATTCTGAAGCACAGAAAATTCATATAAACGGCTTCGAGCGCTTTCAGGGCAGCTATGAACTGAAAGGCTATACGGCGCGTAAAGAGGGCTTTGTCTGCTCTTTTGATGCAGACGGCCAGTTTTTACATCTCTCAATGCGCTAAATTGCTCGGATAAGCAGCAACCAGAGCCTTCGCAGGTTCTGGCTGTAGGGCTTATTCCCCAATTTTCCCTAAACAACCCCGTTTCGTACTGTATATCTTGCAGCCAGCGGGTATACTGATCCCTTCCATTTAAAACCACACGTATCCAGCACGAAATACTATGCAAAAGTTTGATACCAAGACCTTCCAGGGCCTGATCCTGACCTTACAGGATTACTGGGCTCGTCAGGGCTGCACCATTGTTCAACCTTTGGACATGGAAGTTGGCGCAGGCACCTCACACCCGATGACTAGCCTGCGCGCGTTAGGGCCAGAGCCAATGGCGACCGCCTATGTGCAGCCATCCCGTCGTCCGACCGATGGCCGTTATGGCGAAAACCCGAACCGTTTGCAGCACTACTATCAGTTCCAGGTGGTGATTAAGCCATCACCCGACAACATTCAGGAACTGTACCTCGGGTCGCTGAAAGAGCTGGGTATGGATCCCACCATCCACGACATCCGTTTCGTGGAAGATAACTGGGAAAACCCAACGCTGGGTGCCTGGGGTCTGGGTTGGGAAGTGTGGCTGAACGGCATGGAAGTGACCCAGTTCACTTACTTCCAGCAGGTTGGCGGTCTGGAATGTAAGCCGATCACCGGTGAGATCACCTACGGTCTGGAACGTCTGGCGATGTACATTCAGGGCGTAGACAGCGTTTACGACCTGGTCTGGAGCGACGGCCCGCTGGGTAAAACCACCTACGGCGACGTGTTCCATCAGAACGAAGTGGAACAATCCACCTATAACTTCGAATACGCGGATGTGGACTTCCTGTTCACCTGCTTCGAGCAGTACGAGAAAGAAGCGCAGCAGCTGCTGGCGCTGGAGACTCCGCTGCCGCTGCCTGCCTACGAGCGTATTCTGAAGGCTGCCCACAGCTTCAACCTGCTGGATGCCCGCAAAGCGATCTCCGTGACTGAACGTCAGCGCTACATTCTGCGTATTCGTACCCTGACCAAAGCCGTTGCAGAAGCTTACTACGCGTCCCGTGAAGCCCTTGGCTTCCCGATGTGCAACCGAAACAAATAAGAGGCGGCCATGTCTGAGAAAACTTTCCTGGTGGAAATCGGCACTGAAGAGCTGCCACCAAAAGCCCTGCGCAGCCTGGCTGAATCTTTTGCTGCGAACGTCACTGCTGAGCTGGATAACGCTGGCCTGGCGCACGGTAAAATTGAGTGGTTTGCTGCGCCGCGTCGTCTGGCGCTGAAAGTGGCAAACCTGGCGGCGTCCCAGCCGGATCGCGAAGTTGAAAAACGTGGCCCGGCCATTGCTCAGGCGTTCGACGCGGAAGGCAAGCCGAGCAAAGCGGCAGAAGGCTGGGCGCGCGGCTGCGGCATCACCGTTGATCAGGCCGAGCGTCTGACCACCGACAAAGGTGAATGGCTGCTGTATCGTGCCCATGTGAAAGGCGAAAGCGCCGAAGCGCTGCTGCCTGACATGATCGCGACCTCGCTGGCAAAATTGCCAATCCCTAAGCTGATGCGCTGGGGCGCGTCCGACGTTCACTTTGTGCGTCCGGTTCACACCGTGACCCTGCTGCTGGGCGATACCGTTATCCCGGCGACCATTCTGGGCGTGGCGTCCGATCGCGTGATCCGCGGCCATCGCTTTATGGGCGAGCCGGAGTTCACCATCGACAATGCCGACCAGTATCCACAGATCCTGCTGGAACGCGGTAAAGTGATTGCCGACTACGAACAGCGTAAAGCCAAAATTAAAGCGGACGCAGAAGAAGCGGCGCGCAAGATTGGCGGAAACGCTGACCTGAGCGACAGCCTGCTGGAAGAGGTGACCTCGCTGGTCGAATGGCCGGTTGTACTGACCGCGAAATTCGAAGAGAAATTCCTGGCCGTTCCGGCAGAAGCGCTGGTTTACACCATGAAGGGTGACCAGAAGTACTTCCCGGTTTACGCCAACGACGGCAAGCTGCTGCCAAACTTCATCTTCGTGGCGAACATCGAATCGAAAGATCCGAGCCAGATTATCTCCGGTAACGAGAAAGTGGTGCGTCCGCGTCTGGCGGATGCCGAGTTCTTCTTCAACACAGACCGTAAAAAACGTCTGGAAGATAACCTGCCGCGTCTGCAAACTGTACTGTTCCAGCAGCAGCTGGGTACGCTGCGCGACAAAACCGACCGTATCGCGGAGCTGTCCGGCTGGATTGCCCGTGAAATTGGCGCCGACGTTAACCACGCTACCCGTGCGGGCCTGCTCTCCAAGTGCGACCTGATGACCAACATGGTGTTCGAATTTACCGACACCCAGGGCGTGATGGGTATGCACTACGCGCGTCACGATGGCGAAGCGGAAGACGTGGCGGTAGCCCTGAACGAGCAGTATCAGCCGCGCTTTGCCGGTGACGATCTGCCGTCCAATCCGGTTGCCTGCGCCGTGGCGATTGCCGATAAGATGGACACCCTGGCGGGTATCTTCGGTATCGGCCAGCATCCAAAAGGCGACAAAGACCCGTTTGCGCTGCGTCGTGCTGCGCTGGGCGTGCTGCGAATCATCGTTGAGAAGAACCTGAACCTCGATCTGCAAACGCTAACCGAAGAAGCGGTACGTCTGTACGGCGATAAGCTGACCAACGCGAAGGTTGTGGATGATGTTATCGACTTTATGCTCGGTCGTTTCCGCGCGTGGTATCAGGACGAAGGTTACTCCGTTGATACCATTCAGGCGGTGCTGGCGCGTCGTCCGACCCGTCCGGCAGATTTCGATGCGCGTATGAAAGCGGTATCCCACTTCCGTACGCTGGAAGCGGCGTCTGCGCTGGCCGCGGCTAACAAGCGCGTATCCAACATCCTCGCGAAATCCGACGAGACGCTGAACGATCGCGTAAACGCTGCAACCCTGAAAGAGCCGGAAGAGATTTCTCTGGCGATGCAGGTTGTGGTGCTGCGCGACAAGCTGGAGCCGTATTTCGCGGAAGGTCGCTACCAGGAAGCGCTGGTGGAGCTGGCGGAGCTGCGTGACGTCATCGACGCCTTCTTCGAGAAGGTGATGGTGAACGTGGAAGATAAAGAGCTGCGGATTAACCGTCTCTCGATGCTTGAGAAACTGCGTGAGCTGTTCCTGCGCGTGGCGGATATTTCGCTGCTGCAATAACGTAAAAAACCCGCCCCTGACAGGCGGGAAGAACGGCAACTAAACTGTCTCTCTTCGCCAATGGCGCCATAACTGCGTTGGCTGCGCTCGTTCACCCGAATCACTTACTAATGTAAGCTCATCGGGATTCGCTCGCTTGCCGCCTTGTTCTGACGTCATTGGCTTTGAGATACTTTTCCTTATTTACACTCTCTCAATTAATTTACACCCTCTCAAACACTGTCGCGATCCCCTGACCCAACCCGATACACATCGTTGCCAGACCAAACTGGGCATCTTTGCGTTCCATCAGGTTAATCAGCGTGGTACTGATACGCGCCCCGGAGCAGCCCAGCGGGTGTCCGAGGGCGATCGCGCCGCCGTTGAGGTTAATCTTCTCGTCGATCTGATCCATCAGCCCCAGATCCTTAATGCACGGCAGGATCTGCGCGGCGAACGCTTCGTTCATCTCAAAGAGGTCGATATCACTTGCGCTCAGCCCCGCTTTTTTCAGCGCCAGTTTTGACGCCGGAACCGGGCCGTAGCCCATGATGGATGGATCGCAGCCCACGACTGCCATCGAACGCACGCGGGCGCGTGGCGTCAGGCCTAATTCGCGGGCGCGGCTTTCGCTCATCACCAGCATCGCGGCGGCACCGTCGGACAGGGCAGACGAGGTGCCCGCCGTTACCGTACCGGTGACCGGATCAAACGCCGGACGCAGGGTGGAAAGCGCTTCAACGGTGGTTTCCGGGCGGATGACTTCGTCATAGCTGAACTGCTTCAGTACGCCGTCTGCGTCGTGACCGCCGGTCGGGATGATCTCATTCTTAAAGGCACCAGACTGCGTGGCGGCCCAGGCGCGGGCATGCGAGCGAGCGGCAAAGGCATCCTGCATCTCACGGCTGATGCCGTGCAGACGGGAGAGCATCTCGGCGGTCAGGCCCATCATACCGGCGGCTTTCGCCACGTTGCGGCTCATACCTGGATGGAAATCGACCCCGTGGCTCATCGGCACGTGGCCCATATGCTCCACGCCGCCCACCAGACAGGCCTGCGCATCGCCGGTCATGATCATCCGCGCCGCGTCGTGCAGCGCCTGCATCGACGAACCGCAAAGACGGTTGACGGTGACGGCCGGAACCGAGTGCGGGATCTCCGCCAGCAGGGACGCGTTACGGGCAATGTTGAAGCCCTGCTCCAGCGTCTGCTGGACGCAGCCCCAGTAGATATCGTCCAGCGCAGCAGGGTCCAGCGCCGGGTTACGCGCCAGCAGGCTACGCATCAGGTGCGCGGAGAGGTCTTCCGCGCGCACGTTACGGAACGCACCGCCTTTTGAACGGCCCATCGGGGTGCGAATCGCATCAACAATGACAACCTTTTCCATTGTGACTCCTTAAGCCGTTTTCAGCGCGCCAACCGGACGGGCTGGCTCAACTGCTGGGTAGTAGGGTTCGTTATGACGCGCTTTGTTACGCAGACCTTCCGGCACCTCATAAAGCGGGCCGAGGTGCTGGTACTGCTGAGCCATATCGAGATAGCGAGCGCTGCCGAGCGTATCCAGCCAGCGGAACGCGCCGCCGTGGAACGGAGGGAAGCCGAGGCCGTACACCAGCGCCATATCCGCTTCTGCCGGGCTGGCGATAATGCCTTCTTCGAGGCAGCGCACCACTTCGTTGATCATCGGGATCATCATCCGGGCGATGATCTCGTCGTCAGTGAAGTCGCGTTTCGGCTGACTGACGTCGGCCAGCAGGCCATCCACCGCCGCATCTTCTTCTTTTTTCGGTTTGCCTTTGCTGTCTTCTTTATAGCGCCAGAAGCCCAGACCGTTTTTCTGACCAAAGCGGTTGGCGTCGAACAGGGCGTCAATGGCGTCGCGATAGTCTTTCTGCATGCGCTGCGGGAAGCCCGCCGCCATCACCGCCTGAGCGTGATGGGCAGTATCGATGCCGACAACGTCCAGCAGATACGCCGGGCCCATCGGCCAGCCGAACTGTTTTTCCATCACTTTATCGATTTTGCGGAAGTCTGCGCCGTCGCGCAGCAGCTGGCTGAAGCCGGCGAAGTAAGGGAACAACACGCGGTTAACGAAGAAGCCCGGGCAGTCGTTAACGACGATCGGCGTTTTGCCCATCTTGCTCGCCCACGCCACCACTTTGGCGATGGTTTCGTCGGAGGTTTTCTCCCCACGGATCACTTCGACCAGCGGCATGCGGTGCACCGGGTTAAAGAAGTGCATCCCGCAGAAGTTTTCCGGACGCTTCAGCACGCTCGCCAGTTCGCTGATAGGAATGGTGGAGGTGTTAGAGGCCAGCACGGTTTCCGGACGCACCTTGTCTTCGGTTTCGGCCAGCACCGCTTTTTTCACTTTCGGGTTCTCGACGACCGCTTCAACCACCACGTCCACACGGTCGAAACCGCTGTATTCCAGCACTGGCTGGATGGTGGAGATCACGCCTGCAAGCTTCAGACCATCAATTTTGCCGCGCTCAAGCTGTTTATTCAGCAGCTTGGCCGCTTCGGTCATGCCCAGCGTCAGGGATTTCTCGTTGATGTCCTTCATCACCACCGGCACGCCTTTCCAGGCAGACTGGTAGGCGATGCCGCCCCCCATAATGCCCGCGCCGAGTACCGCCGCGTGTTTTGGCGTTTCAACGTTTTTGGTGAGTTGTTTGGCTTTGCCCTTCACAAACTGATCGTTAAGGAAGATACCAACCAGCGCGCGGGCTTCGTTGGTGTGCGCCAGCGGGACAAAGCTCTGGTTTTCCAGCTTCAGGGCGTCATCACGGCCCAGACGGGCTGCCGCTTCAATGGTTTTCACCGCCGTGATCGGCGCCGGGTAGTGTTTACCCGCCGTCTGCATCACCATGCCTTTGGCGATGGTGAAGCTCATGGTGGCTTCAATTTTGCTGAGCTTCAACGGCTCCAGCTTCGGCTGACGTTTGGCTTTCCAGTCGAGGTCGCCGTTAATGGCCTGACGCAGAATGGCGAGTGCGCCTTCAACAAGCTTCTCAGGTTTTACAACGCCGTCGACCAGGCCAATTTTCTGCGCCTGTTCTGCGCCGACGTCTTTACCCGCGGCAATGATCTCCAGCGCGCTGTCGGCGCCCAGCATGCGCGGCATACGGACGGAGCCGCCAAAGCCCGGCATGATGCCCAGCTTGGTTTCCGGCAGGCCGATACGCAGGTCCGGGGTCGCCAGACGGTAATCAGTGGCTAACACGCATTCGCAGCCGCCGCCCAGCGCGTAACCGTTGACGGCAGAAAGGGTCGGGACAGGCAGATCTTCCAGACGATTAAAGACGCTGTTCGCGAAGTGCAGCCACTGGCTCAGCTGTTCTTCGGGCACCAGGAACAGCGACAGGAATTCGGTGATATCCGCGCCAACGATAAAGGCCGCTTTGTTGGAGCGCAGCAGCAGCCCTTTTAAATCTGATTGCTTTTCAAGTACATCCAGCGCCTGGCCAAGACTGGCCACCGTCGCGGTATCAAGCTTGTTCACTGAGCCGGGGGCATCGAACACCAGTTCGGCAATGCCATCTTCCAGCCAGTCTACGTACAGGGTGTCGCCTTTGTAGAGCATGTCGGTCTCCTGAATCCAGCAATTGGATCTGGTCATACCAGATGAAACGGAGTGTGGAATTTATGTTAATAAAATGCAAATTAGTCATTAAGAAATTGCTGCGCTGATCACGGTCGGTGGAAATCACGCAGCCGGAGTGAGGTGTGCTAAGATGCGATGACTTGAGGTCAAAAAAACGAAAGGAAGAATGATGGACTCACTGGCTTCGCTTTATAAAAATCATATCGTTACCCTACAGGAACGTACCCGCGATGTACTGGCCCGCTTCAAGCTGGATGCCCTGCTGATCCACTCCGGCGAGCTGATGAATACTTTTCTTGATGACCATGCTTATCCCTTCAAGGTTAACCCGCAGTTTAAAGCCTGGGTGCCTGTCACGCAGGTTCCAAATTGCTGGCTGCTGGTGGATGGCGTGAACAAGCCGAAACTGTGGTTCTACCTGCCGGTCGATTACTGGCACAACGTGGAGCCGCTGCCGACCTCATTCTGGACCGAAGAAATTGACGTGATTGCGCTGCCAAAAGCAGACGGCATAGGCAGCCAGCTGCCAGCGGCGCGCGGCAACATCGGCTACATTGGTCCGGTTCCTGAGCGCGCGCTGGGTCTGGATATTCCGGCAGATAAACTCAACCCGAAAGGCGTGCTGGATTATCTGCACTACTATCGCGCCTACAAGACCGACTACGAACTTTACTGCATGCGTGAAGCGCAAAAAACGGCGGTGAATGGCCACCGTGCGGCGCACGAAGCGTTCCAGTCCGGTATGAGCGAGTTCGATATCAATCAGGCTTACCTGACGGCGACCGGCCACCGCGATACCGACGTGCCGTACAGCAACATCGTGGCGCTGAATGAACATGCCTCGGTTCTGCACTACACCAAACTGGATCATCAGGTTCCGGCTGAGATGCGTAGCTTCCTGCTGGACGCGGGGGCTGAGTACAATGGTTATGCGGCAGACCTGACCCGTACCTGGGCGGCGAATGCGGATACCGATTTTGCGCAATTGATTAAAGACGTGAACGACGAACAGCTGGCGCTGATTGGCACCATGAAGGCCGGAACCAGCTACGTGGATTATCACATCCAGTTCCATCAGCGCATCGCTAAACTGCTGCGTAAGCATCAGATTATCAAAGACATGAGCGAAGAGGCGATGGTTGAGAACGATTTGACCGGGCCATTTATGCCGCATGGTATCGGCCACCCGCTGGGTTTGCAGGTTCATGACGTCGCGGGCTTTATGCAGGATGATACCGGCACGCACCTGGCGGCACCGTCTAAATATCCTTATCTGCGCTGCACCCGCGTTCTGGCGCCGCGTATGGTATTGACCATCGAGCCGGGCATCTACTTTATTGAATCCCTGCTGGCGCCGTGGCGCGAAGGGCAATTCAGCAAGCACTTCAACTGGGAGAAAATTGAAGCGCTGAAGCCTTATGGCGGCATTCGTATCGAGGATAACGTGGTTATTCACGAGAACAGCATTGAGAACATGACGCGAGATTTGAAGCTGGCCTGATGGAAAGCTGGCTGATACCGGCCGAGCCGGTCACCTTTGTTGAGGAAATCAAAAAAAGCCGCTTTATCACGCTGTTGGCGCATACCGACGGCGTGGAGGCGGCGAAGGCGTTCGTCGAGTCCGTCCGCGCGCAGCACCCGGATGCCCGCCATCACTGTGTGGCGTGGGTCGCAGGGCCGCCAGACGACTCACAGCAGCTCGGGTTTTCTGACGACGGTGAACCGGCGGGTACGGCCGGAAAACCGATGCTCTCCCAGTTGATGGGCAGCGGCGTGGGTGAAATCACCGCCGTCGTGGTCCGCTACTACGGGGGCATTTTGTTAGGCACCGGAGGGCTGGTCAAAGCCTACGGAGGTGGTGTCCAGCAGGCGCTTAATCTTCTGATAACAACCCGCAAAACGCCACTTACGGAATATACTTTGTTATGCGATTACGCCCAGCTATCGGGTATCGAAGCACTGCTTAAACAGTTTAACGGTGTCATCGCACACAGTGATTATCAGGCAATGGTGCAATTACGCGTGGCGCTTCCTCAGGCGGAACTGGCTGCTTTTTCAGCAAAACTCGCTGATTTTAGTCGCGGTTCATTGCAATTACTGCCGATTGAAGAATAATCCCCACCTCACAATTTTGAATACCTAAGGAAGCGGCAGAGATGCATTTTCGTGCCATTACCCGAATCGTTGGATTGCTGGTCATACTTTTCTCCGGGACAATGATCATTCCCGGACTGGTGGCGCTCATCTACCGGGACGGCGCGGGGCGTGCATTTACGCAAACCTTTTTTGTCGCGCTGACGATTGGCTCCCTGCTGTGGTGGCCAAACCGCCGTGAGAAAGGTGAACTGAAATCCCGGGAGGGGTTTCTGATTGTGGTCCTGTTCTGGACGGTACTGGGAAGCGTGGGTGCGCTGCCGTTTATCTTCTCCGAACAACCGAATCTCACCGTCACGGATGCGTTTTTTGAATCGTTCTCCGGATTAACGACCACCGGGGCCACCACGCTTGTGGGGCTGGATTCGCTCCCGCATGCGATTCTCTTTTACCGGCAGATGCTCCAGTGGTTCGGCGGTATGGGGATCATTGTCCTGGCGGTGGCTATCCTGCCGATTCTGGGCGTCGGGGGGATGCAGCTTTACCGGGCGGAGATGCCCGGCCCGCTGAAAGATAACAAAATGCGCCCGCGTATTGCGGAGACGGCGAAAACCCTGTGGCTTATCTATGTCCTGCTGACGGTGGCCTGCGCGCTGGCGCTGTGGTTTGCCGGGATGCCTGCGTTTGATGCCATCGGGCACAGCTTTGCGACTATTGCTATCGGCGGGTTCTCCACCCACGATGCCAGCGTCGGCTACTTCGACAGCCCGACAATCAATACCATCATTGCCATCTTTTTGCTGATCTCAGGCTGTAACTACGGTCTACACTTCTCGTTGCTTAGCGGACGGAGCCTGAAGGTGTACTGGCGCGACCCGGAATTCCGGATGTTTATTGGCGTCCAGCTGACTCTGGTGATCATCTGTACCCTGGTACTGTGGTTCCACGATGTCTATAACTCGGCGGTCACGACCCTGAACCAGGCCTTCTTCCAGGTGGTATCGATGGCAACAACCGCCGGTTTCACCACGGACAGTATTGCGCGTTGGCCGCTGTTCCTGCCGGTGCTGCTGTTGTGCTCTGCGTTTATCGGCGGCTGTGCCGGGTCAACGGGCGGCGGTCTGAAGGTGATCCGTATTCTGCTGCTGTTCAAGCAGGGGAACCGTGAGCTGAAACGTCTGGTCCACCCGAATGCGGTTTACAGTATTAAGCTGGGGAACCGCGCGCTGCCGGAACGCATCCTCGAAGCGGTGTGGGGATTCTTCTCCGCTTATGCACTGGTCTTTATTGTCAGTATGCTGGCGATAATCGCCACGGGCGTGGATGATTTTTCTGCCTTCGCCTCTGTGGTGGCAACGTTAAACAACCTGGGGCCGGGGCTGGGCGTCGTGGCGGATAACTTCGCCAGTATGAACCCGGTGGCGAAGTGGATCTTAATCGCCAATATGCTGTTTGGGCGTCTTGAGGTCTTTACGCTGCTGGTGCTGTTTACCCCAACATTCTGGCGTGAGTAAGGAGACATTGGTGAAAACGTTAATTCTTTTCTCAACGCGTGACGGACAAACGCGTGAGATTGCTTCATATCTGGCTTCTGAACTCAAAGAGCTGGGCATTTATTCTGATGTGGTGAACCTGAATCGCACTGAACAGATTGCCTGGCAGGATTACGACCGCGTGGTCATTGGCGCTTCAATTCGTTACGGCCATTTCCATCCGGCGCTGGATCGCTTTGTGAAAAAGCATACGGCGGAACTCGCTCAGCTGCCTGGCGCGTTTTACTCGGTCAACCTGGTTGCCCGTAAAGCAGAGAAGCGTACGCCGCAGACTAACAGCTATACGCGTAAGTTTTTGCTGAGTTCGCCATGGCAGCCCGATATCTGTTCTGTCTTTGCTGGCGCGCTGCGTTACCCGCGTTACCGCTGGTACGACCGCTTTATGATCCGCCTGATCATGAAAATGACGGGCGGGGAAACGGATACACGTAAAGAAGTGGTCTACACCGACTGGGCTCAGGTCGCCAGTTTTGCCCGTGAAATTGCGCATTTAACGGACGATGCGCGGGTTTAATAAGCGTTGAGTTTGAAAAGTGAGCGAACGAAAAGTTTTTTGTATTTAGTGCTTGTCACTTCAGAAGAACTCCCTATAATGCGCCTCCACTGACACGGAACAACGGCACGCAAGCCGCCGGGTCAGCAGAGAAAAGCAAAACAAACGCTTGACTCTGAAGCG
>NZ_JBMKHO010000019.1:0-71984 GCF_049238125.1 Enterobacter cloacae complex sp. IR5402
TTCCCAAACCGACGTTTTATAGATTGCCCTGCGGCAGCCATGCCGATAACTTCACCTGATTTTTTTGCAGAAAATATTGGGTGAAAAATATGCAAATTGGCTACGTAAGGGTGTCAACAAATGACCAAAACACAGATCTTCAGCGACAAGCTCTCGAACGCGCAGGATGTGAACAGGTTTTTGAGGAAAAAATGAGCGGGACGGTAGCGAACCGGCCAGCGCTTAAAAAGCTTCTGCGAACGCTGAATGAGGGCGATACGCTGGTGGTGTGGAAACTGGATCGCCTCGGGCGAAGCATGCGGAATCTGGTACTGCTGGTGGACGAACTCCGGCAGCGCGGCATCCACTTCAAAAGCCTTACGGACAGCATCGACACTTCCAGCCCAATGGGGCGTTTCATATTCCACATCATGTCAGCCCTTGCCGAGATGGAGAGGGAGTTAATCGTGGAACGCACCCGGGCAGGACTGGCGGCTGCCCGGGAGAAAGGGCGGATAGGTGGCAGACGGCCGAAGTTAACCCCTGAGCAATGGACGCAGGCTGGCAGGCTGATCGCAAACGGAGTGGACAGAAAGCAGGTGGCGATTATTTACGACGTTGCGGTGTGCACCTTGTATAAGAAATTTCCGGCGCGGTAGTGGCAGAGGAAAAAATTTTAAACATTTAATCCAATTTTCGTAATAAAGTATTGAAGGAATGTAATAAAGTTGTTGAAATGTTGGTAAGTGGTTAGGTTGAGCATTGGCGGTCTTCATGGCAAAAACAGATTCTATAACACCTGAAGAGTTCAGGGCTATTCACTTTGGGTTGTCTAAGATCTCATCAACATGGGCAGACTTATGGTTAACATTATTTTCTCTCCGTGCTGAAGGTAGCAGGGTTATTACTATTAGATATTCCGATATCGAAGATGACATGCTGCACTTGGCTGGAACTCCAAAATTTGAGCCACGAACAATTAGATTAAATTTAATGCTTTCTAAGTTGATTGCGTACAGAAAGGATTGCAATCCTTCTGATATTTATGTTTTCCAGAGTAGATCAAATCGAGTTAAAGGGCTGGCTAGACCTGTGACTGTAATAGCAATGAATAATGCCTTAAAACAAGCATCCAAATATGTAACAAGGAAAAACATCACCATGAAAAGTGCTTTAAGGGTAATCGGAAGGAACTAGTTGGACGGGGGTTCATACACTACATACCCACCTGTGTATGGAAGGTTAGGGCGATGGTCTATGAGCACGTCCTTTATCAAGTCATTATTCTCCCTGATGATTGTCGATTGACTACTCGATCGGATTTAAGAAATGTACTTGCATGAATCTTAGGAGGGATTTCAAGTAAGTAAAATGAGATCCTGATCAGAATAAATCAAACCGGGCATTGAGCAGAGTGAATAATAAAGCAGCGCATGCAAGGTTTAAGACTATAACAAAATGGGCAGAAACATTCATTGAACAAATCTCCGGTTCATGTATTAGACAGAGAATAACTGTAATGTAAAACCATCTTTCAAACACCTACTAAAAAAGACAGATAAACCAAGGTGGCGTCCGATGAGGTAGCTAAGCATTTTTGCCTTGTATAGGTCTTATCATCGGAGCATGGGGTTATGTTGGCTTGTTGAGTGCTGAGAAATGAAGAGATTAGAGGTTTAGAAGAGGGAGCTGGCCTGTCAAACGAGATAGTTTACTTACGACGCTCAACATATTGAATTATGTGGCTTTATCGTGGTGGGTTGAGGGGGGGGGAACGAACTTATCACAATGCATCACAAGCATACAGTCCTCTTTCGCTTGGTGTCTGAAAGTAGATGGGGACGATTTTTCACTTTTTCTTCTAAAGGTCCAGAGTACTTTGCCGATAGTGAACATAGCGGCGCAGGAGCCTAATGGTGGAAGCCGTATACTTAAATTAAGTTCAGTCAAACAGGAATTACTATCATGGCACAAGTCATTAATACCAACAGCCTCTCGCTGATCACTCAGAACAACATCAATAAAAACCAGTCGGCAATGTCTACAGCCATCGAACGTCTGTCTTCAGGCCTGCGTATCAACAGCGCTAAAGACGACGCAGCGGGCCAGGCGATTGCTAACCGCTTCACCTCTAACATCAAAGGCTTGACTCAGGCTGCACGTAACGCAAACGACGGTATCTCTCTGGCGCAGACAACCGAAGGCGCACTGTCCGAAATCAACAACAACTTACAGCGTGTTCGTGAACTGACTGTTCAGGCGCAGAACGGTACCAACTCCGATTCAGATTTGACTTCCATCCAGGATGAAATCAAATCCCGCTTAAGTGAAATTGACCGAGTATCTGGTCAGACTCAGTTTAACGGCGTGAACGTACTGGCCAAAAACGGGACAATGTCTATCCAGGTTGGTGCTAATGATGGGCAGACTATTGATATTGATTTACAAAAGATCGATTCTTCAACATTAGGTTTATCAGGATTTAATGTTCAGAATTCCTCAACATTAACAACTACTGCTGTCAAAAGTAGTTTCGCCGATTCTGGTACCGCTATTGGCGCAATCAACGTTGCTACTTTAGGTGCAGGTGCAACTGCATCTGCCGTATCCTTCGATGACATAACTGGTAAGTACTATACAACAATCTCGGGTTCGGCGAATTCATCGGAGGATGGTGTCTATGAAGTAACAGCGGCAGCAGGTAGTTCAACATTAGGGACCTCTGTAGGTAGTATTCCTGTAGGTTCCCGTACTGTAACTGAAATTCAAACTGGTACGGCAATTAATACTACAGCTGCAGCCGCGACTCTCGTTGGTGCTAACGTTACAGGTGCGACGAGTGCGAATACTTCTTTAGTTAAAGTTTCAGCTACCGATTCTCAAGGTAATGTCACTGACGCTGGATATGCAATTTCTTACAATGGTAAATTGTATAAGACTGACTACAACGGTGCTGATAATACCACCATTGATGTTAACACTGTTAAATACACCGATTCCACTGGTGCAACTGCTACTGGTGCTGTTGAATTAGGTGGAGTTGATAAACAAACTGCCGTTGTTAATGTGGGCGGTAAAAATTATGCAGCAGATCAAGTCAGCGGTCACGATTTCAAAAATGGTGCAGCATTAACCGCAGTGGCTTCCACAGCAACCACGAATCCGTTGGAAAAACTCGATCAGGCTATTTCTCAGATTGACAAATTCCGTTCTTCTCTGGGTGCTGTACAGAACCGTTTGAATTCTGCGGTAACCAACCTGAACAATACCACTACTAACCTGTCTGAAGCGCAGTCCCGTATTCAGGACGCTGATTATGCGACCGAAGTGTCCAACATGTCTAAAGCTCAGATTGTTCAGCAGGCAGGTAACTCTGTTCTGGCTAAAGCTAACCAAGTTCCTCAGCAGGTTCTGTCTCTGCTGCAAGGCTAATCCAATACCTATATACGAAACCCTGCCAGTGCAGGGTTTTTTTTATTGAATAAATAAAGATGTATTTTGTGGCTAAATCCACTGATAGTAATTATCACTTTTAGCTTAGGATGCTTTCAGTGATTTTGTTGTTCTTATAGGATTTATTATGATCAAAAAAAAGGCATTTAAATTTCTGCTTGAACCAAGTAAAAGTCAGATTTCTGACGTTTTGGTTTTTGCTGGTGCCTGCCGTTTTGTCTATAATAAAGGCCTTGCTCTCCTAAGCGAAAACTATAATAACGGCAAGCCGTTCCTGAACTATAATAAACTTGCACCTTTATTAGTCGAGTGGAAAAATGATAATAAGTTGGAGTGGCTTAAATTTTGTCCATCTCAATGCTTACAGCAATCATTACGTGATCTCGATAGGGCTTTTCAGAATTTCTTTTCAGGAAGATCACAGTATCCTCGATTCAAAAAGAAAGGCCGCAGTGATTCCTTTAGAGTCCCATGCCAAAGAGTTAGATTAGACCAAGAAAAAGGTTTGGTATCATTGCCTAAATTAGGATGGGTTAAGTACCGTAAAAGTCGTGCAATCACTGGAGATTTGAAAAATGTTACAGTGTCAAGAAAGTTTGATAAGTGGTACATAAGTTTTAATACTGAGGAGGTTGTTTCTAATCCGGTTCATCCATCAGTTGATAAGACAAGAATTTTACTCAATGATGGATATGTTACCCTGTGCACGGGGGGCGATCTTTCAGTCAAAAAATTTACTAGTCTAGTTGATGAAAAAAAAATAAAACGTCTTAATAAAGAGTTAAGTAGGAAAGTTAAAAACAGTAACAATTGGCTGAAAAATAAAAAGAAAATTGACAAAATAAGATTAAAGTCAGGTAGTTTCAGACTGGATGCCATACATAAGATAACTACGACAATATGCAAAAAACACGCAGTTGTGGAAGTGGTTAACGTAAAGAATTTTGTATCGGATAAAAATAACATTGCAACAAGTATGAGATACGAACTTGTTAGGCAATTATTGTATAAACAGGAATGGTTAGGTGGGAAAATAATTCATCTGGATGCTTAGTATTTATTAAATATCCTTTGAGAGATTTTTCACTCGTTTTTTAATATAAATCAAAGTGATTATTGGCGGCAGGGCATGTCGTTTCAGTTTGTGGAGGAAGGTTTTTTTAACTTCTGTTGAAGCAAAAATCTCGGATGTCATTGAGAATGTCAACGTCTGGTCCAATACTAATTGGTGATTTTTGTATATAATTCATAAAGTAAAAATTCGTCGGTTGTTGATGTAAGAGCAACCGACGAAGATTCTAAGGAATTTCAATCATCCTGTAAACCAGTCATCTGCGCTTTCCAACGCTTCTTGTGACACTTCCTGTACATATGTCTTATTCCCTTTTTTCTAAGCCACACAATGGACAAGCCATCATTGCTTGCCGTCTTGACGATCATCTCTATGTATTCATAATGCGTACTCAGACGCTTTGTCAGCTCCTGAGTCAGCGCGTTAATGGAGTCTTTCGGCAAAGCCCTCGCTTTATTTTTGGCAATACAGATCTCGACACGCATGATAGTCACTGCCAATCACTGGTTAAATACACAGTCCCTAAAGCCCAGAACTAAAGACTGTCAAGTCAATTGGCGGATTATCAGTTCAGCTTTGAAAGTTTTTTGATGTTAAGAATGGTCTACAAGCCTTATGGTGTCTGCTCTCTGGTGAAATTAGTCGTGGGGCATGGGTGGGGCAAAAAATCCTTGTTAAGTTCGTTAAACTTCGCAAATCTCGCTTTGCATCGTTCTCGCTCAGCCCTTGTTTAATGCGCTCCTGGACGATTTTTATCGATTTTAAAAATTATGCGTTCATATTATAAAAATGTAGCTAAAAAGGGCGTTGTGCCTGAAAAGATGAACATTCTGCATAGCGCGTTTTACACAACAGGAATATATTGAATCGTTACTCGACAAACGATGCATAAGGTTTTCTATGACACAACAGCCACAAGCTAAATACCGCCACGACTACCGTGCGCCGGAATACCTGATAAGCGATATCGATCTGACTTTCGACCTGGATGCCACAAAAACCGTCGTGACGGCGGTAAGCCAGGTGACGCGCCAGAGCGCGACAGCCGTGCCGCTGCGTCTGGATGGTGAAGACCTGACGCTGGTTTCCCTGCATATTAACGATGAAGCCTGGTCAGACTATAAAGAAGAAGGCAACCAGCTGGTCATCGACAACCTGCCGGAACGCTTTACCCTGCGCATCGTGAATGAAATTAGCCCTGCCGCCAATACCGCGCTGGAAGGGCTTTACCAGTCAGGCGTAGCCCTGTGTACCCAGTGTGAAGCCGAAGGTTTCCGCCACATTACCTGGTATCTTGATCGCCCGGACGTCCTGGCGCGCTTTACCACCAAAATTATTGCCGACAAAACGCTGTACCCGTACCTGCTCTCCAACGGCAACCGGATTGGCGAGGGGGAAATGGAGAATGGCCGTCACTGGGTACAGTGGCAGGATCCGTTCCCGAAACCCTGCTATCTGTTTGCGCTGGTGGCGGGAGATTTCGATGTTCTCCGCGACACCTTTAAAACGCGCTCTGGCCGTGAAGTCGCGCTGGAGCTGTTCGTGGATCGTGGCAACCTTGACCGCGCACCGTGGGCAATGACCTCTCTCATCAACTCCATGAAGTGGGATGAAACGCGCTTTGGTCTCGAATATGACCTCGACATCTATATGATTGTTGCTGTCGATTTCTTCAACATGGGCGCGATGGAGAATAAAGGTCTTAACATCTTTAACTCCAAATACGTGCTGGCGCGTACCGATACCGCCACGGATAAAGATTACCTCGATATCGAACGCGTTATCGGCCACGAATATTTTCACAACTGGACCGGGAACCGCGTCACCTGTCGCGACTGGTTCCAGCTGAGCCTGAAAGAGGGCTTAACCGTCTTCCGCGATCAGGAGTTCAGCTCCGATCTGGGATCGCGGGCGGTGAACCGCATCAACAACGTGCGCACTATGCGTGGTCTGCAATTTGCAGAAGATGCCAGCCCAATGGCCCACCCGATCCGCCCGGATAAAGTCATTGAGATGAATAACTTCTACACCCTGACGGTGTATGAAAAAGGCGCTGAAATTATCCGCATGATCCACACCCTGCTGGGCGAAGAGAATTTCCAGAAAGGGATGCAGCTTTACTTCGAGCGTCACGACGGCAGTGCGGCCACCTGCGACGATTTTGTTCAGGCGATGGAAGACGCCTCTAACGTGGATCTGTCTCATTTCCGCCGCTGGTACAGCCAGGCCGGTACGCCGATTGTGACGGTCAAAGACGACTACAACCCGGAAACCGAGCAGTACACGCTGACCATCAGCCAGCGCACACCGCCAACGGCGGAGCAGGAAGAGAAACATCCGCTGCACATTCCGTTCAGCGTTGAGCTGTACGACAACGAAGGCAATGTGATCCCGTTACAGAAGGGCGGTCACCCGGTGCATAACGTGCTGAACGTGACCCAGGCAGAGCAGACCTTTATCTTCGATAACGTCTATTTCCAGCCCGTTCCTGCCCTGCTGTGCGAATTCTCTGCGCCGGTGAAACTCGAATATAAGTGGAGCGATCAGCAGCTGACGTTCCTGATGCGTCACGCGCGCAACGATTTCTCGCGCTGGGATGCGGCACAAAGCCTGCTGGCGACCTACATCAAGCTGAACGTCAACCGTTACCAGCAGGGCCAGCCGTTGACGCTGCCGGTTCATGTGGCAGACGCGTTCCGTGCCATCCTGCTGGATGAGAACATTGACCCGGCGCTGGCGGCTGAAATTTTAACGCTGCCGTCTGCGACTGAAATCGCCGAGCTGTTTGACATCATTGATCCGATTGCCATCGTCGCCGTGCGTGAAGCGCTGACCCGCACGCTGGCGACCGAACTGGCAGATGAGTTCCTCGCCATTTACAACGCCAACAAGCTGGACGCGTATCGGGTGGAACACGCGGATATCGGTAAACGTTCCCTGCGCAATACCTGCCTGCGCTATCTGGCGTTTGGTGAGGCAGAGCTGGCGAACACGCTGGTCAGCAAGCAGTACCACGAAGCCGATAACATGACGGATGCGCTGGCCGCGCTGGCTGCAAGCGTTGCCGCCGAGCTGCCGTGCCGCGATGCGCTGATGCAGGAGTACGACGACAAGTGGTATCAGGATGGTCTGGTGATGGACAAGTGGTTCATCCTTCAGGCCACCAGTCCGGCAGCCGATGTACTCAGCAAAGTACGTAGCCTGCTGAAGCACCGTTCGTTCACCATGAGCAACCCGAACCGCGTCCGCTCTCTGATTGGTGCCTTCGCCAGCAGCAACCCAGCCGCGTTCCATGCCGAAGACGGCAGCGGTTATCAGTTCATGGTTGAAATGCTGACCGAGCTGAACAGCCGTAACCCGCAGGTGGCGTCTCGTCTGATTGAGCCGCTGATCCGCCTGAAACGTTACGATGCGCAGCGTCAGGCGAAAATGCGCGCCGCGCTTGAGCAGCTGAAAGGGCTGGAAAATCTGTCTGGCGATCTGTACGAGAAGATTGCTAAGGCCTTAGCGTAATAAAAAATTGCCCGGTGGGCAGGTAAAAGCAAAACGGCAACCTCGGTTGCCGTTTTTTAGTTTTTTCTCCCTCTCCCTGTGGGAGAGGGCCGGGGTGCGGGCATCAGGCATTAGCTTTAATCAACACCCGTTCACTTACCCCACGCTTCATCACCCGATCCAGCACTTCGGCTTCCAGCTCCCCCAGTCGGGCCGATCCCACGCGGCGAGGACGCGGAATATCTACCGTCAGATCCAGACCAATTTTACCTTCTTCTATTAACAGCACCCTGTCTGCCATTGCCACGGCTTCACTGACATCATGCGTCACCAGCAGCACCGTAAAGCCGTGCGTCTGCCATAGGGTTTCAATCAGATCCTGCATTTCGATCCGCGTCAGGGCATCAAGCGCGCCGAGCGGTTCATCAAGCAGCAGCAGGCCGGGACGATGAATCAGCGCGCGTGCCAGCGCTACGCGCTGCTTTTGTCCACCCGACAGGGCCGCAGGCCACTCTCCCGCGCGATTCTCCAGCCCTACCGCAGCGAGTGCCTGCCGGGCGTCCTCCCGCCAGATGCCCTTCAGGCCCAGCCCGACGTTATCCATCACCGTTTTCCACGGCAGCAGACGCGCATCCTGAAACATCATGCGCGTATCATCCTGAATCGTGGCCAGCGGCGTAGTGCCTGCCAGAATGTCACCGCTGTTTGGCGCTTCCAGCCCGGCTAAAAGACGCAGCAGGGTACTCTTGCCGCCACCGCTGCGGCCGACAACGGCAACAAACTGTCCGGCAGGAATATGCAGATCCAGTGCATTCAGAATGGTGTTGTCGCCGTAGCGTTTGGTCACGCCGTTCAGCAGTAACGGTGTTCCCTGGTTCAGTCGTGCAGTATTCATGCTTTCGCCTCCTGAGCGGTGTAGGCCGGGTTCCAGCGCAGCCAGCTACGTTCCAGCCACTGGGCGCTGACGTCCGCAAGTTTGCCGAGCAGGGCATAAAGGATAATGGCAACCACCACCACGTCCGTTTGCAGGAACTCGCGGGCGTTCATCGCCAGATAACCAATGCCGGAGTTAGCCGAAATGGTTTCCGCCACGATCAGGGTTAGCCACATCAGGCCGAGCGCAAAACGCACCCCAACCATAATGGAGGGCAGGGCGCCCGGCAGGATCACATGGGTAAACAGGGCAAAACCTGACAGGCCATAGCTGCGGGCCATCTCAACCAGACCGCGATCGATATTGCGGATCCCATGCCAGGTATTGATATAAATCGGGAATAACGTTCCCAGCGCCACGAGGAAAATTTTGGCGCTCTCATCAATGCCAAACCACAAAATAACCAGTGGGATAAGCGCCAGATGCGGCACGTTACGCAGCATCTGAACGGAGGTATCCAGCAGCCGCTCACCCCAGCGGGACAGGCCGCTGATCAGCCCCAGCGTCAGGCCGATGCTTCCGCCAATCGAAAAGCCGATTACCGCGCGCCAGGAGCTGATGGCAAGATGTTGCCACAGCTCACCGCTGGCGCTGAGCGACCAGAACGCTTCCACAACGCCCTCCGGAGAGGGCAAAATGCGGCTCGACAGCCAGCCAGTTGAAGACGCCAGTTGCCAGACGAGGACAATGCCGACGGGCAGAAACCACGGCGCGGCGCGCAGTAGCCATTTTTGTGCGGTTGCAGACATGGTGGCTCCTTAGCTTTGCGCGACTTTTCTCGGGATAAACGCGTTCGCCACGGCTTCGCCCTGTAACTGAAGCTGGCGTGGCTGCGGAATTTCCGGGATAGCGACATCCAGGTGCGGAAACAGCAGTTCACCCACCTTGTACGCCTCCTCCAGATGCGGGTAGCCAGACAGGATAAAGCTGTCGATCCCCAGCGCCGCGTATTCATTAATGCGTGCCGCTACGGTTGGACCGTCGCCGACCAGCGCCGTGCCGGCGCCGCCGCGCACCAGACCCACCCCGGCCCACAGGTTCGGGCTGATCTCAAGATTTTCACGCTTGCCGTTGTGCAGGGAGGCCATCCGGTGCTGGCCCACGGAGTCGGTTTTGGCAAACGCCGCCTGTGCTTTGGCGATAGTGTCGTCGTCCAGATGAGCGATCAGACGGTCGGCGGCTTGCCAGGCCTCGTCGTTGGTTTCGCGGACGATCACGTGCAGGCGAATACCAAAGCGTACCGTACGGCCATGTTCTGCGGCTTTAGCGCGTACCTGAGCAATTTTCTCTTTCACCAGCTCCGGTGGTTCGCCCCAGGTCAGATAGAGATCGACCTGCTCGGCCGCCAGCTCCTGCGCCACGTCCGACGATCCGCCAAAATAGAGGGGAGGGCGCGGCTGCTGTACCGGCGGGAAGTAGAGCTGCGCATCGCGAACGTGGATATGTTTCCCTTCGAAGGTGACGGTTTCCCCTTCCAGCAGACGTCGCCAGACGCGGGTGAACTCTGCGGAGGCTTCATAGCGTTCGGTATGATCGAGGAAAACGCCATCCCCCGCCAGCTCCTGCGGATCGCTGCCCGTCACAAGGTTGAACAGCGCACGGCCGTTGGAAAGCCTGTCCAGCGTTGCCGCCTGACGCGCCGCGACGGTGGGCGACACCACGCTCGGGCGCAAGGCTACCAGGAATTTCAGGCGCTGGGTGACGGGGATCATTGACGCGGCAACCAGCCACGCATCCTCACATGAACGGCCCGTCGGGATCAGCACCCCGGTAAAACCGATGCGGTCTGCCGCCTGGGCGATCTGCTGTAGGTAGCCGTGATCGACCGGGCGGGCGCCTTCTTCTGTGCCAAGATAGTGTCCATCACCGTGGGTGGGTAAAAACCAGAAAAGATTCAGACTCATGATTTTTTTCCTTCAATGCCAGCGGGTTGCCAGATGCGTTCGCGAATATTCACCTGCTTTGGAACCAGGCGGTTTTGATAAAAGAGGTCTGCCGTTTGCTGCTGGAGAGCGGCAACGTGGGCGTCAACCGGCGCTATGGTGGTGGGAGGACGGTGGTCAAGATAGGTGGCGATCACCGGTTCAGGCAGGCCCATGGTTTTTGCCAGCAGCGTGATGCTCTGCTGACGCTGGCTTTGGGTCAGCGCATCGGCCTGAGAGAAGGTATCCAGCACCTGCTGAATAAAGGCGCCATTTTTCTCAGCGTAAGGACGTGCCGCCAGGTAGAACGAACCGGTCTGCTTCAGGGTGGTGCCGTCTTTCAGCACCCGCACACCGCCCTGCAACAGTGCGGCGGAGTAGTACGGATCCCAGATAGCCCAGGCATCAACATTTTTTTGCTGAAACGCCGCGCGCGCATCGGCAGGCGTCAGGTAAACGGGCTGGATATCGGTGAATTTTAGGCCGGCCTCCTGCAACGCGCGCAGCAGCAGGTTGTGCGAGCTTGAACCTTTCTGGAAAGCAACCTTATGGCCTTTGAGGTCGGCGACGCTTTTGATCTCGCTGTTTTCGGGCACCAAAATAACCTCTGCCTTCGGCTTGGCGGGCTCAACGCCAACGTAAACCAGATCCGCCCCGGCAGCCTGCGCAAAGATCGGCGGGATATCGCCGGTGCTGCCTAAATCAATACTCCCGACGTTCAGCGCCTCCAGCATCTGTGGTCCGGCAGGGAACTCGACCCATGAGAATTTGGTCTCCGGGAAACGCTTCTCCAGCAACGCATGGCTTTTCGCCAGCACCATGCTGACGCTGCCTTTCTGATAACCGATACGCAGGCTCTCCGGCGCTTTTTCCGTCGCCTGAGCCAGCGACGCCACTGCCAGCAGACCTGCCAGCCCGATACGGGTAACTGTTTTAAACATGCGCCACTCCTTGTGATTGATGAAATGCCGCCGCGTGGCGATCCCGACGATTCAGGGCGTGCCAGAAGGTTTCAAGCGCGCTGTCGAGGCGGGTTTGCAGATTCGGCGTGAAATGCGGTTTATGCTGGTAGTCGATTACCTGTGAGTCGTCAGCGAAGACGCCATGCAGGATCTCCTGTGCTTTCAGCGCGTTCAGAACCGGCTTGAGGGCATAATCCACCGCCAGTAAATGGGCTACCGTACCGCCTGTGGCCAGCGGCAGGACGACCTTACCGTCCAGCGCACGTTCGGGCAGCAGATCGAGGAGCGTTTTCAGTGCGCCGGAAAAAGAAGCTTTATAAATCGGTGTCGCGACGACCAGCCCGTCAGCACTCTTAAGTTGTTCGATCAGGGTTTTCAGCGCCGGGCTGTCGAAACGGGCGTAGAGCAGATCTTCAGGCGCGAAATTGTGCAAATTCCAGTGACACACTTCGACATCCAGAGCATTAAGCTTTTCGCGAGCGTATTCCAGCAGTGCGCTGGAGCGAGAGGGGAAGCGGGGGCTTCCGGCCAGGGTAATGACGCGCATGGTTGCTCCTTATAACTAATTGTTTGCTTTTATCTAACATTCATAACAATTTTCAGGAGTGTGACATTGCGTGGTTATTCCACTAAATGATTTATCCTCAGGATGAATGCAGAAAAATGCATAAGAAGCGAACCGATAAGTAAACGATTGCGTTTTACGTGGCTTTTTTGCCACAGGTCAATTCCCTTTCCGGGCGGGATCGCACATAATCCCCTCCCGGTTTGCACACCGGGAATCCAGGAGAGTTCATGTACTACCCCTTCGTTCGTAAAGCCCTTTTCCAGCTCGATCCTGAGCGCGCTCATGAATTTACATTTCAGCAGTTACGCCGTATTACAGGAACGCCTCTGGCCGCGCTGGTGCGTCAAAACGTGCCGGAAAAACCAGTTCAGTGCATGGGCCTGACTTTCAAAAATCCACTGGGCCTGGCGGCCGGTCTGGACAAAAATGGCGAATGCATTGATGCACTCGGTGCGATGGGCTTTGGCTCGATCGAAATCGGGACGGTAACGCCGCGTCCGCAGCCGGGAAATGACAAGCCACGTCTGTTTCGCCTGGTTGAAGCCGAAGGGCTGATCAACCGCATGGGCTTTAATAACCTTGGCGTCGATCATCTGGTTGAGAACGTTAAGAAAGCCCATTTTGATGGCGTGCTGGGTATAAATATTGGCAAAAATAAAGACACGCCGGTCGAGCAGGGTAAAGATGACTATCTGATTTGTATGGAAAAAGTCTATGCCTATGCCGGTTATATTGCGGTGAATATTTCCTCGCCTAACACCCCAGGGCTGCGTTCATTACAATATGGCGAAGCGCTCGACGATCTTCTTAGCGCCATTAAAAATAAACAAACGGCGCTACAGGCGATCCACCATAAATATGTTCCGGTCGCGGTTAAGATCGCCCCGGATCTTTCGGCAGAAGAATTGATCCAGGTTGCCGACAGTTTAGTTCGCCATAATATTGATGGTGTGATTGCGACCAATACGACACTCGATCGCTCTCTCGTTCAGGGAATGAAAAACTGTGACGAAGCGGGTGGATTAAGTGGCCGTCCGGTACAATTAAAAAGCACCGAAATTATTCGCGCACTCTCCGCGGAATTAAAAGGCCAGCTGCCGATTATTGGCGTGGGTGGCATTGACTCCGTCATCGCTGCACGTGAGAAGATGGCGGCAGGCGCATCGCTGGTGCAAATTTATTCCGGCTTTATTTTTAAAGGGCCGCCGCTGATTAAAGAAATCGTCACGCATATCTAATCTTTTCTCTTAATCAGACAACCAGGGCTTTATTTCCAGCCCTGGTTGTTTTATATTCCGTCATTGTTGCTTATTTAGACATTATAGTCTTTTATTACTAGTGTTATAAGCGAAGCGGCAAACAGGACATTTTTACTACAGGACGTTTAGGGGACGGGAGAGAAACATGCGAATTAAACCTGACGATAACTGGCGCTGGTATTTTTGTGAAGAGCATGACCGTATGATGCTCGACTTAGCCAATGGCATGTTGTTTCGCTCTCGTTTTGCGCGCCGAATGTTAACGCCAGACGCGTTTGCTCCCTCAGGCTTTTGCATTGACGATGCTGCACTCTATTTCTCTTTCGAAGAAAAATGCCGCGAGTTCGATCTCTCCAAAGAACAGCGCGCTGAACTAGTATTAAATGCACTGGTGGCGATCCGTTTCCTGAAACCGCAAATGCCGAAAAGCTGGCATTTCCTTGCGCACGGCATGAGCTGGACCCCGGCTATCGGCGATGCGGCGAGCGTCAATCTGAGCGATACCGAAGAGGAGGTGAATTTGCTGGTGGTTGAACCCGGTGAAAACGCTGCGCTCTGTTTGCTGGCCCAACCCGGCGTGACCATTGCCGGGCGAGTTATGCAGTTAGGTGATGCCATCAAAGTGATGAACGACAGGCTGAAGCCACAGCTGCGCGTTGATTCCTTCAGCCTCGAACAGGCGGTTTAAGCTTCCAGCTGTACGGATGTTTTCGGGACACAGCTACAGCACAGGATCGTGCCGTCACCGCCAATCGCAGATTTCTTCAGGGCACTCACTTCACCATCGACCAGTTTAATGCGACAGCATCCGCAAATCCCCGCGCGACAGGAATACGGTACGCGGATACCCGCCTGTTCCAGTTGTTCCAGTAGCACCTGCTGATTGTTACCACGGATAACTTTGCCTTCCCAGTGAATATCCACCGCGGAAGCGACGTTGGTTACCACGTCAACCATCTCTTCTTCCTGACCTGCGCCGTACACCCTGGCAGGCCCGCGGGTAAGGATCTCGATCTCGTCGCCCACGCGGATCACACCGCTGGAGCGGGGGATCAGGTTCTGGCCGAAGTCGACATCACCTTTATCCTGCGCGGTGCGAAATGACTGCAAGGTTTTTAGCGGTTCACCGGAAGGATGCTTCTGGCCTTTCTCCGGGCTAATGGTGGTGAGAATACAGCGGCTGCACGGTTTCACCACGTCAAAAATAACGCTGCCGATGCGGATGACTTTCCAGGTATCTTCATCCCAGGCCTCCGCTCCGGTCACCACCAGATTCGGGCGAAACTGCTCCATCTGCACGCTGGCTTTGCAACGTTTTTGTAAATCTCGCAGCGAGGCCTCGCTGGTCAGCAGAAAGGGAAAACCATCCGCGAAGGAGAGGGGAACCGCATCGTGGCGCTTCACGCGACGGGTCAGCGCAGGCCCAACCCAGCGCAGCTGAACGTCACGGGAGAAAAAGCCGCTGAGCCACTGGTTAATGTTATCCGGCGCGATACGCGCGGTAAAATGATTGCCCCACACTTCCGTTGGCGCATCAAGCGGCGCAAAATCAGCAAAGCGGATCACGACGCTTGAACCGTCTGGCGCGGTCAAATGCAGCCCGTCATGAAGCGGGGAAGGCGTAAAGCGAACCATCTGCGGGAACTGACGTGCGGTGATAAACGTACCGTCAGGCTCGGTGACCATAAAAATACGATCGAAGGCGAATCCGCTCATATCGGCCAGCGCGTGAGTCACGCCGATACCGCGCATCGATTTCACCGGATGAATAAAAAGCCTGGATAACGTCGCCACTACACACTCCCGCTAAAGAAAATAAGCCTTCAACTTTATGACATACACGCCATATTAGCTATAATGCGCGACAATTTTCTATGAGTAAAAGTGACGATATGAATTCTCTGTTTGCCAGTACGGCCCGTGGGCTGGAAGAGCTGTTAAAAACTGAACTGGAAGCCCTGGGCGCGAAAGAGTGCCGGGTGGTTCAGGGTGGTGTCCATTTTGAGGGCGACACGCGGCTTATTTACCAGAGCCTGATGTGGAGCCGTCTGGCGTCGCGCATCATGCTGCCGATGAAAGAGTGCAAGGTCTACAGCGATCTTGATCTCTACACCGGCGTACAGATGATCGACTGGACAGAGATCTTCACCCCGGACGCCACCTTTGCGGTGCATTTCAACGGCGTCAACGATGAGATCCGCAACAGCCAGTACGGTGCCCTGCGCGTTAAGGATGCCATTGTGGACTGCTTCACGCGTCGTAATAAAGAACGTCCGAACGTTGACCGTGAAAACCCGGATCTGCGTATCAACGTCTGGCTGAACGGCGATACGGCCAGTATTTCCCTTGATCTGAGCGGCGCAGGCCTGCATCTACGCGGTTATCGCGATCGCACCGGGATGGCGCCGATCAAAGAAACGCTGGCTGCCGCTATCGTGATGCGCTCCGGATGGCAGCCAGGTACGCCGCTGCTCGATCCGATGTGCGGTTCCGGTACGCTGCTGATTGAAGCCGCGATGCTGGCCACCGACCGTGCGCCAGGGCTGCACCGCGGCCACTGGGGCTTCAAAGGCTGGGCACAGCACGATGAGGCCATCTGGAAAGAGGTCAAAGACGATGCGCAGACCCGCGCCCGTAAAGGGCTGGCGGAATACACCTCTCACTTTTACGGTTCGGACAGCGATGCACGGGTGATTGAACGTGCGCGCAGCAACGCCCGTCGTGCCGGTATCGGCGAGCTGGTCACCTTCGAGGTGAAAGACGTGGCGAACTTGACCAACCCGTTGCCAAAAGGCCCGTACGGTACGGTGATCAGCAACCCGCCGTATGGTGAGCGTCTGGACAGCGAGCCGGCGCTGATTGCACTGCACAGCCTGCTGGGCCGCAACATGAAAGCGCATTTCGGCGGCTGGAACCTCTCCCTGTTTAGCGCCTCGCCGGAGCTGCTGAGCTGCCTGCAATTGCGTGCCGATCGCCAGTTCAAGGCGAAAAACGGCCCGCTGGACTGCGTGCAGAAAAACTACCATCTGGCAGAGATAGCGGCGGATAGCAAACCGTCAGGCGTGGCGGAAGATTACGCCAACCGCCTGCGCAAAAACCTGAAGAAATTTGAGAAGTGGGCAAAGCAGGAAGGCATCGAATGTTATCGCCTGTACGACGCTGACCTGCCGGAATACAACGTGGCGGTTGACCGCTATGCGGACTGGGTAGTGGTTCAGGAATACGCCCCGCCGAAAACTATCGATGCGCAAAAAGCGCGTCAGCGTATGCTGGATGTGATTGCGGCCACCATCGCCGTACTCGGCATTTCGCCAAACAAGCTGGTGCTGAAAACCCGTGAGCGTCAGAAAGGCAAAAACCAGTATCAGAAGATGGGCGAGAAGGGTGACTTCATCGAAGTGGGCGAATATAACGCGCGCCTGTGGGTTAACCTGACCGACTACCTTGATACCGGTCTGTTCCTCGACCACCGTATCGCCCGCCGCATGCTGGGCCAGATGAGCAAGGGCAAAGACTTCCTGAACCTGTTCTCCTATACCGGCAGCGCCAGCGTTCATGCGGGGCTTGGCGGCGCGCGTAGCACCACCACGGTAGATATGTCACGAACTTATCTGGAGTGGGCAGAGCGCAACCTGCGTCTTAACGGCTTAACCGGTCGTCAGCATCGCCTGTTACAGGCCGACGTGCTGGGCTGGCTGCGCGATACCGACGAGCAGTTTGACCTGATCTTTATCGATCCGCCGACCTTCTCTAACTCCAAGCGTATGGAGGATAGCTTTGACGTTCAACGCGATCACCTGCGCCTGATGACCGACCTGAAACGCCTGCTGCGTAAAGGCGGCACCATTATGTTCTCGAACAACAAGCGCGGATTCCGCATGGATCACGACGGCCTGGCCGAACTGGGACTGAAAGCACAAGAAATCAGCCAAAAAACGCTGTCTCAGGACTTTGCCCGTAACCGTCAAATCCACAACTGCTGGCTGATTTCCGCGGTCTGAAAGGAAAAATAAATGTCTTTAATTAGTATGCACGGTGCGTGGCTCTCTTTCAGCGACTCACCGCTTCTCGATAATGCAGAGCTGCATATCGAAGATAACGAGCGCGTCTGTCTGGTGGGCCGTAACGGCGCAGGTAAATCGACGCTGATGAAAATCCTCAACCGTGAGCAGGGGCTGGATGACGGCCGTATTGTTTACGAGCAGGATCTGATCGTCTCTCGTCTGCAACAGGATCCGCCGCGTAACGTCACCGGCAGCGTTTACGATTTTGTGGCCGAAGGGATTTCAGAGCAGGCGGAATACCTCAAGCGTTACCACGAGATTTCGCATCTGGTGATGACGGACCCGAGCGACAAGAATCTCAACGAGCTGGCAAAAGTGCAGGAGATGCTCGATCACCACGGTCTGTGGCAGCTGGAAAACCGCATTAATGAAGTGCTGGCCCAGCTTGGCCTGGAAGCGGATATGGAGCTGTCGGCGCTCTCCGGCGGCTGGCTGCGTAAAGCGGCGCTGGGCCGTGCCCTGGTGAGCGGGCCTAAGGTGCTGCTGCTGGACGAACCGACGAACCACCTGGATATCGAAGCGATTGACTGGCTGGAAGGGTTCCTGAAAACCTTTAACGGCACCATTATCTTCATCTCCCACGACCGTTCGTTCATCCGCAATATGGCCACGCGCATTGTCGACCTCGACCGCGGCAAGCTGGTGACTTATCCGGGCGATTACGATACCTATCTACTGGAGAAAGAAGAGAACCTGCGCGTCGAAGAGCTGCAAAACGCCGAGTTCGACCGCAAGCTGGCACAGGAAGAGGTCTGGATCCGTCAGGGCATCAAAGCCCGTCGTACCCGTAACGAAGGCCGCGTTCGCGCCCTGAAGGCGATGCGCCGCGAACGTAGCGAACGCCGTGAAGTCATGGGGAGCGCCAAAATGCAGGTTGAAGAGGCGTCCCGCTCGGGCAAGATTGTCTTCGAAATGGAGAACGTGAATTATTCGGTTGACGGCAAAGTGCTGGTGAACGATTTCTCCGCTCAGGTTCAGCGCGGCGACAAAATTGCGCTGATCGGCCCGAACGGGTGCGGTAAAACCACGCTGCTGAAACTGATGCTCGGTCAGCTCCAGGCCGACAGCGGTCGTATCCACTGCGGTACCAAACTGGAAGTGGCGTACTTCGACCAGCACCGCGCAGAGCTGGATCCAGACCGTACGGTGATGGATAACCTCGCTGAGGGCAAACAGGAGGTCATGGTTAACGGCAAGCCGCGTCACGTGCTGGGCTACCTTCAGGACTTCCTGTTCCACCCGAAACGCGCCATGACGCCGGTGCGCGCGCTGTCCGGCGGTGAGCGTAACCGTCTTTTGCTGGCGCGTTTGTTCCTGAAACCCAGTAACTTATTGATTCTCGATGAACCGACTAACGATCTGGATGTCGAAACGCTGGAACTGCTGGAAGAGTTGATTGATGGTTATCAGGGAACCGTGATGCTGGTCAGCCACGATCGTCAGTTTGTCGATAACACCGTGACCGAGTGCTGGATCTTCGAAGGCGAAGGAGGCATCGGGCAATATGTAGGCGGCTATCATGACGCGCGTGGACAGCAATCGCAGTCGCTGGCGCAAAAACAGGCGAAGACCAAAAATGTCGCTGAACCTGTTGTTGCGAAAGCAGAAACTGTCAAAAAGTCTCCTGCTAAAATGAGTTATAACTTGCAGCGCGAGCTGGAGGGGCTGCCGCAGCGTCTGGAAGAGCTGGAAGCGGCACTGGAAGCACTGCAAATCCAGGTCGCTGATGCGTCATTCTTTACGCAGCCTCACGACTATACTCAGAAAGTATTGGCTGAACTCTCCCAGGCTGAACAGGCGCTGGAAGAGGCATTTGAGCGCTGGGAGTACCTTGAGTCTCTGAAAAACGGCGCATAAACAGGGATAATCTATGTGTGACCAGCACCATGCCGATCGGCATATATTATGCTCGCAATGCGATATGCTCGTGGCGTTGCCAGAGCTTGGTCACGGACATAAGGCTGCCTGCCCGCGCTGCGGCGCTACGCTGACGACCGAGTGGGACGCGCCAAGGCAGCGTCCTACGGCTTACGCGCTGGCAGCCCTGTTCATGTTACTGCTCTCCAATCTCTTCCCTTTTATCTCTATGAAAGTGGGTGGGATGGTAAGCCAGGTAGATTTACTGGAAATTCCTGGCGTGATGTTCTCGGAAGATTACGCCAGCCTTGGCACCTTCTTTCTTCTGTTCGTGCAGATCGTCCCGGCTTTTTGCCTGGTCGTCATTCTGCTATTGGTCAATCGCGTCAGGATGCCCACCGCCCTTAAAATCAAACTCGCGCGGATCCTGTTCCAGCTGAAAAGCTGGGGGATGGCGGAAATTTTTCTCGCGGGTATCCTGGTCAGCTTCGTGAAGCTGATGGCCTACGGCGATGTGGGGATTGGCAGCAGCTTTATTCCGTGGTGTCTGTACTGCGTGCTGCAACTGCGCGCGTTCCAGTGCGTGGACCGACGCTGGGCCTGGGACGATATTGCCCCGGCGCCGACGCTCTCGCAGACGGTAAAGGTGGGCGTACCGGGTATCCGTCAGGGGCTTCGCTCCTGCTCGTGCTGCACCGCCGTGCTGCCCGCGGATGTCGAGGTGTGTCCGCGCTGTGAAACAAAAGGTCACGTCCGGCGCAAAAATAGCCTGCAATGGACCATGGCGCTGCTGGTGACCTCTGTCATGCTCTATCTGCCCGCCAATATCTTGCCGATCATGATCACCGATTTGCTCGGCGACAGAATGCCCTCGACCATACTGGCTGGGGTGATTTTGCTGTGGAGCGAGGGATCTTACCCTGTAGCAGGCGTCATATTCCTCGCCAGTATTATGGTTCCGACCTTAAAGATGATTGCCATTGCCTGGCTTTGCTGGGATGCAAAAGGGCACGGTAAGCGAGACAGCGAGCGCATGCATCTGATTTATGAGGTCGTGGAATTTGTTGGCCGCTGGTCGATGATTGACGTGTTCGTGATTGCGGTTCTCTCAGCGCTGGTGCGTATGGGTGGGCTGATGAGTATTTATCCCGCTATGGGAGCGCTGATGTTTGCGTTGGTCGTCATTATGACCATGTTTGCGGCCATGACCTTCGACCCTCGTTTATCGTGGGATCGTGAGCCCGATTCAAGCCATGAGGAAGAGTAAGAGCATGGAAAATAAGAGTGGAGAGGCTAAAGTGCAGAAGGTCAGAAACTGGTCGCCGGTGTGGATTTTCCCCATCGTGACCGCGCTGATCGGTGCATGGATCCTGTTTTATCATTACAGCCATCAGGGACCGGAAGTCACGCTAATTACCACCAATGCAGAGGGGATTGAGGGCGGAAAAACCACCATCAAGAGCCGCAGCGTGGATGTGGGTGTCGTGGAAAGCGCGACCCTGACGGATGATTTAACCCATGTTGAAATCAAGGCCCGCCTGAATGCTGGCATGGAAAAACTGCTCCATGAAGATTCTGTTTTTTGGGTAGTGAAACCGCAGGTTGGGAGAGAAGGGATCAGCGGCTTAGGGACGCTATTGTCCGGGGCTTATATTGAACTCCAGCCCGGCAACAAAGGCGCCCAGCCAGTAAACTATCAGCTGCTGGATTCACCGCCGCTTGCGCCACCGGATGCAAAAGGGATCCGCGTTATTCTGGACAGTAAAAAAGCGGGCCAGCTCTCGCCGGGCGATCCGGTGCTGTTCCGTGGGTATCGCGTCGGTTCGGTTGAAACAAGCACCTTCGATCCGCAAAAACGGACCATCAGCTATCAGCTATTTATCAACGCGCCTAATGACCGCCTGGTGACCAGCAACGTTCGCTTCTGGAAAGACAGCGGGATCGCGGTAGATCTCACCTCTGCGGGGATGCGCGTTGAGATGGGTTCACTCACCACGCTGTTTGGTGGGGGCGTCAGTTTTGACGTGCCGGAAGGTATAGATCTGGGACAACCGGTGGCGGAGAAAACCGCCTTCAGACTGTTTGACGATCAAAAAAGCATTCAGGATGCGCTCTATACCGATCACATCGACTACCTGATGTTCTTTAAGGACTCTGTACGCGGCTTGCAGCCAGGAGCGCCAGTTGAGTTCCGCGGTATTCGTCTGGGAACAGTGGGACAAGTGCCTTACTTTGTTCCGGGACTGAAGCAGATGCTTGATGATGATTATCGTATTCCGGTGCTGATCCGCATTGAGCCTGAGCGTTTGATTAATCAGATAGGCGAGGACCAGGATATTGGGGAGCATATCAGCGACCTGCTGAATCGCGGGCTGCGCGGCTCGCTGAAAACCGGCAACCTGGTCACAGGGGCGTTGTATGTCGATATGGACTTCTATCCAAAAGCGCCACCAATGACGGGTATCCGTGAATTTGGTGGCTACAAAATCATTCCTACGGTCAGCAGTGGCCTGGCGCAGATCCAACAGCGTCTGATGGAAACGCTGGATAAGATCAACAATCTGCCGCTGAATCCAATGCTTGAGGCTGCGACGGGATCACTGCATCAGAGCCAGGCAACGATGCAACGTCTGCAAACCACCCTGGATAATATCAACAAGATCACGGCCAACCAGTCCATGCAGCAGCTGCCGCAGGATATGCAGAAAACGTTGCGTGAACTGAATCGCAGTATGCAGGGCTTCCAGCCGGGCTCAGCGGCCTACAACAAGATGGTGGCGGATATGCAACGTCTTGATCAGGTTTTACGCGAGCTACAGCCCGTTCTGAAAACGCTCAATGAAAAGAGCAACGCACTGGTGTTTGAAGCGAAAGACAAAAAGGATCCTGAGCCTAAGAGGGCGAAACAATGAAAAAATGGCTAATCATCGCAGGCGCACTGGTATTAACGGCCTGTAGCTCTGGAAGCGATAACAAAAGCTACTACCAGCTGCCGTTAAGCGCCCAGTCCGGTGCGCAGAGCAGCACCTCGCAGGGCAGCCGTCTGCTGTGGGTTGAACAGGTTGCCGTGCCAGATTACCTGGCGGGCAACGGGGTGGTCTACCAGACCAGCGATGTGCAGTACGTAATCGCCAACAATAACCTGTGGGCCAGCCCGCTGGATCAGCAGCTACGCAATACGCTGGTGGCGAATCTGAGCAGCCAGCTCCCCGGTTGGGTCGTTGCCTCGCAGCCTCTGGGAAGCGATCAGGACACTCTGAATGTTAACGTGACGGGATTCCATGGCCGCTATGATGGTGCTGTTGTTATCAGCGGGGAGTGGCTGCTGAATCACCAGGGTCAGCTGATTAAGCGTCCTTTCCATCTTGAACTCAAGCAGCAGAAAGATGGCTATGACGAAATGGTGAAAGTACTTGCGCAGGGATGGGCACAGGAGTCGGCTGCTATCGCAAGAGAGATTTCCCGCCTGCCATAAGTAAAATTCATCGACGAAAGCCGCACTCAGCTTCTTGCTGATTGCGGCTTTTTTTTCGTTTTGCGTTCAGGTTGTTACTTGTCCCGCGTCACATTTTTTGTACAAACGATCTTCCATGTAGCTCACAAATATGACACCCGTATGAATTTTGAACGTTGACGCTGACGTCGATTCGGGGTATTCGTTAACTGTGCTTGCACATATTGCAACCACTGTTTTCTTTCCACCAGACAAAAGAATGAGGGAAACGAGGCATGAAGAGACAGAAACGAGATCGCCTGGAAAGGGCTCATCAACGTGGTTATCAGGCTGGCATCGCCGGACGTTCAAAAGAAATGTGTCCCTATCAGGCCCTGAATCAAAGGTCCCAATGGCTAGGGGGCTGGCGAGAAGCCATCGGAGACAGGGCAGTACTTGCTTGATACCGTCTCTTTAAAAAGAAACCTCCGCAATGCGGAGGTTTCGCCTTTCTGGATGGGGCTATAAGCCGTTATCAGAAAGCGGAGGTATCCTGGAACAGACCCACTTTCAGGTCGTTCGCGGTATAGATCAGGCGACCATCTACCAGCACTTCACCGTCCGCCAGGCCCATAATCAGGCGGCGGTTAACGATGCGTTTGAAATGGATACGGTAGGTGACTTTCTTCGCGGTAGGCAGAACCTGACCGGTGAATTTCACTTCGCCTACGCCCAGCGCACGGCCTTTGCCTTCACCGCCAAGCCAGCCCAGATAGAAGCCAACCAGCTGCCACATGGCATCGAGGCCCAGGCAGCCAGGCATTACCGGATCGCCAATAAAGTGGCAACCGAAGAACCACAGGTCCGGGTTGATATCAAGTTCTGCTTCTACGTAACCCTTATCAAAGTTGCCGCCGGTTTCGGTCATTTTCACGACACGGTCCATCATCAGCATATTTGGGGCTGGTAACTGCGGGCCTTTCGCGCCAAACAGTTCACCGCGACCAGAGGCAAGAAGGTCTTCTTTAGTATAGGATTCGCGTTTATCTACCATGTTCTCAGTAAGCCTTATTTTAGTGAAGGACGCAGGATAGCTAACACGTGTACGCTGAACAAGTCCGATCAGTTCGCACTAAACCAACTTAACCAGCGTAACGGCCACGGATAACGATGACGAGCATCCTGCTGTGTCGCCTGAGCTATACGTTCCTGAATGGTCTGCATCAGGGTTGTCTGGCCTTCGCCGTCCCAGACCAGGTTTGTCAGTAAGGGTAGTGCATCCTCAACCCCTTCGATGGCCCAGACGGTGAATTGTTCCTGCTCTACCGCATCCAGAATCGCCTGGCTCAGGCTCAAATGGCGAGCGTTAGGTGCCGGAATAATCACGCCCTGTTTGCCGTTTAAACCGCGCTGCTGGCAGATTGCGAAGAAGCCTTCGATTTTCTCATTCAGTCCGCCCACCGGTTGGGCACGGCCAAACTGATCCACGGACCCGGTAATCGCAATATTCTGGTTAATCGGCACGTCTGCAAGCGCGCTGATCACGGCACACAGCTCCGCCATTGAGGCGCTGTCGCCGTCGACTTCACTGTAGGACTGCTCAAAGGTCAACGAGGCAGAGAAGGGGATCTGCTGCTCGAGCTGAAGTTCAGACATCAGGAACGCCTGCATGATCATCATGCCTTTGGCATGAATGTTTCCGCCCAGTTCGGCCTTGCGTTCGATATCGGTAAATTCGCCGTCACCAATGTGTACGACACAGCTGATACGGGAAGGCTCACCAAAGGCGCGCGGGTGTCCGGGGAACTCGATGACGGACAAGGCGTTGATTTGCCCGATACGTTCGCCTTCGGTCTCCACCAGAATCTGTTCCAGCAGAATTTCATCCTGCATACGGTCAGCAAGATAACCTTCACGCCATTCACGCTGGGCCAGCATCTGGCTAAGCTGCTCACCGGTAAACGGACCGTTACCGCTGATAACCCCCACTTCACGCAGCTGTTTACCGATCCAGAGCGGGCAGAGCGGCAGGGTTTCCTGATCGCCAGTGTAGCGTACGGCCTCGCGGATTAAGCCCGGCCACGCATCCTCGGCAGGCGAGGGCAGTGCGAAACGTTCCGCCACGGCCATAACCCACTGACACCACTGCGCCATGTCATCGGCATCGGCGATCTGAATATTATCTTCAAATTCGCTATAGACAGCCTGCTCCGCGAGTTCTGGCTCCATTTCCTGGAAATCAGCCAGAGATTCACGGTCGCCCGTCAGCACGACGGTCAGCGACAGCGGCATAGACGGAATGGATACAGGCAGCGGACGCGAATCGTCGTAGCCTACCCAGTCAAAACGTTGCTGCGTCACCACCGTTTTCAGGCGCATCCACAGCAGAGGCTGAGCAAGCAGGGTGCGAAGGGAAATGAGCAACACGCCGCCATTCGCGCGGTGTACCAGCCCCGGTTGCAGTGACACATCGCCATTGAACTGACGAAGGCAGCCGAACAGCTGTTCTGCTTCCACCCAGTTGGCGGTGATCACCTCGCCTTTTGCAGCGAACTGTCCGTCTGCCTGCGTGGCAGGTTCGTACGTCACGTCACGTCCGGCAATATGATACTGGCCACCAAAAACGGCATTCGTTTTTGGCTGCAACTGGCGCATGGCATCACCGAGAAGCGTCAGATACTCGGCTTCTTCCGGGGCTTTGAGCAGCATGAAAGGAGATGTAGCCCATGGGGATGACATCTGCTCCAGCGCGTAATGCAAACGCGGTTGTGTATCGCTAAGTATGAATTCGTGTTCTTTTGTGAGGTCTGGCTGTGCAAACAGCTCCTGATAGCTCTCGGTATCCGGAACCAGGTCACGCCATGCAAGTTTCGTAATGGTCAAAGTTGATGTTTTTTAGTCAGAAGTAAAACCGTGGAGTATACCGTAAGCGGCGCACTCTGCCCAATCAGGATTCGGGTTTTCGTCATGCGGATCGCCTGCGGCGTTTCACAGGATATGATTTCTTTTCAGCAGATTGCCAAAAAACTGATATTCTGAACAGAGTTACACGGTAACACTGAGATCGCAATGAAATATCAACAACTGGAAAACCTCGAAAGCGGCTGGAAATGGAAGTACCTGGTCAAAAAGCACCGTGAAGGGGAGCTGATCACCTGCTACATCGAAGCCAGCGCGGCGCAAGAAGCTGTGGATATGTTGCTGACCCTCGAAAACGAACCGGTACTGGTCAACGGCTGGATTGAGAAACACATTAATCCGGCCCTGTTAAACCGGATGAAGCAAACTATCCGTGCTCGTCGTAAACGGCATTTCAATGCCGAGCATCAGCACACCCGTAAGAAATCCATCGACCTGGAGTTTATGGTCTGGCAGCGTCTGGCCGGGCTTGCGCAACGGCGCGGGAAAACCCTGTCGGAAACGGTGGTGCAGCTGATTGAAGATGCCGAGCACAAAGAGAAGTATGCCAGCCAGATGTCGACGCTGAAGAACGATCTACAGGCACTGTTAGGTAAAAAATAAGCGTTTTGCTTTTCTTCAGATAATAAAAAACCCCGCATGGCGGGGTTTTTTTATAAGACGATAACTTATGCCGCAGGCTGAGTTACAACGTCTTTGATACCTTTAACTTCGATCTCTACGCGACGATCTGGTGCCAGGCAGTCGATCAGTGCAGCGCGTGGTTTCACGTTGTCACAGGTAGAACCGGTAACTGGGTTAGATTCGCCCATACCACGTGGGGAGATCTTGTTAGCTGGGATACCTTTAGATACCAGGTAATCAACTACAGACTGAGCACGTTTCTCAGACAGACCCTGGTTGTAAGCGTCAGAACCGATACGGTCGGTGAAGCCCAGAACCACTACAGAACCGTCTTTAGGATCCAGGTTGCTCAGCTGGGTGTACAGCTGATCCAGTGCCTGCTGACCTTCTGGTTTCAGGGTAGCTTTGTTGAAGTTGAACAGAACGTCAGACTTCAGAGTGAAGTGCTTGGTCTGTACTTCTGGCGCTGGAGCCGGAGCTGGAGCTACGACTGGCGCATCTTCCTGCTGACCGAAACGGTAAGAAACACCAACGCTCAGCATGCCGTTGTCTGGACGAACGCCAACGGTAGCACCGTCACCGATGTTGTTAACCCACTGGTATTCCAGACGGGTAGCGATGTCACGGGTCATTGCCCACTCAACGCCACCAGCGAATACTGGGGAAACACCCGTGTCGTGGTCGTCACCAGCGATGCTGTTGCTGGAGTCTGCACGCCATACCATGCCGCCCAGACGGGTGTACACGTCCAGATCGTCAGTTACTGGGTAACCCAGTTTAGCGGTCAGCTGTACGCCTTGAGCTTTGAAAGCGCCATTTACGTTGTCGCCTTTGTAAGGCATACGACCTAACCAGTCGTAACCCATTTCAAAGCCAACATACGGGTTAACCTGATAGCCACCGAACGCACCTGCACCCAGCTGGCTCTCGTGAGTAGGGCCATCGTTGTTCAGGCTGCTGTTGTACCAACCGGTGTCATGGAACTGAGACCAGCCCAGTTTACCACCTGCATACCAGGTATTATCTTTCGGAGCGGCCTGCGCTACGGTAGCGAAGCCAGCCAGTGCCACTGCAATCGCGATAGCTGTCTTTTTCATTTTTTGCGCCTCGTTATCATCCAAAATTTGCCATGAATATCTCCATCGGAGGAATCACGGTTAAATCCTTCACCGGGGGGCGTGGTCAAATATAAACCTACCGATATCTTCGGCTTAGGCCGAGCACCCCTGGCGATGTAAAGTCTACAACGTAGCTGAAAACTTACAAGTGTGAAGTCCGTCAGGCATATGAAAAAAAAAGTTCCGTATACCTAATATTTAACAATTTTTGAACGAATTTTGTGCAGTAAAATTAACGAGAACCGCGTCAGACAAGCCTTGCCGCAGTTTTGGCGCGTTGAACTTTTTTTGCATACTGCGGTCGAAAAAAATTCCAGGAAAACTCTTAAAATCACTCAATGGTACACATTTGAGTGAATTTTTAGCCCGGGATGTTGTCCTCTGCGATAGGAATCTCCACGAACTGGCCGCATGATGAAACCCATCGCGTTACCTTCTTCAGCCGCTTCAGTCAGACGCAAATGTTCCTCTTGCGACAGATCCTCAGGCAACCACCCAATCACGACGCTATAGTTCCCGGTACGCAATGCCCGGACCATCGACTCGACCGTATCGCAAGGGGAGAGTTGATTAATCTGCATCACCTTCGCTAACGGCAGCCCAGCCGACTGAACCCATTCGCGACTTAATTTTTGCTGTGGCGTCAGCCAGAGCTGCCAGCGAGACTGTTGCCCGAGCTGCTGCAAAAGCGGCAGGAGTAAGAGTTGTGTCAACAGCGGCTGGTCTTCACGGTAAACCACTTCACTGATAAGCCCTGTCGATTCACGCCCGATAGAATTCTGCGCAGCATTGCCTGCGGCAGAAGTAGAAGGTGTTAAGTGATTTGCATAGCCTGAAGTGTACATAATCATTCCAGCCCTGTAGTTACTGTATGGATATACAGTAACCCCTGTATGCATAAAGATCAACCTCATTTTCGGAAAGCGACTCGCAAATTTCATCCATTCCTGGTGAACATGAAAAAATCATCTTGCCCAACGGCAATAAGTTGCCTATTTTCCTGCTAACGGATCCGTTAGTAAGAAATATCGTGGTTACTGTATGATTTTTAATGGAATTATCATGAAAAAGATATCTTATGAGCGGATTTATCAATCTCAAGAATACCTCTCTCCGCTGGGCGAAATTCATCATCGCGCCCTGTTTGGCGGTTATATCCTGGCCGTGGATGAAGCGGTGTTCGCGATGGTGTCTGACGGCGAGCTGTACCTTCGCGCCTGTGAGCAAAGTGCAAAATACTGTGTAAAAAACGCTTCCTCTTTTCTGACCCTGATGAAACGAGGACGCCCAGTGCTGCTTAATTACTACCGTGTGGACGAAGGTCTGTGGCAAAACAGGGAAAAACTGCTTCAGCTCTCCTCGTTTGCGCTCGATGCCGCCAGGAAAGAGCGCTACCAGCGCCATCAGCGTAACCGGCTTAAAGATCTGCCGAACCTGACCTTTCAGATTGAGGTCCTGCTTATGGAGGCGGGCATTACCAATGAAGAGACGCTACGACAGTTGGGGGCGAAGACGAGCTGGCTGAAAATGCGCTCGAAGAATAAAGCGCTGAGTATCCGGGTATTGTTCGCGCTTGAAGGCGCGATTGAAGGGTTACATGAAGCGGCACTCCCGGCGGATATTCGCCGGGAGCTTACGGAGTGGTTTAATGCGCTGCCTGAGTCGCAGGGCCATCATTCCGCCAGGTAGCGATCTGCTGTCGCAGCCGACAAATTTCCGGCAGCAAAGCGATAAGCAGGCCAATTTGCTGAAGGACCAGTGGAGCTTTGTTGTCGGTGCCTGGATCAAGGTGTGCGATACGTTGCACCAGTTCATCCAGTGCCTGGTGAACCCGTGGCTCATCCGCAGGTTGATGATGAAGCGCATCATCAACGTAGCAAACGGCGTCGTCCAGCAGCGCCAGGATGCCCGGATTCGTCAGTTTCTCTCGGTGGGCGCCAAGGGTAGAGATATAGCTGGTGAACGTGTGGTTCAGACACAGCAGGCGGAAAGCTGTCTCCCGGATTTCTGCCGTAGCGCGCGGCTCAGTTGACATATTCGAGACAACGGAAGCCAGCTCTGCGTCAGTGTTATGCGCATCGCGACGGGCAATCCGATAGGCCAGACGGTTATCGCGACCCTGATGGTATTGCTCAAGAATAGCATCCAGGTAGCGGCAGTTGGCGTTCATTGCTCTGTCGGACACCCGCGGTAAATTTCGGAAACGCCAGTCAGGCCAGATAAAACTCACCGCCGCCCAGGCGATGGCGCAGCCGATTAGCGTGTCGATTACGCGCGGGAGGGCCACCTCAAAGCCTTCACCCAGCAGATTGAAGCAGAGCAGCACCAGCAGCGTGATGAACATCGTGGCGTGGGCGTACTGCACATTGCGGAAGGCGAAAAACAGTACACCGGTAATCACAATCAGGATCAGTTGCCCTTCTACGGATGGCACAAAGTAGAGCACCGGCAGCCCGATGGCGACCCCGACTAATGTCCCGACAATACGCAGCGCGAGCCGATGGCGGGTAGCGTTATAGTTCGGCTGGCAGACAAACAGGCTGGTCAGCAGGATCCAGTAACCGTGGTGCAATCCTGTTATCTGGATAAACGCGTAGCCGACGCACAGTACCAGCGACATCCTTACCGCATGGCGAAAGAGGGCGGATTCCGGCGTAAAATGACGACTCAGGCGCAGCCACATATCGCTGAAACCGTTGAGACTGTCGTCGGCAAGCTGGTTGTCAGCGTCATTGCCCGGCATCGCCATCGCCTGTTCAGACTCAATGGTGGCGAGCTGAGCATCAATGGCTCTCAGGTTGTTGAGCAGGAATCCCAGGGCTTTGAACTGTTCCGGTGATGTCCCACTGGCCTGAACGCGATCGAGCGCCGCATCCAGGTGGCTGAATGCGCGTTCAAAGCGCGGATCGTGCTGATAGGGCGTGCGCAGCAGTATTGAGCGCGCAAGTTGCTGGCAGGCCTGAGACTGCATCGACAGCAGGCGCTGGAAACGGAACATCACGTCGCTATAGCGGAATTTCTCGCGCAGGTCAGCGTACTGCACATGCGAGGAGCTGGCGCGCTCGTGAATATCCTGGGCGACAAAATAGTAGTGCAGTGTGCGCCGGGTACCGCGCTGACCGCGATCGCCGCGCAGACGGGTGAGCAGAGACGCTTTGGTCTGATTCAGCTTGGCGACCAGCTGGCCATTTGCCAGCGCCAGATCGTACAGGGGCGCCTGACTGTCCTCTTCAATATCCGGATCAAACAGCCGGGATTTCAGCTCCAGATAGTGGGCCAGCTGTTCGTAACTGCGGGCAATATTGTCCTGTAAGGCACGAACCGGAAAAATAAGATGCCCGGTTAAGGTCAGCAGGTTATACCAGATAGCACCCAACAGCAGCAGGACCGGTTGCTGATACCACTGCTCGTAAAGAGAGACGCCCAGCATGGTGTAAATGGCAATCAGCAGGGCGCCAAACGCGATAGTGGCGTAGCGCTGCCCGAGGCCGCCGAGCAAAATGAAGCCGCTGGTTGATACCGTCAGCCCTAAGGCAAACAGCCAGGGACACGGGAAAAGCAGCTCAACGGAGGCGGAAGCAATAAAGAAGCAGACCAGCGTGATGACCAGATTACGCAAACGACCGGCCAGGCGGTCGTCGAGATCCGCCAGCGCACCGGCCACCACCCCAAGCGTGAGGGGGATGGTGAGCTTCACATCATTCAGCCACCACGGCAGAGCGACGGTGCCGCAGAGGGCGATAAAAATCCTGACGTTATACAGCCAGTTACTGTTCCATGTATAGCGACGAAGCAGGGGGCTTAGCATGAGAGCGGCCAGTCCTTATTACTGAAAACGACGACGGGCATTGGCTTCACGCGCGGCTTGCGCGACTTCGACCGGGACAACTCGGCGTCCTACCGGCCACAGGGCGATGGTGGCAATTTTGAAATTAGCGATGCCAACCGGAATGCCAATAATCGTAATGCACTGGGCGATGCCGGCGAAAATATGCATCAGACACAGCCACCAGCCAAAGAAGATCAGCCATAAAATATTCAGCAGCGTGCCGCCGGTATTCATCAGGGCATTTTTTCTTTCCGGCTCCAGCTCATCCACGTGCACGGCTTCATTTCCATAAGGAACGAGGGACAGTTTGGTGATTTCCCAGCAGGAGCGCGTCAGCGGAAGGGTGAAGATGAGCACAATGCTCACCAGGGTGGCAAAAAGCCAGGAAAGGGTGGTGGCAAAACCGCCAAGGACAAAATTCAACACATTCAGAACGGTACGCATAAACCCTCATTTCCTTCGATATGATTAACGCCCGGTGATTGTAACGTTTTTTTGGGCTGGAGCACCTTAAAACTGGCAGTTAAACTGTCTGACAAATTATGACCTCGTGGATCCGGCAGGATATGGAACTGAAAGCAACTTCAATGGGCAAACGCCTGGCGCAGCACCCTTACGACAAGGTTGTCCTTCTCAATGCGGGAGTGAAAGTCTCCGGGGAACGCCACGAATATCTTATTCCGTTTAATCAGCTACTGGCCATTCATTGTAAACGAGGGCTGGTATGGGGGGAGCTGGAGTTCGTCTTGCCGGCAGACAAAGTGGTGCGACTCCACGGGACCGAGTGGGCGGAAACCCAACGCTTCCACTACCATCTGAATACGCGCTGGCAACAGTGGAGCCAGGAAATGAGCATGATAGCCGCACAGGTGCTGCAACAGGTGCTGGACGATATCGCGCTAAGCAATACGCAGCAGAAGTGGCTGACGCGCCAGCAAACCGCCGGGCTTCAGCAAAAAATTGCCCAGGCGCTGACGGCATTGCCTTTACCGGTGGCGCGGCTTGAGGAATTTGATAACTGCCGCGACGCGTGGCGGAAGTGTCAGGCCTGGCTGAACGATATCGAGAAAAGCCGTCTGGCGCATAACCAGGCCTGGACTGAGGCGATGCTTACGCAATATGCCGATTTTTTCAGTACGGTGGAATCATCGCCCCTCAATCCTGCCCAGGCGCGCGCCGTGGTGAATGGCGAGCAGTCTCTTTTAGTGCTGGCAGGCGCCGGGAGCGGCAAAACGTCGGTGCTGGTGGCACGCGCGGGCTGGCTTCTGACAACGGGCGAGGCGGTTGCCGACCAGATTTTGCTGCTGGCCTTTGGTCGCAAGGCGGCGCAGGAGATGGATGAGCGCATTCAGGCGCGTTTGCATACCCAGGATATCTCGGCGCGCACGTTCCACTCCCTCGCTTTACACATCATTCAACAGGGCAGCAAAAAAGTCCCTGTTGTCAGCAAGCTGGAGAACGACGCTCAGGCTCGCCAGACGCTGTTTATCAAGGCATGGCGTCAGCAGTGCAGTGAAAAAAAGGCGCAGGCGAAAGGCTGGCGTCAGTGGCTTGAAGAGGAACTCAACTGGGAGGTGCCGGAGGGCAGCTTCTGGCAGGATGAAAAGCTGGCGCGCCGGCTGGCCTCTCGTCTCGACCGGTGGGTAAGCCTGATGCGCATGCACGGCGGCTCTCAGACGGAGATGATAGAAAGCGCACCGGAAGCGATCCGCGCTGTGTTTTCTAAGCGGGTTAAGCTGATGGCGCCGATGCTGAAAGCGTGGAAAACCGCGCTGAAAGACGAAAACGCGGTCGATTTTTCGGGGCTGATCCATCAGGCCATTATCATTCTGGAGAAAGGGCGCTTCGTCAGCCCGTGGAAACACATTCTGGTGGATGAGTTTCAGGATATCTCGCCGCAGCGCGCTGCGCTGCTTTCGGCGCTGCGGGCGCAGAATAAACACACGTCGCTGTTTGCCGTGGGCGATGACTGGCAGGCTATCTACCGTTTCAGCGGGGCGCAACTATCCCTCACGACAGCCTTCCACCACTATTTTGGGGAAGGCGATCGCAGCGATCTGGACACCACCTACCGCTTCAACGCGCGGATTGGCGAAATAGCCAACCGTTTTATTCAGCAGAACCCGCATCAGCTGTCGAAACCGCTTAACAGCCTGAGGTCTGGGGATAAAAAGGCCGTCACGCTGCTGGCGGACGATCAGCTGGAACCGCTGCTGGATAAACTGAGCGGCTATGCGAAACCGGATGAACGAATTCTGGTGCTGGCGCGTTACCACCACCTCAAGCCGACGGCGCTGGAAAAAGCGGCGACGCGCTGGCCAAAACTACAGCTCGATTTCATGACCATTCATGCCAGTAAAGGGCAGCAGGCCGACTACGTGATTGTGGTGGGGCTAAAAGAGGGGAGCGACGGTTTCCCGGCGCCGGCGCGGGAATCCGTGATGGAAGAGGCGTTATTACCTGTTCCGGAAGATTTCCCGGATGCAGAGGAGCGGCGTTTACTGTACGTGGCGATAACCCGCGCGCGCCATCGCGTGTGGCTCTTGTTCAACAAAGAGGAGCCGTCGGTGTTTGTCGATATTTTGAAAAGTATTGACGTGCCGGTGGCGAGAAAGCCGTAACGCGCCGGGCAAATTCTGTAGGCCCGGTAAGCGCAGCGCCACCGGGCAAAAAACTACTTCAGTCTCTCCGCAAGATAACGCTGATAATCCGGGATCAAAATCTCCACCGGATCGTTAAACTGCGGCGATTCAATGATGAAATCTGCCGTTGAAAGATTGGTGGCTACCGGAATGTTCCATACCGTCGCCAGACGCAGCAGCGCTTTAACGTCCGGATCATGCGGAACCGCATTCAGCGGATCCCAGAAGAAAATCAGAACGTCAATTTTACCTTCTGAAATCTGAGCGCCTACCTGCTGGTCACCCCCCATCGGGCCGCTCAGCATGGCATTCACTTCCAGACCGGTTTCGCGGTGGATCAGGTTGCCGGTTGTTCCCGTAGCAGAAAGGGCATGATGCTGTAAAAGAGGCTGATGGCGACGAACCCAGTTAAGCAGCATTTGTTTACAGTGATCGTGCGCAACCAGAGCAATGTGCTTGCGCGCCGGAAGTGTGCGTGTTGTCAGTTCCATAATCTTATCCGTGAGGTTACCTCGCTACACGATGACGGGAACTGACTGATGCTGCAAGAGAAAGGACAAAAAAATGTGGCTTACGACGAAGGTTGTTGTTTTGCCCATTGCAGAAAACGGGCGCGCGTGTCCGGATCGGCATTCTGGAACCAGAACTTGAGACGTTGCTCAGTAAGGGTCTGCGACTGAGGGGGGAGTACATCCAGCTCCGATACGCCCGAAAGCAGGGTACTGTCATCCGCCATCATGGTGGCGAACTGGGGCAGCGAGGCGCGCCTGCTGGCCCTGTTGTAGGTCTCGGTGTCCGCTTCATAGTCAGTTCCCTTTGGCCTTTTTGTCAGCGCCAGAATATCCAGCTTTACCGGGATGGGCATGGAATCCCCGTCCACCAGTTCAATGCGCGGCGAGGCATCAAATGCCAGTGACTCCTTTTCTGTCTCAAGGCGCGGGAGACGAAAATTGACCTGGCTGATACGCTGGGTATTAAAGCTGACCACCAGCGGAGGCGAAATGTACACCTGCTGTTCGTTGTCGGCGAAGCGAATGGTCTTTTCCACCCGAAAAACCAGCTGATGCGGGCCGTTATCCAGCTCGATGCTGTCTGCGCCCCGTAGCAGGGAACTGGAGACTTTTTTCCCGTCCAGCACCAGCAGGTCAATGTCGGTTGTGAGTCTGAGAGTAGTTGCGAAAACACAAACCGGCATGATTAACGCAACCACAGCCCAGGCAATGCCGGTTTTCATAGCAGACTCCTGTAGACAAACTACCCGGTAAGAATGTATCAAAATTTTTCGATAAACACGTTTACTAACATATAGACATATTCTGCCGTTTTGCCCTCATACTTCTGTATGGGATGCGTGGTTGAGATGTTCGCTTTGACGTACACTTTGAAAAAAACCAGGAGGAACAGCATGAAAGAGAACGACATTGTCGAGATTCTGACGACCACGCGCACTATCGCGCTGGTCGGCGCGAGCGATAAACCGGATCGCCCAAGCTATCGGGTCATGAAATACCTTCTGGACCAGGGATATCACGTGATCCCGGTCTCGCCGAAGGTGGCGGGGAAAACGCTGCTGGGTCAGCAGGGCTATGCGACGCTCGCGGACGTGCCGGAAAAGGTGGATATGGTGGACGTTTTTCGTAATTCAGAAGCGGCCTGGGGCGTGGCGCAGGAAGCGATCGCCATTGGCGCGAAAACGCTGTGGATGCAACTGGGCGTGATTAATGAGCAGGCGGCCGTGCTGGCACGCGATGCCGGGCTGAAAGTGGTGATGGATCGCTGTCCGGCAATCGATATTCCCCGTCTGGGGCTGGCAAAATAAAAAAAGCCCGTTTGACGGGCTTTTTTACACCTTTAGTTACGCAGTCTTGGTGCCTGTAACTGTTTGCGGATGGTCTGAGCAAGCTCGTCCATAGTGGGTTGTTCCGGATGCTCATCCTGTAGTTCACCACTCAGCTGCGCTTCGGCAAGATAGGTATGGACAGGCTGACCATCGTCGCCCTCCATAACCACATGATACCAGGGCGCGGCGCGAAGCTCTGCGTCAACGGCCAGATCGTCTGCTGACGGTTCATCAAGGGAATACTCCGGGTCGATATCCACGACCACACCCAAATATCCAAGCAAGGTGTGGCGGACCTGCTGGCCGATACCGAATTTGCTGGCAATCATAGTCACCTCCCGGGAAACATTACATACACACTATGTGCGGGCAATATTTCTCTTTTCAAGTTACATGACGCGACAGGCAAACCCTTTCAGATACAGCCCTTCCGGGTAGGTAGCGATCACCGGGTGATCGGCGGCCTGACGGAACTGCTCTATAAATTGTACATCACGACCCGCATCTATTGCGGCATCGGCGATGATTTTTTGGAATAAATCTGTCGTCATCAGGCCAGAGCAGGAGAACGTCAGCAGTACGCCGCCCGGGTTCAGCAGCTGGATCGCCAGCATGTTAATGTCTTTATAGCCACGGCAGGCGCCCATCAGCTGGCTTTTATTTTCTACAAACTTCGGTGGGTCCATCACGATAACGTCAAATTTCTCGCCCTGCTCGCGGTATTTACGCAGCAGTTTGAACACGTCGTCGCGCACAAACTCCGCTTTGCTCAGATCCAGCTTGTTCAGCTCAACGTTCTGTTTCGCCACATCCAGCGCTTCCTGTGAGGTGTCGACGCTCACAACCTGGGCACAGCCGCCCATCAGGGCAGAGACCGCAAAGCCGCCGGTATAAGAGAAGCAGTTCAGCACGCGCCTATCGGCAACGTACTGGCGCGTTGCCAGACGGCTGTCACGCTGGTCGAGGTAATAACCGGTCTTATGGCCGCCCTGGATATCCACCAGCAGCTTCATGCCATGCTCTTCAATAGGCAGCAGAGCAGGCGGCAGTTCGCCGGTGACCGGGCCTTGCGTCAGCTCCATGCCCTCTTTTTTACGTACCGCCACGTCGCTGCGGTCGTAAATGGCACATTCCGGGAACAGGGTTTGCAGGGCGCTAATCAGCGCGGCACGCTGGTATTCCGCCCCGGCGCTCAGCAGCTGCAACACCAGGAAATTGCCGAAGCGGTCAATGGTCACGCCCGGCAGCCCGTCGGACTCTCCGGCAATCAGACGATAGCTGTCCAGCCCGTCACGCTTTGCCAGCCACTCACGCCACTGCTGCGCCTGTTGCAGACGACGGACAAAGAAGTCGATATCGATGGCTTCTTCTTTATTGAACGTCCAGACGCGCGCGCGGATCTGAGATGCAGGCGAGTATGCGCCGCGTGCTAACCATTTCCCCTGATGGTCAACAATATCGATGGTTTCACCGAGGCTGGCTTTACCTTCCATGCGGGCAACCGCGCCGGAAAAGACCCAGGGATGACGGCGCAGTAATGACTTCTCGCGCCCTTTGGCTAACACTAAACGTACACTCATAATTTGCTATTCTGTCGATTCCAATGAAATGGCCGCCATTTTCCCGACTTCAGTGAGGAAATGCAACGCGCCAGTCGGATAAGGAGAAGGATGATGTCAAATGTTTGCACCATTGCCTGGGTCCATGGCCTTGTACAGGGCGTCGGATTCCGCTACAGCACCCAGCGCGAAGCCCTTCAGCTCGGGCTGACGGGGTATGCGCGTAACATGGATGATGGCAGCGTGGAGGTTGTGGCCTGCGGTGAGGCGGATCGGGTAGAGAAGCTGGTGGCGTGGCTGAAAGCGGGCGGACCGCGCAGTGCGCGGGTTGATAAGGTGCTAACGGAACCGCATCAACCCGGCCGGGAATACGCTGACTTCAGTATTCGCTATTAAATGCATTTTACCGGCTTTGGCAGGCCGGCGATTTTTGTCGCCTGTTTAGCCGGGCCTTTCGGAAACAGGCGATACAGATAACGGCTGTTGCCTTTCTCTTCGCCAAATTTATTCGCCATGGCTTTGACCAGCATGCGGATAGCTGGCGACGTGTTGAATTCAAGGTAAAATTCTCGCACGAAGCGCACCACTTCCCAGTGTTCCGGGGAGAGGGTAATTCCTTCGTTTTCCGCAATTTTCTCCGCCAGCGCTTCGCTCCACTGGCTGCTCTCTTTCAGATAACCGTCGTTATCGGTTTCGATCTCTTTGCCTTCAAAACTCAACATATTCATTCACGCGTTAGTCAAAAACCGCCTCAGTCTACCAAAAAAACAAAGCCCCGCATAAGCGGGGCCCTGTTCACAGCACGGTGAGTTAATCGCGGCTGGCGAAGCCCAGGATGCTCAGCAGGCTGACAAAAATGTTGTACAGCGACACATACAGGCTCACGGTGGCGCGGATATAGTTCGTCTCACCGCCGTGAATGATGTTGCTGGTTTCATACAGGATTGCGCCGGATGAAATCAGGATAAACACCGCGCTGATTGCCAGATGCAGCGCAGGCAATTGCAGGAAGATGTTCGCCAGCATACCGACCAGTACAATCACGATACCCGCCATCAGCATACCGCCAAGGAAGGACATGTCTTTACGGGTGGTCAGCACGTAGGCCGAGCAGCAGAAGAACACCAGCGCGGTACCGCCCAGCGCCATACCAATCACGTCGCCCATTCCGGCAGACAGATAGGCATTCAGGATTGGCCCCAGAATGTAGCCCAGGAAGCCGGTAAAGGCGAACGCGGAGAGAATCCCCACCGGTTTATCCGCGGTTTTGTAGGTCAGGAACATCAGACCGTACATACCCACCAGCGTCAGGATCAGGCCTGGAGAAGGCAGCATCAGTACGGTGCTGGCCGTTGCGGTGATCGCCGAAAACGCCAGCGTCAGGCTGAGCATGAAATAGGTATTGCGCAGCACCTTATGGGTGCTGAGTAGCGATGTGCGGTCGCGTGAAGAAGTAATTATACGATCCATGAGTCACTCTCTTATGACAGATGTAATTAGCGCAAAGAATAGGAAACGGCGCGGCAGACGCAAAGTGGTTTTACCCATCTTTACTCAGCCCCTTAGGGATTATGCTGGTTTTTTATTCTGGCAAAGCCTTTGTACTCAGAATGAAGTGCGGTTTGTAGGGCGTATTCAGATCAACCTCTTATAGGTCACTGAAAAATATTGCGTTATTTCCCTAAGGCCGCTAAGAGTTATTTCCGGATCGTCATAAAAACAGACAATAAGGCGAAGGAAATGAAACCACAAACACGCACGCACTTTACACTCTCTTTGTTAACCGCAGGGATCCTGTGCGCCAGCACGGCAACCTGGGCGGCTAAGGTGCCGGCAGGAACCCAGCTGGCAGATAAGCAGGAACTGGTCAGGAACAACGGCAGTGAACCCGCCTCGCTCGACCCGCATAAAGTCGAAAGCGATGTCGAATTCAATATTATCAGCGATTTATTCGACGGGCTGGTCAGCGTCTCTCCGGCAGGTGAAATCCAGCCGCGCCTGGCGGAGAAATGGGAAAATAAAGACAACACCGTCTGGACGTTCCATCTGCGCCCGGGCATTACCTGGAGCGATGGAACCCCCATCACCGCGGAAGATATTGTCTGGAGCTGGCAGCGGCTGGTCGACCCGAAAACCGCCTCTCCGTATGCCAGCTATCCCGGCAGTATGCGTATCGTCAACGGCACTGATATCGCAGAAGGCAAAAAAGCGCCCGAGTCGCTGGGGGTGAAAGCCATCAATGACACCACGCTGGAAGTGACGCTCACGCAACCTAACGCCGCTTTCCTGGCGATGCTGGCTCACCCGTCTCTGGTGCCAATTGATAAAGTCCTGGTAGGCCGTTTCGGTGATAAGTGGACCAAACCGGAGCACTTCGTCAGCAGCGGGGCCTATAAACTGTCACAGTGGGTGGTTAACGAACGCATTGTGGCGGTGCGTAACCCGAAATATTGGGATAACGAACATACCGTCATTAACAAGGTGACCTATCTGCCCATTTCCTCTGAAGCTGCTGACGTTAACCGCTACAAAGCGGGCGAAATCGACATTGTCTACACGGTGCCGATCAACCAGTTTGCTCAGCTGAAGAAAACGCTGGGGAGCGAGCTGGATGTATCGCCGCAGCTTGCCACCTATTATTACGAATTCAACACCACCCGGCCGCCGTTCAACGACGCCCGCGTGCGCAAGGCGCTGAACCTGGCGCTGGATAAAGACATTATCGCCGATAAAGTATTAGGGCAGGGTCAGCGCCCGGCATGGCTCATCAGCCAGCCGGATATTGGCGGCGTCAAGCTCCAGAACCCGGATTACGCCAGCTGGCCGATGGATAAACGCATTGCCGAGGCGAAAAAGCTGCTGGCCGAAGCCGGATTTAACGACAGCCATCCGCTCAGTTTTAATCTCCTCTATAACACCTCGGAATCGCACCAGCGTATTGCCATTGCCGCCAGCTCAATGTGGAAGAAGAACCTCGGCGTGGAGGCGAAGCTGCAAAATCAGGAGTGGAAAACCATGCTTGATACCATGCACACCCATAATTTTGACGCGGTACGCTACGCCTGGATTGCCGATTACGACGATGCGGCAACCTTCCTGAACAACTTCCGTACCGGGGACAGCCAAAACACCACTCAGTACAGCAATCCGGACTACGATCGGGCACTGGTGAACGCGGCGAAATCGAAAACGGCGGAGGAGCGCGGTAAATTCTACCAGCAGGCAGAAGATCTGCTGGGACGCGATGTCCCGGCGATCCCTGTTTATCATTACGTGCGCACGCACCTGGTGAAACCGTGGGTAGGGGGCTTCACGCCAGACAAGCTCGGGTACTACTACACCAAAGATATGTACATCAAAAAGCACTAACGATCCGCGGTGGATATTATGCTGTCAAAACGGCCAATCTGTCGTCTATTCAACCGATTAAACGCATTTTGGCTATTTTTAAAGCGAACGAATGCGCGCACTCTTTACAGCGCGCGGTGAGGTGTTTATAGTTCGCCTCACTTAGGAAGCGTGGCCGAGCGGTTGAAGGCACCGGTCTTGAAAACCGGCGACCCGAAAGGGTTCTAGAGTTCGAATCTCTACGCTTCCGCCAAATTCGAAACCCCTGCGATAGCAATATCGCAGGGGTTTTTGCTTTTGCGCCAGTCTTCCGTCATGCCACCATGTTGTAGCTTATCGTGATCCCGGCGTCGGCCTTGCAGACCTGAGCTTTTACGCACCAGGTGTCCTCGATGTTTACCGGCGTCAGAACCGCTTCGGGCGCGCCCGTGGCGGCGATCTGCCCGGCCTTCAGGAGGATCAGACGCTGGCAATAATTGGCTGCAAGATTGAGATCGTGCAGTGCAACCACCACCGTAAGCGGCAGCTGTGAAACGAGCCGCATCAGCTCCAGCTGGTGCTGAATGTCCAGGTGGTTTGTCGGTTCATCGAGCAACAGCACCTGCGGCTGCTGGGCCAGCGCGCGGGCTATCTGGCTTCGCTGGCGCTCTCCGCCAGACAAAGAGTGCCATCGCCGCTGGCGTAAGCGGCATAACTGCATCAGGCCAATCGCCTGCTCAACCGCAGCCTCATCGTCGCGCGAGGTTCTCTGGAATGTTTTCCGGTAGGGCGTACGCCCCAGTCTGACAATGTCCTCAACGGTCAGTTCTCCGTCGACCTCAGCATGTTGCGGGACAAACGCCATGTGCTGCGCGCGTTTTTTCAGCGGCATCATGCCGAGCGTTGTGCCATTAAGCGCCACGCGTTCGCTGAGTCGTGGAAACAGCCCGGCGAGACAGCGCAGCAGCGTCGACTTGCCCGAGCCGTTTGGCCCTAACAGGCCGATAATCTGCCCGGATGGCAGGTCGAGATCGATATTCTTAAGCACCGTCTGCGCTTGTCGGGTTACGGTTAACCCGGCCACAGTAATATTCATGGATGCTCCTTTCGGTTTTGATAAAGCAACGCCACAAAGACGGGGGCGCCCACCAGCGCAGTCACCACCCCGATGGGCAGAACCTGGTGCACAATCAGCGTGCGTGAGACGATATCGGCGAGGATCATAAAGTGGGCGCCGATAAGAAACGTCAGCGGGATCGAGCGACGATGGCCCGGCCCGCATAGCATGCGCGTCACATGGGGAATGACCAGCCCGACAAACCCCACTGCGCCGGTGGCGCTCACCAGCGTTGCGGTAACAATGGCACAGGTCAGCAATAAGACAATACGCACGGCGGTAACCGGGATCCCCAGCGTGGTGGAGACCTCATCCCCGAAGGTGAAGGTGTCCAGCGCCCGTGAAAAGAGCAATACCACCAGTAAACCCGCCAGCGTAACGGCCAGCGCCAGCAGCGCGTCAGGCCAGCGCACGCCGCTCAGACTTCCCAGCAGCCAGAACATGACGCTACGGGACTGCTCGGCATTGGCGGACGTGCTGACGACGTACGCGGTCATGGCGTTGAAGAGCTGGGTGCCCGCAATGCCAGCCAGCAAAATGCGCGACGGGCTTTCACTCATCCCGTTTGTTATCACCATGATGAGCGCAAAGGCGGCGCATGAGCCGACAAACGCACCGCTGCTCACGCCAATCACGCTTCCCCCCATGCCGAGAAGCATCACGCAGACGGCCCCCAGCGAGGCGCCCGCGGAAATCCCCAGCAGATAAGGCTCAGCCAGAGGGTTACGCAGGATCGACTGTAACACCAGCCCGCACAACGCCAGGCCGCCGCCGTTGCACGCGGCCATTACTGCCCGGCTCATGCGATATTGCCAGACGATACCTTCCTCCGTTTGCGGCAACGCATAAGAGGTCAAACCCAGTCCGTTGAGGATCGCTTTCCCGGTACTGGCATACGACACCGGCATATCCCCGATACTGGCGGCAAAGACCAGCATCAGCGGCAGCGCCATGGCACCTGCTGCCAGTAAACCCTGCTGGCGGCGGTCAAAAGCGAAATGACTCATTGTTCATCCTGGAAAGAAGCCAGCCGATCGCTGATAAGCTCAACCGCATCGACGTTACGCAATGAAGGGTTTAACGACATCGCTGGCACCACGATGATGTGGTTGTTCCTGACCGCAGGCATGTTCTTTGTCACCGGGTCACTGCGCAAGAACGCTTTTTTTACCTCAACCTCATCGGCAGGATAGAGCCTGCGGGACATCCCGGCGATAACAATCACGTCCGGCTGCGATCGGGCAATATGTTCCCACGTTACAGCGGGCCATTCGTCGTGAGAGTCAATAATGTTCTTCAACCCCAGCGTGCGGCTAATCCAGCCAGGCGCGCCGTAATTCCCCGCCACCCAGGGATCGCCATTCAGACGGCTGCTGGAGAACCAGAATACGACGCTAAGTTGTTTCGCGGAGGCGCGCGCCTGGGCCTTTTTAATACGCTCCGCCAGCGCACGATTGAGCTGCTCACCTCGCGCGGAAACATCAAAAATCGTCGCCAGATCTGTCACTTCCCGCGTAATTTCCGCCAGTGAAAACGGCGCGCTACGTGCTCCGTCTGCGTTTGAGGTTTCCGTTACCGTTTTATCCGTGCAGTCGGCAGGGGAGATCCACGTATTAATCCCCAGCGACGCAAACTGTTCACGGGTTCCCACTTCTCCCTGCGGACCAATGTGCCAGTGATACTGCGCGAGAACGAGTTCAGGTTTCTGCCCTACCACGGCCTCAAAGGAGGGGGAATTATCCGCAAGCCGGGGGAGGTTTTTCCCGGCATCCTCCAGCGTGGGTGGCAGCGTGCCGAACCAGACTGACGTCGCGGCGATGGTTTTCTCCAGCCCCAGTGCGAGCAGTAATTCTGTTTCATGCTGACCCACGGTCACGACGCGCTGAGGAGCCTGCGTAAAGGTCTGCTTTACGCCGCAATTTTCAATCGTGAGAGGCCAGGTGGTTGCGGCGAAAGCGGCAGGTGCCATGGAGAGCAGTGAAGCCAGAAATAACCCTTTTTTAAGTAACATAGAACGCTATCCGAAATTGTTATGTTATAACATAATACATATATTGCGATTGAGAGCAACACGCTCACCGTCGCTTGTTGCAGAAACGAAAGGCTGGACTATTCTCAACATACCCACCTGGCATTCGCGGGTTGCCTGAAAAATAACAAGATTTCTGACCTGGGGGAGTGAGGATGAAAAAGATCCTGCTCGCGTTTGCGTTCTGTTTTGCCGCCCTGAGCGCCTTCTCATCGTATGCCGCAGAGCCCCGCCAGGCGCCTACGGAGCAGGAGCGCGCCCGAACGGTCTATATCTTCCATCAGCCCATCGTCATGCTACAGGCGAAATTTGGCCTGACCACGCCGGAAGAGCGCGTTTTACGCATCCGCAACACCCTGCGCAATTTTACCGAGGCGGATGTGCGTGAGCCGCTCAGCATCGTCCCCGTGACCCGCTATAACCAGCAGGGACGGCTGATAGTGATGAACGGTAAACCTGTGATGCTGCTGACGGAAGGGGATTTGGACGAAGGGGACGATCTTACCCTCGATCAGGCCGCACAGCGCGTGCTGGCGCGCATGGAAGCACAGAGAATGGCGCTGCGCGATCAATACGATTCCGGCTGGCTGGCGCTGTCGACGGTAAAAGCTGCCGCTGGCCTGCTGGCGCTGTTGCTGCTCTGCTACGGCGCGTGGCGATCCTGGCGCTGGTTCCGGCGCGTCTACCGTCGGCGTATTGTGGAGAATCGCAGCCGGGTGCCGCAAAGCTGGCGGCGGTACATTGGCGCCATTGAGATTCGGCTTTACGCCTTGCTGATGTTCCTGCTGGGGTTGATCGGCTTTTACGTCTGGCTGAGCTGGGCATTCAGTCTGTTTCCGTGGACGCGGGTGTGGGGCACGTCGCTGGGAGACTGGACGCTTCGCGTGGTGCAGCAAATCGCCCTGGCGATTGTCTCGGCCTTGCCGGGGCTGACGATTGTTCTGATCATTTTCCTCATTACCGCTTTTATTCTGAAGCTTCTTAAGATGGTGCTGAATCAGGTGGAGGCTGGTCGTCTGCAACTTCCCGGCGTACATCCGGAAACCGTGGGGGCTACCCGTAAGCTCATTTCCGTTGCCGTCTGGCTATTTGCTCTCTCCGCCGCCTGGCCGTTTCTTCCCGGTGCAAACTCGCTGGCGTTTAAAGGTATTAGCGTCTTCTTTGGACTGATGTTAACGCTGGGTTCGGCAGGGGTGATGAACCATGCCATGAGCGGTCTGGTCCTGATTTACTCCCGCGCACTGCGTAAAGGCGATGTCATTCGGGTGGCGGATAACGAAGGTAAGGTCAGTGAAATTGGCATGCTGGCGACCAAAATTATTACCCGGGAAAATTATGTCGTTACCGTGCCCAACGCGGTGGTGGTGAGCGGTAAGATCACCAACCTGAGCGCGCTACAGCCCGATGGCAGCCTCAATCTGACGGTCAGCGTCACTATCGGTTATGACACCCCATGGCGTCAGGTGCATGCCATGCTGGAGCTGGCCGCGAAACGGGCAAAAGGGATTGACCTTTCCGAGCCGCCGCTGGTGCGCCAGTTAGGGTTAATGGACTGGTATATCGCTTACGAATTGCAGGTCCGCCTGCTGCCCGATCAGTCCCTCGCGGTTGCCCGCAATGAACTGCATAGCCAGATACAGGATGTGTTTAACGAATTTAACGTGCAGATCATGTCCCCGAATTTTGTTATGCAGCCAGAGGGCAGCGTGATGGTTGCCAAAGAGAACTGGTATACCGCGCCAGCCAAACCCCCTCAGGGCGAAACGTGACGGTCCGGTTTTTCCGTGGCAAGGCAAAATGTCACAGCTTTTAATCGACGATCGCCGATTTTACACGGGTCATCGCCAGAATGTTTTTTGAGCGCATATTTAATTTCTCGATGATCCTCACGCGGTAGGTGCTGGTCGTTTTTTGTGACAGTTGCAGCTTTTTCGCGATCTCATGGTTTTCCAAATGAAACAGCTTCAGCACGTCATACTCGCGTCGCGTAAAGGAGTGTGTCCTGAGCGCCCGGTAAAAGCGCATCAGTTGCTGAAAAGGGTGAGCAGTAAAATGCATCGACGAATAGATAATATTATCTATTCTCACCGCGCGGTTGGCTTCTATCTCATGCATCAGGACAATGTAATCACGCTTAACTTTTTTGACCTGCCGAATGGTTTTATTGCGTAACTTATCCTGTTCAATCGCAATGATAAAATCCATCGCCTGATCGACCCCATCAAGATCGTGAATATCCGCGTCATCGCGAATCAAATGGGTTGATGTCAGGGAGCTTGATACACCATGGCAAAGGTAATAGTTATCACTGATAAATAAAAAATTCATAATCGTCGTTAAATAAAGTCATGGCTAATCTCTTATCGCAGTGATCCACGGTTAATGGGTGTTGTGCGAAAAAGAGTCTAAATGACCACCCGCGAATCTAATAAACGTTATGAATGTAAAAATAAATGTTTACATTTTAACCAGTCGATGACGAAGAAATCAGCGGGACGGAAGGGGACGACGAAAGACGTGTAACGTTATGCAATTTCGTGCTTTACATCATGCTCAGAGATGTTTATAGTGCGCCTCACTTTGGAAGCGTGGCCGAGCGGTTGAAGGCACCGGTCTTGAAAACCGGCGACCCGAAAGGGTTCTAGAGTTCGAATCTCTACGCTTCCGCCAAATTCGAAAACCCTGCGATAGCAATATCGCAGGGTTTTTTCGTTATTCCAGCCCCAGCGTATACTGCGCAATTTTGAAGTAGATAATCAGCCCGGTGCCGTCGATTAGCGTGGCGATAAACGGTGCGGAGACCACCGCTGGGTCGATTTTGCAGCGTTTCAGTACCATCGGGATCACCGACGAGACGATAGCGCTCCACAGCGTAATGCAGACCAGCGTCAGGCTGACGATGAGCGTGATTTCCATCCCAATGCCCATCATCCAGGCGCGAACGCAACCCGCCAGACCCAGCGTGGCGGCAATCATTAACGAGGTGCTCATCTCTTTGCGCAGCACGCGACCCACATCGCGAAGGTGGACTTCACCCAGCGCCATGGCGCGCACCAGCGTCGAGGTGATCTGCGTCCCGCTGTTTCCGCCGGTGCCAATCAGCAGCGGAATAAAGAACGCCAGCGCAATGGCGGATTCCAGCGCCTCTTCAAAATGCTGGATCACCGAGCTGGTATACGCTTCCGCGACAAACAGCAGCAGCAGCCAGACGGAGCGTTTCTTCCACAGGCTGAAGGCGCTGGTTTCCAGATAGGGCTTCTCCAGCGGCAGCGTCGCCCCCTGAAGCTGGGCATCTTCAGTAACGTCATCTTCCAGCAGATGGGCGATTTCACGCTCGGTAAGGCAGCCCACCAGCTTGCCGTGGGTCACCACCGGCACTACATCCGCACCCGCATGCGCCAGCAGCCCGGCGACATCCGCCCGCTCATCTTCCGGTTTGAGCTGAATAAAATCCGATATCATCAACCCCTTAACGGGCTGCACGGTGTCGGTGGCCTGCAACAATTTGCGTACGGCGATCAAACCCGCGAGGCGACCGTTATCTTCGATAAAAATATGCGACGGAATATCATCATCTTTTAATTTTTCAAAGAACTGCTCGCGTGCCAGAGCCACGCATAATGAAATATCAATAACGATAAAATCGGTATTCATATATTGCGCGATGGCGCTGTCATTGAAAGCCAGGTTTTGGTTGTGAATAGCGTAAGACATAGTAAATTCCCTTTGAATAATAAAATCTCTCAGGGGCGAGCAAGACAGGGCATGTCGGAAAGGAGATCCCCACGTCCTGGGTTCAGCACTGTACACCGTATCCCGCAAGGGAAGTTATACTGACAAAGCCTTGATTCGACAGTGCCTGTTTTACCCTGTGCCGGTTCTCTCGAACCCACCAGAGCGATAACGTTTATTTGTACAGGAGCCTCGCCATAACGAGATCGTTGTAAAACGAGAGGGATAATACGCTTATTTAAAACTGCTGCTGAGGAATTTTAATAATGTTGAAGAACGGTTTAAATGAATAGTATTAAACGCATGTTGAGGTTTTATTTAACTGCTTTCTTTTTAAATGGAGAATTCATTTGTTACCGGAGAGAGTAAAATGGCATGGCTGGACACGCTGCTGGATCATTTTGCGCATTATCCGACGCATCTGTTCGCGCTGCTCGTTGTTATGGCGTTGAGTAAATCGACGGTGCTGGTCTCCTCGGTGCTGCCGCCCGCATCGGTCATGCTGATGGCGGGGATCGCCGTCAGCCAGTCGAGTCTGCATCCCGGAATGACGTGGCTGGCGGTGGTGATGGGCGCTACGGCAGGTTCGGTGCTGAATTACCATATCGGCCAGCTGATGGGGCATACCCGGCTGGTGTCACGCCTCACCGCAAAACATGCCGATAAGTTTCTGCGGGTACAGCATCAGCTGCAAAAGCACGGCGTAGTCGCGCTGTTCACGTCGCGTTTCCTGGCGGTGCTGCGTTATATCGTGCCGCTGGCGGCCGGCATGCTCAGGATGAGCGCGATGAAGGTTTACGTCGTTAGCCTGCTGTCAGCCTGCGCATGGGCGGCGCTGTATGTCGGCATCGTCACCGGCATCAGCATCTGAACGTATTCATCAGTTTGAGAAATGCTTCCCGAAAAAACGGTCACCAGTCTGTCACACTCAGCGTAACGATAAAAACGCATGAGGAAAAAGGGATGAGAAAAGCACTACTCGCTGTCGCCGTGGCAGGAACGTTTTCAGTGACGTTTGGGGCGCAGGCACAGGACACGCCGGATGGCTATCAGCTGGAACAGGTGCTCATCATGAGCCGCCACAACCTGCGCGCGCCGCTTGCCAATAACGGCAGCGTGCTGGAGCAGTCCACGCCCAAGCAGTGGCCGGAGTGGGACGTCCCGGGTGGACAGCTCACCACCAAAGGCGGCGTACTGGAAGTGTATATGGGTCACTATATGCGCGAGTGGCTGGCAGAGCAGGGAATGGTGAAGACGGGTGAATGCCCGCCAGCGGATACCGTCTATGCCTACGCCAACAGCCTCCAGCGCACCGTGGCGACCGCGCAGTTCTTTATCACCGGCGCGTTCCCCGGGTGCGATGTTCCTGTGCATCATCAGGAAAAAATGGGCACCATGGACCCCACCTTCAATCCGGTCATTACCGATAACTCCCCTGAGTTTCGCGAGAAAGCGCTGAAAGCGATGGAGACGGAACGGCAGAAAATGCAGCTGGATGAAAGCTACAAACTGCTGGAACAGCTGACAAACTACAGCGACTCGCCGTCCTGCAAGGAGAAAAAAGTCTGCTCCCTGACGGAGGCGAAAGATACGTTCAGCGCCGATTATGAAAAAGAGCCGGGCGTCTCCGGGCCGCTGAAGGTGGGTAACTCGCTGGTAGATGCTTTCACGCTACAGTATTACGAAGGCTTCCCGACAGACCAGGTTGCCTGGGGGGAAATCAAAACCGATCAGCAGTGGCGCGTACTGTCGAAGCTGAAAAACGGCTATCAGGACTCGCTGTTTACGTCGACGGAGGTGGCGCAGAACGTGGCTAAACCGCTGGTGAAGTACATTGATAAAGCGCTGGTGACCGACCAGGCAAAAGCGCCAAAAATCACCCTGCTGGTAGGGCACGACTCTAACATCGCCTCGCTGCTGACCGCGCTGGACTTCAGGCCTTATCAGCTGCACGACCAGCAGGAAAGAACCCCGATTGGCGGTAAAATTGTCTTCCAGCGCTGGCATGATAAAAACACTAACCAGGAGCTGATGAAAATTGAGTATGTTTACCAGAGTTCAGATCAGCTGCGTAACGCCAGCGTACTGTCGCTGCAATCCCCTGCGCAGCGCGTGACGCTGGAGCTGAAGGGCTGTCCGGTGGATGGCAACGGCTTCTGTCCTGTCGATAAATTCAATGCGGTGATGGATAACGCGGCGAAATAGAAAATAACCCCCCGCGTGGGCGGGGGGAACGTTCAGACGTTTTTACGTTCGATGGTTTGCTCGCCCCAGAACAGCGAGTCTTTGTCGGTTTTTTTGAAGGCGCGAACCAGCACTTCATCGTTGCCTTCTTCCCAAATCTGTTCAGCCAGCTTTTCGTCATAATTGGCGACTTCAAAGATGGCTTCGGCAATCTCCGGAGAGGTATTGCGTAAACTTGCCCATTCGCCCACGTGGTGAGCTTTGGATTCTTGAGTTGGCATACTTGTCCTCCTGTTAGGTTAGCCGTTCAGTTTTTTGGCAAGACCCGCGACGTATTCACCCTGATAGCGGGCGATTGAAAGTTCTTCATTGCTTGGCTGACGTGAACCATCCCCACCGGCAATCGTTGTTGCGCCATAGGGCGTACCACCACGGACCTGGGAGACATCAAACAGTTCCTGCGCGCCGTAGCCAATCGGCACAATGACCATCCCATGATGCGCAAGCGTTGTCCAGGTGGAAGTGATCGTCTGCTCCTGGCCGCCGCCCGTGCCGGTAGAGCTGAACACGCTGGCCAGCTTGCCGTATAACGCGCCGGAGGCCCAGAGCCCGCCCGTCTGGTCGAGGAAGGTGCGCATCTGGCCGGACATATTGCCGAAGCGGGTCGGGGTGCCGAAGATAATGGCATCATAGTCCGCGAGCTCCTGCGGGGTGGCGACCGGGGCGTTTTGTGTTTTCCCCCCGGCTTTGGCGAAGGCTTCCGCCTGCATGGTTTCCGGTACGCGTTTAACCACGACCTCAACGCCGTCTACTCTGTTTGCGCCTTCTGCTACTGCGTGAGCCATGGTTTCAATGTGTCCATACATGGAATAATAGAGCACCAGAACTTTTGCCATTTTGCATCACTCCTCGTTGGTTTTTCTTACAGCGGATCGCTGCGTTCCTTTAAAGATATGACATCACAGCCAGACTGCAAAAATGAACGGCATTTCTTTGATATATAACAATATCTTTTAGTTACGCGCCTTGTAGCAAAATGAAACAACTTTCGCGGCGCGGATTTTTCAAAATATAAGAATGGCTTATGAATGACTTCCTCAATATTTCATACGAAAGGCTGAGATCATGTTGCAGAATATTACCTCTCGCTTGCCGGATAGCCGCATTACACTAAGCTTAGTTTCACGCGGCACAGATAAAGGCACTGTCCTTGAGCCGCGAGGTGAAAGAATCCTCTTTTACTGAATGCAATATGATGTCTAATGTTTCACACTCTGGAGGTTAGAGATGGCAAACCATCGTGGTGGTTCAGGTAATTTCGCTGAAGACCGTGAAAGAGCATCAGAAGCAGGTCGTAAAGGTGGCCAGTCTAGCGGGGGCAACTTTAAAAACGACCCTCAGCGCGCATCAGAGGCTGGTAAAAAAGGGGGTAAAAATAGCCACGGCAGCAACAAGTAGTACTCCGGGTTAACTCTCTGCCGCCGGGTTTCCCGGCGGTTTTTTTATGTCTGCTACATTGAACTGTCATCAAAGGCATCGCACACTACAGGATTAATTCTTCGTGCTGGTGTCCCATGTCCGTTTCCCGTTTTACCTTCTCCATTAAGCCTCAGGAAGCCATCCTGATTTTGATCACCATGTTCTGGGGCGGAACCTTTCTTGCCGTTCAGTACGCGGTCACAATGAGCGATCCGTTTTTCTTTGTAGGGCTGCGCTTTGCAACCGCGGCGGTTGCCGTGGCGCTTATTTCACTGAAAACCCTGCGCGGATTGACCCTGAGAGAGCTTAAAGCGGGTGTCGCCATTGGCGTGGCGATTGCCATGGGTTACAGCCTGCAAACGTGGGGGCTCCAGTCTATCTCCAGCAGTAAATCCGCCTTCATCACCGCCATGTACGTACCGCTGGTGCCGCTGTTGCAGTGGCTGTGCCTCGGCAGAATGCCGGGCCTGATGTCGTGCATTGGCATCGTGCTGGCGTTCATCGGCCTTATTTTATTAGCCGGGCCGGAAAATAATCTGCTGGCGCTGGGGCCGGGGGAGATCATCACTCTGGTGGGGGCCGTCGCCATTGCGGCAGAAATTATTCTGATTAGCGCCTGGGCAGGAAAAGTGGACGTCAAGCGGGTGACGGTGGTGCAGCTTGCCACCGCGTCGCTGGTGGCGTTCGCGACGATGGTGCCGGCAGGGGAGTCCGTCCCGCCGATGTCTACCGGGCTTATCGTCGTGGCGCTGGGGCTGGGTATTTTCAGCGCCATTATCCAGGTTACCATGAACTGGGCGCAGCGCAGCGTATCCCCGACACGGGCGACGGTCATTTACACCGGTGAACCGGTGTGGGCGGGTATTTTCGGGCGACTCGCCGGGGAGCGTCTGCCGCTGCTGGCGCTGGTGGGCGCGGCATTTATTATCGCCGGGGTGCTGGTGAGCGAGTTGAAGTTAAAAAAACGACGTAAGGCGACTGCCGGATTGAGCGCTGAACAAGGGGCAGATAGCTAACAACGCGCACCCTGTCCGTTTAGCCCGGCGGCGCTTCGCTTGCTCGGGCCTACTTGCCAATTGTAGGCCGGGTAAGCGTAGCGTCACCCGGCAAGAATGCGGCACGTATTTCAGGTGGAAGGGGTGATGGCTTTTCCTTGCGGTACATCCCTTTTCCGGCGGCTCAGCAGGGCGTTGAGCAGGATCGCGCCGAAGGTCGCCGTGCCAATCCCGCCTACCGTAAACCCGCCCAGCGTCAGGGCGAAATCACCCGCCCCCAGCACCAGTGTCACCGCCACCATGATCAGGTTACCATTCTGGCTCAGATCAACATGATTCTGCACCCAGATACGTGCCCCCGCGACGGCAATAAGACCAAATACCACAATCGAGGCGCCGCCAATCACGGGTGCCGGGATGGTGTGGATCAATGCGCCGAATTTTGGGGAAAAGCCGAGCAGCATCGCCATCACCGCCGCCGCCACGAAGACCAGCGTCGAGTAGACTTTGGTCACTGCCATCACGCCGATGTTTTCCGCGTAGGTCGTCACGCCGCTGCCGCCGACCGAGCCGGAGAGCATGGTCGCCAGACCGTCTCCCACAAACGCCCGTCCCATATACGGGTCCATATTGCGGCCGGTCATTCCCGCTACGGCTTTCAAATGGCCCAGGTTTTCAGCCACCAGAATCACCGCGACAGGCGCGATGAGCATCATCGCCTGAGCGTTAAAGGTGGGCGAGGTTATGTGCGGCATGCCGAACCAGGCGGCCTGATGAATCAGTGTGAAATCAACCGGTTTGCCGAGGCCGAACACGTTCGCCAGCAGCGCGTAGACCAGACAGGCCGCAATCAGCCCGACCAGGATCAGCAGCCGCTGGATCATGCCGCGCGTAAAGACCGCCACCACGCCGATGCACAGCACCGTAATCACCGCCATCCAGCTTTCAAACGGTGAGCCGGAAACGCTCTTCACCGCAATCGGCGCGAGGTTCAGGCCTATCGCCATCACCACCGCCCCGGTGACGACGGGGGGCATCATCCGCTCGATCCAGCGCGTGCCGACTTTCATCACCACCAGACCGGTCAGGGTATAGACCAGCCCACAGGCGATAATGCCGCCGAGGGCCACGCTCAGGTTGGGATTAATACCCTGACCGTTAAACCCGGTCGCTGCAATGACCACTCCAACGAAGGCGGCGCTGGAGCCCAGATAGCTGGGCACACGCCCGCCGGTGACAAAAAAGAACAGCAGGGTACCCATACCCGACATCAAAATGGCGAGGTTAGGATCCAGCCCCATCAGCATGGGCATCAGCACCGTCGCACCAAACATCGCGACCGCATGCTGCACGCCCATCACCATTGTCTGCCCGAGCGGGAGCCTTTCATCCGGCGCGACCACGCCTGCTTCTGTGGAGGTCGATTTCAACTGCCAGTGGGGAAGTCCGAACATGATCTGTCTCCTGAATGCGGATTAACAGGCGGGTCGCATAAGTGCGTGATAGCCGCGGTCGAACCACACCAGCCCTTGCGGCGCCGGGTGGCGTACGATGGATACGATGTCGCAAAACAGAATGTCGTGAGTGCCAACGCTCACCACCTGGCTGATGCGGCAGTCGAACGAGGCCAGCGCATTTTCCAGACGCGGGCAGCCCGTGTCGCCTGTCTGCCAGCGGGCAGCGGCAAAGCGGTCCGCCATCGGCGTTTTCCCGCCAAACAGGCTGGATAAAGGCTCCTGTCCGGCACTCAGCGTGTTAACGCACAGGGTGCGGTTCTCGCTGAAAATCGGCCAGACCGACGAGCCACGGTTGAGGCAAACCAGCAGAGTGGGCGGGGTATCGGTTACGCTGCATACCGCGCTTGCGGTAAAGCCCGCCATTCCCGCCGGGCCGTCGGTGGTGATGATATTGACCGCCGCACCGACGCAGGCCATGGCATCACGGAACGTTTGTTGATCAAGGGTCGTCATGATGGCTCCTTATTTACGCCAGCCCGCAGGCGTCTTCGAAGGTCAGACGCGGCAGGCGTCCGTACAGTTCGGTCGTATCGCCGTAGCCGATGTTGATCAGCAGATTGCTTTTAAGCAGCGTGCCCGTGAAAAAGGCCGCGTCCACTTTTTCCCGGTCAAAACCGGACATCGGCCCGGTGTCGAGCCCGAGCGCGCGGCAGGCGAAAATCAGGAACGCGGCCTGCATTGAGCTGTTGCGAAAGGCGGTTTCTTCCGCCAGCGCGGGGCTTGCGGTAAACCAGCTTCTGGCATCGCCGTGCGGGAACAGTTCAGGCAGGCGCTCATAAAACTCGCTGTCCCAGGCGACAATCGCCGTGACCGGGGCAGTGAGCGTTTTCTCAAGGTTGCCGCTGGAGAGCGCCGGGCGCAGCTTTTCTTTTCCTTCCGGGCTTCGCACAAACACAATGCGCGCCGGGGAGCAGTTGGCGGACGTCGGCCCCCATTTCATCAGGTCATAAATCTCGCGCAGCGTCTCGTCACTGACCGGTATATCCAGCCAGCCGTTATGGGTACGTGCGCCGGTAAACAGCGTTTCCAGCGCGGCGGGCGTGATGGCTTCGCTCATTCAAACTCCTTACAAAGCGGGTTCTGGGCTGTGCAGCAGGCTGGCAAGCCCGTTCAGCAGCAGAGTGTTAAAGATGTCCGGCGCGGTCACGTTGCAGGCATGCCCGCCCTGGCGCATGACCGTTTTGCGGGCGTGCGGGAGTGCGGCGTGCAGTTCATCAGAACAGACGGACGGCACCAGCAGATCGTCGGTGGAACAGATAATCTGCACGGGGCAGCGAACGCGTGCAGCGTGGCGGCTGAAATCGGCCTGCTTCAGCGCATGCAGCCTGCGCAGCAGATTGGCTTTGCCCTGAAAATGGGCCAGCGCCAGCGCGTCCTCGGCCTCCAGCCGCGGGGCGCGGGCGGCCATCCAGTCTGCCGGGTAGAGGAACAAGGGCTGTGCCTCTACCCACGCCTGCGCGCCGCCCGCATGCAGCAGACGTTCGCGAACGTCAAAACAGCGTCGGGTATGGGCATTGAGCGTCAGCCAGCCGTTGACGCAGACCAGCGCGGTAAGGGCGTCGGGCTTATCGATGGCCAGCCGCAGGCCCACCAGCGCCCCCAGCGCGTGGCCGACCACGCAGTAACGGGCGATCCCTGCCCCGGCTAACGCCAGTGCGAGCTCGTCGGCCATGTGTGCGAGGGTGTAGTCTTCCGGCAGGGTATCCGGGTTATCCCCCGTGCCCCGCTGGTCGTAGCACACCACCTGATACTCCTGCCCCAGCACGGCGAGCTGAGGCAGCCAGTAGCTCCCGCTGCCGCCGAGCCCGGCAATCAGTACCACCACGGGCGCGCCCGCAAAGGGGGGCGGGGAAATGGACAGTTTCATGGCGGCCTCACTTCGCGATGTGCGCAACGGTGGCAATTTCAACCAGCGCTTCGGGCTTTACCAGCCCGCACTGGATGCAAAACCGCGCCGGTTTATCGCCGGGGAAAAACTCCGCGTAGATTTCGTTAATCGCGGCGTAGTTTTTCCAGTCGGTGATAAAGATGCTGTTGAAGGTCACGTCCTCCATCGTACCACCCGCCGTTTCGATCACGGTTTTGATCGTCTCCAGCACGTGGCGGGTTTGCCCCTTTGGGTCGTTGATAAACACCACGTTGTTGTCTTTATCAAACGGCAGCGTGCCCGAGACATACACCACGCCGTCGGCGAGGGTGCCGGGAACGAAGGGGGCAATCGGAGTGCTGGTGCCCGGCGGAATAATCACGGATTTCGGCATAGCGGTTCTCCTCAGGCGATACGGGCGAGCGGGGGATCCAGCGCGTCGCAGAAATCATTGACGTTACTGACCCAGCCAAAAAAGGTTTCGATATTGAACAGGGCGGCTTTCTGGGCAAAATCCGGCCCGGCCTGATGGGTAGCGTCTTCCAGCACCACGCCAAAATACTCGAGGAAAAAGCCGTCGCGCAGGGTCGACTCCACGCAGACGTTGGTGGCAATGCCCGTAAAGACCAGATGACGAATGCCCCGGCTGCGCAGCAGGCTGTCGAGCGGGGTATTGAAAAAGCCGCTGTAGCGCGGTTTCGGCAGTACGATATCGCTGGCTTCCGGTACCAGCTCATCCACCAGTTGATAATCCCAGCCGCCTTTCGCCAGCAGCGTGCCCTGGAGTTCTGGCCGTTGGCGCATGGTTTTCAGGGCGTTGGATTTGTGAAAGTTGGGGGAGCCGGGACCACCAGCTTCGACGTACTGGTCGTCCCAGCCGTTCTGGAACCAGACGATGAGCATGCCCGCAGCGCGCGCAGCGTGCACGGCGGTTTTAATGTTCTCGATCACCGGCTGCGTGGTGGAGACGTCAAACCCGGCCAGATCCAGATACCCGCCTTTACTGGCATAGGCGTTTTGCATATCCACCACGATCAGCGCGCTGCGCTGCGCGTCAAAGGTAATGGCTTCCGGGCGAGCGTTGAGGGTCGTCATTACGCCACCTCCTTCGTCACGGCAGGGATGTGGGCGCGGCACTGCATCAGCGGCTGAATGCGCTCGCCGAAGGTTTCCACGCCGGTGAGAAAATCATCGAAGGTCAGCAGCACGCCTTCGGCGCCGGGCACGGCAGCCACTTCGTCGAGCATTCTGGCGACGCTGGCATACGAGCCAACCAGGGTGCCCATGTTGATATTGACGGCAGACGTCGGGTCGGCCATCTGGCGAACGTTGGTGTCCGCGCCGGAGCGGGTATCCTTCTGGCTCTGCTCGGTCAGCCAGCTCAGCGCTTCGTCATCCGCGCCGTCCTTGTATCGTTCCCATTTGGCGCGCGCGGCGTCATCGGTTTCGTCGGCAATCACCATAAACAGCACGTAGGAGCCCACGTCGCGCCCGGTTTTGTCGGCGGCCGCTTTCATGCGTGCCGCAGTGGGCGCGAAGGCGGCAGGGGTGTTAACGCCTTTACCGAAGCAGAAGTTGAAGTCGGCGTATTTCGAGGAAAATTCCATTCCCGCGTCGCTCTGCCCGGCGCAGATAACCTTCATCGGCACCGACGGCTGCGGGCTGACGCGGCAGTCGTTCATGGTGAAGAAATCGCCTTTGAAATCGCTTTTGCCGGTGCCCCACAGATCGTGCAGCACCTGCACATATTCAGTCAGGTAGTCGTAGCGACGGGAGAAGTAATCGTCCCCCGGCCAGATCCCCATCTGCTCGTACTCCGGCTTTTGCCAGCCGGTGACCAGGTTAACGCCAAAGCGCCCGCCGGAGATGGAGTCGATGGTGGAGGCCATCCGCGCCACGATCGCCGGGGGCAGGGTAAGGGTGGCGGCGGTGGCGTAGATCTGGATCCGCGAGGTGACCGCCGCCAGGCCCGCCATCAGGGTAAAGGACTCCAGGTTGTGGTCCCAGAATTCGGTCTTACCGCCGAAACCGCGCAGCTTGATCATCGAGAGCGCAAAGTCGAAATGGTAGTGCTCCGCTTTCTGCACGATGGCTTTATTCAGCTCAAAGGTCGGCATGTATTGCGGGGCAGTGGTCGAGATAAGCCAGCCGTTGTTGCCGATCGGTACAAATACGCCAATTTTCATCACGAACCTCTCTTCATTACGTCGCAGGTGTCACAATGTTTTTGCAAAGGCAGTGCCAGTTTTGAAAATCACTTTGTTATTAAGGTGTTAAATGATGGTTGTTAAAATTAACAGCGAAAATGTGGACTGGATGGTCAAAATCATTGCACAGAAAACAGGCACTCATGCGCGCTGAGGGTGCAGAAGGTCGTGGCGAGACGGGGGTTTTGCTATGCTGAGCGCAGGACAGAAAATGGAGAGCGAAAATGACACAAGGCGCAGTGAAAACACCAGGTAAACGTTCGCAGGCGGTGAGCGCCAAGAAACAGGCGATCCTCAGCGCTGCGCTGGAGACATTTTCGCAGTTTGGTATTCACGGTACGCGCCTTGAGCAGGTGGCGGAGCAGGCCGGGGTGTCCAAGACCAATCTGCTCTACTACTACCCGTCGAAAGAGGCGCTGTATGTGGCGGTGATGCAGCAAATCCTCGATATCTGGCTGGCACCTCTCAAGGCGTTTCGCGAAGAGCTGGCCCCGCTGGTGGCGTTAGAGGAGTACATACGGCTGAAGCTGGAGGTATCGCGTGATTACCCGCAGGCATCAAGGCTGTTCTGCCTGGAGATGTTGCAGGGCGCGCCGCTGTTGCAGGCGGAGCTGACGGGAGATCTAAAGCAGCTGGTGGACGATAAATCGGCCATTATTGCCGGATGGGTCGCCAGCGGAAAACTGGCGCCCGTCGACCCGCAGCATCTGATCTTTATGATCTGGGCCGCTACCCAGCATTACGCTGACTTCGCGGCCCAGGTCGAGGCGGTGACCGGTAAAACGCTCCAGGACGAGGCGTTTTTCCAGAGTACGCTGGATAACGTGCAGCGGATGATTATCGAAGGGATCCGTGTGCGCTAATCAGCCGGTTGGAAAGGGCAGCTTAAATTGCCCTCTTCACACTGCATCAACGAGGCCAGAAAGGCTTCGCGCTCCGCTGTTTTCTCCGTCAGGCACTGGTTGATAATCATCGGCTGAATAGTGCCACCTTCGGTTCCTGAACCCATCAATTTACAGTCTGCGTCACGCAGGGCGATCCACGCCTGCTGCGCCTTTTTCAGCAGGTCGCGCTGAGGGGCTGCCGCGCGTTTGATGGCGGCCTGGTATGTCTGGTTGAGCTTTTTATCCGCAGCCTGGTACTGCTCTGCCGCACAGGCACTGAGTTCTGTCTGGGTGGTCGCTTTGTCGCACTCGTCGGCCAGCGCGCTGACGCTGAGCAGCAGTGCTGCGCCTGCGAGAAATATTCTTTTCATCATTCCCTCCGTGTAAAAAAGCCGGATGCGCTGCGCTTATCCGGCCTGGGCTATTTTGTAGCCCCGGTAAGCGTAGCGTCACCGGGGAGAGTTTACACGATTAACCGATTGTCATCAGGCTGGCGTTACCGCCCGCAGCCGCGGTGTTAACGCTGAGCGAACGCTCGACGTACAGGCGCTCCAGCAGCAGGTTGGTCTCCCCGCGGGCGAAGCCCTGCACCGAGACAATCGCGCCGCTGCGGGCCGCCACCTGCTCGCACAGTTCGCGCAGCTGGTCGGAATCACCGTGGTAGATCACCGCATCAAACGGCTGCGTCAGCAGCGCATCGGCCTTCGCAAAGCGAATGCGGGCCGAGACCGCTTTTGGCAGCTGTTTGGCGAGGTCACGATGCAGAGCATCTTCCGGCCACAGCACCTCACAGCCCGTTGCCGTTGCGGCTGCCAGCTGCACCAGCGCATCCTGCTCGTTATCCGCCACGCACAGCACACGCTCGCGCGGCATCAGCGTCCAGGTGTTGCGCTCACCGGTTGGACCCGGCAGCAGACGCTGTGTTCCCGCCTGCGCCAGCTCGCCGTACTGCTGTGCAATCGCATGCAGCTCGGGACGATTTTCAGCCCACTTAATCAGCGCGTCCAGCGGTTGGGACAGCACGGCTTTCACCTGCGCATCCACCGGATATTCCGCGTCCTGACGCGCCAGCGTCACGCCCAGCGCATTTTCCGGACGGTTTGCCAGCAGACGGTACAGATAGAGCGGACCGCCCGCTTTCGGGCCGGTGCCGGAGAGACCTTCACCGCCGAACGGCTGCACGCCCACGACCGCGCCAACCATGTTGCGGTTGACGTACAGGTTGCCAACTTTAGCATTGCCGGTCACCTGGGCAATGGTTTCGTCGATACGGGTATGCACGCCAAGCGTCAGGCCGTAACCCGAGGCGTTGATCTGATCGATCAGCTCGTTGAGGTTGTTACGGTTGTAGCGCACCACGTGCAGTACCGGGCCGAAGACCTCTTTTTTCAGCTCGTCGAAGCTTGCCAGCTCAATCAGCGTTGGCGGCACGAAGGTGCCGGTCTGCCACTCGCGGGCATCTTCGCTGTTCTCGCGCACCGCCTGGAACACCGGACGGCCTTTTGCACGCATGGTCTGAATGTGGTTTTCAATGTTGGCTTTGGCTTCCGCGTCGATCACCGGCCCGATGTCGGTAGTGAGACGGCCCGGGTTGCCCATGCGGCATTCCGCCATCGCACCGCGCAGCATCTTCAGCGTGTGGTCAGCCACGTCATCCTGTAAGCACAGTACGCGCAGGGCGGAACAGCGTTGGCCCGCGCTGTCGAAGGCAGAAGCCAGCACGTCAACGACGACCTGCTCGGTGAGTGCGGAGGAGTCCACGATCATGGCGTTCATGCCGCCGGTTTCAGCGATCAGCGGGGTAGGACGGCCCTGCGCATCCAGACGGGTGGCGATGTTGCGTTGTAGCAGGGAGGCCACTTCGGTAGAACCGGTAAACATCACGCCGCGTACGCGGTTATCGGAGGTCAGTTTGGCCCCGACCGTTTCACCGCGCCCTGGCAGCAGCTGCACCACGCCCGCCGGTACGCCCGCTTCCAGCAGAATGTTAATGCCCTGGGCGGCAATCAGCGGGGTCTGCTCTGCCGGTTTCGCCAGCACGCTGTTGCCTGCGGCCAGCGCCGCGGCAATCTGGCCGGTGAAGATCGCCAGCGGGAAGTTCCACGGGCTGATACACACCACCGGGCCGAGCGGACGGTGGGTTTCGTTGTCGAAATCATCGCGCACCTGACCGGCGTAGTAGTGCAGGAAGTCTACCGCCTCGCGCACTTCGGCGATGGCGTTGCTGAAGGTTTTACCCGCTTCACGCACCAGAATGCCGATCAGCTGCTGCATCTGATCTTCCATCAGCACCGCCGCGCGTTCCAGAATGGCGGCACGCTCCTGCGGCGGGGTGGCAAACCAGATTGGCGCGTTGTTCACCGCGCTCTCCAGGGCCTGCTCCACTTCCGCTTCCGTGGCTTCGCGCACGTAGCCGACGATATCCTTCGGCTCTGCCGGGTTAATCACCGGCTGCATTTCACCGTCCTCAACGGATTGCTCAAGGATCGGCCTGGCCTGCCACTTCTGCAATGCGCTGTTAAGCAGGGCGGAAGAGAGCGACGCCAGACGGTGTTCGTTGGCGAGATCCAGACCCGCCGAGTTGACGCGGCCTGCACCATACAGCTCGCGCGGCAGGGCAATCTTCGGATGCGGCAGGCCAATCTGGCCTTCCTGCGCCGCCATCTTCTCAACGGCCTGTACCGGGTCGGCCACCAGCTCGTCCAGCGGCAGGGTGGTGTCGGCGATGCGGTTAACGAAGGAGGTGTTCGCCCCGTTCTCCAGCAGACGGCGCACCAGGTAGGCCAGCAGGGTTTCGTGGGTACCTACCGGGGCATAGATTCGGCACGGACGGTTCAGCTTGCCGTCGGCCACTTTACCGGTCACCTGCTCGTACAGCGGTTCACCCATGCCGTGCAGGCACTGGAACTCGTACTGGCCCGGATAGTAGTTCTGACCCGCGAGGCTGTATATCGCCGCCAGGGTGTGGGCGTTGTGGGTGGCGAACTGCGGATAAATCAGGTTCGGCACGCCGAGCAGTTTTTTCGCGCAGGCGAGGTAAGAGACGTCGGTATAGACCTTGCGGGTATAGACCGGATAGCCTTCCAGACCTTCCATCTGGGCGCGTTTGATTTCGCTGTCCCAGTAGGCGCCCTTCACCAGACGGATCATCAGGCGGCGACGGCTGCGGCTGGCCAGGTCAATCAGGTAGTCAATGACGAACGGGCAGCGTTTCTGGTAGGCCTGGATAACGAAACCAATCCCGTTCCAGCCCGCCAGCTCCGGCTCGAAGCACAGTTTTTCCAGCAGATCGAGGGAGATCTCCAGACGGTCCGCCTCTTCGGCGTCGATGTTAATGCCGATATCATACTGGCGCGCCAGCAGGGTCAGGGACTTCAGGCGCGGGTAGAGTTCTTCCATCACCCGGTCGTACTGCGCGCGGCTGTAGCGCGGGTGCAGGGCGGAGAGCTTGATAGAGATGCCCGGACCTTCATAAATACCGCGACCGTTGGACGCTTTACCGATGGCGTGGATCGCCTGCTGGTAAGATACCATGTAGGCCTGCGCGTCGGCGGCGGTCAGCGCCGCTTCACCCAGCATGTCGTAGGAGTAGCGGAAGCCTTTATCTTCCAGCTTGCGGGCGTTCGCCAGCGCTTCGGCAATGGTTTCCCCGGTGACGAACTGCTCGCCCATCAGGCGCATCGCCATGTCCACGCCCTTGCGGATCAGCGGCTCGCCGCTCTTGCCGATGATGCGGTTCAGAGAGCGCGACAGGTTGGCTTCGTTATGGGTGGAGACCAGCTTGCCGGTAAACAGCAGGCCCCAGGTGGCGGCGTTAACGAACAGCGACGGACTGCGGCCAATGTGGGAGTGCCAGTTGCCGTTGCTGATTTTGTCGCGGATCAGGGCATCGCGGGTGGCTTTATCCGGAATACGCAGCAGCGCTTCCGCCAGACACATCAGCGCCACGCCTTCCTGCGAGGAGAGGGAGAACTCCTGCAACAGACCCTGCACCATACCAGCGCGTCCGCTGGCGGTTTTCTGATTACGCAGCTTGTCGGCGAGCTGATACGCCAGGCTGTGCGCCTGAGCGGCAACGGCTTCCGGCAGGCGCGCCTGCTCCAGCAGCATCGGCACGGCGTCGGTTTCGGCACGGCGGTAGGCGCCGGTAATGGCGGCGCGGCTGACGGACTGCGGCAGGATCTGCTCGGCAAATTCGAGGAACGGCTGGTGGTTCTCCTCAACGGCCGTCGCGGCTTCTTCGCTTTCGTTCGCTGCGCCCGCCAGCAGGGCAGGCAGCTCCGGCAGACCTTCTTCACTCTCCAGTCTTTCCAGATAGTTAAAAATCGCCTGCTTGATTAACCAGTGCGGTGTGCGGTCGATGCGGGTCGCAGCGGTTTTAATCCGTTCGCGGGTAGCGTCATCCAGCTTAACCCCCATGGTGGTCATCCCCATGCCAAAACTCCTGTTGTTCTGTAATAGCGTTCTGTTGATAGCGTGAAATATCCACCATGTTGCAACTTTGTGCAACCGTGTTAAATGTGACCTGGTCTGCAAGCTGGAAAATGAATGGATTGTTAAGGATTAGTTAGCTGTGAAAAAGAACGTGCGGCCGTTTCTGAGCCCAGTTTTTATGCGGTGCTTAACACTTTTTAAAGGTGCAACCCGTAAAAGCGTGAGCGAGTGCAACCTATAGGAAAGACGTATAAAACCAGTGATGAAATTCATGTAAATGCAGTGTTAAATCGTTTGTCAGTGGGATGCGTATACGGCAGGATAGCGCGCCCAACGGAAACACATACACACATCACTACGTTCCGGTGATGACATAACAAGGCAACCCGGACGGTTGTCGCTCGACATTTTGGAGAATTTGAATGGCTATTAGCACACCGATGCTGGTGACATTTCTCGTTTATATTTTTGGCATGATCCTGATAGGGTTTTTGGCATGGCGTTCCACTAAAAACTTTGACGACTACATCCTCGGCGGGCGCAGCTTAGGCCCGATGGTCACCGCACTCTCTGCGGGCGCTTCCGACATGAGCGGCTGGCTGCTGATGGGGCTGCCGGGCGCGATTTTCATCTCCGGTATCTCCGAAAGCTGGATCGCCATCGGCCTGACCGTCGGCGCGTGGATCAACTGGAAGCTGGTGGCAGGCCGTCTGCGCGTGCATACCGAAGCCAACAACAACGCCCTGACGCTGCCGGACTACTTCACCGGACGCTTTGAAGATAACAGCCGTATCCTGCGCATTATCTCTGCGGTGGTGATCCTGCTGTTCTTCACCATCTACTGTGCTTCCGGCATCGTGGCGGGCGCGCGTCTGTTCGAAAGTACCTTCGGCATGAGCTATGAAACCGCCCTGTGGGCCGGTGCGGCCGCGACCATCCTCTATACCTTCGTGGGCGGATTCCTGGCGGTAAGCTGGACCGACACCGTGCAGGCGAGCCTGATGATCTTCGCCCTGATCCTGACTCCGGTGATTGTCATTTTCACCGTCGGCGGCTTTGGCGAATCGCTGGAAGTGATCAAGCAGAAGAGCATCGAAAACGTCGATATGCTGAAAGGGCTGAACTTTATCGCCATCGTCTCCCTGATGGGCTGGGGCCTGGGCTACTTCGGCCAGCCGCACATTCTGGCGCGTTTCATGGCGGCGGATTCTCACCATACCATCGTTCACGCGCGTCGCATCAGCATGACGTGGATGATCCTGTGTCTGGCGGGCGCGTGCGCGGTTGGCTTCTTCGGCATTGCGTACTTTAACAACAACCCGGCGCAGGCGGGCGCGGTGAACCAGAACGCCGAGCGCGTGTTCATCGAACTGGCGCAGATTCTGTTTAACCCTTGGATTGCCGGTATTCTGCTCTCCGCGATCCTGGCTGCGGTGATGTCCACCCTGAGCTGTCAGCTGCTGGTGTGCTCCAGCGCCATCACCGAAGACCTCTACAAAGCGTTCCTGCGTAAGGGCGCGAGCCAGAAAGAGCTGGTGTGGGTAGGGCGTTTTATGGTGCTGCTGGTTGCGCTGGTGGCGATTGCGCTGGCAGCAAACCCGGAAAACCGCGTGCTGGGGCTGGTGAGCTACGCGTGGGCGGGCTTCGGTGCCGCGTTTGGGCCGGTAGTCCTGTTCTCCGTCATGTGGTCACGCATGACCCGCAACGGCGCGCTGGCGGGGATGATTATTGGTGCGGTTACCGTTATCGTCTGGAAACAGTTCGCCTGGCTGGGCCTGTACGAAATCATTCCTGGCTTCATCTTCGGCAGCATCGGTATCGTGGTCTTCAGCCTGCTGGGTAAAGCACCGTCTGCCTCCATGCAGAAACGCTTTGCGGAAGCCGACGCGCACTACCACACTGCGCCGCCGACTAAGCTTCAGGCTGAGTAATCTCCCCTCACCCTAACCCTCTCCCCGGTGGGGAGAGGGGATAGTCCTTTCACCTATGTGAGTCTTCATCAATGAGAATTAAAACAGGGTTAATGGTGGCAGCATTCGTGATGCTGGCGGGCTGTAACGCACCCGCGCAGCACGTGCCGGTGGAAACCTGCAAAGCGGATAACCAGATGCAGCAGACCACGCTCTATTTTGGCTTGAATCGCCCGGCAGGGGCGCAGATTACCGGCAGCGAGTGGCAGCAGTTTGTTGACCAGGACGTGACGCCGCGTTTTCGCGATGGCTTAACGGTGTTTGATGCCCGTGGTCAGTGGCTGGGTAACGACGGCAAGGTGGCGCGCGAGCCGAGCAAGGCGCTGATGCTGATCCACGGGAAAGATGCGCAGAGTGAGAAGAATATTGAAGCGTTGCGCGGGATCTATAAGTCACGCTTCGCGCAGGAGTCGGTGATGCGGGTTGACCAGCCGGTGTGCGTGCAGTTTTAATGAAAAACGGCGGGAAATCCCGCCGTTATTGTATCGTAGGCCCGTGCAAGCGAAGCGCCGCCGGGCATTAACCGCATAAAACTTACAACACCAACCCCGCAAAGCTCGCCGAAAGCAGGCTCACCAGCGTCGCGCCGTACACCAGACGCAAACCAAACCGCGACACCACGTTGCCCTGCTGCTCGTTCAGACCTTTTATTGCCCCCGCCACAATGCCAATGGAAGCGAAGTTAGCGAACGACACCAGGAACACGGACAAAATACCCAGCCCGCGAGGTGACATTTGATGGGCAATTTTTTGCAGCTCGATCATCGCCACAAATTCATTCGCCACCAGTTTAGTTGCCATAATGCTCCCCGCGTTTAAGGCATCGCTCAACGGAATACCAATAAGCCACGCCAGCGGATAAAACACATAACCCAGAATCTGCTGGAAGCTCATGCCAAATATGCTGGAGAAGAGGGCGTTAACGGCGCTAATAAGGGCGATAAAACCAATAAGCATCGCCAGAATAATCATTGCCACCTTAAAACCGGCCAGAATATACTCGCCCAGCATTTCAAAGAAGCTCTGGGATTCGTGCAGTTTTTCCAGCTTGATATCCGGCTCCGCTTCCGGGCGGGTCGGGTTAATGACCGAAAGAATAATAAAGGTGCTGAACATGTTCAGGATCAGCGCCGCGACGACAAATCTGGCGTCGAGCATGGTCATATAGGCCCCGACAATCGACAGCGACACCGTCGACATAGCCGTGGCAGCCATCGTAAACAGACGACGCGAGGAGAGATCCCCGAGTACGCCCTTGTAGGCAATAAAGTTTTCCGACTGACCGAGGATCAGCGAGCTCACCGCGTTGAAGGATTCCAGCTTGCCCATGCCGTTCAGTTTTGACAGCAGCGTCCCGATCACCCGAATAAAGATCGGCAGAATGCGCCAGTGCTGAAGAATACCGATCAACGCTGAGATAAAAATAATGGGGCAGAGCACGCCAAGGAAAATAAACGCCAGCCCTTTTTCACCCATCCCGCCAAAGACAAAATTCGTCCCTTCGGCAGCGAATTTAAGCAGCGACTCAAAGAAACCGGAGACGTATTTAATAATAAACAGACCGCTTTCTGCATGCAGGAAAAAGAACGCCAGCGCAATTTCAATCACGATCAGCTGTAAAACGAAACGAATACGAACTTTTCGGCGGTCGAAACTCACCAGCCAGGCAAGCGCAAGAATAATCACCAGCGCCAGCAGGAAATGGACAATTTTAAACATGGTTTATTTTCAGTTGGTTTTCGAGGTGGACATTTAGCCACAGCCCCGGTTAACCGTAAATGGGCATTTTCGTTATACCTTATAAACGCAACGGTTACTCAAGCAATTATTACTCCGCAATGCGTTTACATCTGGTCATCAAAACGCAACACATTTCGCTTGTTTTTCTTGTTGCCGTAATGATAATCACTATCACAAGAATTTACCTTTCTTTGCATCAGTTGACCGCGATAAACATTTAAGGTGTCGGCATGTTTGTTCCTTTTCTCATTATGTTACGTGAAGGCCTTGAAGCGGCCCTGATTGTTAGCCTTATCGCCAGTTATCTGAAGCGTACCCAGCGCGGACGCTGGATTGGCGTGATGTGGGTTGGCGTTTTCCTTGCCGCGGCGCTCTGCCTGGGGCTGGGTATTCTTATCAACGAAACCACCGGTGAATTTCCGCAGAAAGAGCAGGAGCTGTTTGAAGGCATTGTTGCCGTAATAGCGGTGGTGATCCTCACCTGGATGGTGTTCTGGATGCGCAAAGTTTCCCGTAACGTGAAGGTACAGCTTGAGCAGGCGGTGGATAACGCCCTGCAAAAAGGCAACCACCACGGCTGGGCGCTGATCATGATGGTCTTTTTCGCCGTGGCGCGTGAAGGCCTGGAGTCCGTGTTCTTCCTGCTCGCGGCTTTTCAGCAGGACGTGGGCATCTGGCCGCCGCTGGGCGCGATGCTCGGGCTGGCCACGGCGGTTGTGCTTGGCTTCCTGCTCTACTGGGGCGGCATTCGTCTTAACCTGGGCGCGTTCTTCAAGTGGACCAGCCTGTTTATTCTGCTGGTGGCCGCGGGACTGGCGGCAGGGGCGATCCGCGCCTTCCACGAAGCGGGCCTGTGGAACCACTTCCAGGACGTGGCGTTCGATCTCAGCAACGTCCTGTCGACCCATTCACTGACCGGTACCCTGCTCGAAGGGATCTTCGGCTACCAGGAAACGCCGAGCGTCAGCGAAGTGGCGATGTACTTTATCTATCTGGTTCCGGCGCTGATCCTGTTCGCTATGCCGCCGCGTACCGGCTCGCAGACGTCGCGCGTTGCGCCGTAAGTGCTGTTTTAGTTACAACATACTTTTAAAGGGAAGAGTCATGGCCATTCAGTTCCGTCGTAGTGCGTTATGCGCAGGCATTGCCGCGCTGTTCGTGTCTGCCTTCACCGCTCAGGCGGCAGATATTCCGCAGGTAAAAGTCACCGTCAACGATAAACAGTGTGAGCCGATGACCATCACGGTTAACAGCGGTAAAACCCAGTTTATTATTCAGAACCACAGCCAGAAAGCGCTGGAGTGGGAGATCCTGAAAGGCGTGATGGTGGTAGAAGAGCGCGAGAATATCGCGCCGGGCTTCAGCCAGAAGATGACCGCAAATCTTCAGCCCGGGGAATATGACATGACCTGCGGCCTGCTGACTAACCCGAAAGGTAAGCTGATCGTCAAAGGCGCAGCGACGGCGGACGCGGCCAAAGGAACGGCGCTGCTGAGTCTCGGCGACGCTATTACCGCCTATAAAGCCTACGTCACCAAAGAGACGGCGGACCTGGTGGCAGGCACCAAAGCCTTTACCGACGCGGTGAAAGCGGGCGATATCGAAAAAGCGAAATCCCTGTATGCGCCTACACGTCAGCACTACGAGCGCATCGAGCCGATTGCCGAGCTGTTCTCTGACCTCGATGGCAGCATTGACGCCCGTGAAGACGACTACGAGCAGAAGGCCGCCGATCCGAAATTCACCGGCTTCCACCGTCTGGAAAAAGCCCTGTTTGGCGATAACTCCACCAGGGGGATGGAGAAATACGCCGAGCAGCTCAACAGCGACGTGCTGGAGCTGCAAAAACGCATCAGCGAGCTGGCATTCCCACCGTCGAAAGTGGTGGGTGGCGCAGCGGGTCTGATTGAAGAAGTAGCCGCCAGCAAAATCAGCGGTGAAGAAGATCGTTACAGCCACACCGACCTGTGGGACTTCCAGGCAAACGTCGACGGCGCACAGAAAATTGTCGATCTGCTGCGGCCACAGCTGCAAAAAGAGAACGGCGAACTGCTGGCGAAAGTGGATGCCAATTTTAAGAAAGTTGACGCTATCCTGGCGAAATACCGCACCAAAGACGGGTTCGAAACCTACGACAAGCTGACCGATGCTGATCGTAACGCGCTGAAAGGCCCGATTACGACGCTGGCGGAAGATCTCTCCCTGCTGCGTGGCGTACTGGGTCTGGATTAAGCGATGAACGAGCATGACGAGTACGACGTGGCGGAACCTTCCCGACGTCGGTTGTTAAAAGGGGTAGGGGCGCTGGGCGGCGCGTTTGCCCTGGCGGGCGGCTGTCCGGTGGCGCATGCGGCAAAACCGCAAAGCGCCCCCGGCACGCTCTCCCCGGACGCGCGTATGGAAACGCAGCCGTTTTATGGTGAGCACCAGGCGGGGATCCTGACGCCGCAGCAGGCCTCGATGATGCTGGTGGCTTTCGATTCGTTGGCGAGTGATAAGGCCGACCTTGAGCGTCTGTTCAGGCTATTAACCACGCGCATTGCCTTCCTCACCGCCGGCGGTCCGGCACCGGAAACACCGAATCCGCGCCTGCCGCCGATGGATTCCGGGATCCTCGGGGCGTTTATCGCTCCCGATAATCTGACCATCACCGTGTCGGTGGGGGAATCACTATTTGATGATCGCTACGGTCTGGCGAAGCAGAAGCCGAAAGCGCTGCAAAAAATGACGCGATTCCCGAATGATTCTCTCGACGCGGCGCTGTGCCACGGCGATCTGCTGTTGCAGATCTGCGCTAATACCCAGGATACGGTGATCCACGCCCTGCGCGATATTATCAAGCACACCCCGGATCTGCTGAGCGTGCGCTGGAAGCGGGAAGGTTTTATCTCTGACCACGCCGCGCGCAGTAAAGGGAAAGAGACGCCGGTCAACCTGCTGGGCTTCAAAGACGGTACCGCCAACCCGGACAGCAGCAATACCGCGTTGATGAACAAGGTGGTCTGGGTGACGGCGGATCAGGGCGAACCGGCCTGGGCGGTGGGCGGCAGCTATCAGGCGGTGCGTATCATTCAGTTTCACGTGGAGTTCTGGGACCGCACGCCGCTGAAAGAGCAGCAGACTATCTTCGGCCGCGATAAGCAAACCGGCGCACCGCTCGGCATGAAGCTCGAGCACGATGAACCCGACTACGCCCGCGATCCGAACGGGGATGTCATCGCGCTGGACAGCCATATTCGCCTCGCCAATCCTCGCACCAAAGAGACGCAATCCAGCCTGATGATGCGCAGGGGTTACAGCTACTCGCTGGGGGTGACCAACTCCGGGCAGCTTGATATGGGACTGCTGTTTGTCTGCTATCAGCACGATCTGGAGAAGGGATTCCTCACCGTGCAGAAGCGGCTCAACGGCGAAGCGCTGGAAGAGTACATTAAGCCCATCGGCGGCGGCTATTTCTTTGCCCTGCCCGGCGCGCGTGACGCGAATGCCTGGCTCGCTCAGGGTCTCATAGAAGCCTGATAATCGTCCCTGCGACAGTTCGCGGGGACATTATTTTTTTCCCGGACTATCTTATTGTTATATTTCTGTAATATTTCTATATAAGACTGATTTTCCATGTAGGGGCAGTCCGAAAAGTTGCATTCAGGTAAAATAAATGTTGCATTTATGATAATTCCTGATGTACTTAAGAGAAGACAGCGGTAGTTCCCGGCAGTGATGTTAACTCACTATGGAGATCGCGAATGGTTGCGTCCTGTACTGGACAAGGTAAACACATCAACCGCAGTACCCGGCGCGGAGGCTCAGACTCCGGCAGCGATTTCTTCACCACCAAATTCTCTCCTTCACCTCAACAACCTTTTTCTACCGACGTGCATAACGGTGCGCGTAGCCGTTGTATATCGTCATCCGGTAATGCAAGCAATGGCTTACAAGGAAGCCAACCCTCTGATGTTCGTGCGCATAATCGTGCCGATGCTGGCGCGTGTGATGAATACCAACAACTCAAGGTGCTATCCATGGGAAGACAGAAAGCAGTGATCAAAGCTCGTCGTGAAGCAAAACGTGTGCTGAGACGGGATTCACGTAGCCATAAGCAGCGTGAAGAAGAATCGGTCACCTCGCTTGTGCAGATGAGCGGCGTAGAATCCATTGGCATGGCGCGGGACAGCCGCGATGCATCGCCAATTGTGGCGCGAAATGAAGCTCAGGCGCACTACCTGAATGCTATCGAGAGTAAACAGCTCATCTTTGCAACCGGGGAAGCCGGATGCGGGAAAACCTGGATCAGCGCCGCCAAAGCGGCGGAGGCGCTGATTCATAAGGACGTGGAAAGGATCATCGTTACCCGTCCGGTACTGCAAGCGGATGAAGATCTGGGCTTCCTGCCCGGCGATATTTCCGAGAAGTTTGCCCCGTACTTCAGGCCCGTCTATGACGTGCTGGTGAAGCGGTTGGGCGCTTCCTTTATGCAGTACTGCCTGCGACCAGAGATTGGCAAGGTGGAAATCGCGCCGTTCGCCTATATGCGCGGACGTACATTTGAAAATGCGGTCGTTATTCTTGACGAGGCTCAGAACGTGACCGCTGCGCAAATGAAGATGTTTTTAACGCGCCTCGGGGAGAACGTGACGGTGATCGTCAACGGCGATATTACCCAGTGTGACCTGCCGTCGGGCGTGAAGTCCGGCCTGAGCGATGCCATGTCACGTTTTGAGGAAGATGAGATGATAGGGGTGGTCCGCTTCACAAAAGAGGACTGCGTCCGCTCGGCGCTCTGCCAGCGCACGCTACAAGCGTATTATTGAATATGCTGTTGTGTTCAAGGCCCGGGAAACCGGGCTTTGTTTTTTGTGCATTTTATCCCCTCTTCCCTGGGGAGAGGGTTAGGGTGAGGGGCTCAGGCCGCACCGAGCTGCATATAGCACCGGGGGGGATTGACTCGCTGCGCTCGCCCTGCGGGCAGCCTGTTCGCT
>NZ_JBMKHO010000020.1:0-63811 GCF_049238125.1 Enterobacter cloacae complex sp. IR5402
TACCCTATCAGTTTTGCTGATTCAGATGTTGAGCCTGACAAATCAGTAGGCGACATCATCAGGGATAAGATGGTGGTAAACCCGCCATTAAAAGTTTGGCTGTGGTCTGATGGGCCAGGGCCTCATGAAGTTGCAGTAACCCGATGGTAGCCATGAGTGATACCACCACGCTGTGGTAGCAGAATGGCATTCATCAAAAGCAACTACGGAGTGAGTAATGGCAAAACCGGACTGGGGCGAGCTTCAGCAACGGTTCCTGTCCGAACATGCCGCAACCGGCGTATCACCAAAGGAATGGTGTGAAGCGCAGGGACTGAACTACGCTACCGCCCGTCGATATATCAAAAAACTTTCTGCGCAAACTGCGCAAAAACCTGCGCAGAAAAAAATGCGCACTGCGCAGAAAGATAAAAGCGCAAATGAGCTGGTGGATGATGATGGACTTACTGCTCAGCAGCGCTTATTCGTCGCAGAGTACCTGAAGGATAACAACGCCACACAGGCAGCTATCCGTGCCGGGTACAGCAAGAAGACCGCACAGGAGCAATCAAGTCGGTTGTTATCAAATGTTAAGGTTGCGCAGGTCATTGCGCAGCAGCAGAAAGCCTCCATTGCGCGCACGCTTGGCAGTGCTGATGAGGTTCTCTCCCAGATGTGGCAACTCGCCACTTTCGATGCAAACCAGCTTTCACAGTATCGTCGCGGCGCATGCCGTTATTGCTGGGGCTTCGGTCATCAGTATCAGTGGCGCGATGCCGTGGAGTTTGAAGAGAAAAGGCTCGAGGCTGTTGAGCGTGACAGGCGTGAACCTGAAGATTCCGGCGGTTACGGCTATGACCACAACCGAGAGCCTAACCCTGAATGCCCGCGCTGCAATGGCGACGGAATAGGACAGCCTTACTTCGCAGACACCCGGAAACTTTCCCCTGATGCTGCTTTGGCTTATTCCGGCGTCAAGCTTGGGAAGAATGGTGTTGAGATAACGGCAATCAGCCGCGAGCGCATGTATGAAGCCGTTATGAAGCGGCTTGGCCTGGAAGATAGCGAATTCGCGCAGCGCCTCCAGCAGATCGAAATCGACCGCCGGCAGCTGGAGGTTGAGAAACTCCGCAAAGAGCTGGCCGGTGATGGTGATGATGACGAACCAACGCCAGTTGCAATCAATATCAACGTAGTGGACGCGAGGGCGGAAGATGGGGATCAGCCCGACACTTAACATCCCACAGGCGCGCTTCCTCGCGATGCAACACAAATTCAAAGCCTATGTTGCCGGGTTCGGTTCCGGCAAGACGTGGGTAGGTTGTGGCGGCATCTGTAAGGGGATGTGGGAGCACCCGAAAATCAACCAGGGTTATTTCGCGCCGACGTATCCGCAGATTCGTGACATCTTCTACCCCACGATCGAAGAGGTGGCCTTTGACTGGGGGCTGAGTGTCAAAATCAATGAGGGGAACAAAGAGGTTCACTTCTATGAGGGGCGTCGGTATCGCGGCACGACAATTTGCCGCTCGATGGAGAAGCCCGGATCGATAGTCGGCTTTAAAATCGGTAACGCGATGGTGGATGAGCTGGACGTCATGGCGGCTGCTAAAGCGCAGCAGGCCTGGCGAAAAATCATCGCTCGTATGCGTTACAAAGTTGATGGTCTGCGTAACGGTATCGATGTCACGACTACGCCGGAGGGCTTCAAGTTCGTTTACCAGCAATTCGTGAAAGCGGTGCGTGAAAAGCCTGAGCTTTCTGCTCTGTATGGGCTGATTCAGGCCAGTACGTTCGACAACGCGAAGAACCTGCCACCGGATTACATCCCGTCGCTGATGAACTCCTACCCGCCGGAGCTAATTAAGGCGTACCTGAGGGGGCGTTTTACAAACCTGACCAGCGGCACTATCTATCACCAGTTCGATAGACGTCTGAATAACTGTACCGATGAAGAGCAGGCAGGCGAGCCGCTCTATATCGGCATGGACTTTAACGTTGGCAAAATGGCGGCCATCGTCCACGTCCTTCGCAATGGCGAGCCGCGCGCAGTACGCGAATTGATAAAAGTTTATGACACACCGGCCATGATAAAGCGCATCCAGGAAGAGTTCTGGCGCTACGAGGGTGGGCGCTATGTTGCCTCCAGGCAGATTTACGTCTATCCGGATGCTTCCGGCGATTCACGTAAGTCCAATAACGCCAGCGCCACCGATATCGCGCAACTCAAACAGGCCGGATTCAGCGTGGTGGTAAACGCAGCCAACCCGCCAGTGAAGGATCGCATTAACTCCATGAATGCCATGTTCTGCAACGGCAACGGTGAGCGCCGCTACAAAGTTAATGTTGCACGCTGCCCGGTCTATACAGACAGCCTTGAGCAGCAGGTGTGGGCGGCAAACGGCGAGCCGGATAAATCAGCCGACAATGATCACCCAAACGACGCTGGTGGCTATTTCATCGTGAAGCAATTCCCGATCATCAAGCCCACAGGAAAAGTCACTCAACTACGGATGTAACTCCATGCCTGATATTTCTACACCCAATCTGGACTATGGGAACATGGTGCAGGCGTGGGATATCAACGACGCCCTGATGGGCGGCACGCTCTATATGCGACAGCTTGGAGAGTCTTATCTCCCGCGCTGGCCGAAAGAAGACAAAGAGGACTACAAAAAACGCCTCGCCGTGGCCACGCTTCTGCCAGCCTACGAAGAGACCATTAAGCAAAACATCGGGCGTGTATTTGCTGAGCCCATTAAGCTTGCCGAGAATGTGCCGGATGAGCTGCGAGAGTATGCGAAAAACTTCGACCTTGAAGGTACTCGTCTGGATGTCTGGGCGCAGGCATTCTTCGGTCTGGCGATGCAGTATGGACTCTCCCACGCGCTGGTGGATTATCCCAGGGTGGACACCGAAAAGGTGAAAACCAAAGCGGAAGAGAAAGCTACTGGCGCGCGCCCATACGTCACCATGCTCAATCCCCGGCAGGTGATCGGATGGAAGTCGAAAATGGTAGACGGCAAAGTGGTGCTGACCGAGCTGCGTATCAAAGAGGTAGTTATCGAGGACGGCGACGACTTCGGGCAGACAAAGGTCGAGCAAATTCGTTATCTGACACCTGGAATGGTGCAAATCTACCGCAAGTCGAAAGGTATCGATGGGGCGGCGAACTGGGAGAAGTTCGACGAATGGACAACATCTCGTAAGGACATAACACTGGTGACGCTCTACACCAAGCGCACCGGGTTTATGTGTGGTTCACCTCCACTGCTCAATATGGCTCTGCTGAACATCAAGCACTGGCAGAGTCAAAGCGAGCAGGACAACATCCTGCATGTCGCCAGGGTGCCGTTGCTCACGGTGTTCGGTTTGGAAGAGGGGCAAGAGCTGATAATTGGCTCATCCTCTGCCACGTCATTCTCCGATCGGCAAAGGCAGGGTCTGGAATACGTCGAGCACACAGGTTCTTCCATCGGTGCCGGCAAAGAGTCGCTGGCAGAGCTGGTGGAGCAGATGCGACAGGCGGGTGCGAAGCTGCTGCGCACCGAAAACACCTCAACTAAATCGGTAGACCAGACCTCTGAAGAGAAAATGCAGGAGCAGTCACCGCTCTACACCATGGCTACCAGCCTTGAAGATGCGATCGACAACATTCTGCAAATCATGGCCGAGTACATCGGCGAGAAAGATGGTGGCAACGTTGATGTTCGCACTGAGCTGGATGTTGAGTCGAAAGAATTCAACCCGCCTGCTGCGCTGGCTATTCAGTCGCTGCGCCAGGGTGGCGACCTCCGCCGTATCGATGCCATTAAGGCGCTGCAAAAGCTCAGTCTGATTGATGCCGATGCAGACCCCGACAAGGTATTGAACGAGTTGCTGGCTGAATCGGCCTCGCTGACAGAGCTGCCGCCGGACGAGGTGTGATATGGCCCGTTCCGTCAATGACAGGCTTCAGGACGAAACCATAGCGCACGGGCTTTATGTGAACCGCTACGGCACTGGCGTGGCCCGGCGAATGGTGGCACTTCTAAACAGGATGGATGCTGATCTGGCTGCCCGGCTGCTTGTGCTGCTGGAGGGTAAGCGTGCCGACACCTACAGCGCGCGCCGCCTTGCATCGCTACTGGCTGGTGTGCGGGAGCTAAACCAGCAGGCCTACGAACCGGTCAATGCTGCTCTGATGCGCGAACTGACTCGTTACGCTGATTATGAGACCGGGTATCAGTTTGACCTGTTCAGCAGCCTCATTCCCGGCCAGGTGCTTAAGCACGTCCCGCTGCAAAGCATTGCTCCAGAGCAGGTCTACGCCTCTGCGGTGGCGCAACCTTTTCAGGGGAGATTGCTGAAAGAGTGGGGCAAGAAACTCGAATCGGATCGGCTGGGAAAAATTACCAGTGCCGTGCGCACCGGATTTCTTCAGGGTGAAACCGTCGAGCAGATTGTAAAGCGGGTCGCCGGCACGCCGCAGCGTAATCGCGAGGACGGGGTGATTAATGCGTCCCGGCGCGACCTTGCGGTGGTCACTCGCACGGCAGTGAACCACATGGCTGCTACGGCACTTCAGGAGTTCGCGCAGGCCAACAGCGATATTGTGAAGGCCAAACAATGGTCATCTACGCTCGACACACATACATCAAGCTGGTGCATCATCCGCGACCGCAAACTCTACACCCTCGACGGTAAGCCGCTGGGCCATGAAATCCCGTACCTGCGTGGGCCCGGCAAAATTCATTTCTGCTGTCGCTCATGCGAAATTCTGATCACTAAATCGTGGGAGGAATTGCAGATAGCCTCTGGCGAACTGAGTAGTGCCACGCGGGCGAGCATGTCGGGCCAAATTCCCGCTGGGCTAAGCTTCAGTGAGTGGCTGGTTAGGCAACCCTACGCACGAATGGAGCAGGTGCTGGGCGTTACTCGTGCGCAGATGCTGCGCGACGGCAAAATCACTGTACCTGAGATGTTCAACGATGCCGGGGAGTTCCTGACCCTGGACGAACTGCGCCGTGTGGATGCGTCGGCGTTTGAGAGTTAATCATGCAAAACGAGAAAGACAAAACTATCACCCTGACTGAGGATGAGCGCAAATTACTCATGCTTGCCATGATCGCTTATCTCTTGTCAGGTGAGATGACCAAAGAAGACGCTCTTATCGCAGAGCGGATAATTAATAAGCTCTGAATAACTCATTATTCACATCAAGGCTGCCTCCGGGCAGCTTTTTTTATGCCTGCCGCTGAGCGGATGCGACGCGGTGATCGGGTCGGATGACCTATTACCAATGGCCGGAAGGCTGGAGCAAAAACAATGAAACTGAAACTTGATGCTAACGGAAATGTGGTCGTTGAAAACGGTATGCCTGTGTACATCCATGATGACGGCAAAGAGATCCCGTTCGACGCAGCCGCAGCGATGACCAAAATCACCTCCCTGAACGGTGAAGCTAAAACTCACCGTGAAGCGAAGGAGGCGGCGGAAGCCAGTCTCGCGAAATTCTCTGGCATCACCGACCCGGCCAAGGCGCTCGAAGCCCTGGAGATGATGACCAAAATCGACCAGAAAAAACTGATCGACGCTGGCGCTGTTGACCAGGTTAAGGCTGAGATTACCAAGGTATTCCAGCAGCAGCTGGATGAAGCGAACGGCAAGACCAAACAGCTCGAAAGCCAGCTCTACGACGAGATGATCGGCGGCCGCTTCGGTGGCTCCAAATTCATTTCAGAGAAGATGGCGATCCCGGCTGAGTTCGTGCGTTCGTACTTCGGGCAGAACTTCAAAATCGAAGACGGCAAGGTCGTGGCCTTCGACGGTCAGGGCAATAAGGTGTTCTCTCGCACCAAGCCTGGCGAGCTGGCTAGCTTCGACGAAGCGCTGGAGTCACTGGTCGAGTCGCATCCGCAGAAAGATTACATCCTCAAATCGTCCGGTAACAGCGGCGGCGGTTCTCACCAGTCGCAGCACCAGACCGGGCAAAAAACCATGAAACGCGATGCGTTTGATGCATTACCTCCAGCAGAGCAACAGGCTGTGATTGGCGGCGGCACAAGCATCGTTGATTAATCGAAAGGAATAAATACATGTCTAATACTTTGACTGGCCTGATCCCGACCATTTATACGGCGCTTAACCGCGTTTCACGTGAGCAGGTAGGTTTTATCCCGGCAGTGGCTCGTAACGCTAAGGCCGATGCTGCAGCTAAAGACCAGACCGTCACCGCGCCAGTGGCACCAAAAACCACCACGGTAGACATCACACCGGCACCGACCGCACCAAACGACGGAGATCAGAACATCGGCACCGTGGATGTCAAAATCACCAAATCAAAAATGGCTCCGGTCAAATGGAACGGTGAAGAACAGTTGGCGATGGGGCCATCAGGTAACTACGACGTTATCCTTGCCGATCAGTTTTCTCAGGCCTTCCGCGCGCTGAGCAACGAAATGGACGCAGACCTGGCTGCGCTGTTCTACAAATCTTCCCGTGCAGTTGGTGCACCAAAAGAGACGCCATTCAGCATTAAAGACGATCTGTCTGATGCAGCGCTGGCGCGTCAGATTTTAGTGGATAACGGTGCACCGACTACCGACATGCGCATGGTGCTGGGCGGCGAAGCGATGGCCTCAATTCGCGGAAAACAGTCGGTTCTGTTCAAAGCGAACGAAGCAGGTACCGATCAGCTTCTGCGTGAAGGTATTATTGGCCGCGTGATGGGCTTTAACCTTCACGAATCCGCCAACATCAAGCGCACCGCGAAAAGCACGGCGGCGGGCTATAAGGTCAATGGCGAGAAGAAAGAGGGCGATATCATCATCGCTATCTCCACAGGCACCGGTGGTATCGCAGCAGGCACTGCGGTTAAGTTCGATGGCGACTTTAACCAGTATCTGGTTGTGGCCTCTACGGCCTCAAGCATCACTATCGCAGCACCGGGACTGCGCCAGGATCTGGCAGACCAGACAGCTATTACCGTTGTGAGCGAATTCACGCCAAACATGGCATTCGACCGCAATGCTTTCCTGCTGGCGTGCCGCACCCCGGCAATGCCAAAAGGCGGAGACACCGCCGACGATGTGATGAATGTTACCGACCCGGTGTCAGGCATCACCTTCCAGATCGCGCTGTACCGCCAGTACCGTCAGGTGCGTTACGAGGTTGGTGTGGCGTGGGGTGTGGCCTCCGTTCAGCCTGAACATTCCACCATCATCATGGGTTAACCCAGGGGGCTTCGGCCCCTTTGTTATTCAGGAGGCCCGATGGCCGGATTAACAAAAGAGCAGCGCGCGCAGCGTGACGCGGAAAAGCTTGCAGCTCAGCAGGCCGCTGATAAAAATCCTGCCCAGCAGGAACAGCAGCAGGAACAGCAGCAGGAACAGCAGCAGGAACAGCAGCAGGAACAGCAGCAGGAACAGCAGGGTATTGAGCTGGTGGTCATGGTTCGCGACACCCCAGAATTCCCAGGCGGCCCGCTGCGCGCAGATGTTCACCCTGACGAAGTGAATAACTGGTTGGCGCTGGACTGGCGTCTGGAGGAATAACCATGCTGGTTGCCGATCCCCACTCGCCGGACTTTAACAGCTACGCCAGCGTGTCCGACCTGCGGGTCTTTGCCGCCGCGCGCGGATACACCATACCTGCCGAAGATGGCGAGTGTAGCCAGATGCTGATGCAGGCGATGGACTTTCTGGAAGGAAGGACCTGGCGTGGTCAGCGATCCAGCGCATCTCAGCCTCTATCCTGGCCTCGCTCAGGCGTACGCTTCGATGGTGTGGACCTGCCGGATGATGCTATTCCACAGCGCCTGATTGATGCCCAATGCCGCCTGGCTATCGAGTCGCAGGAGATTGATCTCACGCCGTCGGTCTCCGGTGGCGGCGCGGTCATAGCTGAGAGCGTACAGGGGGCGGTATCTGTGCAGTACGAGCCGGGAACGAATAAGGCTACTCCATCATTCCCTTGGTTCTATTCCTCGCTGCGCGGGCTTGTGGTTGGCGGCAACCAGGTCCGGATCGAAAGGGGGTAGCATGGCAATCGACTATCGCCGCATGCGCGCTACGGCAACGCGGCTACTGACGGAGAACGGCAAAGCCTACCAACTGACTCGCGGCGGAACCACCACCCGCGATCAGTACGGGAAAGAGGTTATCACCGAGCCTATTACAGCGACCGTTACCGGCGTTATCACCGAATACTCCACGCGTGAAATCGACGGCTCTCTGATTGCTACAGGCGATAAGAAGCTGGCGGCCACGTTTGAAACTGAGGTGCGCATCGGTGACATCATTGATATCGACGGCCAAAAGTGGCGCGTGGTACAGCCGAATCCGGTTAAGCCGGCAGACGTGCTGATCTCCTACAACATCCAGCTGAGGACCTGATTATGACCAGTTCTGCAAATCAGCCGTTCCTGGCTGCCATTCAGTTGTTCATAGATAGTTCAAAGCAGGAAGCAGAAGAGGTAGTGCGCCGGACGGGTATCAAAATCCTGGCGCGGTTGGTGGATATGTCTCCGATTGGTAACCCCGACATATGGCAGGTAAATCAGACGGCATCGGCCTATAACGATGCAGTTCGGGAGCATAACGCGGCCCTGCGTGATGACCCGGCCAACCTGACAAAGTCCGGACGGCTTAAGCGCGGCTTGCGCGTCAACGACTCGATGGACATCAAAATGCCAGATGGCTATGTCGGGGGCCGCTTCAAGAACAACTGGTATGTGGGTTTTGATAGCCAGCCTACCCAATCCAACGATACCCCTGATGCTTCCGGTCAGGGTTCAAACTCTCGCGGAATGGCGGTTCTCGAGGTGTTCCGGGTGGGGCAGGTCAGCTCGATTTACTTCACCAATAACATGCCCTACGCCCGAGCCCTGGAAGAGGGCCACTCAGGACAGGCGCCGGGCGGCATGGTGCGAGTTACTGCGCTGGATGCCGCCCAGTACTTTCGTGAGGCAATGAGCGAGGTGCGCAATGGCGGGTGACCAGTCAATGCGGATCGCTGACCTGCTTGAAGGTCGTATCGCGGTTATCTGCTCCTCGCTCGGGCTGCCAGTGGCCTGGCCGAACATCGCGTTTACTCCCCCGGATAATGCGCCGTACGGGCGTGTTTACGTTCTTCCGGCGCAAACTGTGGGGCAGGATCTGGAAGGTCAGTTGCGTACATATCAGGGCATTCTCCAGCTCAACATCATCGCGCCGGCAGGCGGCGGGGTGACGCTGGCAAGGGGGCTGGCAAAGTCTGTCGCAGATGCTTTTCCCGAAGGGATTCCGCTGGTGGATGGTGACCTGACTGTTTATATCAATGGACCGCCGCAGGTGCGCCAACCTATACAGGATCGCCCCACATCAGCATCCAACGGCAGAACAGGTTCGATCACCTACACCACCCCCGTCAGCATGCAGTACCGCGCTGACTACTGACCCGCCAGATGGCGGGTTTTTTATTACCTAAATTCAGGAGAGTGCTATGGCATTCGCAATCCCTAACGGCTCGCGTGTGAACGTGGCCAAGGCCTATCAGGCTCCCATCACCTTTACCGCTGCCTCTAACGCTACTGAATGCGAACTGACTGTTGCATCTGCCGCTGGCATCCTGGCGGGCGATGTTGTGCAGGTGAGCTCCGGCTGGTTAAAGCTTGATAACATGGTGCTGCGCGTCAAATCGGTGACCAGTAATAAAATCGTGCTGGAAGCATTCGATACTACCGACACCACCAAATTCCCGGCAGGCACTGGCGCGGGCACGCTGCGTAAAATCGACTCATGGATCACCATGCCTCAGGTGATGACACTGTCAACTGAAGGTGGTGACCAGCAGACTATCAGCGTGCAATTCCTGGAAGATGACAAAGCGCGAACTATCCCAACGTTTAAAAACGCGGTGGTTCAGGTTTACACCTTTGCACATGACCCTCAACTGGCGATCTACAAACGCCTCATTGACCTGGATGACTCCAGCGACACAACGGCGGTCTGGTTCCATAATCCACGCGGCAAAGCCGATCGTTTCTACTCAGCAAAAGTATCGTTCCAGCGCGTGCCGCGCACGGAAATCAACGCCGTGGAAAGTAACGAGGCGCGCATGAACTTCGAATCGGACATGCAGATTTACCCGATCGCCGATTCATCCGTGACGCCGCTGGCGTTCCTGACCGACCTGCCGGCCACCAAATCGGTTGCTACAGGCGCAGCGCTGGATCTGGCGGTGGTAATGAAGGGCGGCTCAGCACCTTACACCTACGTTTGGAAGAAAGGCAGCACCGCTATTCCGGGCAAAACCGCATCGACGTTCAACATTTCGTCTGTCGCATCCGGTGATGCTGGCGTTTACACCTGTGAAGTCACCGACGCCGCGGGCAAAACCATCACCTCGGCTGCGTGTACTGTCACGGTCAGCTAACCAATCAGGCCCGGTAAGCCGGGCTTTTTTTTGGAGTAACCCATGAGCGGAACAATTGAGATCAGTGAGGTTGGCATGACAGTCAATATGGCTGGTGGCGGGAAAATAGTTATCGGCAATTGGGGTGATGGCCCAGTAAATACGGCAGCCGCTCGGCCACCCCTTACCCCGGAAGAGGAGCTTTACGGTCGTGGGCTCTGTCTTCTGCCTGATGGATGGGAAGATCTAAGCGGTGATGGACACTGGCAACATCAACTCACTGAATCTTTGCGTCAACTTTGGCCGTCGTTCAGCAGGGAACAGAAGATGACTATCGCTTACTCCATCAACGAACTGTCAGATGAGCTGACGAACATCGCATACGAAGCTTCCTGGTAATAACACATCTGCGCATCGCACGCGCACATCGAAGAAAGTCTTTCAGCTGTGAGCCTGGGCAAACCGTTAACTTTCGGCGGATTTGCCGTGCGACAGGCTCACGTCTAAAAGGAAAATTAAAATGTCAGAACCTTCAATCGTCCCTTACGTAAAAACCACTCCCAAACCTTTTGGTGTGGACGTCGAATGGAAATGGCCGGGTGGCTGCGCGGTGCTAGAACTGCAATGCCTTCATGAAGATGGCCGACTTATGAAAGAACGCATCTTCTGGCCAGCTACCGTATGCCTTATTTCCGGGCTCAAAACTGGTGAGCGAGTGCAGGTGCGTCTGCGTCCAATTGCAGAGGATGGCTCAGCACGAGATTGGCGAGCCGGTGACTGGATCGAAGGGGTTTCTTCTGTCGATACCGAAGAGATTATTGAGGCGCTGGACGAAGAGATCCGTAACAGCTGCGCACTTCATGGCCTTAAAGGTGGCTGGTTTGTCGATAAAACCGGCAAGGCTTACATCCAGGAAGCGCTGATCGGCAATGGCGTAGTGTCTCAGAACTACAGCGTTAAATTAAACGTCGCCGGCAAAGGCAAGCCGCACGAAGCTGGCATGACCCTCGGTGTTGAAGGTGAGCATAGCAAGGTTGAGTTTCTGGCCGATCGCTTTAAGGTACATGAAGCCGCTTCATCCATTATTGAAAACGCCGTCGTAACAAAAGCGAAGATAAATATCGCGCTAGGCGATGAAACGAAGCAGGCCGTCATTGATGCTGTGCGTGAAAGCGATTTGTTCGCATCCCTCCAGGCAAAGATTGATGCGCAAACAGCTTCAGTAGTTGGCTTGCAACAGGCGATGCACGAAGCTGTGAACGATGCTATCCGCAATGCGCTCAAGCCAGGCGGTCTGCTGTTCAAACGATAACCCCCCATCACGCACACGAATATTCAACCCGCTACGGCGGGTTTTTCTTTTCTAAGGAACCGAAATGACCAAATTTTCTCTGATCCCCAACCCAACTTTTTCTGTAACCGCGAGCATTCCACGCGCTGGTGCCGAAGACGGCAAGCTGACGTTCACTTTCCGCCATAAAACGCTTGAAGAGCTGCGTTCCATGGATGCGAAGATGCAAAAGGCTGCGGAAGGTAAAAAGGCTGTTATCGAGCCGCAAGCTGACTATCTCATGGAAATTGTCGAAGGATGGGCTCTTCCTGACGAGTTTACCCGCGAAAACGTTATTGTTCTCCTGCAAAACTATCCGCGTGCTTTTGACAGCATCGGCATGGCCTACACCAAAGAGCTGATGGGTATCCGCGAAAAAAACTGAGGCAGGTCGCCGCAGCGTTGTACACGCCGGGGCCGACTCTCGCGGAGCTGAGCGCTTTTGGTTTGACGCCTGAGGACGTGGAGGAAGAGGTGGGGATCCTGCCCTCTGTATGGAAGTCTTTCACCATCTTCTCTGCCCTGGCAACCCAGTGGCGCGTCGGCGCGAGCGGGGCGACCGGCCTTGATTATAACGTTCTCCCCTGGATGTTCGAGTTACACGGGGTTGAGGATGCGGCGGCCTGCATGGCTGACCTTCAAATTATGGAAAGCGAGGCTCTCAAGGTAATGCATAAGGAGACGAAATAATGACAGACCAGATCGCCTCGATTACTTTGCGGGCCGATGTTTCTGACCTGAAAACAGCCAGCAACGAACTGGATAAACTCGGCCAGGCGGCGGCCGGTGCTGTAGATAAAGCAGATGATCTGAATAGCGTGTTTCGCGCTGGGGCTGAATCTGCGAAGCAAGGCAGTGAAGGGCTCAAGGAGCAGCAGAACGCGCTCAAAGGGCTGCTGGAGAATATCGACCCAGTTACCAAAGCCTTAAACCGCCTGGATGAGCAGCAAGAATCACTGCGGAAATTTCAGGCCAAAGGTTTCCTGGATACCGAGACCTTTCAGGCTTACAACAAAATCCTGGACGACACCCGTCTCAAGCTGACCGATACCGGAGAAGCCGCGGCGCGCGCTCAGGCCGAATTAGCCGCTACCCAGGCGGCAGAGAAGCAGTCCGCAGCGTTAAAGAACTTGCTGGGTTCCATCGACCCGACAATCCGTGCATTCAACTCGCTGGACGAGCAGCATGCGCAGCTGGTGGCACACTTCGAAGCGGGGCGCATTAACGGCACCCAGTTCGAACATTTCAACACCATCCTCAACCAGACGCGTGAACGGCTCTCTGGCGTGGCTGACGTGCTGCCTGATGCGCTATCCCGACAGGAGGCCGCTGCACGCCGCGCTGGAATTTCTGTGGGGCAGTACAGTGCTGCACTGCGCACGCTCCCGGCGCAGTTCACCGATATTGCTACTCAACTGGCAGGTGGACAATCCCCATTCCTGATCCTGCTACAGCAGGGTGGGCAGATTAAGGATTCCTTCGGGGGCCTCGGTCCAATGCTCCAGGCTCTGAGGGATGCATTATTTGGCTTTAACGAAGAAAGCAGAGAGACCGCTGAATCGGCAACAAACATCAGTGATGCTGCTGAAGGTCTTAATAACACGAGTGAGGCAGCGGAGAAATTGGGGCGGGCGGGTGGTCTGTTAAATACCTTTAACCTTGCGATTGCTGGCTCGGTGGGTTTGCTGGCTCTTCTGGCTGGGGCTGCCTACAGTTCATCCCAGCAGTTCGACAATGTTGCCAGATCGCTCATTTTGATGGGCGGGGCTGGCTTTTCCTCCATGCAGCAACTGAACGACGCGGCAAAAGATGTTGCTGATAACGCTGGTGCTTCTTTGGCTGAGTCTGTTGATACCCTGGTCCAACTAAACGACACCGGGAAGTATACCGCCGACCAGATGACCAAAATTGCCAAATCCATTCTGGCTATGGGTGATGCAGGGCTGGATACGAAGGCTGCGCTGGCGGATTTTTCACGACTGGCAAACGATCCTATTAAAGCCCTGGCGAGCTTGAACCAGCAATATGGCTTTGTTGATGAAGCCATGATGAAGCACCTCATTACCCTGGAGAAAACGAAGGGGAAAACAGCAGCGGCAAACGAAGCTATAACGCTTTTTGCCGACACCATGGAGGATCGCAGTAATAAAATTGTAGAGGCTACCGATAATATCGGGCAGGCGTGGAACGGGCTTAAAGCTTTCTCCTCCGACATTTTCGGTCAAATCGGGGTTACAGTGCGGGCTTGGGGCAATCAGGTTATCGAAGTGTTCAAGTTATTGAGCACTTCGTTTGAAGCCCTTTTCGTCAAGATGAAAGAGGTCTCCCTTGAAATTATGGGGGGGATGATTACCGGTTTCACGGATATTGCTAACAAACTACCGGGCGGGGAAGCTCTCATCAAATCCATGGGGTTTGATGGGCTCGCTGAGAGCGTTGCCGAGAGCAGAAAGGCTGCAAGCAAGGAATATACTCAGCTTACAGCTGAGTACAATAAGCACATTGCTAATCTCAGTAAATCCCAGTGGCAATGGGAGGAGGAAGCGAAGAATGGTTCTGGTGGTGTAAAAGGCACAGGCTCAGTTGATCGGCAAACTAAGGATGCTGTTTCGAAGCTTGCTCAGGACTCAGACAAAAAGACCAAAGAGGCGAAAGCCACTCTGGAAGCTGGCGATCGCACCCTGGAGAACTATCGCGCCCAGGCCAGAACGTTAACTGAAACGCTCGAGACCCTCCGACAAACAGGAGAAACCCACGCTAAAAACACCGAGTTCAGTAAACAGCAATCTCGATTCGCTGAATTGGATGAGGCAGCCAAAACCCGCGCGCTTACTGCTCAGGAAAAATCTTTACTGTCGAGCCGTGAGGCGATTCTGAACGCCGCCAAGGTGGTTGATCAGAAGAACAAGGAAGTAGAGGCGCAGCAGAAGATTAACGGCCTGGCGCAGCAGGCGAATAAATACGTCACGCAGATGTCGGAAAAAACCGATGCATTGCGTGATAGTGCAGGCCTCAGCAGTCGGCAAACGCAGCGCATGATGGAAGAGGCGCAGCTTCGCCAGGGCTGGCTCAACGGTGGCGGTAAGCTTGACGATGCCGGTTATAAAAAAGAACTGGCAGCTCTCAGGAAATATTATGCCGAAGAGGACAAATTACGGGGCGACTGGAAGGCAGGGGCTGTTGCTGGCTGGAATGAATATCTTGACGCCGCCACGAATACCTATGATGCCGTGAAGAACGTCGCCAGCTCCACGCTGACCGGCTTGAGCAACATGCTGACTGAGCTTATGACAACTGGCACCGCGTCAGTTAAAGAGTTCGGCAAATCTATGCTCAAGATGATCCTCGAGATAACCAACCAACTTATAGTGGCCTATACAGTACAGGCCGCGATGGGCTGGATAAACGGTGGCAGTAAAGGCGGGAGCACACCAGGGGGATCTTACGCGAACGCTGCCGCTGGCCTAACTTTTAACGCTAAAGGCGGTGTTTATGATTCGCCCGGGCTCAGTAAGTACGTTAATGGGGTATACGACTCTCCCCAGTATTTTACTTTCCAGGGCGCATCGAAATTTGCGAAGGGCGGTGTATTCGCAGAGGCCGGCGCTGAAGCAATCATGCCACTTACTCGGGATTCTGCCGGGCGGTTGGGCGTACGCGCCCAGGGCGGTGGCGGTATGGCTCCGGTTATTAATACCACCGTTAACGTTGATGCTGGTGGTTCGGTCACAACCCAAACATCCAGTTCCGGTGATGCTATGGGCCGTGCGCTCGCCGATGAAATGCAGAACGCTGCGTTGCAGGTTATCCAGAAGCACCTTAAGCCTGGAGGAATGATCTACAACTTTAGTAAAGGCAGGTAGCTCGCTTCTGCGGGTTTTGCCTTTGTCTGAATGCTGTTAGGATTAGTCCGAGCTTTCACCGAGGGAAGATAGGGACATGAAGAAACTTATTTTGGTTATGGGTATCATCGCTTTGGTTGGGTGTGCCACCAAGCCAATTTCAACTGAGCAGGCTAAGCCAGCGCCAGCGAAACAAATTCTTGATAACACTCTCTTCACGAAAAAGGCTGGCACCGGGGAGGTTGTGATTAAACGTGACTCTGGTTATGTGGGGAGTGCTTGTTTGACGAGGGTTTATGTCGATGGGCGTGAAGTTGCCGATCTTGACCCTGAACAAAAAATCACAATCTACCCCACCTTGGGGGATCACATCTTCAGCGCGTGGCCAAAAGGAATGTGTGGTGGGGGAATGAGTGAACAGGCAGGTAAAGTAATCGAAGGTAAGGTATTAACTTACAGGATAGGTTACGGCTCTGGTTCAGAATTTGGGATCTACCCAACTGCATTTTAACCACAGACCAAGCCCTCCCGGGCCTATAGCCCAACAAGCCTCGCAAATGCGGGGCTTTTTACATCTGAACTCAAGGGTCTGGAGGGATATCAGCATTCGACAGTTATCTTCCGACTAAAAAAAATGTAAATTTCACCCCCTCCCAAACGCAACCAAACGCGCTACACGATGCGCAATTCTAAGAGGTGTACAGGTACATGGCAATTTTGAACTATTTGAGGAGGGATTTGAGGGCATTTGATAAGCACTCAATTCAACCAATGGTTGAAGGATTACCTTTGAGGTAATACACTTTCGAGCATTAGGTGTGCATTATTCGTTTAGTGCTTCTATAGAACGGTCGAATTAGTACACATTTTCAATGAATTTAACTATTTAGTATTGAGCAGGCTAAGGGAAACGTAAAATGGCTGGATCATACGCGATGACTAAACCAGTAAAGGTCATTGAGGTTTCTGAGAGCTTCGTTGATGTCTATGCTGAAGTTGCTGCGATTACCACCTATGAGGCACAAAGCAGCAGTCATGTTAATTTTGGATTCATGCGTGAATTTATAGAATCATATGCTGATGAGAATGGACAGCCTTCATCTTCGCAAGTCGTGCTGAAAAAAGTTGCGTCCATTACGATGACCGATGCCAGAGCAAGAGCTCTCTATGATGCTCTTGGTTTGGCCCTCAAGGTAAAAGGAGAAGAAAAATGACAAATATAATGACCTTCTCAAGTACTGAAGCAAATTTTATGCCTGGTTTAGCTTTAAAACCTCAGGTTTGGACTGTGTTTGCTTCTGTTTCTTCAAAGGCTGAAGTTATTGGTACTGGTGCAATCACAAACTTTGTTATCAGTTCGCAACCTCATGGTTTTAATTTTGATCTTGCAAAGATGACTTCAAGGGTTGAATGTGACGAAGTTGTAATGCCATCAGACATGAACACTGTTGAAGAGCTTGATGCTTGGCTTATGGGGTTAAACCTTGAATGAATGTGGCTTTTGGAAGGCAGTTTCTTCGAGAACTTCAGCATTACCCTTTGCCAGATAGAGCAAAAATTCTTTCATTTGCGAAACAAGTTCAAGATGAAGGGTTTGCTAATCTACCAGGGAGAAATAAATTCTCTGAGGATGTAGATAAAAACGATCCACTTTTTGTACAAAAAGTTAGGTATGTCCATCTTCATTGCCTGTGGCATTATCATATTGGAATTATTGAATATGATACTACCAAACAATTTGGTGATCAGACTTCGGAGTATGTTCTACATTACGCTAGGAAAGAAGCAGACACAGTTAAGATTGTGGATTACTCTGCTCACCCACCCTTCAGACTACCAACTGAAACCTACCTAGAATAACCCGCTGATTAGCGGGTTATTCATTTTCTTGAACACCACACTACAACCCGCTTCGGCGGGTTTTTTTATGGAGTAAACATGGCAGTTGAAACATATAGCTGGCGCTCTCAGCTCGGTGCTGGCGCGATTGAATATAGCCAGGCAGTTCGCGCGGCGCAGTTCGGCGATGGCTATGAGCAAGTGGCCGATAACGGTATTAACTCCACGGCTATTCAGGTCCCTATGAAGCACACGGGCAACGAGTCGGAAGTGGACAGGATTCGTGATTTTCTCCTCGCTCATACCGTGAAAGCTTTCATCATTACGCCGCCAGGCGAAGAGAAGGGGCTTTACCGCGTCGTAGCCGATTCGGTTCGTAAAACGCAGATCAGCAGCAAAGTTGCTGAGTTGACGTTCACCATCAAACGGGCTTACGGAGTGTACGCATAATGGCATTAGTCGATCAGGCGGCGATGCTGGCGCCGGGTGGCAGGGTCCGCCTGGTTGAAGTTGACGCCTCAGAGTTCAGTGGCGGGATCCACCGTTTCCACTACGCACCTTTCCCCCATACGCCGGAAGAAATTGATGCTGCCAATGGAGATGAACAAAAGCTCGGACCCAAGCCTATCTTCTTCGGTGGCAATACCTACGATTTTTGGCCGTTTCAGGTTTCAGGCCTGGAGCTATCAACAGACCAGGCGGCGGAGCCCACTCTCAGTGTCTCAAACCTTGACGGCCATATCACTGCGCTTTGCCTGCAATTTAAGGACATGGTTAACGCCAGGGTGAGCATTATCGATACCTATGCGGTTTATCTCGATGCCATAAATTACCCTGGTGGCGAAAACCCTACAGCCGATTCGTCAATGTTCACGATTCAAACCTTCTGGCTTGACACCAAAACCTCCGAAGACGACGAGGTAGTTACCTGGTCACTCAGCAGCCCGGCCGATTTGCAAAATCTGGTCATTCCTACACGGCAAATCACCTCTCTCTGCGAATGGGCGCTGCGCGGTCAGTACCGTAGCGGCGATGGATGCACCTATAACGGCACTGCGTATTTCGACGCGAAAGGGAATCCGGTATCAGATCCTGCCCTTGATGTATGTGGCGGTTGCCTCAGTGACTGCCGTAAACGATTTGGCGCTGGCCTGGCAGACCCTGACGCAGCAATCCTCGATTTTGGTGGCTTCCCGGCAACCGTTCTCTTCATCCGATAACCGGACGTACCAATGAATAAAACCATAATGGCAGCTATCCGGGCGCATGCACTGGAGGAATCCTCGCGTGAGTGCTGTGGCTTCGTTATTCAGTCTGGCCGTCGCCAGCGCTACATTCCCGTGCCGAATACGCACGAAAATCCGACAGAACATTTTCGCATCGACGGCGAGCACTGGGCTAACGCCGAAGATATAGGGACGATTATTCGCGTCATCCACTCCCACCCGGGCGACGGTGCCCGGCCTATTCCGTCCGATCTGGACCGCCAACAGTGCAACAACTCCGGCGTGATCTGGGGTATTTACGCGCCTGACAGCGATGAATACGCCGAGATAATGCCGGAGGCGGTGCCGCTTATTGGGCGTCCGTTTATCCTGGGCTCGAATGACTGCTGGGGGCTGATTATGGACTGGCACGCCATTCAGGGCGTCACGCTGAACGATTTTCGCGTCGATTACCCGTGGTGGGAAAGCCAGTACCCGGACAACCTCTATTTTGATAACTGGGAGCGGGAAGGGTTCGTCGAGTGCGATCCGGTACCAGGCTGTATGGTCATCATGCAGGTTGATTCCGATAAGTGGAACCATGCGGGCATCATCACTGAAGAAGGTGAGCTGCTCCACCACCTTTACGGCCAGCCTTCCTGCATTACCCCATATGCCCGAGGCTATTTCAAAGACCGCACGATGATCTGCGTACGTCACAAAGACCTGCCACAGGAGATTAAGCCATGGCGCGTTTAACCACGATTCGATTGTATGGCGCACTGGGCGCCCGGTTCGGGCGCGTGCATAAACTGGCAGTGCAGACATCTGCCGAAGCGGTCAAAGCCCTGTGTATCAACTTCGACGGGCTGGAAGACTATCTGATGAATGCAAAAAAAAATGGCATGACCTTCGCGGTGTTTCGCGGTAAGCGCAACATAGGCGTGCAGGACTTCCAGGAGCTGGCAGGCGATAGCGATATTCGCATAGCGCCAGTTATGGAAGGGGCGAAGAAGGCCGGCATGTTCCAGACAATCCTCGGCGCTGTGATGGTTGTTGCTGGCGTAATTATTGGAGTAACGACCAACTGGACAGGCGTTGGCCTAACCTTTGGGGCCGGACTTATCATGTCGGGCGCGTCAATGATGGCCGGCGGTATTTACCAGATGCTTTCGCCCCAGCCCAAAGGGTTACAGGGGCGAGACGATCCTGACAATAAACCCTCATATGCCTTTGGTGGTTCAGTGAATACCCTTGCGATGGGAAACCCGGTCGCGCTTCTCTATGGCGTCCGTGAGATCGAGGGGGCGATCATATCGGCCGGTATAATTAGTGAGGATATCTGATATTATGAGCTAGCGCGGCTAGACCGGCCAGTCGAAAAGGGGAACGTAGACCCCCTGCCGCGCCCATCATCTACGAAAACCGACTACGAGGTTTTATGAATCACAAGACTTGCTCGAAATGCGGAGTGGAAAAGCCCACATCTGAATTTTACAAAAAACCATCAAATAAAGACGGCTTTGAGGGTGCCTGTAAATCTTGTCGTAATACTCAGATTCAAAAGCAAAGGCTTACCGACGCTGGCAGGGCATCCGCAAAAAGAGCACAAGAAAAGTATGCAAAAACTGAGAAAGGCAAGGCCAATCAGTTTCGCAAAGACCACAGTGAAAAAGGGCAGGCTCGCAGAGCGCGATTCCTGACTGGCGAGACTCGAAGGAAATGGAATGAGGAATACTATTCCCGCGCTGACGTTAAGGAGAGGCAGCGAGAAGCCCAGCGGCGTCATTATCACAGTGGGAAGGGCATGAGCTACATGCGAGAATATAACTCTCGCAGCGATGTAAGATCCAAGAAAGCCATTTATGACCTTGAGCGAAGAGGAAATCCTGAACTACGAGAAGCGCGGCTCGCGCGTGCGCGACAGCTTTCACGACTGGAGCGCAATAAGGCAGTAAAAAGAGCTTATCAGGAGAGCGAGGCAGGGCGAGGATCTCGGCGACGCATTGATAAAAAGAGATATTTTTCTAACCTGATTAAGGTGAAGGCGCGCAGATTGCTGCGTACGGAAGTGGATAAGGGGCTGATTTTGCGCCCGACAACTTGCGAGTCTTGCCATTCCGTCGGTGCTGTTCACGCGCACCACGACGACTACTCTAAGCCACTTAGCGTGCGCTGGATGTGTCCGCAATGTCATAAAGACTGGCATCGATTAAACGGACCCGGAATTAACGGGTAGGACGAAGATATCAAGCACCCAGTCGGGTGCTTTTTTTATGGATGTAATATGGAAGCGATCACTGGTGCAAAGGGTGGCAGCCAGAAGCAGCACACACCTGTAGAACAGCCTGATTCGGCGCAGTCAATGGCGCGCTGCCGCATGCTGCTGGCGCTCGGGGAGGGTGAGTTTGCTGGTGGCCTGGATGCGACCCGGATATTCCTGGACGGTACGCCGTTGGGAAACCCCGACGGAACGATGAATTTTGAAAATGTGTCATGGGATTTCCGGCCTGGCACGCAGACCCAGACACCAATACCGGGATTCCCAGCAGTCGAGAATGAAACTACGGTTGGCGTATCGCTGACAAAGGCCACGCCCTGGACGCGCGCACTGAGTAACACCCAGATTGACGCGGTGCTGGTTCGTATTGGCATCCCTGGGTTACAGCAGCAGGAAAACGATGCGGATATTGTCGGCACTACGGTTCAGTACCATATTGATCTGGCGGTGGACGGTGGCGCTTACTCGACAGTCATGACTAAAACCGTCACAGAGAAGCTCAGTTCTCTCTATGAACTGACCCATCGCATTAATCTTCCGAAAGCCAGTACGGGCTGGCAGATTCGCGTGGTACGCGACACCGACGACAGCACCAGCCAGATGTTGCAGAATAAAACGCAGGTACAGGCAATCACTGAGGTGATTGATGCGCGCCTGCGTTATCCCCATACGGCGCTGCTGTATGTGTCATTCAACGCCAAATCGTTCAACAATATCCCGAAGGTTTCCTGTAAACCTAAGGGGCGCATTATCCGCATCCCTTCGAATTACGATCCGATAGCCCGAACCTATAGCGGCACATGGGACGGGACGTTTAAGTGGGGCTGGACGAATAACCCAGCATGGATCTGGTTCGATGTGCTCACTGAGCCGCGTTTCGGACTTGGCCGACGCGTCACGGCGCAGATGCTGGATAAGTGGGAGCTTTACCGTATTGCCCAGCGTTGCGATCAGAAAGTACCTGACGGGAAGGGTGGCGACGGTACCGAGCCGCGCTTCATGTTTGATGTCTACATCCAGTCGCAGGCTGATGCGTGGCAGGTAATCAAAGACATCGCCGCAGGGTTCAATGGCATGACGTTCTGGGGCAACAATATGTTCAATGTTGTCTCGGACATGCCGGCGGATACGTCGAAGCTGCAAATCCTTACCCGCGCTTCGGTGGTGGGCAAACCGGTTTACTCGAGCGGCAGTGAAAAGACCCGCTTCTCCAGCGCGCTGATTAACTTCAGCGACCCTGACAATCACTATCAGGACCGCACAACAGCGGTGATGTTCCCGGACCTGGTTAAGCAGTTCAAGTTTAAGCAGACGCAGATCACCGCAATCGGCTGTACGCGCGAGAGCGAAGCACAGCGCCGTGGCGGGTGGGCGGTGTATTCCAACTCACTCGACCGGATTATTACGCTACAGACCGGGCTTGATGGCTATGTCTACGTGCCGGGTACCGTGTTTGCATTTGCTGACGAACGCCTTTCAGGGCGTGTTTATGGCGGGCGTATAACCGGATATAACGCCGGGTTGAAGGCTGTTACAACCGATCGGGGTACCAGTGCCGTTGCGGGTGACACACTGATGATCCGCACACAGGGCGGTACCGTTGAAAGCAGGGTGATCCAGGCCGTAAACGGCACGCAGCTGGTGGTTGCCACTCCTTTCACGGCAGCGCCGTTACCCAATGCTGTATTCGTCATCGATGCCGGGCAGTTACGCCTGCAATACTTCCGCGTTACGAACCTGAGATTTAATGATGAAGAAAACACCTTCACAATCACCGGGGCCGAATATAACGCATCAAAATATGATGCGGTCGACAACAATGCCCGCCTGGACACGCCGCCAATCAGTCTGATACCAACCGGCCTCGTTAACCAGCCGACCAATATCGCGGTATCGAGCTATGACGCAGTGCGCCAGGGGCAGCGAGTGGCTACCCTGACGGCATCCTGGGATGCGCCGGTCGACAAGAACGGCAAACCACAGGCGGATGTCATAGCCTATCGGGTGCAGTGGAAGCGCGGCGACAATGAGTGGGTTAACGTACCGGAGACCGGTCTTCGCAATATCGAAGTGCCTGGCATCTTCGATGGTGATTATCTGGTCCGTGTACGCGCGATCAACTCCGGCGGTGCATCGAGTCTCTGGGCAACTTCCACGCTTACACACCTGAAGGGACGCGCGGGTGAGGTACCCAAACCTGTCGGGCTTAAGGCCTCCGAAGACGTCGTATTCGGAATCAACGTCACCTGGGGATTCCCGGCTAATACCGGCGACACCCTGAGCACTGAGCTGCAATACAGCATTGCCGCTGACGGCTCGAATCCGATGCTTTTGGCATCTGTACCGTATCCGCAGAAACTTTATCAACAGATGGGGCTGAAGGCGGGGCAGGAATTCTGGTACCAGGCACGGCTTGTCGACAGGATCGGGAATCAGAGCGGTTGGACCGACTGGGTGCGCGGGCAGGCCAGCATCGATGTATCCGATATCACCGATGCAATCCTGGAGGAGATTAAAGATTCCGAGGTATTTAAGGATCTGATTGAAAGTGCTGTAGACAGTAGCGAGAAACTGGCCGAGCTTTCTGATGCAATTAAGGAGAACGCCGATGGGCTGGCTGCCGCCGTAGGTTCGAATAAGCAGACAGCAGAAGCAATCATCGGCAACGCGCTGGCTATTGCCGATGTTATCGTGCGCCAGACAGCCCAGCAGGGCGCTAACTCTGCGACGTTCGAGCAACTTCGGGAGGTGATCGCTACTGAGACGGAGGCACGCGTAACGGATGTTACCCGTCTTGAGGCAAAAACAGCGCAGAACGAAGCGGGAATTACCGAGGTAAGGCAGACTCTGTCAGATGAAGCTCAGGCAAGGGCTACTGCTGTTGATCAGCTCACTGCGAGTACTCAGGTCATTTCTGATAAAGCTGATTCGGCTTCGAGTAAAGCTGACGCTGCATCAGGTAAGGCAGATGCGGCCGAGCAAGCCAGCTCGCAAAATACCGCTGATATCACCACGTTGCGACAGGTTGTCACCGACACGACTTCATCAATGGCATCCCGTCTGGAGGAACTGGGAGCAAGGACAGATACTGCCAGCGGCGGCATTCAGAGTAACTCCATCGCGCTAATAACGAGTACGCTGGCGCAGGTTGATCAGCAGGTGAGACTCAGCGCGCAGTACGGTGACAGTAAGGCCAGCATCGATCGTATTGATAATGTTATGGCAAGCGACAGGGAGGCAACAGCGCGTTCGCTGCTGAGTTTGCAGACTGACGTGAACGGCAACAAGGCAGCAATCAACAGCCTGAACCAGACGTTTTCCAATTATCAGCAGGCCACGGCCACGCAGATAAACGGCATTACGGCGACCATCAACGGGCACACTTCAGCGATCACCACCAACGCGCAGGCCATTGCGAACGTCAACGGCGACCTGAAGGCGATGTACAGCATCAAGGTTGCCGTGGATGCGAATGGAAAGCAGTATGCCGCCGGAATGGGGATCGGTGTAGAAAACACTCCATCGGGCATGCAGTCGCAGGTGCTGTTCCTGGCGGATCGCTTCGCCGTCATGGCGCAGGCGGGGGGAGCGGTTACACTGCCGTTCGTTATCCAGACCGGGCAGGTGTTTATCCGGGAAACCTTCATTCAGGACGGCGCCATCGGCAACGCCAAGATTGGCAACTACATCCAGTCCAATAACTATGTCGCTGGCTCAGTCGGATGGAGGCTGGATAAGGGAGGTACGTTTGAGAACTACGGTTCGACAGCTGGTGAGGGAGCCATGAAGCAGACTAATCAAACGATCAGTGTCAAGGATGCCAACAATGTGTTGAGGGTGCAGATCGGGAGAGTCACGGGAACATGGTAACGGGAGGTCTCTTACGGGGCCTCTTTTTTTTCAGGAGGACTGGATGGCGGAATATGGTGTTCAGACATGGGACGCCTCAGGCAATGTAAATAACTATGGCGTTAAGCCTGTCAGTGTTTGTGGCTATCTCCAGCTGGCCCAGAACCAGAAAACAGGCTCTTACACCGTAGCGCTTCCACCGGGTTGCAGGCTGACCTGTTTTCAGAGCATGAACGGCGATCAGTTTGGTACGAGTCGGAGGAAGATCACCATTTCAGGGGGAACAGCAACAGTGTCAGCAGTAGGCGATACCGACTACTCAGCAGGGACTGAGCCTGCGGCAGCGGCTTATCTCATTTTCCAGATCGAGAGGGCATAAATGGCGGAGTATGGCGTTTTACTGACGACCACGAGCGGGGAAGTATGGGTGACCGCGAACAGCTCGCCAATCGCTCTTCAGGCGCGAAAGACAGCGGCACTTCAGGGAACATCGGGGTTCAATACCAAAGTGACGCACACATTCCCCGCAGGCCAGCCTGTTGTCGCCTTCGTTCATTGCACGGTTGAGGTCGAAATCACTCAGACGATAAGCGGGAACACCATCACGATTGATTTTCTCAGACCGAATGCAACCGGCACAGCGTACGTTTATTTTTTCTCTATTTTCCCGCAGACAAAGCCAGACTACGGGCTGGCTGTGTGGGATGCATCAGGGACGCTGATTTTAACAAACGAAACGCGCACGCTGAGCGATGTTGTCACCCTCGGTACCGCCGGGGTGGATGCCAGCTCAGGATACAACATCAATACAACTCTGGCGGGGAAGTGGGCCTGTATGCCTGCCATGCTGGGGCTAATTACCGGGGTTGTATCCGCCGGCGGTCAGCCGCAGCCCTACTCGGCCATATACAAGAGCATGGCAAAGCTTGAGGGAAGCAATACGCGGATATTCGCCAGGCCGCAGACAACCCCCGGCGGCAACCTTCAGAACGTTACGTATTCGAATCTGAGGAACGTGATTATGGCCATTAACTGCGCCAATTATGATTGATCGTTTTGAACGATCAATTTCGAATAATTGATCTACCAAATCAATTATATCCCGATGATTCATATTGTTATTGTGTAGCTTCATGAATGCCCTGGGATATAACCACTATGAAAAATATGATTCTTTGCCTGGCGGTAGCGGTATTGCTCTCCGGTTGCGCTGGCGTTATTGAGAAGCAGCAACCCGTATGCACCGGAACAGCCCTGGTCGGCGGACAGGAAAGCAGCGTCCAGATCTACGGAGTCCGTAAACAAAACAATCAGACGCAGTACCGCGCCGGTTATCCCTTTAACTGGTCATGGGTGAGCGCCAACACGTTCACCAGCACCACCTGCCACTAACCCATTCAGTTTTGAACAAACCCCGCTTCGGCGGGGTTTTTTATTGCCTGGAGAAAACATGATTTATACTACTGGCACTATCGCCATCAGCGGAAACACCCTTACAGGTACCGGCACAAACTTCACTGCTGCTGGTTCTCTTATTCGTAACGGCTGTACCGTTATTGCAATGACCAGCCCTGTGCAGGTATTTCAGATTACCACCATTGGCAGCGCAACAAGTCTCACTGTAACGCCAGCGGCTAACCCAGCAGTTCCCGCCGGAACCCGATTTGCCATTCTTCTGAGTGACAGTCTGAGCGTGGATGGTCTGGCGCAGGATATCGCTGAAACCTTCACGATGTACCAGCGCTACATGAGCGGTTTCGCTGATGTGATGAATGGAGCTACTGATGTCACTATCACCATTAACGGTACAGCAATAACGGTACCGGGGCAGAAGTCACTGGCGAAAAAAGGGGCGAACAACGATATCACCAGCCTAAGCGGCCTGACTACCGCCCTCAGTATCAGTCAGGGTGGCACGGGAGGAAAGACCGCAGCAGATGCACGTACCAATCTCGGATTAGGAACAGCTGCAACAGTAAATTTGCAATCCTCAATTACCGATACCACTGCAGGTGTCGCTTTGATGCAGGGGGCTTTCGGCCTGGGACAGTCTATACCACATCAATTTTCGATAGGCGTACCTTTTGACAGAACCCAGTTCTATGGCGCGACACAGGGTAATGGAAGTAATCCTGTTGCTCAACGTATGGGGGGGATGGTTCTGGCATATGCCGGTGGGTCTTACGCTTGTGCAATAGCAGCGGCATTGGACACAAACAGCCCAACAATTTGGTTTAGAGGCATGGCTGGCGGAACGGCGGGTTCCTGGCAAAAGTTTTATACATCAACAAATACCACCGTAGCATCAGACGGAAGCCTCAAGGCAGCGTCTCCAGTAGCCCGTATCGTCAAATCAAAGGAAGAAAGTCAGCGCACAGATATTGATGAGAATGACTTTATCTGGTGCGGCTGCGGTACGGCGAATGCAGAAGCTGAAGGAATCAGCATTTCTCGTCTTGATGTAGGTGTTTATACGCTTACCGGTTCAGCTGGTCTGGCTTCTTCTGGATGGCAGCTGCTGCCGCCAATGGACCCGGGTGGAATGGGAGAACTGGGTGTAGTTGAAGCTGAGCAGACAGAAAGCGGTGGGCTGACGATTCGGCTTTTTAAGCGGAAATACATGCTCAGCGAAGAAGGCGAAATTGTTAAAACGAAAGGGGCTCCTATAGATGTTCCTGCCAATAGCTGGATCGACGTTCGCCTCGATATGCCAGAGGATAGCATCTGGAAAACAAGAGCTTCAGAAGCTTCTCTTGAACTGACAGAGCAGCCTGAAGACATTCAGCCTTAAAAATTAATAGGCGAACCCAAATTGATCTGCATTCCATTTGAAACTACTGTATATAAACACAGTAATAAAGGGAGTGCAGATTATGCCCCGAATTTCAGATATTCAGGCCGCCTTTATTGCGGCCATAGAGCTTAACCCAAAGGGCTACCGCTACCTGAGAACAGACAGCTTTATAGAAAAGTTGCGTGGTTTTAACTGGCACTTCACCCGAGCCGACGCCAATGCATGGATAGAGCGCAATCAGCCAGGCTTCGCTGACAAGACGACAGACGGTAGCGACAACAGGTACTGGATCCTGCGTAACATGGGGAGGGTACACTGATGGGATTTCCTTCACCGGCGGCTGATTTCGTAGCACCGCGTTTATCTCCGGAAATTATCTGCGGGATCGGCATGGACAGCCGCATCCTCGAAACCTCGTCTGGCTTTGCGGTTATCGAGCCGTGCACCAGACTGGTACAGAATCAGGTTCTGCTAATCCTCAGCGGCGGACGGACTCAGTTTGCCAGGGTCATGGGCAGGGCGCTGATTTGTGATGATGGTGAAGCGATAGAGGGGGAGGCTGCGGAAGAGGTTGAGGTGATGGGGCGGGTGACATTCTTCATCAACAGCGTGATGCAGGATGACAGGGTGGTGTGATGGGGCATGGGTGGGGCATAAAGTTACCGCGAAACGACGTTAGTTCATTGCACATGACAAATCGTATCGCGGCAACATAGCAGAAGTTACCGCACATCAATCCAACATCAAGCCACTTCGTTAAAAGACTTAATAGTCTCCAGATGAAGATCGCCTGAAGTACCGGATTTCCCAGGAAAGGGATCAGAGTAATGACGTCATGACTGCTTAACGAGCTGCCGATCCCCAGCATAATCCCGCAAAAAGAGAGAAGCGCCACGGGCAGCATAAAGGTTTTACCCAGTTGCTGGAAAAACTCCCACAGCGATATTTTTTGTGCTGCTTTCGTCGTCATAAAACGACTCCTTAAATGGTAGAAAGAGATTTAACGACCTCGATGGGGCGAGAAGATAAAACGTTTTATCAAACTTTAGTGCGCGCTAAATCACATTCTCAGGCTTTTACTGGTAGTATAAAGATAACGTATTGATAAAACGTTTTAGCGATCTCATTATCAAGGAGTCACGCCACCACATGGCTGTAGCGAAAAAGATCACCATCAACGATGTCGCGCTGGCGGCGGGGGTTTCCGTCAGCACCGTTTCGCTGGTATTAAGCGGGAAGGGGCGCATCTCTCCTGCAACGGGTCAGCGCGTCAACGAGGCCGTTGAGCAGTTGGGCTTTGTGCGTAATCGCCAGGCGTCGGCGCTGCGCGGTGGGCAAAGCGGGGTGATAGGGCTGATCGTTCGCGATCTCGCGTCGCCGTTTTATGCAGAACTGACCGCCGGGCTGACCGAGGCGCTTGAAGCGCAGGGGCGAATGGTTTTCCTGCTCCACGGTGGGCGCGAACCGGAGCAACTGCTCTCCAGGCTGGATTTGCTGCTGACACAAGGGGTGGATGGGGTAATCGTGGCCGGCGCGTCCGGCGTGGGCAGTGAATTGTGTGAGCGCGCGGCGCAGAAAGGCGTACCGCTGGTGTTTGCGTCGCGCGCCAGCTATCTCGACGAAGCCGATACCCTTCGGCCAGATAACATGCAGGCCGCGCAAATGCTGACCGAGCATCTTATTCATCGCGGCCATCAGCGCATCGCCTGGCTCGGCGGTAAAAGCTCGTCCCTGACGCGTGCCGAGCGGGTGGGCGGTTACTGCTCCACGCTCATCAAATATGGCCTGCCGTTTCACAGCGAATGGGTGGTGGAGTGTGAATCCAGCCAGAAAAAAGCCGCGGAAGCCATCGGCACGCTGCTTCGCAACAGCCCGACGATCAGCGCGGTGATTTGCTATAACGACGTTATTGCGATGGGGGCGTGGTTCGGCTTGATCCGCGCCGGACGCCAGAGCGGTGAGGGCGGGGTAGAAACGTTCTTCGGCCATCAGGTGGCGCTGGGGGCGTTTGCAGATGTCGGTGAAAATGCGTTAGACGATCTCCCCATCGTCTGGGCGACGACGCCGGCTCGTGAAATGGGGTACACCCTGGCAGAACGAATTATGCAGCGCATTGAAAATACGGACGTGCAGGCCGGGCATCAGATTGTGGCTGCGCGCTTAGTGACGGTGAAGTAAACGCTTTGCTTGCACGGGCCTACAACGGCTCAGGATCGGAGGCCGGGTAAGCGTCAGCGCCACCCGGCAATAAAAAACCCCTCATGCGAGGGGTTTTTCGTTTACTGCTGCGGTACTGCCGGCGGCGCAGCCGGTTCGGCCGGTTCAGGCATGCCCAGCGTCGGCATACCAAACATACCGACAAACTCTTCCAGCGGCATTTTGTCGCCGTTGAGCGTCACCTGGCCATTAGCATATTGCAGGCTGGTGGAAATGGTGTTGTCTTCCACCTTCGTGATGCGGAACATCTGGCCCATCGCCGCCAGGCCTTTCACCTGTTGGTTTGCCAGTTTACCTGCATCTTCTTCACCATACCCTTCGAGTTTCGCAATCTGCGTCATGAACTCGGTTGCCATATCCATCGGGATGGTCAGCTTGCTGTCGAGCGATTTCACGCTGCGGTCAACTTCCTGCGCGAGGGTCTGCGGCTCGCTGGTCGTGGCTGCCGGATCCTTCAGGAACAGCGACAGGTTGAAGTTGGTTTCGCCTTTGCCGTTTTTCCAGCTCAGTGGCGCAACGGTAATCACCGGCTCGCCCTTCAGCAGGATCGGCAGGTTATTAAACAGCACCGTCATCGCCTGCTGCTGGTAAGCCTGTGGGTTCTGTTGCAGGGCGGCATCGGTCAGCAGAGCCTGGCTCTCTTTACTGTATTTCTGACTGAATTCGTGCCACGCCTGGCCGTCAATGTTGCCGATTTTCAGGGACAACTTACCGGTACCCAGATCCTGATTCTGTACTTTCAGGCTTTTCAAGCTGTAATCTAGCTGGGTGTTGATGCTTTTACCGTCTTTGGACACGTCAGACTTACCGTCCAGCTCCATGCCTTCAAGCACCGCCATCTCTTTGCCTTCGATCGCAATGGCGATCTTATCGAGGCTCAGTTTCTGGTCGCCGATACGCTCATCAAAATCAGTCATACGGCTATTGCCGCTGGCTTTCAGGTTGTTGAAGGTAAGCTGCACCTTCTGGTTATATTCATTGACTGAATTCACCAGGCCGCTGGCGGCATCGCCGGTCAGGGAGACATTCTTGCCGTCGCGATCGGCATCAAGCTGGAAATTACCGCCGCTGAAGGCGACTTTATCAGTGCCTTGTTCGTAATTCAGGGCTTTCAGGTCGATGTCGGAATGCGTATCACCGGCATAGCTGATGCGGGTATTGATCTCAAACGGCGACTCATTTTTCGCCATATCGAAAATCGGCTTCGTCACCTCGTTATTCACCAGTACGGTTCTGGCGGATGCCATAGAGGGGATCAGGTTAAACTTTTTCAACTGCGCCAGCGGGAACGGACCGTGGCTGACCACTTCATCCAGCACCACGCTCTGGCCCGGTTTCAGCCAGGCGTTCTGATTACCCGCAACCGGCTTCACCACCACCTGCATATGGCTGGTAAACACGCCACGCTGGTAGTTCTGATAGCTCAGCTCCAGACCTGCTTCAGGCGCGCTGCGCTTAATCTCGCTGTTTGCCTGCGTCATCATCTCTGCCAGACGGCTTTCCAGCTGTTTCCCGGTATACCAGGAAGCACCCGTCCAGATTACGCCTAAAGCAACAATCACTCCTACCGCTACGACCGATTTTTTCATTGCGATTATCCCTAAAATGAAACCAGGCGGTTAAAACCGCCTGGTGTTACAACGCCTGTTACTAGCTTAGCAAGAGTTGTTAAAAAATTCAGTAAGTCCCTAAAGCTTATTAAAAACACGCGCCAGGCGACCGGTGCCGCTCACCCGGACAGGCGACTCGTTTGCTGCGACAAAGGCGGATTCACCCGGTTTGAGCACCAGACGCTCGCTATCTTTGTGCAACGTCGCTTCGCCTTCCACACAGAACAGGATCGCGGCGCTCTCCTGTGCAATGGCGGTTTCGTCTGCGCTGAGGTCGTGCAGGGAGAAGGCAAAATCGTCAACCGGAATCGGGAAATCCAGCTCTGCGCCGTTTTTCACCGGCTGAGTAAGCAGCTCCGCAGCAGGTTTCGCCACAAACTTCACGTTGGCAACCAGCTCAGGGATGTCGATGTATTTTGGCGTCAGGCCCGCGCGCAGTACGTTATCGGAGTTAGCCATCACCTCCAGTGCCACGCCGTTGAGGTAGGCGTGCGGGGTTTCAGCGAACAGGAACATCGCTTCGCCCGGGTTGAGCTTCACCACGTTCAGCAGAAGCGGAGAGAAGAGACCGCTGTCGTCCGGATAAAACGCGGAAATTACGCGAATGGTGTCCCATGGCTCACCCTGCTGGCTGTTCAGCGCGGCTTTCAGCACCGCCAGCGCGTGGGATTTTTCCTCGCCCTGCATATTCAGCAGGCTGGCAAACAGCTCGCTCAAGGCTTCTGCGTTCGGGTTTTCAAGGAAGTGGGCGATCGCGTTGTGAGCCCCGGCGACCGGTTGCAGCAGGGAGATGATCTCGGAAAACTCGCGGAAGGCATTCATCGCCAGGAAAGGGGTAAGGGCGAAAACCAGTTCCGGCTTGTGGTTAGGATCTTTGTAGTTACGCTCTGCGCCGTCTAACGGAATACCGGCGGCATTTTCTTTGGCAAAGCCCAGCTCAGAGGCTTTTTTGTTCGGGTGAACCTGAATGGAGAGCGGCTGGTCGGCGCACAATACCTTGAACAGAAACGGCAGCTCACCAAAACGATTCGCCACTTTATCGCCGAGCAGTGCGGCTTTGTCGGCGTCGATGACGTCACGCAGGCTGCGAACCTGACCGCTGGCATCTTCAATTTTTGAGCTGCTCTTCGGGTGCGCGCCCATCCACAGCTCTGCCATCGGCAGGTTGTCCGGGTTGGCGATACCGTAGAGATCCGTTAACGCAGTTTTACTTCCCCAGGCGTAGTTTTGCACTGAGTTGATGAGTTTTTGCATTATCAAGCCCTGATTCATATGTGGAATTAACTCCGCGTATTAAAGCAATAAACCGAATGGAAGTAACCTGCGGATGTAAAAAGTCGTACTAGTCTCAGTTTTTGTTAAAAAATTGTGTAGGATAAGCTGACTCGCTTTTAAGCCGGGCAGCGGAACATCTGCCCTGAATAAACAGACCGAAGCAGTAAGTGAGAGAACAATGTCGAATAAACCCTTCCATTATCAGGATCCTTTCCCCCTCAGTCAGGATCAGACCGAGTATTATCTGTTAACCCGCGATTACGTTACTGTCTCTGAGTTTGAAGGGCAGGAGATCCTCAAAGTTGACCCGCAGGCGCTGACGTTGCTGGCGCAGCAAGCCTTCCATGATGCTTCCTTTATGCTCCGTCCGGCGCATCAGCAGCAGGTTGCTGATATCCTGAGCGACCCGGAAGCCAGCGAGAACGATAAGTACGTTGCCCTGCAATTCCTGCGTAACTCTGATATCGCGGCGAAAGGCATTTTGCCGACCTGCCAGGACACCGGCACGGCGATTATCACCGGTAAAAAAGGCCAGCGCGTCTGGACCGGCGGCGGTGACGAAGCGGCGCTGGCGCGCGGCGTTTACAATACCTACACCGAAGACAACCTGCGCTATTCGCAAAACGCGGCGCTGGATATGTACAAAGAGGTGAACACCGGCACTAACCTGCCCGCGCAGATTGACCTCTACAGCGTCGACGGTGACGAGTACAAATTCCTCTGCATCGCCAAAGGCGGCGGTTCAGCCAACAAAACCTATCTTTACCAGGAAACCAAAGCGCTGCTTACCCCGGGCAAGCTGAAGAACTACCTGGTCGAGAAGATGCGTACCCTCGGCACCGCGGCCTGCCCGCCGTACCATATCGCATTTGTGATTGGCGGTACGTCTGCCGAAAGCACCCTGAAAACCGTTAAGCTGGCCTCAACCAAATACTACGATGGCCTGCCAACGGAAGGTAACGAACATGGTCAGGCGTTCCGCGACGTGCAGCTTGAGCAGGAACTGCTGGCCGAAGCGCAGAACCTGGGGCTGGGCGCGCAGTTTGGCGGCAAATACTTCGCGCATGACATTCGCGTGATCCGCCTGCCGCGCCACGGTGCTTCCTGTCCGGTGGGGATGGGCGTTTCCTGTTCAGCGGACCGTAACATCAAAGCGAAGATCAACCGCGACGGCATCTGGATCGAGAAGCTGGAGAACAACCCGGGCAAATACATCCCTGAAGAACTGCGTAAAGCGGGCGAGGGGGAAGCGGTTCGCGTGGACCTGAATCGTCCGATGAAAGAGATTCTGGCGCAGCTTTCGCAGTATCCGGTCTCGACGCGCCTTTCCCTGAACGGGACGATTATCGTGGGCCGCGACATCGCCCATGCGAAGCTGAAAGAGCGCCTGGACAACGGCGAAGGGCTGCCGCAGTACATTAAAGATCACCCGATCTACTACGCAGGTCCGGCAAAAACGCCTGATGGATATGCTTCCGGCTCGTTAGGCCCAACCACGGCGGGCCGTATGGACTCCTACGTCGACCAGTTGCAGGCCAACGGCGGCAGCATGATCATGCTGGCGAAAGGCAACCGCAGCCAGCAGGTGACGGACGCGTGCCACAAGCACGGCGGCTTCTACCTCGGTAGCATCGGTGGCCCGGCGGCGGTGCTGGCGCAGGGCAGTATCAAGAGCCTTGAGTGCGTGGAGTACCCGGAACTGGGTATGGAAGCGATCTGGAAAATTGAAGTGGAAGACTTCCCGGCGTTCATCCTCGTGGATGACAAAGGTAACGACTTCTTCAAACAGATCCAGTCTTCCCAGTGTTCGGCGTGTGTGAAGTAATTCTGTAAATTGCCGGGTGGCGCTGACGCTTACCCGGCCAACATTCTCGTAGGTCGGGTAAGGCGCAGCCACCACCCGACATCAAAAAGAGCGCACAAAGCGCCATAACGTTTCTCAGAAGTCATCAATACTTATCTCTTAAGCATGTGAGCAATCCCATCTTTGTTATCAAGGAGTAAGTAATGACAATGCATCGCCGCGAGAAAGACTCCATGGGCGCCATCGACGTCCCGGCCGACAAGCTATGGGGCGCACAAACCCAGCGTTCGCTGGAGCATTTCCGCATTTCGACAGAGAAAATGCCCGTCTCGCTAATCCAGGCGCTGGCGTTGACCAAACGCGCTGCCGCACAAGTCAATCAGGATCTGGGCCTGCTGGATGCCGATAAAGCCACCGCCATCATCAATGCCGCCGACGAAGTGCTGGCGGGCAAACATCCCGACGAATTCCCCCTTGCCATCTGGCAGACCGGCTCAGGCACCCAGAGCAACATGAACATGAACGAGGTGCTGGCGAACCGCGCAAGCGAGCTGCTTGGCGGCGTGCGCGGCATGGAGCGCAAGGTCCACCCGAACGATGACGTGAACAAAAGCCAGAGTTCCAACGACGTGTTCCCGACGGCCATGCACGTGGCGGCCGTCATCGCAATCCACGAGCAGCTTATACCGCAGCTCAACGTGCTTAAATCTACGCTTAACGAGAAAGCGCAGGCCTTCCGCGACATCGTTAAAATTGGTCGTACGCACCTTCAGGACGCCACGCCGCTGACGCTCGGCCAGGAGATCTCCGGCTGGGTGGCGATGCTGGAGCACAACCTTAAGCATATCGACAACAGCCTGCCGCATCTGGCGGAGCTGGCGCTCGGCGGAACGGCGGTGGGCACTGGGTTAAACACCCATCCCGAGTACGCGGTGCGCGTGGCCGAAGAGCTGGCGAAGATTACCGGGCAGCCGTTTGTTACCGCTCCGAATAAGTTTGAAGCGCTGGCGACCTGTGATGCCCTGGTGCATACCCATGGCGCGCTGAAAGGGCTGGCGGCCTCGCTGATGAAAATCGCCAACGACGTGCGCTGGCTGGCCTCCGGCCCGCGCTGCGGCATCGGCGAAATCAGCATTCCGGAAAACGAGCCGGGCAGCTCCATTATGCCGGGTAAAGTGAACCCGACCCAGTGCGAAGCCATGACCATGCTGTGCTGTCAGGTGATGGGTAATGACGTGGCGGTTAACATGGGCGGCGCGTCGGGTAACTTCGAGCTTAACGTCTATCGTCCGATGGTGATCCACAACGTACTGCAATCGATTCGTCTGCTGGCCGATGGCATGGAGAGCTTTAACGAGCACTGCGCGGTGGGCATTGAGCCTAATCGCGAGCGAATCAGCCAGCTGCTGAATGAGTCTCTGATGCTGGTAACGGCGCTGAACACCCATATTGGTTATGACAAAGCGGCCGAAATCGCTAAAAAAGCGCACAAAGAGGGGCTTACCCTGAAAGCCTCTGCGCTGGCGCTGGGCTACCTGACGGACGCCGAGTTTGATGCCTGGGTCCGACCGGAAGCGATGGTGGGCAGCCTCAGATAATCACTGCGCCACATACAGGTGCAGCCGCGGAATAATCAGCTGTAGCGGCTGCGCCTGGGGTTTATAGCGATGCTGAACGTTTTCAGCATCGTAGTTCAGCAGTTCCCCGATATCCGGCACCACCGCACCCTGATCGGCATCATAGAGCGCAATCAGCGGCGTCGGGCAGGCGTATTGCACCTGCTTTTGTTGACCGGCATACCAGACACGGGCGATAGGCTGCACCTTCACCGGACGCTTTATTTTAAGACGGGTATCAGCTGGCAGGGAGGCAATGCTGTGGTACTCCTGCTCCAGCCGTTCAATCCACTGTTCCCGCGACCACGGGGCGACCGTTCGCGGCGATTTCAGGCTTTTTTCCAGCTGCGCCAGGATCTCGTCCCGCGCGAAATTTTTAATGATGTGCTTGTTGGCCCAGCCGAAGCGCAGCGTGGCGGGATGGCGCAGTACCGTCAGCGTGCGGTAGGCATTCAGGGTGATCAGCCCCGGAAGCTGGCGATGCACCCATTCAAAACGGGCAGCCGGTGCCAGCCCGGACTCAACGGTTACAATCCTCTCAAAGGCGGCTTTCAGCGTATTGATATGCGTAATCTGCGCCTCAATTCCTTCACGCGTTGCGGCATCCGTTTGCAGGCAGATGACGCCGGGCAGGCGAACGGCGGCCTTACTGCTGCGATTTTCGGACTGCTGCTGGATGAAAAGGCGACGATAGTGCTGCAACGTCATTTCCAGCGCCGCCTTGCCAACATGCTGCGTCACCTCAATGGTGTTCAGCGGGTCGTGTTCTGCGCCTTTTGCCACCTCGGGCAGGGAAAAGACGCGGGCGGCCAGCAGGCGGCAGTCCTGAAGTTGCCCCGTGAGGGTCAGTAACGCCTGCTCTATTTCCCGAAATGTGGTGTTAAGCCTTTCGATGAGATCGTAAGTTGTCATGGCAGCCCTTAATTAGTTACAACATACTATTGATATAGCACAACACGCCGGGTCAGGCCAGCGTGCGGTTTAGGTCAGGCAGGTACGGGAAGGGGAATGTTGTGATAGATCGGCCAGCTAAAGACGAACCGGGCCCCACCCAGCTCGCTCGCTTCGCAGCGAACCGAACCGCCCATCGCCTGGGCAATAGAACGGACAATAGCCAGCCCCAGACCACAGCCGCCGGTAGCCCGGTCGCGGCTGGGATCGAGGCGCACAAACGGCTCAAAAACTTTTTCACGCTCCGCCGGCTCAATGCCGGGGCCATCGTCTTCCACACACAGAATCGCCTGGCTTCCCTGCAAATCTAAACCTATGCGCAGCGTCGTTTCGCTGTAGCGCATGGCGTTGTTCATCAGATTATCCAGCACGCGTTCCATCAGGCGCATGTCCAGTGCGCCGTACGCGCCGGGGGTAATGGCTGTCAGCAGTTTTCGCTGAGGGTTAACGCTCTGCACATCGTTAATATGCGTCTGTAGCCAGACGGGGAGATCCGGTGTACTGAGGTGCAACTCCGTCTGAGGCCGATCGAGGCGGGCATAGGTCAGCAGCTCTTCAATCAGCGCTTCAAGCTGGCCAATATCCCGATTGAGCGCCTGCGATTCCGCCCCGGTGAGGTTCTCGCTCATCTCCAGGCGATAACGCAGGCGTACCAGCGGAGTGCGCAGTTCATGCGCAATGCCATCGATCAGCTGCTTCTTGCTGGCAATCAGGGCGTTGATGTTATCGGCCATCTGGTTAAAGGCAATACCGAGCCGGTCAAAACTGGAACCACTGTCGAAATGTATGCGTTCAGTTAAATGACCCTCCCCAAAACGCTGTGCGGCGGATTCCAGTTTCAGCATGTCCTGCCAGTGCGGTCGCATCCAGATGAATACAGGGAAAGCGAGCGAGATGGCAATAAAGCCCAGCAGGGCGAGATCCAGCAGGCGCATCTGGTGCAGGTAATAGAGATAGGGCACCGGCCCGACGGCCAGGACATAATGGCTGCGCGGAATACGCTGAATGAAGGTATATTTCTCGTCCAGCGCGACGATGTCTCCATCGCGCAGACGCTGCATCGCAGGCGGCGCTAAATCAAAATCCTTCATGGGTTCGATACGCAGATCAAACGACAGATTCAGATCCAGCTCTTTTAACGTGCGCGCCCAGTCATGAGGTGGTATTTCTCGCAACTCGCTACGCATCAGGTAGAGCGAGCTTTTCATCAGATCGTCGAGGGATTGTCTGCCCGCGCGCTCTGCGGTGAATTTGTAGACCAGCCCGACCAGCATGGTCATCACCAGAAAGCAGACAAACAGCAGAAGGTAAAACTGCACAAACAGCTTTTTCATTAATCTCACCGAAACAGGGGCTTCACTACACGTCTTTTACCAGCAGGGTCGCCATGGGCGCAAGTCAGGCATGATGAGTTGAAAAGGGTAATTGTCGAGAGGTATTTCAGCGCGGCATCGCTTTATTCCATCAATGCCCGGAAAATCCGTTTACGTTTCAGTTAAACGAGTTTATTTACGATTGCGTATTATTGATCCGTAATAACAATGACAAAGGCCACCTGCGGGTGGCTTTATTTAATGGCGTTAACCAGCGAGAGGGATCCGGCACAAACGGTGCGACAGAAATAATTAGCGTTGTAACCTGAGCATTATCGATCTTCGTTAATGTCTGGATTTAGCTGTGCTGACAATCAGTGGATTCGTGGTAAACCCATGCGGGCATTTCCGCGCGTTGCAATGCACCGCGTATGTGCATATCTCTTCTTGCTGGTTTCGGTTGTATGGGCATGCCATCTTGTTTTTAATTTCACTCCACAACATTTCGTTATAAGGTGATATGTTATATATCGATATAGGCTTGAACACACCATTAATGAAGACGCCATTTTTTGTCGGATATATTCTGTCACCGGGGTACAAATAGACATCGCTTTCATACCAAATAATGAGTTTCAAGAACTTGAGTCCCAAGATGCTTGAATAAACGATTCCCGTATTAGGACAAATTACCGAGCTAATGACTCTCCATGACATTGCTATACCTCTTTCATTAAATAATTGAGAGAGTATAAGGTTTAGCATGAGAATTAGATATCTGCAAACACGTAAGCCATTGAAAAAGATCGATATTATTTATACGCTTTCCACTATCCCCTTTGTTTTCAAAAGGATAAGTTAATGATTAAAGCAATTGTAAAGATTATTTTTAGCCCAATGTGCTTTTAAGTGACGGATTTTTGATCGATGATGGCGCCTGCACTGCTGAATATATATTGTACTACAGCACTGAAATACATTAGGAATACTTTTGTTTAGGCGAAAAATGCCCAACGAAATAGCATACAAGGAAGGAATGTGAACAAGGGATATTTTATAACTGACGATGCATATAATCGATAACTTTCGACGGGTACTGATAATAATTCCGATGCATCGTGAGTTATTTTTCGAATATTCCTGTTTTGTTCCTTTTTTCAGGTTTCCCAGGCGTGCGGTGCAAACAGATAGCCCTTATTGCGTACGGTTTTAATGCGGTAAGGTTCCGTGGCGTTATCCAGCAGTTTTTTACGCAGACGCGAAATCGCCACATCAACGCTACGATCCATTCCGTCGTAACTTACGCCGCGCAGATTTTTCAGTAATGCATCCCGGTCCATAATTTGACCGGCATGGGTTGCCAGCTCCCACAGCAGGTCAAAATCTGCGGTTGAGAGCGCAATCAGCTCCCCGGAAAGCATAACCTGTCGGTTGACCGGGTCGATAGAAAGCGTGCCGAAGCGCATCGCTTTGTGCGGCGTTAAGGAGGGGGCAGACGCTTCACGCTCCGCGCCGCTGGCACGCTGACGCAGATGGAGGCGCAAACGGGCAAGCAGGACTGCCGGCGGCGTGGTTTTCAGGATGTAGTCATTCGCGCCCATCTCAAGCGACAGAATATGATTCATATCGCTGTCGAGAGAGGTCAGCAGCACGATCGGACCGTCCCACTTCGTGCGCAGATCCCGGCATAGCGTCATACCATCTTTTCCGGGCAGCATGATGTCCAGCAACACCAGGTCCGGATTTTCGCGGGTCACGACGTCTTCAGCGCGATCGCCACGAGGCTCGACAACCACTTCCATATCATGTTTACCCAGATAAGCGGCGATCAGTTGCCCCACCTCGGGTTCATCTTCAACATAAACAATCTTATTCATACAACGTCTGTCATCGCAAAAAACGTCAACATACACCGCGCAATCTTAACCTTCCATTAATCTTTCAAAATTAGCCGGACTTCCGTTATCCTGCATGGGAATGTTATTTGATTGTTAAGGGAAAAGAATGGGGCTGGTGATAAAAGCCACGCTGGGTGCGCTGGTCGTGCTGCTGATTGGGGTGCTGGCTAAAACGAAGAACTACTACATTGCCGGGCTGATCCCGCTGTTTCCCACCTTTGCGTTAATCGCGCACTATATTGTGGCCTCTGAGCGGGGTATTGAGGCGCTGCGCGCCACCATTGTGTTCGGGATGTGGTCGATCATCCCGTATTTTATCTATCTGCTGTCGCTGTGGTACTTCACCGGTTTTCTGCGTCTGCCCCTGGCGCTGGGCGGGGCGGTGGTCTGTTGGAGCCTCAGCGCCTGGGTGCTTATCTTCTTCTGGAGCCGCTTTCACTAGCGCAGCGGGCGGCCACCGTCCACGGCAAACGTTCGGCCCGTGACGTAACAGCTGGTCAGCAGATAATCGATCAGGTCGATCACCTCTTTCTCACCGGGCGCAATTTTCATTAACGACTTGTTGAGCGCCTGCTGACGATACTCGGCATCATCGCCTTCGTTAAATAAAATCATCGCCGGAGCAATCGCGTTGACCTTTACCTCGGGCGCCAGCTTGCGTGCGAAAGAGCGGGTCATATTATCCAGGGCGGCTTTGCTGGCCGCATAGGCGATGTGTTTGTCGCTTCCTCGCTCTACCACGTAATCGGTGAAATGGATAATGTCGCCTGCGGCATGACCGTGTCCGCGCAGCAGATCCTGTAGGGCATGGTTGAGCAGATAAGGCGCATTAACGTGGATCTGCATCATGCAGGCGAGCGTTTCGCTGAGCAAATGTCCTGCTTTTTCAGGAAGCCAGGTACTGGCATTGTGAATAACCGCCCGCAGCCCGTGGGTGGTCGATTTCACTTTGTCCGCGAAGGCGAGTATACCTTCATCCGTGGAGAAATCCGCCTGAATGCATACTGCTCCGGCATTTCGTAGACCTTCAATGGAGGGATATTCCGTGCGGTAACTGACGATAACCGGATGGCGAAGGTTGAGAAAGTGATGGGCGAGGGCGAGGCCGATGCGACGGCCTGCGCCAGTGATCAATATTGGGCGTTGCTGCGTGTGTCCCATCGTAATCTCCTTTTCAGTTCAACAATGGGACAGGCGACGCTATCCCATTAACATCCACGTTGCCGGTACGGCAGCGACTAACAGCAAACCTATCAACGCCATTTCGCGGCGCTTAAGGGCATTATCAAGCTGATGCGTACGGCGAGCGTAGATAAACACCAGCAGGCCCGGTGCGTAGAGCACCACGGACAGCAGCAGATGCATCGGTCCGGAAGCATACAACAACCATAGACCGTAAATACAGGCGCCGACACCTACCGCATAGTGTGCCGGGCGGGTCGCAATTTTTAACAGATATGCGCCCACTAAGAAATAGGGTACCAGAATCATCTCGGAGGCGATGGTCAGCAGCGTGTTATAGTCCGATCCTGTGAGCCAGATCAGCACCAGACAGACCTGCACGCTGATGTTGGTGAGCCACAAAGAGGCCGATGGCGCACTGTTTTTGTTCTGACGGGCAAACAGGCGCGGGAACGCTTTATGCGTGGCGGCCAGGAACGGCACTTCCGCTGCCATAATGGTCCAGCTCAGATAGGCGCCGCAAACGGAGACAATCAGACCCGCCGCGATAATCACGTCTCCCCAGGGACCCAACATTTTCACCATCAGCCCGGCCATGGACGGGTTACGCATTTCCGCCAGTTCAGGGCGTGCCACCACGCCGAGCGACAACAGCGTCACCAGCAGATAAACGCCCAGCGCCGCCAGTACGGCCAGCAGCGTGGCGCGTCCCACGTCGCGCTTGTTACGCGCGCGGGCAGAGACTACGACGGCACCTTCAACGCCGATGAACACCCACAGGGTGATCAGCATGGTATTTTTCACCTGTTCCCAGACGGGAACGCCCAGCGCAATGCCGCTGAAATCGAGCGTAAAGACATCGAGACGGAAGGCGAGGAAGGCCAGCACGACGAACAGGCCAAGCGGCACAAGCTTGGCCAGCGTTGCCACGAGGTTAATGCTGGCCGCGGTCTGGACGCCGCGCAAAATCAGCCAGTGAACAATCCACAGCAGTACCGAGGCGCCGACGATGGACTGCCAGGTATTACCGTCGCCAAACAGGCGCAGTTCGGGCGTATCGGTAAAGAAGCTGAGCGCCGAGAAGACGATAACCAGATAGGAGACGTTGGCGATCACCGCGCACAGCCAGTAACCCCAGGCGGAGCAGAAGCCGATCAGCTCGCCGAAACCTTCCCGGGCGTAAGTGAATATTCCGCCGTCCAGATCCGGTCGGATACGGGTCAGCAGCAGCATGGCGAATGCCAGCAGCAAAATCCCAACACCGGTAATGCCCCAGCCAATCAGTAATGCGGCCGGGCTGGCGACGGCCGCCATGTTCTGCGGCAAACTGAATACGCCCGCGCCCAGCATTGAGCTCAATACAAGTGCAGTTAACGCACTCAGGCCAAGTTTCTTTTCCATTGGCTTCCTGTTATGAAAAGTCCAAATCCAGAATAATTATTTCGCTAAGGCGCATAAAAATGGTGGATCACGCTAAGGCGCGGGATTTTACGGAGTGTGAAGGATGCATGCAATGACGTGTGGCAGAAATCAGAAAAAAAGTAACAAAAAAGGCGGCACTGCGCCGCCTTTATGAAACCGTTTTGTTACTTGTACAGATCGGCGCTGATGGTCAGGTTGTTACCACGTTCCTGCCACTGACGGGTGATGTGGTAATACTTCGCGCCTTTCTTCGCAGCACGCTTCGCCACCTGATAGGAGATTTCCGTCATGTTGCCATAGTTGCCCGTAAACTTGATGCTGTCGAACGGCACCATCTGCGCGGCAGTGGCTTTGTTCAGCTCTTCAATTTTCGTGCCGTCTGGTAATGTAACGGTATAACGACCGCCTTTGGTGGATTGGGTTTCAAAGAAACGGCCCACTTCAGCGCTTGGTGCCGCAGACGTTGCTACGCCCGGAATTTCCACTTTCTTCGCTTCTTCACCGCCTTTCGCTAACGCGGCACGTCCCGCATCTGAATCCGCTGGAATGGCATCCGGGCTTTGCACTACGCGTTTTTTCGCATCTTGCTTATAGATGAAAGCGGTGATGCGCTGGTTTCCGCCCTGGTTGGCATCAACCTGACGCACTATATAAAACGCGTAAGCGCCTTTTTCTCTCGCGGCTTTGGTGATGGCATCGTTAACTTCAGGCTGGCTGCGGTAGAAGCCCTGAACGGTCACGGTGTCATACGGTTCCAGCTGAACAGCCTGATCTTTCGGCAGTTCAACAATGCCGTTAATCACGCGGTTTTTCTGTTCATCTGCTTTTGGGGCATTATCTTTGTACAGCGCAATCGTCACGCGCTGGTTGCCGCTGTTGCCTTGATCGGACTGGTCAACAACGTAAAACGAGGCAGCGCCGTTTTTATCGGCGGCTTTTGATGCGGCGGCGACGGCATCGCCAATAGAGTTATAGCGACCCACAATGACCGTATGGTCAAAAGGTTTTAACGCTGCCGCTTGCTCCGGCGTCAACTCTGTCGCGGCATTCGCAGACAGGGCGGTCGCGGAAAGAAGTGCGGACGCCAGGAGTGTGTTCTTAAGCTTCATAAAAATAATCCTTCGCCTTGCGCAAACCATGTACTGGTGTTGTTGTTAATTTGAGACGGTCCCGATTATGGCATTTAACACCCATCGCTGTCTGCGGCATTTTTCACAGCCTGTGCTCACCAAAGGACCTGATTCGATAACATTTTGTGATATGTGGAAAAAACAGGCGTTTCACAAGAAAAACTGATTAAGCATATGACTTTTACAAGTTAATTTAATGTTAATGAGTTGTTCTATTATGGCGCTATATCATGTTTTTACCGCTTCGCTTGCGCGATTTATCGGTCCTGAAGGCGAATTTAAGGTAAATATCTCTGTCAGTAACCCCGATCGCTTATTTTTCACAGATAAAGTAAGAAATAGTGTTTTCTGGCGGTAGATCACGGGCGCTATTTTCAGTAGGTTATAGAAAGTTTGTTACTGTTTTATTTTCCGGGGTTAATCATTCTCCGTCGTTATCGCGATGGTGAAAATTGATACAAACCGCGGGCAATTATCGACAAACCATCATCAAAAACCGATGGAAGGGAAAACTATGCGTATTGGGGTACCAAAAGAACGGTTAGCCAATGAAACCCGCGTAGCGGCAACACCAAAAACGGTGGAGCAACTGCTTAAACTGGGTTTTACCGTCGCGATTGAAAGCGGCGCGGGCACACTGGCGAGTTTCGATGACGAGGCCTTTACTCAGGCTGGCGCGGACGTCGTGGACGGTGCTGAGGTCTGGCAATCACCCATCATTCTGAAGGTAAACGCACCGGAAGAGGGTGAAATTGAACTGCTGAACGCGGGCACTACGCTGGTGAGCTTTGTCTGGCCAGCCCAAAACCCGGAGTTGATGGAGAAGCTGGCGGCACGCGGTGTCACCGTGATGGCGATGGACTCCGTGCCGCGTATTTCGCGCGCGCAGTCTCTGGATGCGCTGAGCTCCATGGCGAACATTGCCGGCTATCGCGCCATTGTCGAAGCTGCGCATGAGTTTGGTCGCTTCTTTACCGGTCAGATTACGGCGGCAGGTAAAGTTCCACCCGCGAAGGTGATGGTGATTGGTGCCGGTGTGGCAGGTCTTGCCGCTATCGGGGCCGCAAACAGCCTGGGCGCTATTGTTCGCGCGTTTGATACCCGGCCGGAAGTGAAGGAGCAGGTGCAGAGTATGGGCGCCGAATTCCTTGAGCTGGACTTCAAGGAAGAAGCGGGCAGCGGTGATGGTTACGCGAAGGTCATGTCTGAAGCCTTTATCAAGGCGGAAATGGCGCTCTTTGCGGCGCAGGCAAAAGAGGTAGACATCATTGTCACCACCGCGCTTATTCCGGGTAAACCGGCGCCGAAGCTGATCACCCGTGAGATGGTGGATTCCATGCAGCCGGGCAGCGTTATAGTCGATCTGGCGGCGCAAAACGGCGGTAACTGTGAGTATACCGTGCCAAATCAGGTCACGACGACCGCGAACGGCGTGAAGGTGATCGGTTATACCGACCTGCCAGGGCGTCTGCCAACCCAGTCCTCTCAGCTGTACGGCACGAACCTCGTTAACCTGCTGAAGCTGCTCTGCAAAGAGAAAGACGGCAACATTACCGTTGATTTTGATGATGTGGTGGTGCGTGGCGTTACCGTGGTGCGTGAAGGGGAAATCACCTGGCCTGCACCGCCGATTCAGGTTTCCGCTCAACCTCAGGCTGCGCCGAAAGCGGCACCAGAGCCCGCGGAGCCAGCAAAACCTGCGTCGCCGTGGCGCAAATACGCCATCATGGCGCTGGTCATAATCCTGTTTGGCTGGCTGGCGGACGTCGCGCCAAAAGAGTTCCTTGGCCACTTCACCGTCTTCGCGCTCTCCTGCGTGGTGGGTTACTACGTCGTGTGGAACGTTTCCCATGCGCTGCATACCCCGCTGATGTCGGTCACCAATGCCATCTCCGGGATTATCGTGGTCGGGGCATTGCTGCAAATTGGTCATGGCGGCTGGATCAGCTTCCTGAGCTTCATTGCGGTGCTGATCGCCAGTATCAATATTTTCGGTGGTTTCACCGTGACTCAGCGCATGCTGAAAATGTTTCGTAAAGGCTAAGGGGTAGCATATGTCTGGAGGATTAGTTACAGCCGCATACATTGTTGCTGCAATCCTGTTTATTTTCAGTCTGGCGGGGCTTTCCAAACACGAAACGTCTCAGCAGGGAAATAACTTTGGTATCGCCGGTATGGCGATTGCGCTGATTGCCACCATCTTTGGGCCGGACACCGGCAACGTGGCGTGGATCCTGGTGGCGATGATCATCGGCGGCGCGATTGGTATTCGTCTGGCGAAACGCGTTGAAATGACCGAGATGCCGGAGCTGGTTGCTATTCTGCACAGCTTCGTGGGTCTGGCGGCGGTGCTGGTGGGCTTCAACAGCTACCTGTACCACGAACCGGGCCTGGAGCCGATTCTGGTGAACATCCATCTGACCGAAGTGTTCCTCGGCATCTTCATCGGTGCGGTGACCTTCACCGGGTCGATTGTGGCGTTCGGCAAGCTGCGCGGGAAGATCTCTTCCAAACCGCTGATGCTGCCTAACCGCCACAAGCTGAATCTGGCGGCGCTGGTCGTTTCCTTTGTGCTGCTGGTGGTCTTCGTGCGTACCGAAAGCGTAGGCTTGCAGGTGCTGGCGTTACTGGTGATGACCATCATCGCGCTGGCGTTCGGCTGGCATCTGGTGGCGTCTATCGGCGGAGCAGATATGCCGGTAGTCGTTTCCATGCTGAACTCCTACTCCGGTTGGGCGGCGGCGGCGGCAGGCTTTATGCTGAGCAACGACCTGCTGATTGTCACCGGTGCGCTGGTCGGTTCTTCCGGTGCGATCCTGTCTTACATCATGTGTAAGGCGATGAACCGTTCGTTTATCAGCGTCATCGCGGGTGGCTTCGGTTCTGACGGTTCATCAACCGGTTCTGATGAGGAAGTGGGTGAACACCGTGAAATCAGCGCGGAAGACACCGCAGAGATGCTGAAAAACTCGCATTCCGTCATCATCACCCCAGGCTATGGCATGGCGGTGGCGCAGGCGCAGTATCCGGTGGCGGAAATCACCGAGAAACTCCGCGCGCGCGGTATCAAGGTTCGCTTTGGTATTCACCCGGTGGCGGGGCGTCTGCCAGGCCACATGAACGTGCTGCTGGCGGAAGCGAAGGTGCCTTACGACATCGTGCTGGAAATGGACGAGATCAACGATGATTTCGCCGACACCGACACCGTGCTGGTGATTGGCGCCAACGACACCGTTAACCCGGCGGCGCAGGACGATCCGCGTAGTCCGATTGCGGGTATGCCTGTTCTCGAAGTGTGGAAGGCGCAGAACGTTATTGTCTTCAAACGCTCTATGAACACCGGCTATGCTGGCGTGCAGAACCCGCTGTTCTTTAAAGATAACACCCACATGCTGTTTGGCGACGCCAAGGCCAGCGTGGATGCGATCCTGAAAGCGCTGTAATTTCGCTTCATCCTGACAAACCGCCCCCAGGGGCGGTTTTCTTATTTCTGCGGCCAGCTTTTCTCCTCTGTCTATACTTTACCCTTTGTGTAATACGAGGAGGTGTAATGCGATTTTTGTCCCGCTTCGACATCATCGAGCTGATGATGACGCCGTCTTTCTGGATCGGCGTCGCCACGGTGGTCTTTGTGACTCTGCTGGTGTACTGGCTGCTGACGCGCCTGATCGCCTTCGTTAAGAAAGGGATCACCACCTGGGGCGACAAGCACCCCAGCACCAACCGGATGCGCTTTATCCTGACGGATATGCTTAACCGCACCAGCCGCGTCCTGCTTTTTGTCGTGGCGCTGTTGTTCAGCCTGCGTTTCGTCGACTTACCGGATCATCTCTTTGGTACCGTGAGCCACGCCTGGTTCCTGGTCTTCGCTATCCAGGTGGCGCTGTGGATGGATCAGGGGGTGGTGTCGTGGCTTCGTCACGTCATGCTGGCGCCGGGAAGCCATAAAAACCCGGTGACGCTGGTGATCACGGGGCTTATCCTCCGTGCCATTGTCTGGTCAGTGATGCTGCTGTCTATTCTTGCTAACGCGGGCGTCAACATCACTGCTCTGGTTGCCAGCCTTGGGGTAGGGGGTATTGCTATCGCCCTCGCGGTGCAAACGATCCTGAGCGACGTGTTTGCATCGCTCTCCATCGGTTTTGATAAGCCGTTCGAAATCGGCGATTTTGTGGTGTTTAACGATGTCGCCGGGACGGTAGAGCACATTGGTCTGAAAACCACCCGTATCCGCAGCCTGAGCGGGGAGCAGATTGTCTGCGGGAACGCCATCCTGCTGCAACAGACGCTGCATAACTACAAGCGGATGCAAACGCGGCGGATTGTTTTTACCTTCGGGGTCGCCAGCGACACGGCGCCGGAAAAACTGCGTTCAGTGGGTGAGATGGTCAAACAGATCATTACCGACGTCGGGGAAACGAAGTTTGACCGCGCCCATTTCCTGGGCTTCGATCGCGATCGCCTGACCTTCGAGGTGGTTCATATTGTTAATACGGCGGATTACAACAAGTACATGGATATTCAGCAGGAGATCAATATTCGTATCCTGGAGGGGCTGAACCAGCAGGAGATCAAGCTGGCGCTACCGAGCATGGTTCTGCACGCGCCCTGGATGAATGCCGGCGACGAGGCATCTGCGCAACGGTTGAGCGAAGCGCAATAAAAAAAGCCCGCCGTTACCGGCGGGCTTTCATTTTGGGGTCAATCGTCTTCCTCATCGTCCAGCTCAACCGGCGTCTGATATTGATCCGGTTTGATGACCAGAAGGTCGCAGCGCAGATGGTCGATCACCTGCTCGGCGGTATTTCCCAGGAACGCGGCAGAAATACCGGTCCGGCCGATGGTGCCCAGCACCACAATCCCGGCCTGCAAATGCTCCGCCAGATCCGGAATAACCTCTTCCGGTAACCCTTTTTCTACGTGGGTCATGTTCTCATCGATACTGAATTTCTGGCGCAGCGCTTTCATGGCCAGCAGATGCTGACCGCGAATCGCGTCGTTATACACGCTCGGGTCAAATTCAGGCAGCTCGATGGCGATATTGATTGGCGTAACCGGATAGGCGCCCACCAGATGGACTTCAGTATGGTTAACCTGGTCGGCAAGCTGAAGCGTCTCCTTCACCAGTTTCTCGTTCAGCGAATTGTGATAATCCTCTTCGCTGGCCAGATTGACCGCCACGACGGCTTTCCCGCCCTCAGGCCACGGCTGATCTTTCACCATCCATACCGGACAAGGGCATTTGCGCAGCAGGTGCCAGTCTGTTGGAGTGAAAATCACGGATTCCAGTTTGTCATGCTGGTGCGCCATTTTCAGCAGCAGGTCATGCCCACCGGCCACCACTTCCTGAATAATGGCTTCGAAGGGGCGGTTGTGCCAGACTACTTTAATATCAATCGGTACGCCCGCTTCCAGGTAATACTTCGCCTGCTCGCGGATCCACGCGGTACGCTGGCTGATCACTCCCTGACGCATAGCGGTGCGCTCGTCAGGCGACAGAAGGGTGGTCATCTCGTATGAGAAGTCATAAATCGGCAAAAAGGCTTTAATTTTGCCACCAATCCGTTGATGTAAATACACAGCACGTCGTAATGCCGGCTGATCGTCCTGATTAGGATCGATAGCCACCAGCATGTTTTGATACTTTGCCATACAGGTCTCCTTACTACTGTCACCACAGTCTGTAAGTAAAAGAGTAACCTATATATCTTGAATGAAACAGGGGGGAAGTTTTTGCCAGATCAATAATCATGAAAATTTATCGACCTGGCATAAGATATCCGGGAGAGTTATGCCACGTTACGTGAGTGACCCGCCAGAATGGCCAGCGCTTCACCGTTTTCGATGGTGATATACTTACCTTTAACCGCCAGCATTCCGCTCTTCTGGAAGCGACCCAGCAGACGGCTGATGGTTTCCACGGTCAGGCCCAGATAGTTACCAATATCACCGCGCGTCATGGTCAGACGGAATTCACGCGGGGAGAAGCCACGTTCCGCGAAACGGCGGGAGAGGTTATAGATAAAGGCGGCCAGACGCTCTTCGGCATTCTTCTTAGAAAGCAGCAGGATCATATCCTGATCGCCTTTGATCTCACCGCTCATCAGACGCATCATCTGCTGACGCAGGTTCGGCATCTTACCGGACAGATCGTCCAGCGTCTCAAACGGAATTTCGCAGACCATAGAGGTTTCCAGCGCCTGAGCAAAGCTCGGGTGATGGCCACTGCCGATGGCGTCAAAGCCGACTAAATCGCCTGCCAGATGGAAGCCGGTGATCTGCTCGTCGCCCTGTTCGGTAATGGTGTAGCTTTTGATGGTGCCAGAACGGATAGCATAGAGCGATTTCAGTTCGTCTCCCGCCTTAAACAGCGTCTGCCCTTTCTGAATAGGCTTTTTGCGCTCGATGATATTGTCAAGCTGATCGAGTTCGTGCTCATTCAGAGTAAACGGGATACAGAGCTGGCTGATGCTGCAATCCTGGCAATGGATAGCACAACCGCCAGACTGAATGCGTCGTATAATTCGCTTTTCCGGGATCATAGGTTTGCTCAAGCCTTAATTGATATTGGTCAATTTTAACATCTTTTTGGTAAGGACGTAAGTCTGGCAAACCCCCAATAAAGACAAGAGACGGCAGCGTGTTGCCATCTCCTTGAAATTCCACAGAATGATTAAGGATTATGAACCTAACAGGAAGAAAATTAAGCACAAAAAGCCTGGGAATTACAGCAGAAAATACCCTTCGTGACGCAGCAGCCACTCTTTGCGCTGTACGCCCCCGGCATAGCCGGTGAGGGTGCCGTTGCGCCCAATCACGCGATGGCAAGGCACCACAATGCTGACGGGGTTAGAGCCATTTGCCGCACCGACCGCGCGCGCCGCGCCGGCACGACCAAGCTGTTCTGCCAGCTGACCGTAGTGCATCACCTGCCCGCAGGGAATATTACGCAGCGCCTGCCACACCTCGCGCTGGAAAGGGGTGCCCGCCGTGGCGGTTGGCAGGGTATTAATAATGCTGAGATCGCCCTCGAAGTAGGCCGTCAGTTTATCGCTCAGCCCGCCAGGATTACGGGCAGTAACACGCTCGTATCCCTCGGCGCGATAATGGATGTTGAGCAGCTCAACCATCCGGTCGCTGTGCTCTTCCCATTCAACCGCGCGCAGATTGAACGCTTCATCCGCGATAACCCACAGCGGCCCCAGCGGCGTCGCAATCTTATCTTCGAGTAATCTCAGCATCAGTACTCCTTAGTTCAGCCTCGGGTAAACACCCGGTCCAATCGGCAGGCCGACAAGATACCACGCCACCAGCATCACCAGCCATACCCCTAAGAAGATAAGCGGATAGGGCAGAACCAGCGAATAGTAGGTACCCAGTTTAGCCTCCGGTCTGTAGCGTTGCAGGAAGCCTAAAAACAGCGGAACGAAGGGTGACACGGGCGCCAGCGGGATCACCGAGGAATCGGCGATACGGGACAGGATCTGGGCGAACGCCGGATGGAAGCCGAGCATCATAAACATGGGGACAAAGATGGGCGCCAGAATCGACCAGATGGCCGACCCGCTGGCAATAAACATGCACAGCAGGGACGACAGCAGCGCCAGGCCGACAAACGCCGGAACACCGCTCAACCCCGCCGCCTCCAGCGCGTCCGTCAGGCTCACGGCCATAAACTTGCCCATGTTGCTCCAGTTAAACATGGCGACAAACTGCGCCAGCGGGAACACCATCACGATAAAACCCGCCATCTCCTTCATCGGCTCGATCATCAGGTGCGGCAGATCTCCCTGACGGCGGATTTTGCCGGTGGCGATGCCGTACGCGAGCGAAACGACGAAGAAGAAGAGAATTATCAGCGGCACAATGCCCTGAATAAACGGCGAGGGCAGTACGGTGTGTTTGATCGGATCGCGCAGTACGCCATTTTCCGGTACCACCATCAGCGCCACCACCGCAATGAACGCCAGCGAGACGATCCCGGCTACGCGCAGGCCGAACTGCTGCTCTTTGCTCAGCGTCTCCAGCTTTTCATCGCTCCGGCCTTCCCATTTACCCAGGCGCGGCTCAATGATTTTATCGGTAATCAGACCCCCGACAATCGTCAGGACAATCACTGAACTGGCCATAAAGTACCAGTTGTCGATCACGCTGACGTGCATGGTCGCATCGATGGTGCTGGCTGCCTCTGTGCTGATGCCGGAGAGCAGCACATCGGTAGTCACGATAAGCAGGTTAGCGGTAAACCCACAGCCGACGCCCGCAATCGCCGACAGCAGGCCCGCAACAGGATGACGACCAACGGCGAGGAAAATCAGCGCCCCCATCGGCGGCATGATCACCAGTGCCGCGTCGGACGAGATATGGCTGAAGAAGGCAATAAACAGCACCATATAGCTGGCATAACGCGCGCTGACGTGCGAGGCCATTTTGACCATCAGCGCGGGCAGGAGACCCACGCGCTCGGCCAGTCCCGCGCCTAACACCAGCGCCAGGATGGCGCCCAGCGGCGCAAAACCGCTGAAGTTTTTAATCACGTTCGGCAAAAACCAGTGCAACCCTTCAACGCTGAGCAGGTTTTTCACTGCCACCATGCTGCCGTCGGCCGGGCTGCGCACGCTCACCTCAAAGGCGGACAGCACGGCCGTCGCGACCATCAGGATGACAATTAAATAGATAAAAAGCAGGAAAGGGTGCGGCACTTTATTGCCGATCCTTTCAACCCAGCCATAGAGCTTACCGGATGGGGAATGCGAAGGTATGGAAGACATACTCATGGGCGTTCCTCGGGACTGTTGTTGTGTTGTTGTGTTGTGTTTTTTTATTTTAACCTGGGACCTACGTGCGCCCGCACCGACACCCTCACACCTTCGAGCTACTGTTGCCATTAAGGGGTCGTTTCGTGGTGCTGAATTTTGACGATCGGGGTACCGTCACCCATCGGGCGATATTGGGGGAAACCTGTACGGTGCTGGAGATGGCCGCAGGAACCTGGCATGCCGTGCTGTCGCTGGATACCGGTGGCATAATTTTTGAAGTAAAACACGGTGGCTATCAACCCGTGGCTGCCGATGACTATGCGCACTGGGCTCCAGCGGAAGGAGAACCAGGAACCACGGAGCTTATGGCCTGGTATGCGCAAGCGCAGGTGGGCGACAGCACTTTTGCCGTCTAAGGCGATAAACAAAAACGGAATGAGTTTCCCCATTCCGTTTCCGCTATTACAAACCGTCGGTGACGATTTTAGCCGCCGACGCTAATACATCGCGACGGCTTTCTGCCTTAGGTTGAGGCTGGGTGAAGTAAGTGACCAGAATCAGCGGCGCACGATCTTTTGGCCAGATCACCGCGATATCGTTGGTGGTGCCATAGCCACCGCTGCCGGTTTTATCCCCCACAACCCAGGAAGCAGGCAGTCCAGCCTGAATGCTCGCTGCACCGGTGGTATTGCCTTTCATCCATGTCACCAGCTGCGCCCGTTGGCTGTCGCCCAATGCTTTACCCAGCGTCAGATTCCGCAGAGTTTGCGCCATTGCCCGAGGTGAAGTGGTATCACGCGGATCGCCCGGAATGGCGGTGTTTAACGTCGGCTCGGTACGGTCGAGACGGAACGTTTCGTCTCCCAGCTGTCGGGCGAACGCGGTGACGCTAGCCGGGCCGCCAACGTGAGCAATCAGCTTATTCATCGCCACGTTATCGCTGTACTGTAGCGCGGCCGCGCTAAGCTCAGCCAGTGACATCGTCCCATTGACGTGCTTTTCCGCAATCGGATTATAGTTAACAAGGTCAGATTTTTTGATCTCAACTCGCTGATTTAACAGATTCGGTTCGCTTTCACTTTTCTTCAGCACCGCGGCCGCGGCCATCACTTTACTGGTGCTGCACATCGCAAAGCGCTCATCAGCACGATAAAGTATTTGCGAATTATCTGCTGTGTTAATCAATGCCACACCCAGTCTGCCTCCCGACTGCCGCTCTAATTCGGCAAGTTTTTGCTGTACGTCCGCCGTTTGCGCATACAGCGGCACACTTCCTAACAACAGCGTGACGGTTGCCGTCGCCATCAGCGTGAACTGGCGCAGTGATTTTTTAACCATGGGATTCCTTATTCTGGAAGATACGAAATAACAACAACATGAATAGTCCCTAAATTCCACGTGTGTTTTTTATTAGCTTCAAAAATCACTATTTCACGAAGAATTTAGACTGCTTCTCACACATTGTAACATTATTTACAACCACCTTTCAATCATTTTTGATAAATCATTGATTTCATCTTTGCTGCAATGATACTTAATAAACTCTGCAAGTTATCCACAGAGCAACACTCAATTTTATTGATGATATTCTTATTATACCAGACATTTTTCATACACTCCCTTGTACGGATAGTTTTCCGACAACTTCATGATTACATATCTTGCGGTTTTGATTATTTTTGCTGCAAGAAATACATACTTCAAACGAAAGGTCTTTATTTGCTGTCTGTATTCTGAAGAGTCCAAGGAATCAAACTTGAACAACAAAAATAGGTTATATGAAAGCATCATCATTTGAAACACGGCTTCATTCGCCCAAAATGACTTTAGCAAGAGATGACCCACCGCCATGTCGTATTTGGCTTCTTTGATATAGTTTTCAGCATTACCACGCTTTTCATAGTATATAACTACTTTTTCAGAAAGCAAGGTAGTATTTGTTACAAAGAAAAAGTAGTCGTATTCGGAACCTTCTAAAAGTGATAATTGTGCTCTTTCTTTTTCTGGTTTCAGTACGCGAGATACGACAAATCTTCTGTCTTTTTCCCATTTAACTAATTTTGTATACAGTTCTGTAGTTTCTCTACCTTCTTCTCCTTTAACGAATACAATTGATGAATTCGTTGCTTGTGAGGTGAGTGTAGAATAACTTTTGGCTTTAATTAAATATTTGCATCCAAGAGATTCTATCGTTTCGATAATTTTTTCATCAAAGTAGCCACTATCCATTCGAAATAAAATTTCTAAATCGTCTGATTTGATGTTAGCAACAATTTCTTTGATCATTTCCGCAGCACCGTTTGCAGTGTAAGTATTGCCACTTCTTACAAATCCGGTAACATATGCTTTTAATTCGTCGCAAAATGCAAATTGGATATTGTAGCATCGGTTTCCCAGTTTCTTAGGATTATATCCTTTTGACGCACCTTCTTGATGACCTTCTACGTTAATTACACTACTATCAATATCAATCGTAATGGATGTCAATTTACTTTTAGTGAGCAGTTTTTTAAAGACTTTAAAATTAATGTCTCTAAACATTTGGGTTGTCTTGAAGTTGAAGTTTCCTAGAAACCGTGACACTGTTTCAGGTTCTTTTACGGAAATATCAAACTCGTTGACGAGGGGATCATTTTGAAGTAGCTTTAGACGTTCTAACTTATCAATGCCAATGAAGTGACCGCAGAGCATGGTCTTTATATGATTCATCTTGATTTTATTTGTTGAGTCATTATCAAATACGAGGTCATTTTCAATAAAATCAAAAATCCCATTGCTTTTTGCATTCTCAAGGAGCAGAAAAAGACCTGCATTTGATGTTAGATTCTTAGCTTTGAAATCAATTTTATTAATCATAATTAGAACCCCTTTTTACTACTTTTCTTACTATTATTTTACCATATATCGAGTCATAAAAGCTGATAATTTAACATATTTTTGAGCACTTTTCTTTCACCCAATGGGTGAAAGCTGAATTTCGAAGGAATGCATATTTATCAAGGCTTTGATTATGCTTTTTGAAGTACTGACGTAGAATCTAGGTTTAAAGGTGACGGTGTCACGCCCTGCGGGATCGGACACTCGTACGGTTTTTCTGTTATGTGTTGTTCGAACTCTTCCCGGCATTTTCGCAACAGGTCGGCATCCTGAAGCAGATGCAGCGCGGTCGCGCCCATCACTTTTCCGGCCAGCAACATGCCTTTATGGGCAATAGAGGTACGCCCCTGCGCCACTAATTGCCAGGTATGCAGCGGGGTGCCCACGGTAAAACAGGGGCTAAAGCACTGTGCGACAGGCATCTTCCAGCTGACATCCCCCACATCGGTGGAGCCTGCCAGCACGTTATCGGTGATGGCATAAGGGGCAACTTCATCCACCAGCAACGTCTCCTGATGGCGTCGGGCAAACGCTTTTCCCTCTTCGGCCCCCGTTGCGGCAATGTTTTTCAGGCTGTTTTGCAGATCGTTTGCCGTGAGCGTAGCGCGGATTTTACGGGCAAATTCGCGTTCCTCTTCCGTCCAGGCCGGCGTGCCGTAATGCTGCAATGCGCGGTACATCGCCGCTTCGAGCGTTCGGTTCGGCAGATAGCTGGAGCAGGCTTTATCAAAGCGGCACTCGACGATGGTTTCGGTCATCATCGCCGCGCCCTGGGCGATTTTCTCGATGCGCGCGTAGATCTGCTGCGCATCGGCCATCTCCGGGGCGCGGATCAGGTACAGCACCTCGGCCTGGGCCTGCACCACGTTAGGCGAAATTCCGCCGGTATCGGTGATGGCGTAATGAACGCGCGCTTTTTCAATGATGTGTTCGTTGAGGAAGTTTGTGCCGGTGGTCATCAACGTCACGGCATCCAGCGCGCTGCGTCCCAGATGTGGGGAGTTAGCGGCATGGGCGGCGATCCCCTTAAACCGCCAGGCGGCCTGAATATTGGCCAGCGTGCTGACGTTAAACATCCCGGCAAAGGCTTCCGGGTGCCATGTCACGGCAGCGTCCACGTCGTCAAATAATCCTTCACGCACCATAAAGGTTTTACCGGAGCCGCCTTCCTCGCCGGGACAGCCGTAAAAACGCACCGTTCCGCTGCCGCCGTGCTGTTCCAGCCAGCTTTTCACCGCCACCGCCCCGGCAAAGGCAGCCGTGCCTAAGAGGTTATGCCCGCAGCCGTGGCCGTTCGCCCCCGGGGTGGCGGATTGCGCCGTCGCGCAGTGTGCCTGCTGGCTTAGCCCGGCCAGGGCATCGTATTCGCCCAGAAGGGCGATAACGGGCTTGCCGCTGCCGTAGCTGGCAATAAAGGCGTTGGGAATGCCTCCGGCTTCCCGCGTCAGGGTAAAGCCCTCGGCTTCCAGCGCGCTGGCGAGGCGTTCGGCGGACCAGAACTCTTCAAAGCGCGTTTCGGGGTGATCCCAGATGTCGTCGGCAATATCGGTAAACGTCTGACATCGCGTGTCGATGGCATCAGCGATAAAAGCGTAGTTCTCCTGCATTACACACCTCGCGTCCACGGGAAATTAAGCGCAGTTCGCGCCAGCGTTTCGATGGCAACGTTCATCACCTGCTCATCAAAATCGAATTTTTCGTTGTGATGTCCGGCGCTCAGCTGGGTGCCGAAAACCATATACGAGGCCATGCCGCCGTTCTGCTGCACGCGGGCCATCATTAGCGTGGCGTCTTCAGAGCCCGCAGGCGCTTTGACCTTATTAATGGCATGAGTCACACCGGGCACCTGGCTTGCCTGCTCGCGCAGATAATCGACCCAGGCCGGGGAAGGGACGCTGGAGGTCGCCGCCCCCATCAGGTTTATCCCGGCTGTTACGCCATAGAGCGCCGCCGCGCCGGTAATTACCGCCTGCGCGCGCTCAAAGACATACTGATTAATGGCCTCGCTTTCGCCGCGGGTTTCAACCTTAAGTAACGCATCAGCCGGAACCACGTTGCGTCCGCTGCCCGCCTGCATGACCCCGACGTTAACCCGGGACGCGCCTTCGCTGTGTGGCGCGATGCCATGCAGCGCGATAGCGGCCTGGGCAGCAGCAAGCAGGGCGTTACGGCCCTCTTCCGGTTTACCGCCAGCGTGTGCGGCGACTCCGGTAAAGCGCACGTCAAATTTGGTGGTCGCCATGAAGTTATCGCTGCCGCAGATCACTGTCCCTTCCGGAACGCCGGTTCCGATATGAATGGCGGTAAAGTAGTCTACGCCGTCCAGCGCGCCTGCGGCGACCATAGCGCGCGCGCCGCGCGTACCCTCTTCGGCAGGCTGGAAGATCAGTTTGATGGTGCCGTTGAGCTGCGCTTCATACTGCTTAAGCACCTGCGCGAGCCCCAGACCAATGGTGGTATGCCCGTCGTGGCCACAGGCGTGCATCATTCCCGGATTGCAGGAGGCAAACCCGTCGCGGAACGGGCGATGGCTGTCGTCGAGCGCTTCGCTTAAATCAAGGGCGTCCATGTCCACGCGAAACGCCAGGGTTGGGCCCGGGCGGCCGGTATTCAGGGTCGCGACAATGCCGGTGAACCCGCCCTCAAACGGCGCCAGCCATTTCTCCGGCGCGCCCTGCGCCCGGGCGCGGGCAAACTCTCGCGAAAGGGTGGCGTCATCGGGCAGTCCCATACGGCTTTCGGCGTCGACCACGTCGCGACCCATCGCCAGCTCGTAACCCAGTGAGGCGAGGATCTCCGCCACTTTTGCCGCAGTGCGAAACTCCACCCAACCGGATTCCGCGAAATGGTGGAAATCGCGACGCCATGCGCTCAGTTGTGGGGCTAATGTCTGGATGTACTGCGCCAGTGCGTTCATATCTTTTCCTGTCATCATTAAAATATGTGAACTGCTTCACGCTGTGATAGTTTTTACTTATCACTAATCGTTTTTTCACAGTTTTAACCGTTCAGGAATTACCCTCGCACATCCGTTTCCATTAAAGTAGATGACAGTTTCTTTACTCTGATAAACAACGGTTATCGGTTGCGTTATGTCATTTCAGATTAAATTTCATCAAATCAGGGCGTTTGTCGAGGTGGCGCGACAGGGCAGTATTCGCGGCGCCAGCCGGACGCTTAATCTTTCGCAGCCCGCGCTGACCAAATCCATTAAAGAGCTGGAGGAGGGTATGGCGGCCCAGCTATTTGTGCGCCGGAGTAAAGGCGTCGCGCTGACCGAGTGCGGGGAAGGGTTTTATCACCGCGCTAATTTGATTCTGGAAGAGCTGCGTGCAGCGCAGGATGACATCCGCCAGCGACAGGGCGAGCTTGCCGGACAGATCAATATTGGGATGGGAGCCAGCATTTCACGCAGCCTGATGCCAGCCGTCATTACGCGTTTTCATGCGCAGCATCCTCAGGTCAACGTCCGGATTATGGAAGGCCAGCTGGTGTCGATGATAAATGAATTACGTCAGGGTGAGCTGGACTTTACCATCAATACCTATTATCAGGGGCCGTACGATCACGAATTTACGTTTGAAAAGCTGTTCGAAAAGCCTTTTGCCGTATTTTGTCGGGCAGGACATCCGGCGACAGGGGCGACCTCAATTAATGAGCTTCTGCAATATAACTGGACGATGCCTACGCCCCGGGGAAGTTATTATAAGCAGTTGCAGGATACTTTTAACCATCGCTCTCAAATACCGCGAATTGGCGTTGTCTGTGAGACCTTTTCCTCCTGTATTAGCCTCGTCGCACAAAGCGATTTCATCAGCATTTTACCGCAGGAGCTGGGCTGCGATCCGCTTCTGGCGCACCGTCTGATAATGCTGCCGGTTGTCGAAACCCTGCCTAAAGCGGCATATTATTTAATTCAACGTCGTGATTCTCGCCAGACACCGCTTGCCGAATCATTAATCACGCAGTTTCGAAGAGAGGCCAGGAAATTAATTTAATAAAAATAACAACAATAAAAAATAGAGTCTGCCCGACATCAGACAGACTCCACAGAACACACAGTCGTGCATCCTTTCGCGGATCCTACATGCATTATCCATTGGGCAGGTTTATTAAGTTATAACAGCTTTTTCTTAAAAGAGAAGGACGTTGAGTGATTGATTTCACGATTTTTTAACGTAATTTATTTAATTAATTACGGCTGAAATTTAAGTTAAGGTTAGATTAAATTTATTGCGTCTGCGATTATCTGTTCCTTAAGCCATTATTTGAACCCGTGCCCGGATGATTGAGACCCGCAACGGGCGCAGGTATAGTACATCACTCAGATGTAGCCGGAGGATTTCCATGAACCCTGACGACAAATCACTTTTTCTTGACGCCATGGAGGATGTCCAGCCGCTCAAACGCTGCGCGGATATTCACTGGCAGCAGAGCCGCAACACGCGGGCGCGTCAGGAAATAGATACTGAGCAGCTCGATAACTTTCTGACGCTGGGGTTTCTGGAACTGTTGCCCCTTGACGAGCCGCTGATGTTCCAGCGTGAAGGGGTACAGCAGGGGGTATTTGATAAGCTGCGTTCCGGCAAATATTCCCGTCAGGCCAGCTTAACGCTGTTACGCCAGCCTGCGGAGCAATGCCGCCAGCTGGTCTATTCCTTTATTCGCCAGGCCGGACGTGACGGGCTACGCAACCTGATCATCGTGCATGGTAAAGGGCGTGAACAGCAGTCGCACCCTAACGTAGTGCGCAGCTATCTTGCGCGCTGGTTGACCGAGTTCGACGAAGTACAGGCCTTTTGCGAAGCGCAGCCGCATCACGGCGGCAGCGGAGCATGCTATGTCTCGTTGCGTAAATCAGAGGATGCGAAGCGAGATAACTGGGAACGCCACGCCAAGCGCAGCCGCTAATCAGGCAGGCGGGCGATATGCCCGCCTGTCACTCAGAAGGTTTCCCAGTTCGCGTCAGCTGTATTCGCGCCTGCCGCTGACGGGCGCAGCAGTACGGGCGTTTTCACGTTTTTAGGGCGAGCCGCCGGCGATGCCTGAGCGTTCAGCCGGAATGCCGCCACGGCCTGACGCAGCTGTTCAGACTGATCTTCCAGCGCCGCCGCCGCCGTTGCCGACTCCTGTACCAGCGCGGCGTTTTGCTGCGTGACGCTGTCCATCTGCGAGACTGCCAGGCTGACCTGCTCTATACCGCGGCTCTGCTCGTCAGACGCCGAGGAAATCTCAGCCATAATATCGGTTACGCGCGTCACGGCCGCGACGATCTCTTTCATGGTCGCACCCGCCTCGCTCACCTGTTCCGAGCCGGTATTCACCCGGCTGACAGAGTTCTCGATAAGCCCTTTGATCTCTTTTGCCGCCTGCGCGCTGCGGCTGGCCAGCGTCCGTACTTCACCTGCCACGACCGCAAAGCCGCGACCTTGTTCCCCGGCACGGGCGGCTTCAACCGCCGCGTTGAGCGCGAGAATATTGGTCTGGAAGGCAATGCTATCGATAACGCCGGTGATATGCGCAATTTGCTGAGAACTGTCGGCAATGTCATTCATGGTACGCACCACGTTATCCACCACCTGACCGCCGCGTGCGGCGGTTTCAGACGCATTCTTCGCCAGCAGCGTCGCCTGGCGGGCGTTATCCGAGTTCTGTTTCACCGTGGCAGTCAGCTCTTCCATGCTGGCGGCGGTCTCTTCCAGCGAGGCTGCCTGCTGCTCGGTTCGGGCGGAAAGGTCGTTACTTCCGGCGGCAATTTCTCCTGCGCCCGTGTAGATAGAATCTGTGCTGCCGCGCACGGCGCTGACGGTGCTCACCAGCGACTGCTGCATCTCGTGCAGACCAGCAGCCAGCTGGCCCATCTCGTTGCGCCCGGTAATCGCGACATTTTGCGTCAGATCGCCGCTCGCGATGGTGCGAATATGGTTCATGATGGCGTTGAGCGGTTTCAGGAGCAGGTGCTGTAAACCCTGCCAGATCACCACCAGCACGGCGATCACGGTCAGGAAGATCGCCGCCAGCGTCCACTGCATCTGGGTAAAGCTGCTCTGGTTCTCTTCGGCGGCGGCTTTCAGCAGAACGTTGTTTTCAGCGCGCCAGCGGGTATAGACCGCCTCCATCTCATCCTGCGCCTGCTGGGCGTCCAGGTCGCCATAGGCCTGATAGTTATCTGCGCGCAGATACTCAATGGACAAGCGCATCACCTCGTGCATTTGCTTCCAGGCTTTCTGCATCTCTTCGGTGAGCGCGGCATTCTGGCCCTTCACCTGCGGAATAACCAGCCAGTTTTTGTAATAGTCTTCGGCTTTGGCCAGCGAACCGTTGGCGGTGCCCAGCAGCGTGTTGATCGCCGCGAGAGAGGCCGGATCGCGCTGGTTTTTCAGGTAGCGGATCGCCACGCGGGTAACGGTAACGCGCGTTTTCACCAGCGTGTTAACGCTGTCGCTCAGGCTTTCCTGTTGGGCATTGAGTAACCCGGAGTTCTGAAAGTTGTGACGATCGTTGTTAACGGCAGAGTAGAACAACCCTCCCGTGACAACTTGCAGCAGACAGAATATGGTGAGGGCAAAGATAATACCGGTAATCACGTGCAGATTTTTCAGCATGGCGGTCATCCGTAAGAGAAGAGGCAGGGTTACATCAATACTATCGTCGTAGCGAATTTAAACTTTAATTTTACTATTGCTTAACTAATGGTTTCGTTGCGGAACCTGTTGTAAATCCGGATCATTTTTTATGAGGAAGGTCAGCATGAGCAGCATAGATAAAAGCGGAACGTTCACGCTCGGAACGCGTACGGTTAAACGATTTGGCTATGGCGCGATGCAGCTTGCCGGGCCTGGCGTTTTTGGTCCGCCAAAAGATAAAAATGCGGCGCTGGCAGTGCTGCGTGAAGCGGTGGCGTTGGGTGTGAATCACATTGATACCAGCGATTTTTACGGACCTCATGTGACCAACCAGCTTATCTGCGAGGCGCTTCATCCGTACCGGGACGACCTTACGATTGTGACCAAGATCGGAGCCCGACGCGGCGAGGATGCCTCCTGGCTGCCGGCGTTTTCCGCGCAGGAGCTGACGCAGGCGGTGCATGATAACCTGCGTAACCTGAAGCGGGATGTGCTGGACGTGGTTAACCTGCGGATCATGTTTAGCGCCCACGGACCGGCGGAAGGCTCGATTGCCGCGCCGCTGAGCACCCTTGCGGAGCTGCAACAGCAGGGGCTGGTTCGTCATATTGGGCTGAGCAACGTCACCGCTTCGCAGGTTGCTGAAGCGCAGAAGATGGTTTCCGTGGTGTGCGTACAGAACATGTACAACGTTGTGAATCGCGGTGACGATGCGCTGGTTGATTCGCTGGCGCAGCAGGGGATTGCCTGGGTGCCGTTCTTCCCGCTGGGTGGTTTCACGCCACTGCAATCTTCCGGACTACAGGCGGTGGCGGATTCACTGGGCGCGACGCCGATGCAGGTGGCGCTGGCATGGCTGCTGCAACGCTCGCCAAATATCCTCTTGATCCCGGGAACCTCATCGGTGGCGCATCTGCGTGAAAACCTGGCGGCAGTCGATCTGGTATTGCCGCCTGAGGCGCTGGAGACGTTAAATTCTCTGGTGGGGTAATCCCGATACCAGCAAAAGCCCGGAGGATTTTTCGGGCTTTTGCTGTTTATGATCCAATCTGACTTCTTTGGCGGTGAAGCGCTAACGCTTCTGCCACGATTTCCTGCTTACTTTTCCGTGTTTCATACGCAGTAATGCGGATGTACTCCATCAGCGCAGGATCGATGCGCGCACTTAACATCCTGAGTTCGGCCTCCTTTGCGACACCGCGAGCAACACGCTTATCGGGATAATCACGGGCGGGCATAGAAAACGTCCTCCAAAAATTGTCTTGTTATTTTGTGCTGTAAAATATGCGCTAGTCTAAATATAAAGTCAACGTATAGTGTATGTGGAGTGATTTGTGGTTACTTTGTTTTGTTTTTATAGTCATGTGAAAGTCATTGCGTAGTGAAGTTTTATGACGCGTTACGCTTGTCTGTGCGTAAAAATTTACAAAACAAATAATCTTCATTGCTATAGGGGGTTATAAGCGAAGCGGTTAAGGCGTAGCCAGCCGCTTACGCTGACATGGCTTGATCGATACCTCAGTTAAAACTACTGTATATAAAAACAGTGTGCGCCGGGAGACCGGTAAAGATCAAGGGGTGAAAGTCCCCGACCAGTGAAGGACCAGCAATCCACAGGGTCCCCGAGTCATGCGTTGT
>NZ_JBMKHO010000021.1:0-55126 GCF_049238125.1 Enterobacter cloacae complex sp. IR5402
CGATGGTAGTGTGGGGTCTCCCCATGTGAGAGTAGGGAACTGCCAGGCATCAAACAAGTGAAGAGGCCATCCGCAAGGATGGCCTTTTTGCGTTTCTACACCTGCTTCCTTTCCATAAACAAATCACCTATCCCCCCATATATACGGTAAACTATCCCGGTTTTTGCATCAGGATAGCGTCTATGAATCACTCCCTTAAGCCCTGGAATACCTTTGGTATTCAACGGAATGCTAATCAAATTGTACGTGCCGAAAGTGCTCAGCAGTTGCTGAATGCATGGCAAAATGCAACAGGAAACGGTGAACCCGTACTTATTCTGGGCGAAGGAAGTAATGTCCTGTTTCTCGATGATTTTGCGGGGACGGTAATCGTCAATCGCATCATGGGGATTGAGTGTAAAGAGAGCGCTGAAAGCTGGCATTTACACGTGGGTGCTGGCGAGAACTGGCACCATCTGGTGCAATATACCCTTGAAAAAGGGATGCCCGGACTGGAAAACCTGGCCCTGATCCCGGGCTGTGCAGGATCATCTCCTATTCAAAACATCGGTGCCTACGGCATCGAACTGAAACACGTCTGCGAATATGTCGATTGCATCGAACTCGCGACCGGAACGGCGAAGCGCCTGACCGCAGAGCAGTGCCGCTTTGGTTATCGCGACAGCATTTTCAAGCACGATTATCAGGATCGTTTCGTCATTGTGGCCGTTGGTCTGCGCCTGGCGAAAGCCTGGAAACCCGTTCTGACTTACGGCGATCTGACCCGTCTTGACCCGGCTACCGTCACACCGCGTGAGGTATTTGATTCCGTATGCCACATGCGCATGACCAAGCTCCCGGACCCGAAAGTCAACGGAAATGCGGGCAGTTTCTTCAAAAACCCGGTGATCAGCAGCGAAAATGCAAAAGCATTTCTCGCTGGCTGGCCAACGGCCCCGCATTATCCTCAGGCGGATGGCAGCGTGAAGCTGGCCGCAGGCTGGCTTATCGATCAGTGTGAATTAAAAGGTACTACTCTTGGTGGCGCTGCTGTTCATCGTCAGCAGGCGCTGGTACTGATCAACCAGTCCAACGCGACAAGTGAGGATGTCGTCAACCTGGCGCACCATGTTCGTCAGCGCGTGGGCGAAAAATTCAACGTCTGGCTGGAGCCTGAAGTTCGCTTTATTGGCCGAACGGGCGAAGTGAATGCCGTGGAGACCATTGCGTGAAGGACAATACTATTCCGTTAACTCTCATCGGTATCCTTGCTGATGGCGAGTTTCATTCTGGCGAGCAGCTGGGCGAACAGCTGGGCATGAGCCGCGCTGCCATCAATAAACATATTCAAACGCTCCGCGACTGGGGCGTGGATGTGTTTACGGTGCCGGGAAAAGGCTACAGCCTGCCGGAACCGATCCAGTTACTGAATGAAGAGATCATCCGCAGCCAGATTGGGCACGGTAACGTCGCGGTATTGCCGGTCATTGATTCGACGAACCAGTATCTGCTGGATCGCCTGAGCGAGCTGAAATCCGGTGATGCCTGCGTTGCCGAGTACCAACAGGCAGGACGTGGCCGCCGGGGGCGTAAGTGGTTCTCACCATTTGGCGCCAACCTCTACCTTTCCATGTACTGGAGGCTTGAACAGGGGCCAGCTGCGGCCATCGGGCTGAGCCTGGTCATCGGCATTGTGATGGCAGAGGTGCTGCACGATCTGGGTGCCGATCAGGTGCGGGTAAAATGGCCCAACGATCTGTATCTCAACGATCGGAAGCTGGCGGGGATCCTGGTCGAACTGACGGGAAAAACAGGCGATGCCGCACAGATCGTTATTGGAGCGGGGCTGAACATGGTGATGCGAAACGTGCAGAACGATGTCGTGAACCAGGCCTGGACCAACCTACAGGAAGCGGGGATCACCATCGATCGCAATACGCTTGCCGTCCGCATGATCAATGAGTTGCGTAGTTCGCTGACGCTCTTTGAACAGGAGGGGTTAGCTCCATTCCTGTCCCGCTGGGAAAAGCTGGATAACTTTATTAACCGACCGGTGAAGCTGCTGATTGGGGATAAAGAGATTTACGGCACATCACGCGGCATTGACGCGCAGGGTGCGTTGCTTCTTGAACAGGATGGTGTGATTAAGCCCTGGGTGGGCGGTGAAATTTCGTTACGAAGTGCAGAGTAACCCTCTCCCCACAGGGGAGAGGGTGTAGCAGCTCATCACTGCGGATACGGCACCCAATCCCCGGCATTCAGTCGGACATAAGGCTTATTCTGATACTGGATCACCACCGCATTGGCGTTTTCCGATACCTCCGCCGTCTGCGGCAGCCCGCTGGTGAGCTGATCCCAGTTCACGCTATCTTCCACAAACAGCTTACCGTCTACTGCGCGAGCGACCAGTTCCGAGATAGCCAGATAGCTGCTTGGCTGGGTGATCTCAACTGGCGCTCCCTGATGCGGCGCCTTCATGCCAAAGAACTTAATCCCGGCCGGAACGTTAGTGATGGACGGGCTTGGGATATCGCGCAGACCAGACACCTGCATCCTGTCGCCTTTCAACGCTCCCCCATGTTCCGGTACTACCACCACCATCACTTTGCGGCCTGATTTTTCCAGCTCGTTGAAGAACGCGTTCAGCTCGTCAAAGAACTTCTGCGCACGGGCCTTATAATCGGCCGTTTTACTCACGCCGGGATAATGGTTCCCGTCGTGCAGCGGCAGCGTGTTATAGAACGTCGCACTACGTGTCCCTTCCTCTTTGCCGACGGTATCTAACCAGCGCTGAAGCACGGCGGTATCGTCATACACCGGCGAGCCATCAAAGCCCAGCAACGTAACCGGCAGCCCTTTCTGGTCCATCAGCGGGGCCTGCATGCCACCCTGTTCACGTACTTCTTTCAGGAAGTTACCGAACTGACCGTTATGACCCATCATCAGGTGCTGGGTAAAGCCCAGTTTTGCCAGGTTATCAAACAGATAACACTGGTTAGCTGCCGGCTGGTAGAGGTTCTTATGCGAAGGCTGTCCGCAGCTGGCGCGCAGCAGGCGGATAGCCGCCGGGCCGCTGTACGACGTGGCCGAGTTGAAGTCCTTGAACTGAATATCGAAATGCGACCACAGCGGGTGCGACATCAAACCAGCCGCGTCAACGTCAGCCCAGGACAGAGAACAGATGTTAATGACCAGCAGCTCAAACGGCTGAGCATCGGCAGGCAGCGCGTCCGGGAATTTCGTCTGACGCTTATCTTCCGCAGCGTAAAAACTGGAGAGCCACGCGTTCAGGTTCGTGGATGTCGGCGGTGCAGTCTGCGCTGGAATATCCCCAACCACAGGCGTATCCCCTGCTGTCGCGACGGTCGCGGCGGCGGAACCGCCCGTGGTGGTCACGGTTGTCGTCGGCTGACCGGCTGGCCACAGCGAGAAGCTCGGGCCCGTCAGCGTCAGGACGTTAAGCCAGATCATAATCGCGACGACAAACACCGTCACCCGGATCCACTGAGACAGGAACAGCCAGGCGACCAGCAGGACAAATACCGCGCCAATCATCTGCCAGTTAATAAAGCGCTCAACCAGATCGAGCATATAGTCCGCACTGAAACCTGCGACCTGGGAGCCCTGGCTCATGATGCTTTCAGGGCCGGGCAGCCAGGTATCATGCCAGAACAGGGCGAAACCGATGGGGATAGCGACCCAGTGACGTATACGGTGCAGCCTGAGGTTCGGGATTGGCATCAGCAGGAATGCCATAAACACCAGGTTAAGCAGAGGGTGGAAATTAAGATAGCCTGCCCACAGCAGACCAAACTTCACCAGAAAGTAGAAATTCCAGCCGGACAGGCCGCGCCAGTATTGCCAGAGTGGCGATGGCGCCGAAGAGGTATAGGTAGAATTAGTCATGTTTTCGGTTTGCCTTGACGTTCGGAGCGCGACTCAGTGTTCCGGCGGGTTTAATATAGCGAGGTTTGACGAACAGTAATCTGACCGTATCGCGAATACGGCGCAGGGAATGGCGTGCATAGTAGCCAAGCGGCAAAAAAATCAGCGCGCACAGAACAACCAGTTGGATGATATCGCTGATATTCATAATGGCGCGCTCTCCTTGTTCTCATCCAGTAAGCGTAGCGGCTCAGGTACCCGACGCCAGACATGCCCGTCATGTTTCGCGTTCAAAACCGGTTTGGCACCGCTTGTCACAGGCAACGGTTTCGCCCACTTTTCAGGAGCCAGGGCACGCATCTGGACAAGCTCAGCGCTGATCAAATTATCTTCAAACCAGACCATGCGGTTCGAGAAGATATCCCCGGTAGGAAGCGGGAAGATATGGTTAAGCGCCGTATCCAGATCGTTCACCCGGCAGAAGGAGAGGAACAGCACCAGGCGGTTATCGCCAATGGTCATGATATCCCCGATACGGTTAGGGCGGCACAGAGTAAGCGCCTGCTCAACGCGAATACCCGGCACGGGGCGCAGGGCAACCATCACCCCTTTTCCGTCTGCCGGTAACAGCGTATTGCTCATCATGTTGCCCACCGCATCGCAGAAGGTGTCCCATTTCTGGTAGCCGCGCAGTTTCATCGGCTGCGTCATTGAAAGCAGGGTGCTGATATCTTCCGGAACATGTCGATTAAACTGCTGGCCCTGGATGCTTTCGATCAGCGTCAGACAGCGCGACAGGGGAGCATTCCACGGGATGACCATATTCGCGCCGCAGCCCAGTAATAAGCGCTCATCGGTGGCGCGCAGGCTGGTATTATTTTCACGCACCACAATTTTTAACGCGCTGCCGCGCTGGCGACGTAATGTGTGAATGTGCCTTGCCAGCGTTTCGATTTGGTTATTCTGGATCAACGAGAAAATAATGGTCGCCGCCTGCGTGGTGCGCGCCTCATCAAATAAGGCTTCATTGGTATCGAACAGTGACCAGTGCTCAGACAGTGCAGGCGCACCTTCCAGTACCGCAATATGGCTCAGAACGCGTTTTTCATCACTGCGTGGCTGAACTACCGTCTCTTCCTGTTGAGCAAGATGCCACTCATCCCCGACATGTTTGAGGGTAAGTTGTTGTCGGGAGCTCACCCCTTTTTCATTGCACCAGAAAGCCACGTCGTAAAGATGGCTGTCGGTCTGGACACGAATACTGGCCAGGCCATAGAGAGAACGGTATTCACTCATTAAAAGTGAAAAAAGCTTGTCATTATTACTGCCTGGGTTAACAACCAATAAGGTGCAATTTTGATTTTTTGCCCATCTGTTGATTCTTTCCAGCCATTTCAGCAGTTTTTCAGAGGGGATATTTTGCAGGCCGTTATTAGAGCATTTTAGAATCAGTAAATAGTGTTCAGGAACAATAGAACACTGAATATCGCGGGGTAAAAAGTATAGACTGTCAGCCTCCGCAGGCATGGAAAATAATCGTACTGTCTGGGGTCCACGGTCACTGTCGAGCCTGATGATTGACTTCGGCTCTTCGCCCATCGTAATTATGGCCACGCGGGAATCCTTCCCCTGCGCCGCTATCGTCTGGTTTACCAGACTGATGGCATCTTCATTACGATCCGTATTAACCCACCAGACTCCTCCGACTGGCATGTGGCGCAATTCGTCCCATAATGACTGGATGCCAATAGAAAATATGGAGTCCACGGTGTCCCTCTTTTCGTCGAATTTCTATGTCTCTCAGTTTACTAGCGAAAGCGTAGAAATAAACCTAACATTGAAATTAAAGAACATCAGATTTAGCATGTAAATGAAATTTAGTGGGCAGGACGCCTCGCTGCATCTGAATCTTATGATTTTACTCAAAGGGATGAAAAAAGAATGCAAAATAACGAACCCGCAACCCCAGTCGACTCAAGTCTGGGTTACACATTCCAGAACGATTTTTTGGCACTCACGCAGGCTTTTTCTTTGCCTGAAATAGATTACACCGATATTTCCCAGCGGGAACAGTTGGCGGCGGCTATTAAACGTTGGCCGTTATTAGCTGAGTTTGCCCAACAACAATAAGGAAGCCATTGATGGCTGTACTAGGATTACAGGGCGTCCGTGGTGGGGTGGGTACAACTTCCGTTACCGCGGCGCTGGCGTGGTCATTGCAGGTATTAGGTGAATCGGTACTGGTCATTGATGCCTGTTCCGATAATTTGCTGCGCATGTCATTCAATGTCGACTTTACGCATGCAAACGGCTGGGGACGTGCGCTTCTGGACGATAAAGACTGGCGGGATGCGGGTTTGCGTTATACCTCCCAGCTCGATTTGCTTCCCTTTGGTCAATTGACCGAAACCGAGCGCGGGAATGAAGCCGCGTACCAGCGCCTGTTCTCTCGCTTCATCACCGCATTGCAGAGCCTGAAAGAGAGCGGGCACTACCAGTGGATCCTGCTGGACCTGCCGCACGGTGCCGCGTCGTTGACCCGCCAGCTGCTGGCGCAGTGCGACCATGTGCTCTCCATCGCGAACGTAGATGCGAATTGTCATATCCGTCTGCATCAGCAGCCGATGCCTGCCAATGCCCATATTCTGATCAACGATCTGCGCATTGGCAGCCAGATCCAGGACGATCTCTACCAGGTCTGGCTCCAGAGTCAGCGCCGCCTGTTGCCGATGGTGATCCATCGTGACGAAGCGATGGCGGAGTGCCTCGCGTCCAAACAACCCCTCGGGGAGTACCGTAGCGATTCACTGGCGGCGGAAGAGATCCTGACGCTGGCCAACTGGTGTCTGCTGCACTTTGCTAAACGGCCGGAGCCTGCCGGGAGTTCAGTATGAGCCGCCTGACTAACTGGCTGCTCATTCCGCCGGTCAGTTCGCGCTTAAGTGAACGCTACCGCCATTACCGTCATCACGGCGCCTCGTCGCTGAGCGCAGCGCTGGGCTGTTTGTGGATGATTCTGGCGTGGATGTTCATCCCCCTCGAGCATCCCCGCTGGCAACGCATTCGCGCGCGCCACGGTGAACTCTATCCGCATATCAACCCTGACAAGCCGCGTCCGCTGGATCCCGCGCGCTACGCTATTCAGTCCATCTGGCTACTGACGACCTCAACGGGCGCGGAGAAAAAAACGTCCCGCTGGCGCAGCTTCGATCGTGTGCAGAACCTGCGTGAACACTACCACCAGTGGCTTGACCGGCTACCCGACCGGGTGGGCGACAAAACGGGTCATTTAGATAACCAAAAAGAGCTCGGGCACCTACACCCGGGCTTGCGGCGTTTTATTCTCGGCGTGGTTGTGGTGTTCTCGCTGATTCTTGCGCTGGTCTGTATTACCCAGCCCTTCAACCCGCTGGCGCAGTTCACCTTCCTGATCCTGCTGTGGGGCGTGGCGCTGCTGGTGCGGCGCATACCAGGGCGTTTTTCTGCCCTGATGCTGATTGTGCTATCGCTGACCGTTTCCTGCCGCTACATCTGGTGGCGATATACCTCAACGCTGAACTGGGACGATCCGGTCAGCCTGGTGTGCGGCTTAGTGCTGCTGTTTGCTGAGACTTACGCCTGGATCGTGCTGGTGCTGGGTTACTTCCAGGTTATCTGGCCGCTGAATCGACAGCCGGTGCCGCTGCCAAAAGACACGACCCAGTGGCCTACGGTGGACCTCTTCGTGCCGACCTACAACGAAGACCTGTCGGTGGTAAAAAACACCATTTACGCCGCGCTGGGTATCGACTGGCCGAAGGATAAAATCAAAATCTGGATCCTCGATGACGGTGGCCGCGCCGAGTTCCGCCAGTTCGCGGACGAAGTGGGGGTAGAGTACATCGCCCGTACCACGCATGAACACGCGAAAGCCGGTAACATCAACAATGCGCTGAAATATGCCAAAGGGGAGTTCGTCTCTATTTTCGACTGCGACCACGTGCCAACGCGCTCGTTCCTGCAAATGACCATGGGCTGGTTCCTGAAGGAGAAAGAGCTTGCGATGATGCAGACGCCGCACCACTTCTTCTCACCGGACCCGTTTGAACGTAACCTCGGTCGTTTTCGTAAAACCCCGAACGAGGGCACGCTGTTCTATGGCCTGGTGCAGGACGGGAACGACATGTGGGACGCCACGTTCTTCTGCGGCTCCTGTGCGGTGATCCGCCGGAAACCGCTGGATGAAATTGGCGGGATCGCCGTCGAGACGGTCACGGAAGATGCGCACACCTCGCTGCGTCTGCACCGTCTTGGCTATACCTCCGCCTACATGCGTATTCCTCAGGCGGCGGGGTTGGCCACGGAATCCCTGTCGGCGCACATCGGCCAGCGTATTCGCTGGGCCCGCGGCATGGTGCAAATTTTCAGGCTCGATAACCCGCTGATGGGTAAAGGGCTGAAGCTGGCGCAACGGCTGTGCTACGTCAACGCCATGTTCCACTTCCTGTCGGGTATTCCACGGCTTATCTTTCTCACAGCGCCGCTGGCGTTCCTGCTCCTTCACGCTTACATCATCTATGCGCCTGCGCTGATGATTGCCCTGTTCGTTCTGCCGCACATGATCCACGCCAGCCTGACGAACTCGAAGATTCAGGGGAAATATCGGCACTCCTTCTGGAGTGAAATTTACGAAACGGTGCTGGCCTGGTACATCGCGCCGCCAACCATGGTGGCGCTGATTAACCCGCATAAAGGGAAATTCAACGTCACCGCGAAGGGCGGGCTGGTGGAAGAGGAGTATGTCGACTGGGTGATCTCCCGGCCCTATATCTTCCTGGTGCTGCTGAATATTGTGGGCGTGATTGTTGGGATCTGGCGCTACTTCTACGGCCCGGAAAACGAAATTCTGACGGTCTTCGTGAGTATGGCGTGGGTGTTTTATAACCTGATTATCCTCGGTGGCGCGGTGGCGGTATCGGTGGAGAGCAAGCAGGTTCGCCGCGCGCATCGCGTCGAAATCAGCATGCCAGCGGCCATTGCCCGCGACGATGGACATCTCTTCTCCTGTACCGTACATGACTTTTCGGATGGCGGTCTGGGTATCAAGATCAACGGTCAGGCGAAGGTGCTGGAGGGGCAGAAGGTCAATCTACTGCTTAAGCGCGGCCAGCAGGAGTATGTCTTCCCGACGCAGGTGGTGCGTGTGAGAGGAAATGAAGTGTGTCTGCAACTGATGCCGCTGACCAAAAAACAACACATTGATTTTGTGCAGTGTACGTTTGCCCGCGCGGATACGTGGGCTCTCTGGCAGGACAGCTTCCCTGAGGATAAGCCTCTGGAAAGCCTGCTGGATATTCTTAAGCTGGGGTTCCGTGGCTATCGTCACCTTGCAGAATTTGCCCCGTCGTCGGTGAAATTAATTTTCCGGTCACTTACTTCACTGGTTTCCTGGGTCGTGTCGTTCATTCCGCGTCGACCTGAGCGAGATGAAGCGAAGCAGGCGGACCCGGTTATGGCTCAACAATGATGATAACGCGATGAAAACAAAACTTTCCTGGTTATGTGCAGTGGCAATGGGGATGAGTGCGCTCCCTGCAACAGTGGCTAACGCGGCGCCTGATAACGCAGCGACCACGCCCGCGCCAACGGTGCCTGTCGTCGCGCAAGCGACCGATCCGGCTGTGACGGCCGCGCCGGGGCAGACGGAGAACATTGTCCCGAATCAGCCGACGACGGGGAATACGCTGCCCGGCGACAACCCGGTGGTTGGGCAGGTCATGCCTGGCGTGCCGGGAGCCAGTGCGCCGGTGGTTGCCGAAAATACGCCGTCGCGTGACGTTAAGCTGACGTTTGCCCAGATCGCGCCTCCTCCGGGCAGCATGGTTCTGCGCGGCATCAACCCAAATGGCGGTATCGAATTCGGTATGCGCAGCGATGAAGTTGTGTCAAAAGCGATGCTCAACCTGGAATACACCCCATCGCCGTCGTTGCTGCCGGTGCAGTCCCAGCTTAAGGTCTATCTGAATGACGAGCTGATGGACGTCCTGCCCGTCACCAAAGAGCAACTGGGTAAGAAAACCCTGGCTCAGGTGCCGATTAATCCGCTGTTTATCACCGACTTTAACCGCGTGCGTCTGGAGTTTGTCGGCCACTACCGCGATGTCTGTGAAAACCCGGCCAGCAGCACCCTGTGGCTGGATGTCGGGCGTAACTCTTCGCTTCAGATGACCTATCAGCCGCTGGCGTTGAAAAACGATCTCTCCGCCTTCCCGGTGCCGTTCTTCGACCCGCGTGATAACCGTCCGCTGAATCTGCCGATGGTCTTTGCCGGCTCGCCGGATGTGACCGAACAGCTGGCGGCCTCTATCGTGGCATCCTGGTTTGGTTCCCGCTCCGGCTGGCGTGGTCAAAGTTTCCCGGTCATGTACGACAAAATGCCAGACAAAAACGCGATTGTGTTTGCCACCAACGCCAAACGCCCGGCATTCCTGCGTGACCATCCGGAGGTGAAAGCACCCACCATCGAGATGATCAGCCATCCGGACAATCCGTACGTGAAGCTGCTGGTGATCTTCGGCCGTGATGACAAAGATCTGGTGCAGGCGGCGAAGGGCATTGCGCAGGGAAATATCCTGTTCCGCGGTAACAGCGTTGTGGTGGATGAGGTGAAACCGCTGCTGGCGCGTAAGCCTTATGATGCGCCGAACTGGGTACGTACCGACCGGGCAATCACCTTTGGCGAGCTGAAAACCTATGAAGAGCAATTGCAGTCAACCGGGCTTGAACCTTCTCCTGTCAGCCTGTCGCTGAACCTGCCGCCGGATCTCTATCTGCTGCGCACCAACGGCATTGATATCAACCTGAACTACCGTTACACCGCGCCGGCAACCAAAGACAGCTCGCGCATGGATATCAGCCTCAACAACCAGTTCCTGCAATCGTTCAGCCTGACCAGCAGCCAGGAGACAAACCGGTTGATGCTTCGTCTGCCTGTATTGCAGGGGCTGCTGGATGGCAAAACCGATGTGTCGATCCCGGCGCTGAAGCTCGGTGCGGTGAACCAGCTGCGGTTTAACTTCCAGTATATGAACCCCATGCCGGGTGGATCGGTGGAAAACTGTATTACCTTCCAGCCGGTGCAAAACCACGTGGTGATTGGCGATGATTCCACGATCGACTTCTCGAAGTATTACCACTTTATCGCGATGCCGGATCTGCGTGCCTTTGCTAACGCCAGCTTCCCGTTCAGCCGCATGGCTGATCTCTCTGAATCGATTGTCGTGATGCCAAAAGCGGCCAACGAAGGTCAGGTTGCCACGCTGCTGGACACCATGGGCACCGTTGGGGCGCAAACCGGCTTGCCGGCTATCAACGTGACGGTGACGGATGACGGTAGTCAGATCCAGAACAAAGATGCCGATATCATGGTCATCGGCAACATTCCGGACAAGCTGAAAGACGAGAAGCGCGTCGATCTGCTGGTGCAGGCGGCTCAGTCATGGGTCAACACGCCGCTGCGTCAGACCGAGTTCCCGAGCATCATGCCGGACAGCGGCGATCGTCAGGCCAATATCAGGACGACCGTAAGTTCAACGGGTCCGATGGCCGCGATTGTCGGCTTCCAGTCGCCGTATAACGACCAGCGCAGCGTTATCGCCCTGCTGGCGGACAGCCCACGCGGCTATGAGCTGCTCAACACGGCCATGAACGACAGCGGTAAACGGGCAGCAATGTTCGGTTCCGTCTCGGTGATCCGTGAGTCGGGGGTAAACAGCCTGCGCGTGGGGGATGTCTACTACGTCGGTCATCTGCCGTGGTTCGAACGCCTGTGGTACGCCCTGTCTAACCACCCGGTGCTGCTGGCCGTGCTGGCTGCGCTCAGCGTCGTATTGCTGGCGTGGGTACTGTGGCGTCTGCTGCGAATCATCAGCCGTCGTCGTCTTAACCCGGACCATGAGTAAGCGGTGATGAAAATCTTTCGCGGGTGTGTAGTCGCAGCGTTGATGCTGACGGCGGCGAATCTTCACGCCGCCTGTCGCTGGCCTGCCTGGGAGACGTTCAAGCAGGATTATATGAGCGAAAGTGGGCGGGTCATTGATCCCAGTGACGCGCGCAAAATCACTACCTCCGAAGGGCAAAGCTACGGGCTGTTCTTTGCCCTCGCGGCAAACGATCGCAAGGCGTTCGATCTGCTGCTGGCATGGACGCGCGATAACCTTGCCGAGGGAGATTTAGCCCAACATCTCCCGGCCTGGCTGTGGGGAAAAAAGGACGACGAAACCTGGGCGGTTATCGACCCTAACTCCGCGTCTGATGCCGATATCTGGATTGCCTGGTCGCTGCTTGAAGCCGGGCGGCTGTGGAAAAATCCCGATTACACGCGCACGGGTAAGGCGCTGTTGACGCGCATTGCCAGTGAGGAAGTGGTGAAGGTGCCGGGGCTGGGTTCTATGCTGCTGCCGGGTAAAGTCGGTTTTGCCGAAGAGAGTGTCTGGCGCTTTAACCCCAGCTACCTGCCGCCGCAGCTTGCGAGCTATTTCACTCGTTTTGGCGCGCCGTGGACGACGCTCCGTGAAACTAACCTGCGTCTGCTGCTGGAGACCGCGCCTAAAGGATTTTCCCCGAACTGGGTGAAATACCAGAAAAAGGGCGGCTGGCAGCTGTCGCAGGATGCATCCCTGATCGGCAGCTACGATGCGATTCGCGTCTATCTGTGGGTAGGGATGATGAACGATAACGATCCGCAGAAAGCCCGGCTACTGGCGCGTTTCAAGCCCATGGCGACCACCACGATCAAACAAGGCTTGCCGCCGGAGAAAGTGGATGTAGCAACCGGGAAACGCACCGGAGATGGGCCGGTAGGGTTTTCTGCCTCTCTCCTTCCGTTTTTACAAAACCGGGACGCGCAGGCGGTGCAACGCCAGCACGTCGCCGATCGTTTTCCCGATAACAATGCTTATTACAGCTACGTTCTGACCCTCTTTGGACAAGGGTGGGATCAGCATCGTTTTCGTTTCACCGTGCAAGGTGAATTACTACCGGATTGGGGCCAGGAATGCGCACGTTCACACTGAATCTACTCACCTTATCGCTTGGCCTGGCGCTAATGCCCCTGGCCCAGGCCGCCAACTCCCCGCAGCAGAGACAGCTGCTGGAACAGGTCCGTCTGGGGGAATCCACCCAGCGTGAGGATTTAGTGCGCCAGTCGCTCTATCGCCTTGAGCTGATCGATCCCAACAACCCGGACGTGATTGCCGCGCGCTTCCGCTACCTGTTACGACAGGGCGATACGGCGGGCGCGCAAAAAGAGCTGGATCGCCTGAAAGGAATGGCACCCGATTCCAGTGCCTACCAGTCCTCCCGTACTACCATGCTGCTCTCCACGCCGGATGGTCGCCAGGCCCTCCAGCAGGCTCGCCTGCTTGCCACCACCGGGCACACGCAGGAAGCCATTGCCGCGTATGACAAACTGTTTGACGGTAAGCCGCCCAGCGGCGACATCGCGACGGAGTACTGGAACGTGGTGGCGAAAGAGCCAGCCCGCCGCAACCTGGCCATTAATCAGCTTAAGAAAATAAACGCCAGCAGTCCGGGCAACGTCCCGCTACAGTCCTCGCTGGCACAGCTTCTGTTCCAGAGCGGACGGCGTGATGAAGGGTTCGCGGTGTTGCAGGAGATGGCCAAATCGAATAATGGCCGCAGTCAGGCGTCGGACATGTGGTACCAGCAGATCAAAGATCAGCCGGTCAGCAGCGCCAGCGTCACCGCGCTGCAACAATACCTGAGCGTATTCAGCGATGGCGATAACGTGACGGCGGCGCGCACCCAGCTTGAAGCACAGCAAAAACAGCTCGCCGATCCGGCGTTCCGCGCCAAAGCCGAAGGGTTAGCCGCAGTGGATGCCGGGCAGGGCAGTAAAGCGGTAACGGAGTTGCAAAAAGCAGTCAGCGCCAACCACGCTGACAGTGAAGCTGTAGGCGCGCTGGGGCAGGCCTATTCTCAGAAAGGCGATCGCGCGCGCGCGGTTGCGCAGTTTGAAAAGGCGATCGCCCTCGATCCGCAGAGCGATAACCGGGGCAAATGGGACAGCCTGCTGAAGGTCAACCGATACTGGCTGCTGATCCAGCAGGGGGATAACGCCCTGAAAGCCAATAATACGACCCAGGCCGAACGCTATTACCAGCAGGCGCGCAATATCGACAATACTGACAGCTACGCGGTTCTGGGGCTCGGTGATGCGGCGGCGGCGCGCAAAGATAACGACGCGGCCGAGCGCTATTACCGCCAGGCGTTGCGGATGGACAGCGGCAACAGCAACGCGGTGCGCGGTCTCGCCAATATTTATCGCGCGCAGTCTCCGGAGAAGGCGACGCAGTTTATTCAGTCGCTCTCTGCCAGCCAGCGCCGCAGCATTGATGATATTGAACGTAGCCTGACGAACGAGCAGCTGTCAGCCCAGGCTGAACAGCTGGAAAGCGAGGGGAAATATGCGCAGGCCGCAGAAATTCAGCGCCGACGCCTTGCGCTTTCCCCGGGCGACGTGTGGATCACCTACCGACTGTCACGCGATCTGTATAGCGCGGGTCAGCGCAGCCAGGCGGATAACCTGATGCGTCAGCTGGCAAGTCAGAAACCGGGCGATCCGGATCAGGTTTACGCCAGCGGGCTGTACCTGTCCGGTAACGATCAGGACCGGGCGGCGCTGGCGCATCTGAACACGCTGCCGCGCGACAAGTGGAACGGCAACATTCAGGCGCTGGTGGACCGCCTGCAAAGTAACCAGGTGCTGGAAACCGCCAACCGCCTGCGCGACAGTGGAAAAGAGCAGGAGGCGGAAACGTTGCTTCGCCAGCAGCCTCCGTCCACCCGTATCGACCTGACGCTGGCGGACTGGGCTGAACAGCGGGGCGATCATGAGGCCGCGAAAACCGCCTACAACACCATTCTGCAACGCGAACCGCAGAACGAAGACGCGATCCTCGGCCTGACCGAGGTCTATCTTGCTCAGGGCAACAAGGACGCGGCGCGCGCGGCGCTGGCGAAACTGCCCGCGGCACAGAACGGCGAACCGCTCTCCATCAATATGCAGCGCCGGCTTGCCATGGCGCAGGCCGGACTGGGTGATCCTGCCGCGGCAGAAAAGACCTTCAACGCCATTCTTCCGCAGGCCAAATCGCAGCCGCCTTCGATGGAAAGTGCGCTGGTGATGCGCGATGCCGCCCGTTTCCAGGCACAAAATGGTCAGCCTCAGCAGGCGCTGGACACCTGGAAAGATGCGATGGTCTCATCGGGCATCACAACGACCCGTCCCACCGATAACGACAGCTTTACGCGACTCACGCGTAATGATGAGAAAGATGACTGGCTGAAGCGCGGCGTGCGCAGCGATGCAAGCGATCTTTATCGTCAGCAGGATCTGAACGTCACGCTGCAACACGACTACTGGGGCTCCAGCGGCACGGGAGGCTATTCCGACCTGAAAGCGCACACCACCATGCTCCAGGTTGATGCGCCGCTGTCGGATGGACGTATGTTCTTCCGTAGCGATCTGGTCAATATGAACGCCGGTTCCTTTGACACCGATAACGGAACTTACGATCCGACATGGGGTACCTGTGCCGAAACGCCATGTCACGGCAGCACGAACCAGTCGGCCAACGGCGCCAGCGTGGCCGTCGGCTGGCAGAACAAAACCTGGGCGTGGGATATCGGTACAACGCCGATGGGCTTCGACGTGGTCGATGTGGTGGGCAGCCTGAGCTACAGCAACGATTTAGGGCCGATTGGCTACACCCTGAACGCCCATCGCCGTCCGATTTCCAGCTCGGTGCTGGCCTTCGCCGGGCAAAAAGATCCCAATACCGACACCACCTGGGGCGGCGTGCGTGCCACCGGTGGCGGCGTGAGCATGAGCTACGACAAAGGCGAAGCTAACGGTATCTGGTCAAGCCTGAGTGCCGACAGCCTCACCGGGAAGAATGTCGAAGATAACTGGCGCGTCCGCTGGATGACCGGCTATTACTACAAGCTCATCAATCAGAACAACGAACGCCTGACGGTGGGCGTGTCCAACATGCTCTGGCATTACGATAAGGATTTAAGTGGCTATTCGCTGGGCCAGGGCGGTTACTACAGTCCCCAGGAGTATGCGTCGTTCGCCTTACCGGTGAACTGGCGTAAACGCACAGAGAACTGGTCATGGGAGCTGGGCGGCTCCGTCTCCTGGTCTCATTCAAAAACAAAAGATGTGATGCGTTATCCGTTACAGGGGCTGATCCCGGACAATGAGCCAGGCCGTTATACCGATAAAGGTGTGATGGAAACCGGAAGTAGCTCGTCAGGCACGGGTTATACCGCAAGGGCGATTGTTGAACGCCGCGTGACGTCCAACTGGTTTGTCGGTCTGGGCGTCGATATTCAGGAAGCAAAAGACTATACCCCGAGCCATGCGCTGCTCTACGTTCGGTATTCTGCCGCGGGCTGGCAGGGTGATATGGACTTACCACCGGAACCGCTGGTGCCTTATGCAGACTGGTGATCGGATTTTTACTTAATCTAATTGTAAGTCTCTCTTAAAAGTGCAGCTATCGGGTATACTCGGACGCACCAGGTTTACACCCTGGTGCGCCCTGCGCTTCGAGTTTTGTGGAGAGTCATTTTGCGTGTCAGCCGTTCCTTAACGATCAAACAGATGGCGATGGTGTCTGCCGTCACAATGCTGTTTGTCTTCATCTTCTGCGTCATTTTGCTGTTTCACTCCGTACAGCAGAATCGCTACAACACGGCTTCGCAACTGGAAAGTATTGCCCGCTCGGTGCGGGAACCCCTGTCAGCCTCGATCCTGAAAGGGGATATCCCCGAGGCGGAATCCATCCTGAAGCGCATTCAGCCCGCTGGTATCGTGAGCCGCGCGGATGTTGTACTGCCGAACCAGTTCCAGGCGCTGCGGATGAGCTTTATCCCGGAGCGTTCCGTCCCGATGATGGTGATGCGCCTGTTTGAACTGCCGGTGCAAATTTCCCTGCCTCTCTATTCCCTGGAAAGACCGGCTAACCCGCAACCGTTGGCCTACCTGGTGCTACAGGCCGACTCGTACCGCATGTATAAATTCGTCATGAGTTGGGTTGCTACATTAGTGACCACTTACTTACTTTTGACATTAATGCTGAGCGTGGCGCTGACGTGGTGTATCAACCGGTTAATTGTGCATCCGTTGCGCCGCATAGCCCGGGAGCTGAACGACCTCTCTCCACAGGAGCACATGGGGCATCAGCTTCCGTTGCCGCGCCTGCATCACGATGATGAAATTGGCATGCTGGTCCGCAGTTACAATATCAACCAGCAGCGTGTCCTGCGTCAGCAGGAAGAGCTCAGTAGCAACGCCACCCGTTTTCCGGTATCTGATCTGCCAAACAAAGCGTTTTTAATGGCCTTGCTGGAGCAGACCGTCGCCCGCCAGCAGACCACCGCGCTGATGGTGATTGCCTGCGAAACCTTGCAGGACACGGCGGGCGTGCTGAAAGAGAGCCAGCGCGAAATGCTGTTACTAACGCTGGTGGAAAAGGTGAAATCCGTTCTGGCGCCGCGCATGGTGCTCACCCAGGTCAGCGGCTATGACCTGGTGGTGATCGCGCACGGTGTTAAAGAGCCGTGGCACGCCATTACGCTAGGTCAGCAAGTACTCACTGTCATTAATGAGCGGCTGCCCATTCAGGGTATCCAGCTTCGCCCGAGCGCCAGCATCGGTATTGCGATGTACTACGGGGGGCTGACCGCCGAGCAGCTTTATCGTCGGGCTTTCTCGGCCGCGTTCACCGCGCGCCGGAAAGGGAAAAACCAGATCCAGTTCTTTGATCCGGAGCAGATGGAAAAAGCCCAGCAGCGCCTGACGGAAGAGAGCGACATTCTGACGGCGATGGACAATCGCCAGTTTGCGCTCTGGCTACAGCCGCAGGTCAATTTGCGCACGGGTGAAGTGACCAGCGCCGAAGCGTTGCTGCGTATGCAACAGCCGGACGGCACGTGGGAGCTGCCTGAAGGGATGATCGAACGTATCGAGTCCTGCGGCCTGATGGTCACCGTCGGCTACTGGGTGCTGGAAGAGTCTTGCCGCCAGCTTGCGGCCTGGCAACAACGGGGCATCACGCTGCCGCTGTCGGTGAATCTCTCTGCGCTACAGCTGATGCACCCGACCATGGTGCCGGAGATGCTTGAGTTGATCCATCGCTACCGCATCCAGCCCCACACGTTGATCCTGGAAGTCACCGAGAGCCGTTGTATCGATAATCCTGACGACGCTGTCGCCATCCTGAAACCGCTGCGTAATGCCGGGATCCGCATTGCGCTGGACGATTTCGGTATGGGGTATTCCGGCCTGCGTCAGCTCCAGCACATGAAAACGTTGCCGGTGGACGTCCTGAAAATCGACAAAACCTTTGTGGATGGGCTGCCTGAGGATTGCAGCCTGGTGCAGGCCATTATTCAGATGGCGCACAGCCTGAATCTGCACGTCATTGCCGAGGGTATTGAAACCGACGCCCAGCGTGAGTGGCTGGCTGCGGCGGGCGTAGAGAGCGGACAGGGCTTCCTGTTTGATCGCGCCGTACCGACGGATATCTTTGAGCAACGCTATCTCGCCGACGCTGGCAATAACGCAAAAGTGTAATTTTGTTGCTGGCTTGTGCGAGCCAGCTCAAAGTTCTTAACATTTGTGTTTCAAATTTGAACCCCGTTTATTTCTGTCCTGTTATGTGGGTGTTATTTTAAAGCCGCAGGTTAACCATAACCTTACAAAGCCTGTAGTTTTTCTTTCCAGGGACACCCTATGAAAACCTCACTCTTCAAAAGTCTTTACTTCCAGGTCCTGACAGCCATCGCCATCGGTATTCTGCTCGGTCACTACTACCCGGAGCTGGGCGCGCAGATGAAACCGCTTGGCGACGCGTTCGTTAAGCTCATCAAAATGATCATCGCGCCGGTCATTTTCTGTACCGTGGTGACCGGTATCGCTGGCATGGAAAGCATGAAGGCGGTCGGGCGTACGGGGGCGGTTGCCCTGCTGTACTTCGAGATTGTCAGTACCATCGCGCTGATTATCGGCCTGATTATTGTCAACGTGGTACAGCCTGGCGCGGGCATGAACGTTGACCCGGCCACGCTGGATGCGAAAGCGGTGGCGGTTTACGCTGAACAGGCGAAAGATCAGGGGATTGTTGCCTTCCTGCTGGACGTGATCCCGAGCAGCGTGATTGGCGCGTTCGCCAGCGGAAACATCCTCCAGGTACTGCTGTTTGCCGTGCTGTTTGGCTTTGCCCTGCACCGTCTTGGCAGCAAAGGCCAGCTGATTTTTAACGTCATTGAAAGCTTCTCGCAGGTTATCTTCGGCATCATCAACATGATTATGCGTCTGGCCCCGATTGGCGCCTTTGGCGCGATGGCCTTCACCATCGGGAAATACGGCGTCGGCACGCTGGTACAGCTGGGCCAGCTGATCGTCTGCTTCTACATCACCTGTATTCTGTTTGTGGTGGTGGTGCTCGGCTCCATCGCCCGTGCGACCGGCTTCAGCATCTTCAAATTTATTCGTTACATTCGTGAAGAGCTGCTGATTGTCCTCGGCACATCCTCTTCGGAGTCCGCGCTGCCGCGTATGCTCGATAAAATGGAAAAGCTGGGCTGCCGTAAGTCAGTGGTGGGGCTGGTTATTCCTACGGGCTACTCTTTTAACCTGGATGGCACCTCGATATACCTGACGATGGCGGCGGTCTTTATTGCCCAGGCCACTAACAGCCACATGGATATCTTCCATCAGATTACGCTGCTGGTGGTGCTTCTGCTCTCTTCAAAAGGGGCGGCGGGCGTAACGGGCAGCGGATTTATCGTGCTGGCGGCCACCATTTCGGCGGTGGGCCATCTGCCGGTGGCGGGCCTGGCCCTGATCCTCGGTATTGACCGCTTTATGTCTGAAGCCCGTGCGTTAACCAACCTGGTCGGCAATGGCGTGGCGACGATTGTGGTGGCGAAGTGGGTGAAAGAGCTGGATCACAAGAAGCTTAACGATACGCTGAATAACCGCACATCTGAGGACAAAACCCCCGGTTTATCCTCTTAATCCCTCATAAATGCCCGTATTCCCTTGTGGGGATGCGGGCACCTGCGCATAATAACCGTTCATACCTGTCATAATTCGACAAGATTTTTTTTGGGTATATTTCACTTCCGCCCGTGACGTTTAGCTGAACACGCTGTCTAATCGGAAGGTTTTCATCGTCATCTTTGAGTGCTCACGTCGCGAGACACTCTCTTTAACCAGGAATGTTGATCAGGGGTTCACATGCAGGGCACAAAAATTCGACTCTTAACCGGCGGTTTGCTGATGATGGCAGCAGCCAGTTATGTGCAGGCAGATGCGCTCCAGCCAGACCCGGCCTGGCAACAGGGAACACTGGCGAACGGTTTCCAGTGGCAGGTATTATCCACTCCGCAACGTCCGAGCGATCGCATTGAAATCCGTCTTTCTGTGAATACCGGCTCCCTCACTGAAAGCACCCAGCAGACCGGCTTAAGCCACTTTATTCCTCGACTGGCGCTCACCCAGAGCGGCAGTTTGCAGGCGGTTCAGGTGCGTTCTTTATGGCAACAGGCCATCGATCCGAAACGCCCGCTGCCCCCGGCTGTGGTCTCCTATGACTACACCATGTTTAACCTGAGCCTGCCCAACAACCGTAACGATCTGCTTAAAGAAGCGCTTACCTATCTATCCGATGCCACCGGCAAACTGGCGATTACGCCTGAGACCGTAAACTATGCGTTGAGCAACAGCGACATGGTGGCGACCTGGCCGACGGATACCAAAGAAGGCTGGTGGCGCTACCGCCTGAAAGGGTCCACGCTGCTTGGCCACGACCCGGCAGAACCGCTGAAACAGCCGGTGGATGCAGAGCAGGTGAAATCTTTCTACCAGCAGTGGTACACCCCGGATGCCATGACCCTCATTGTAGTGGGCAACGTGGACAGCCGTGCGGTGATAGAGCAGATCAACAAAGCCTTTGTCGATCTGAAAGGGAAGCGTGAAACGCCTGCCCCTGTTCCTACCTTGTCCCCGCTGCGTCCTGAGACGGTCAGCATCATGACGGATACCGTGCGTCAGGATCGTCTTTCAATGATGTGGGATACGGCCTGGCAGCCGATCCGCGAGTCTTCTGCGCTGCTGCGTTACTGGCGTGCGGATCTCGCGCGTGAAGCGCTGTTCTGGCACGTTCAGCAGACGCTCAGCAAGAACAACGTGAAAGATATTGGCCTGGGCTTTGACTGCCGTGTGCTGTTCCAGCGCGCCCAGTGCGCCATTAACGTGGAATCGCCGGGCGATAAGCTCAATGCCAATCTCGGCGTGGTGGCGAAAGAGCTGGCTAAAGTGCGTAAAGAGGGCCTGTCTGAAGAGGAGTTTAACGCGCTGGTGGCGCAGAAATCCCTTGAATTGCAGAAACTGTTCGCCACCTATGCCCGCGCCGATACCGATATCTTAATCAGCCAGCGCATTCGCTCCTTGCAGAATCAGGTGGTGGATATCGCGCCGGAGCAGTATCAGAAACTGCGTCAGGACTTCCTGAACGGTCTGACCGTGGAGATGCTGAATCAGGATCTGCGCCAGCAGTTGTCGCAGGATATGGCGTTGATTCTGTTACAGCCGAAAGGTGAGCCGGAATATGACATGAAAGAGTTGAAGGCCACCTGGAACGCCATCATGGCGACGGCGCCGCAGCCAGCGCAAACGGCAGCCGATGATTTACATCAGGATGCGAGCGATATTCCGCAGGGCCAGTAAGCCCTGCGTCCTCTCTCCCTGTGGGAGAGGGTTAGGGTGAGGGCATCAGCCCGCCCAGTCCTTAAGCAGGCATCGCCTCGCGCGGAATAATCGCTCCGCGATACTGAATCACCGTGCTGGCCGTTAAATGACCGCGCTGCGCCGCCGCTTCCGGCGTACCTCCCGTCAGACGTACCGCCAGATACCCCGCGCTGAAAGAATCTCCCGCCGCAGTGGTATCGATCACTTTCTCTTTCGCCAGCTTCACCGCCGGGACCTCTGTCACGGCTTCACCTGCAACCGCCACCAGGCAAGACTCCGCCCCGCGCTTGATCACCACTTCGCTGACCCCGGCAGCCTGCGTCCGGGCGATGACCTCATCAACCGGTTTTTCGCCCCACAGAGCATCTTCATCATCCAGCGTCAGGAAGGCGATATCGGTGCATTCGAGCATCTGCTGGTAGACCTGCTGCGTCTCTTCGCGGCTGGCCCACAAACGTGGACGGTAGTTGTTATCGAAAATCACCTTACCGCCATTGGCACGGCATTCGCGCAGCAGTGACAGCAGCTTTTCACGGCTCTCCTGGCTCAGGATCGCCAGGCTGATCCCGCTCAGGTAGAGATAATCGAAGGTCGCCAGTTCTTCGCAAATGGCAGCGGCGGCCTCGCTTTCCAGCCAGAATTTGGCGGCCGCTTCATTACGCCAGTAATAGAAGGTGCGCTCGCCGGTGCTGTCGGTTTCGATGTAGTACAAACCCGGCAGGCGGTTTTCCATTCGCTGGATCAGCGAGGTCCCAACGTTTTCACCCTGCCAGGCTTCCAGCATCTGCTGGCTGAAGCTGTCCGTTCCCAGCGCGGTAACGTAGCTCACGCTCAGCGCGTCGGGGGAGACCTGACGGGCAATGTAAACGGAGGTGTTCAATGTATCGCCACCAAAACCGCGGCTGACTTCCGCGCCTTTCTGGGACAGCTCAATCATGCATTCGCCAATCACGGCAATTTTTTTAGACATAGTCGTGAACCTGAACAAAGTAATTAAGGGTAGTGTGCGCTGTGTGTTTTTTATGGTCAACTATATTAAAACGACGTTCCATTATTTTTTTTGAGCCAGCGCGTATTCCGGCATATTTCTGTCATCTTAATTTCATTTTCCCGGTGAATTGAACATAAAGTTCTCACCTGGCGGGCCGATAACTCAGTGACGAGTCCAGAAAGGCTATCCCATACAACAGGACATCCGAAATGAAGTCAGAGCAGGTTATCCAGCGGCTGAGCACTACGCCTGAGGCAAGTATTGAGAACTTGCAGGAGCATCGCTACTGGCTGCAATGTGAGCGAGCGTACACCTATCAGCCCATCTACCGTACCGACGGTCGGTTAATGGCGATTGAGGTGTTAACGGTCGTCACTCATCCATCGAATCCTTCAAAGCGTATTGCACCGGACCGCTATTTTGCGGAGGTTGCCGTGCGTCAGCGTATCGACGTGCTGGAAGAGCAGCTGAGAATGCTGGCGACGAAGCAGGCGTTCTTCGAGCAGCACGGTATTCTGGCGTCGGTGAACGTGGATGGCCCCACCCTGATGGCGTTACGTCAGAATGCGACGTTGCAGGCGCTGATTGCTACCTTGCCGTGGATGCGCTTCGAGCTGGTGGAACATGTTCAGCTGCCGCAGGACTCCTCGTTTGCCTCGATGTGTGAGTTTGGCCCGCTGTGGCTGGATGATTTCGGTACCGGTATGGCCAATTTCTCCGCCCTGAGCGAAGTGCGTTATGACTACATCAAAGTGGCCCGCGATCTGTTTATCATGCTGCGCCAGACGCCGGAGGGACGGAACCTGTTTACGATGCTCCTGCAACTGATGAACCGCTATTGCCAGGGCGTCATTGTGGAAGGCGTAGAAACGCTGGAGGAGTGGCGCGACGTGCAAAATTCCCCGGCAGCGGCGGCACAGGGTTATTTCCTCTCTCGTCCTGTCCCCATGGATACCCTGGAAAAGGTGATAACCAGCCTCTGATCTGCCCGCTTCCCTTTGTCTGAACTATAGTTTTAGAGGCAAGTTCATCAGGAAAGGGGACAACAATGACAAAAACAACCAGGGTGATTTCCTGGACAGCAGGGATTTTCTTGTTGCTGATCGTGGTCTTAATCATCATTATCGCCACGTTTGACTGGAACCGCCTCAAACCGACCATCAACCAGAAAGTCTCAACCGAGCTGAACCGCCCCTTCGCAATACGTGGCGATTTGGGCGTCGTGTGGGAGCGCCAGAAAGAGGAAACTGGCTGGCGGAGCTGGGTGCCCTGGCCGCACGTTCATGCCGACGATATTATTCTCGGTAACCCGCCCGACATCCCCGAAGTAACCATGATCCACCTGCCGCGAGTGGAAGCCACGCTGGCGCCGTTAGCCCTGTTAACCAAAACGGTGTATCTGCCGTGGATCAAACTCCAGCAGCCCGACGCGCGGCTGATTCGCCTGTCAGAGAAAAACAACAACTGGACGTTCGATCTCGCCAGCAGCGGCGATAAAGATCAAAATGCGCAGCCCTCTTCGTGGTCTTTCCGCCTCGACAATATTCTGTTCGATCGGGGGCGGATCGCCATTGACGATAAAGTGAGTAAGGCTGACGTGGAGATCCTCGTCGATCCGCTGGGCAAGCCGCTGCCGTTTAGCGAAGTCACGGGCAGCAAAGCCAAAGGCGATGACAGCAAAGCGGGCGATTACGTCTTTGGCCTGACGGCGAAAGGGCGCTACAACGGCCAGCCGCTCACCGGTAAAGGCAAAATCGGCGGCATGCTGGCGCTCAGGAGCGAGGGCACGCCGTTCCCGGTGCAGGCGGATTTTCGCTCCGGCAATACCCGCGTGGCGTTCGTGGGCACGGTTAACGACCCGATGAACATGGGCGGCGTCGACCTCCAGCTTAAGTTTGCCGGTGATTCGCTGGGGGAACTGTACGATCTCACCGGCGTACTGCTGCCGGATACTCCGCCGTTTGAAACGGACGGGCACCTGGTTGCCAAAATCAACACCGAAAAATCGTCCGTCTTTGACTACCGTGGATTCAACGGCCGCATCGGCGACAGCGATATCCACGGCACGCTGACCTACACCACCGGTAAACCGCGCCCGAAACTGGAGGGGGACGTTGAATCCCGCCAGCTGCGTCTGGCCGATCTTGGTCCGCTGATTGGCGTAGATTCGGGCAAAGGCACGAAGTCTAAAGAGGTTAAAAAGGACGTTCAGCCTGCGGGTAAAGTGCTGCCCTATGACCGCTTCGAAACCGACAAATGGGACGTGATGGATGCGGATGTGCGCTTCAAAGGACGTAAAATCGAGCATGGCAGCACGCTGCCGCTGAGCAACCTCTCGACCCATATCATCCTGAAAAACGCCGACCTGCGCCTGCAACCGCTGAAGTTTGGCATGGCCGGGGGAACCATTTCATCGAATATCCACCTGGAGGGGGATAAAAAGCCGATGCAGGGAAGGGCGGAGATCCAGGCGCGTCGGCTGAAGCTGAAAGAGCTGATGCCGGACGTGGAGCTGATGCAGAAAACCCTCGGTGAGATGAACGGCGACGCGGATATTCGCGGCACGGGTAACTCCGTAGCGGCGCTGCTGGGCAGCGGAAACGGCAACCTGAAACTGCTGATGAACGACGGGCTGGTGAGCCGTAACCTGATGGAGATCCTGGGGCTGAACGTCGGGAACTTTATCATCGGGCAAATCTTCGGTGACGACGAAGTACGCGTTAACTGCGCGGCGGCAAATCTGGATCTGGTCAACGGCGTGGCGCGTCCGCAGATCTTCGCCTTCGACACGGAAAACGCGGTTATCAACGTCACCGGTACCGCCAGCATGGCGTCCGAGCAGCTCGATTTAACCATCGATCCGGAAAGTAAAGGCATTCGTATCATCACCCTGCGCTCGCCGCTGTACGTTCGCGGAACCTTCAAAGATCCGCAGGCGGGCGTGAAGGCTGGGCCGTTGATTGCGCGTGGTGCGGTCGCCGCCGCGCTCGCTACGCTGGTGACCCCTGCGGCGGCGCTGCTGGCGTTGATTTCGCCGTCAGAAGGCGAAGCGAATCAGTGTCGGACGATTTTGTCGCAGATGAAGAAGTAGTCCCGTTTCTCCCTCTCCCTGTGGGCTGAGGGATCCCCACAAAATAATGCCTGCACAGACGGCCCCCTCTCCCTTGAGGGAGAGGGCTGGGGTGAGGGGGAACATACGGCTCTGGTGGTCATTCCGTTCACTTTATGTTCCTTGCTACTCTGTCACGACATGACCGGTGAACGTGCCAGGGTGGCTCAGTCGCCACCACCCTGGCGACCCGCCCTCTCGGCGCATCCCCGCGCCTCGCCCCGGCATTCACTTACAGCGCCTGATGCTTCGTCTCATGCGTCAGCAGCAACGCAATCAGCGTCAGCGCTGCCATTGCTGCCAGATAGACACCCACATAGAACAGGCCATAGTTCGCCTGAAGCCAGGTGGCGATATACGGGGCTACCGAGGCGCCCAGAATCGACGAAACGTTATAGGAGAACGACGCGCCGGTGTAACGCACTTCAGTCGGGAACAGCTCCGGCAGCAGCGCGCCCATTGGGCCAAAGGTCAGCCCCATCAGGCTCAGGCCAATCAGCAGATACGCCATCACCAGCGCAGGGCTACCTGAACCCAGCAGCGGCGGGAAGACAAACAGCGCGAACAGAATAATCAGGGAGGTGATGACGATCATGCTTGAACGACGGCCAAATTTATCCGCCAGCAGGCCCGCGATAGGCACCATCACACCAAATCCGATGACCGCCATCATCAGCATCCACAACACTTCGTTACGTGGCAGGCCCAGGCCGACCGGCGCGGCGGCAGTACTGAAGGTCATGGAGTAAACGGTCATGATGTAGAACAGCGTGTAGGTCGCCAGCATGATGAACGTGCCCAGCACGGTCACGCGGAGGTGTTTGGTCAGCAGCGTCCCCAGCGGAACTTTAACCTGCTTTTTCGCCGCGGCGACTTTAGCAAAGACCGGCGTCTCGTGCAGCGACACGCGCACGTACAGGCCAATCAGCACCAGCACGGCAGAGAAGACGAACGGAATACGCCAGCCCCAGCTCATGAACTGTTCATCGGTCAGCAGCCAGGAGAGGAGCAGGAAGGTGCCGTTAGCGAAGAAGAACCCAATCGGTGCGCCCAGCTGCGGGAAAGAGCCATACAGGGCACGCTTGCGCGCCGGAGCGTTTTCGGTCGCCAGCAGTGCCGCGCCGCCCCATTCCCCGCCCAGCCCCAGACCCTGACCAAAGCGCGCCAGCGCCAGCAGCACAGGCGCCAGAATGCCGATAGTTTCATAGGTCGGCAGCAGGCCGATGGCGACGGTGGAGATCCCCATCGTCAGCAGCGAGGCAACCAGCGTGACTTTACGGCCAACGCGATCGCCAAAATGCCCAAAGACCGCTGAACCAATCGGACGCGCAACGAAGGCGATAGCAAAGGTGGCTAAAGACTGTAGCGTGGCTGCCGTCGGGTCGCCCTGAGGGAAAAAAATATGCGGAAAGACAATGACCGCAGCGGTGGCGTAAATATAAAAGTCGAAGAACTCAATGGCGGTGCCAATCAGCGATGCGACGACGACTTTATTGCGCGAGTTGACCGGAACGTGTTCCGCCCCTTCGTTAAGTGTGGTGGCTGTTGCTTGCATAATATTTTCTTATTTTTGGACGAACGAAGGGCCATATTAGGCATAGCAAAAGCGACATTTCAATCTGTAACAAAGGCGTGGCGTGGTCATAAAAGCAACAAAAAGCGGATAATTTTCAGACCAGCGAAAACACTTCTATGAAATGCTTCACACTTTTTAAATATTAGTCATTAAAACTGGTTTTGCGTTAAATAAAAGTTACGGACTGGATTTATATGCTGAAATGGCGGATCGGGCTGAAATATCAGCCCGACAGGACATCAGCGGTGGGTTTTACCCGGCATGCGCGGGTCATCTTTATACTCAGCCGTGGCGATCCACGCGGCGCAGAACAGCGTCAGGCGAGCGAAGAAATAGAAGAAAGCCATCAGCCCCAGCACCGAACCAAAGGCCGCGCCGGAGGGCGACTTCACCAGCGACGGAAGCGTATAGGTCATCACAATTTTGATCACTTCAAAGCCAATGGCGGCAATCAACGTCCCACGGATCAGCGCCTTCTTGCGCGGCCGATGGCGGGGCAAACGCCAGAAGATCCAGAAGAAAAGCAGGTAGTTAGCAAAGATGGAGATGGCAAGCCCTATACCGCGCCAGGCCGGTTTCAGCCATTCAATGTAATCCAGGTACAGCGCGGAGATAATCATCTGCTGCGCGGAACCGGCGACCGAGGTGATAGAGAGCGTGATGACCAGCGCCACCAGCAGCCCAATCAGCGAAATAAAGTCGCGCAGATACTTCACCCATATCTTCTCCTGATCCTGCGGCCTACGCTCCCAGACGTCACGCGACTGGGCGCGAATAGCCTCACGCAGGTTGCCCATCCAGTTCACCCCGGAATAGAGCGCAATCAGCAACCCGACGATACCCACGGTGGTACGCTGCTGCACGGCGGTATTGATGGTGCTTTTGAGCGTTGTGGCGAGCGTCTGGTCGCTGACGTTGGTCAGGATCTTATTGAAGATGTCCTGCAACAGCGTCGGGTGAGACGCCAGCACAAAACCGGCGGCGGCAAATGACACCATGAGGATGGGGATCATCGACAGGAACGAGAAATAGGTAATCGCCGCGCCAAACTGATTTCCCATGCGGTCGTTAAAGCGCTCAGCGGCGCGTATCAGGTGAGCAATCGCGGGTATCTGCTGAATTTTTTCGGCTATGCCGGTCACGGTGCCCAGCGCTTTGCTGGCCGTTCCAGGCTCTTTCGGCGCTTCAGGCTCGTTATCCATCTTTTTGATGGGTTCATAATCTAAATGTTGAGTCGGTCGTTGCGGGTTATTTTCCGGCGTCACGCGCATTTTCCTTTTCGTTGAGCTGGATGTTACTGAATTATAGCTTGCGACTAGTCCACGTAACCTTTTGTGAGTTCGGTAAGCCACTCCATAAACACATGCACCCGACGGGAGAGGTTACGGCGGTGGGGATAAATGAGGGAGACGGGCATTGGTTCAGCCCGATATTGCGGCAGGATCTCAACGAGTTTTTTCGTGCGCAGGGCATCACGCACCCCGACGCGCGGGACCTGAATAATCCCAAGCCCGGCGATACAGGCGGCCTGGTAGGTTTCTGTGCTGTTAACCGACAATACGCCTCCCGTTTTTACCCACCGGGTCGCGCTGCCGTTGTAATACTCAAAACCCTGCGGACGGGTGCCCAGCGTGGCGGAGTAGTGAATGAGGGCATGCGAAGCCAAATCGTCCAGCGTCTCAGGGTAGCCAAATCGCGTCAGATAATCCGGGCTGGCGCAATTAATCACCGAGAGCTTCCCAAGCGGCCGGGCGATAAGCCCGGAGTCCTTTAAGTTTCCCACGCGAACCACGCAGTCAAATCCTTCGCGGATGACATCGACCAGACGATCGCTGCTACTCAGCTCCAGTTCAATGCCGGGAAACTGTTGTAAAAATGCAGGCAGTTTCGGAATGACGACATTTCGCGCAATGGCAACGGGCATATCCACACGTAGCCGACCGCTGATGGTTGAAGGGTCGTGCAGGAACATGCCGTCCAGTTCGTCCAGATTCATCAGCAGATCTTTGGCGCGCTCGTAATAAACCATGCCGTCCTGCGTCAGGCTGACGCGGCGGGTAGTGCGGTGCAGCAGCTGCGTGCCCAGCGCGTTTTCCAGTGCCTGGATCTGTCGCGATACGCTCCCCTTCGGCAGGCTTAACGTCTCCGCCGCGCGGGAAAAACTCTCCAGTTCCGCGACCCGAAGGAAAAGCTGCATTGCGTGTATTTTATCCATAGATGTTGGTCATTGTTGTTAAGAATGAAACAGTGAAGCGCTCACGGCACTATTTATTGATTTTCTACCATCTAATAAGCTCTTTCTCAATCTTCATCACAGCCGAAACGAGGTGAATTATGAGTGAACGTATTGCTTTAGTGACGGGCGGTAGCCGCGGCCTGGGTAAAAATGCCGTTTTGAAGCTGGCCGCGGAAGGGACAGGCATTATCCTCACCTGGAACAACAGCCAGCAGGAGGCGCAGGAAGTTGTGCGCGAAATCGAGGGAAAAGGCGGAAAAGCGGCAGCATTGCAGCTCAACGTCGGCGATACGGCAAGCTTTTCGCGCTTTGCTCAAAAGGTGAAAGATACCCTTAAACACGTCTGGCAACGTGACACCTTTGACTATTTAGTGAACAACGCAGGTACAGGGTTATATGCACCCTATACCGAGACGACCGAGGCGCAGTTTGATGATGCGATGAACATTCACTTCAAAGGACCGTTTTTCCTCACGCAACAGCTGCTGCCGCTCATAAAAGACGGAGGGCGGATCCTGAACGTCTCCAGCGGACTGGCCCGTTTTACTCAGCCCGGTTCAGGAACCTACGCGGCAATGAAAGGGGCGATGGAGGTGCTGACCCGCTATCAGGCAAAAGAGCTTGGCGCGCGCGGAATTTCCGTCAATATCATCGCGCCCGGCGCGATTGAAACCGACTTTGGGGGCGGGCGAGTGCGGGATAATGCGGAGCTTAACCAGCTGCTGGCCTCGCAGACAGCGCTGGGACGCGTGGGCCTGCCCGATGATATTGGTGACGCCATTGCGGCGTTGCTCAGTGACAAACTGGGCTGGATGAATGCGCAACGTATTGAAGTTTCAGGCGGTATGTTTCTGTAATGTTCAGTCTTAAGGGGAAGGAACCCTCTTAAGGAAATCCTTAAAACAGGTATGTCTAAATGCTGGAAGATATAAAGAGAGCTGGGTGATTTGTAACCTCTCCATTCATTGAGTTTTTTCTTAAAAAATGCCTCTGTAGAATCCCCCTTCGCTATTCTCAGAGGAGTAAAACGATGCGAGTAATCATGTTTGACAGGCAGTCATTATTTATTCATGGAGCGATGTATAGTTTGCAGAAGTTAATTCCGAAAATAGATATGACAGGAACTCGTCAGACTGATGAATTATGGGCGCAATTATCCGCGTCACCCTCCGCTATCGTCATGATAGATGGGTATTTAATTCGTGATAATGGTGTGGCTTTACTGGAAGAGATTATGGATCGCTTTCCAACGTCGCGCGTGGTGTTGGTGTTAACGAAAAAAGAGCGGCGTTGGGTTGAGCAAATGTTTCAGCGCAACGTGGTGGCGATAATTCCTCGCAATGCGAATCCCGAACGCTTTTCCGCAGTGCTGGATTCTGTATCGCGAGGAATGGTCTGTTTTCCCGGCGAGTGGCTGAAGCAGCACACCTCTCAGGATGAACTGGCAGTGTTAAGCGAGCGCCAGCGTGAGGTATTGAAGTTACTGGCGGCCGGAGAGTCCAATAAAGAGATTGGACGTAATCTCAATATCAGTGCGGCAACGGTAAAAGCCCATCTTGAGACGCTTTTCCGGCGTCTTGATGTCAAAAACCGGACGCAAGCTGCGATGTACTACACCCGGGCGACGGCCTGAAGGATCTTCTCTGGCAGAGGGGACTCTTCCCCAAAACTGAAGAGGGTTAATATCAGTGCGTCATGCTGCTGTTGGGTTAATGGGCGTTTGTTCATTTCCCGCAGCAGCGCCTCACATAATTGAATATCATTACAAAGCAAATTCTCCGCCTCAGTCGGCGTGATGAGACCGTTAAATTTTTCCCACTGGCGAATTACGTGACCATAACCTATAACCCATATTCCCTTTTCGTCACGGTATTTCTCCAGGGAAAGACCCTGTTGTTTTTTAATTAATGCGATTGCAGCAGAAGATATCTGCATTGCATAACCCGTCATAAGCGTTTCCTCTTAATGACGCGACTATAGAGGAAACGCCGCCGGGGAAATATCCGCCAAATGGCTGTTGATCAGGTTTAACTGAACGGGAATTCCTTTTTCAGTAAACCGAATAGCCAGTCGTTATGCCATTGCCCTGAAAGGAAATAACTCTCGCGCAACTCACCTTCCAGCTGAAAACCTGTTTTTGCCAGCAGTCGCCTGGAGGCGATATTTCCCGCCGTCACGGTCGCGGTGAGCCGACGGATATTGCCCTGAGTCAGCGCAAAATTACACACAGCCCGCAGAGATTCAAAGCCGTAACCTTTCCCCTGCGCAGAAGGCGCAAAGAGAAAACCGACTTCTGCACAATCTGCTTCCCGGTGCACATATCCGGTTACGCCCAGCGGCGTATGGCTGGCCGTCTCACGCACCATAAGGCAGAGCCAGTGCGAACTGCCCGGCGTCCACGGCAACAGACGAGACTCAAAGGCTTCCCGAATGTCCGCCTCGCTACGCGCAGGGGCGACATAACGCATTACCTCAGGATTTTGCTGTAGCGACAGAAAAAAGGGCCAGTCTTGCTCTTGCAGCGGCGAGCAGGTGAGACGCGCGGTGGTTAAGGCGGGCATGACGATCCTCCGGAGACATTGCAAATGATTATAAGGTTGTCACTTTATTTCAACAGAAAGTCAGGTATGTTTAACCTCATATAAATAAAAAGAAAAACGACTTTTAATGCCGCTTTAGCGGTACTCATTGTCTCTCAAGGAAAACAATGATGATTAGCTCATCGCATCATACCCGCGAACAGTTTGAACACTGTCTGGCGGCGATCCGTCAGGCGTCTGTTGAAATTTTACTTCTGTTGAATGTACATGTTTCTGAAGGAAAAGATCCACGCTGGTTTCTGGAGCAACTTGATAGCGCCCGCCTGGGGCTGGGCGGGTGGGGCGCTGTAGCCAGGAAGCTGAACCTGAATGATGCGGAAATGACAGCCTTTACGCTGCAATTACGCTTGCTTCAGCAGCGCGTTCCCCAGTATGAAAGCGGGCAGGATGTCAGCGAAAACCAGCTGATTGCGGCGATGCGCTTCGTCACCTCCCTTGAATATCTGCGTCTGCAACAGCCCCTCCTGACCTACGAAACCGGGAGGATGCCAGAGAAGGAGAGCCAGCTTCAGGCGCAGAAACAGGTGCGTGCCATTGAGCTGATGATTAGAGGGCTGATACAGCAGGCGTGGCCCGATCCGGTGCGGCTGAATAATCATCTTAAGACGTTGTTTAACGCTGAACGCGTGCGTCGCTGGCTGAAAAACGGTGAAATTAATGATGTTCTGAGCGGCATGTTATTCAGCGAACTGGCCCAGCTGCTGGTGGATAAAAAAGAATTTAGCCGCTACTACGCGCCGCTGTTTAACGCCCCGGACATGCTGACGCTGCTGGTAGAGCCCCGCAAAACCCTGCAAACCTTCCTCGAAGATATTCGACAAATTCGCAACAGCATCACCGTGCAGCAACCGTTAAGCGGAGCGCAAATCCAGCTGCTCGACTGCTATTACACGCAGATCACCCGCTCCGTTCAGCGCGCGTTTGAGGAAGGGCGGACACGCGTTAACCCGGCGGCGCTGATGGCGGTGGACGAAAGCGAGCTGCACGCGTTCTGGGAAAAGGCGCAAAAAATGGACCGCACCACAGGCGGCGATCTTTTTGAAGTGCGCGACAGTATAGAAAAACCGACTCAGCGTGCCACGCGTACGCCAGAGCAGCGCGAACAGCTGATTTCCGGCGTGCTGTGGGGAGCGGTTGGCGTGATGGTTATCGCGATTGTCGTGGGGGGATTCTGGCTGGTGACCAGCAGTAAACCGCAGCCGGCTGTGGCCAGTACGGCATCTCCCGCACCGGTGCAGGAGATGCGCGAAACGCCTTCCTCGCGAGAAACGCTGACGCGGATGGGTGTCACCTGGGATGAAAACAACTTCCGTTCAGCGATTAGCCGCAACGATACCCGGGTGGCGCTCCTGTTTTTGCAGGGCGGGATGGACTGGAAAATGTCATGGACGGAGGAGGCGTTGTCGGCAGGCTACGACGGTGTGCTGGAAGTAATGTTGCGCTACCGCCTGCAAATGACAGAGCAAAAGCCCTGCCGACGCTTTATTAATACGCTTAGCCATGCGATGGCGAACGGGGAATCGCTGACGCCTATGCGTAAGCAGTACCTGAAAGCATTCTGTACCGTCCCTGCGGTGGTGAAACGCCAGCAGCACGACGCCGATATGGCAACGCGCCGCGCGAAGACGCAGCCCGATGCCAGCACAAAAAAATGGCAGTCCATCCAGACTGCCATTTATGAGGTGATTCGTTAACTTTTCCCTCTCCCCTCAGGGGAGAGGGTTAGGGTAAGGGGCAAGGCTCAAGGTTCACCATATAACCCAATCAACCGCCGCACCACGCCATTCGTCCAGCCGAAGCCATCCTGCAACGGATACTCCCCCCCGCCACCTTCGCGTGGCGTGCTGCTGGCGATGTGGTACTTCTCAATCAGCTTATGATGGGTTTTGTAGTAATGGTTCACCGTGTGCAGCCAGCTCCAGGCGATCTCATCTCCCAGCGAGTCGTTGCCGTACTGCTTGAACCCCTGGATCGCCATCCACTGGAGCGGCGCCCAGCCGTTCGGCTTATCCCACTGCTCCCCGGTTTCATATTCGGTGGCGAGAATACCGCCCGGCGTGAGCAGACGGGCTTTAACGGCATCGGACAGCCGTTCAGCCTGCTCATGCGTCGCCATGCCCACATACAGCGGCACAATGCTGGCCGCAGAGAACAGCGCCAGGGCTTCACGCCGCCAGTCGTAATCACGATAACAGCCGTTCTCTTCGTCCCACAGATAGCGGTTTACCGCCGCGCGCCGGTCGCTGGCTTTCTGGCGGAACAGATCAGCCGTCTCTTTATCCCCTTTCGACGCGGAGATGTTGGCGATAGCGCTCTCCAGTTTGAACAGGAATGCGTTCAAATCGATGGGGATAAATTGTGTTGTGCGGATGCTGGCCAGCCGCGCAGGATCGCGCAGCCAGCGGGATGAGTAATCCCATCCTGAGGCTGCCCCGGCACGCAGGTCACGGTACACCTCGTTCGGCGGACGACCAGAATGACGGGCAGTTTCAACGTCCTCAATCCACGATTCATCCCGCGGCGTATCGCGATCGTCCCAGTAACGGTTGAGCAATGAGCCATCCGGCATACGAACCGCACTGCGATAGGCCTGATTGAGCAGCAGCGATTCCGCCCCGTCCATCCAGAAGGCGTACTCCATCTTGAGGTGCTCAAGATAGCGCTTCGCCCCGCGCACGCCGTCCTCTTCAAACAGCTCCACCATCAGGGCAAAAACGGGCGGCTGGGAGCGGCTGAGATAGTAGGTGCGGTTGCCGTTCGGGATATGGCCGTAGCGCTCAATCAACCAGGCGAAGTTATCGGCCATACATTTCAGCAGATCGTTACGACCGCTTTCTGCCAGCCCCAGCATGGAGAAGTAAGAGTCCCAGTAGTAGGTCTCGCTGAATCGCCCGCCGGGCACAATATAGGCCTGCGGCAGCGCCAGCAGCGACGACCACGGGATGTGATCCTGCGGCTCGCGCGTCAGCACCGGCCACAGATTATCGATATGTTCTTTCAGGGACAGGCCGGGATCAGAGACGTACTCTTTGCTGTAGTCCTCCGGTAGCCAGAAGTGATTCTCTACAAAGCGCGCCAGGTCAAAATCACGGTGGCGACGCACCTTGCGATAGCGGATCAAAATATCCAGCGGATCCATCTTCGGCGCGCAGTCGGGAAAGGTTTTGCTGTCCGCAAACAGCCGCGACGACTGGACGTGTTCAAACAGTTCAAGGTAGCGGTCAGCGGGCGTAAGGGCATCGGACGCCGGCAGCCCTTCAATCATTTCCGGTTCCGGCTCTGCCTCGATCATCTCATCCAGTTTTAACTCACAGGGATCGGTTTCATAGCGCAGCTCTTCTGCAATATCGAACTCGATATCCTCGGCAGTCTGTAGTTTCTGGTTGAACATGGTGTTCAGGACCTCCGGTTTTTGTCGTAACAAATACGGGTTTTTCCCGGCTATCTTTTAAGCGTAGACATTCGCTTCGGTTAATGCGGTGCGAAGTGTGCGGTAGATCACGCTTTCAAAATGGATTTAAACACGCTGAAAATCAGATATCCCTTTGATTATGAAATCATTAAATCAGAATCTTTGGAAACAGAGCAGGAATAAAATTCAGAGCATTCGGTATTCTGCATATACGCAGGGATTAATGTGCCTGACGCGCATTGCCTTGAAGGCTGTTGGCGGTTTGATTGGCTTTCTGGCTGGCGCCTTCGCTTTTATCCATCGCCTTGCTGGCCGCTTTTTCTGCATGGGCGGCGCTGTACGCAGCCAGATGGGAAATCACGATAGCGTAAATGCTCATTAACGACACCCACAGAATGCTGTTTTTCCACCACAGCAGGGTAGGAATAGTCAGTATCGCCCATACCAGCGCGAGAACAAGGTGCATTTTGGCCATCAGTTTTGCGGTGATCTTTACGTGCATTTTCATATCTCTAATCTTTTTCCGTAGTAACAGGCGAACGCGTAGCGCTTTCTAAGATTAGTTAATTCCACCGCGGGTAGCGGGTTATTTTGTTACCGTTTGTACACCCGTTGGGTTTACCTGCCCAGGGCATAAAAAAACCGGCCAGTTGGCCGGTTTTGTTGCGGATCAGACCGATCAGCGCATGGTCACAAATTCTTCCGCCGCAGTCGGGTGGATTGCCACGGTGTTATCGAAGTCTTTCTTCGTTGCGCCCATCTTCAGCGCCACCGCGAAGCCTTGCAGAATCTCGTCCATGCCGAAGCCAATGCCGTGGATGCCGACGATCTTCTCTTCCGGGCCCACGCAGACCAGCTTCATGCGGCACGGCTGACGGTGCGAGGTGACCGCGGTATACATCGCGGTAAACGCCGATTTATACACTTTCACCTGATCATCGCCGTACTGCTCACGCGCCTGCGGCTCGGTTAAGCCGACGGTACCGATTGGCGGGTGGCTGAAGACCACGGTCGGAATGTTGCTGTAATCCAGATGTTCGTCCGGCTTGTTGTTAAACAGACGCTCGGAAAGACGACGCCCCGCCGCCACGGCAACCGGCGTCAGCTCTACGGCACCGGTGTTATCACCGACGGCATAAATGCCCGGTACGCTGGTGTTCTGGAATTTATCAACGACAATGTAGCCTTTTTCATTGGTTTTCACCCCGGTTGCGGCCAGGTTGAAGTTGTCGGTGGCCGGTTCACGGCCAATCGCCCAGATCAGGCAGTCAACGGTCTGGCTGCGGCCATCTTCCAGCTCCAGCGTCAGGCTACCGTCCGCATTTTTCACCACCGCTTTTGGCACGGCGTTGGTGTGCAGGGTTGGGCCTTCGGCGTTCATCACCTCGACCAGCGTGTCGACGATCAGCGGGTCAAAGCTGCGCAGCGGCGCGTGTTTACGCACGAACAGGTGCGCTTCCGCCCCCAGGCCGTTAATCACGCCGGCCAGTTCAACCGCAATGTAACCTGCGCCCACAATGGCAACGCGTTCTGGCAGAGCAGGCAGCTCGAAGAACCCGTCGGAGTCAATACCGTATTCCGCGCCCGGAATGTGCGGGTGGCTCGGACGGCCGCCGGTGGCGATCAGGATGTGATCGGCGGTGATCGTCTCGCCGTTCACTTCGATCGTCTTCGCATCCACGAAACGGGCAAAGCCGCGGATCACGTCGACGTTATTCTTGCCCAGCACGTTATCGTACGAGGTGTGAATACGGTCGATGTAGGCGGTACGGCTGGCGATCAGTTTATCCCAGTCGAAGTGGTTGATGGTGGTGTCAAAGCCGTAGTCCGGGCCATACATATGGATAGCTTCACGGATTTGCGCGGCATGCCACATCACTTTCTTCGGTACACAACCCACGTTCACGCAGGTGCCGCCGAGTTCTTTGGCTTCAATCAGCGCACACTTCTGGCCGTACATGGCTGCACGGTTGATGGAGGCGATGCCGCCGCTGCCGCCGCCGATTGCGATGTAGTCATAATGCTTAGTCATAGCGTTGTCCTTAATCGTGAATTGCCGCGATTGTATACCTGAAATCAATAGTTTCCACCGATGGCTGCGATTACTCCGGCACGATCCAGCTCACGGTGGCGTGACCCGTACCGGCTGGCACCAGCGTTTTGTGCAGCCACGGCAGCACGTTGTTCATCTGTGCTTCGAGCTTCCACGGCGGGTTAATGACGATCATGCCGGACGCGGTCATGCCGCGCTGGTCGCTGTCAGGGCGCACCGCCAGCTCAATTTGCAGGATTTTGCGAATGCCCGTCGCTTCGAGGTCTTTGATCATGCGTTTAATTTGCGCGCGCAGCACTACCGGATACCACAGAGCATAGGTGCCGGTCGCAAAGCGTTTGTAACCTTCGTTAATGCCGGTCACCACCGCCTGATAGTCGGTTTTGATTTCGTACGGTGGGTCAATTAGCACCAGGCCGCGACGGGAAACCGGCGGCAGTTTGGCTTTCAGCTGCTGGTAACCATCGGCTTTGTCTACGCGGGCGCGGTTATCTTTCTGAAACTCAGAACGCAGCAGCGGGAAGTCGCTCGGGTGCAGCTCGGTTAACTGGAGGCTGTCCTGCTCGCGCAGCAGCTGGCGGGCAATCAGCGGGGAGCCAGGGTAGTAACGCAACTGGCCGTTGCGGTTGAAGTGATTCACCACGCCAATGTACGGCTCCAGCTCGGCAGGCAGATCGTCCTGCTGCCAGATACGCGCAATCCCTTCCAGATATTCACCGGTACGCTCAGCATGCTCGCCGCTCAGCTGATAACGGCCCGCGCCCGCGTGGGTGTCCAGATAAAGGAACGGTTTATCCTTTTCTTTAAGCGATTCGATGATCAGGCTCTGAACGGTGTGTTTGAGGACGTCGGCGTGGTTGCCTGCGTGGAAGCTGTGGCGATAACTGAGCATGGGTAATGATATTCCGCTGAATTGACGATTTGCCACAGTTTACAGCAGAACGGCACAGATTACCCGCAGGCCCGGTAAGCGCAGCGCCACCGGGCTCTTTTCCGCCACGTCTGGCATTGAAATCCTCTACACTTAACCCCATTACTGAACAATATGCACAGCGCCGGATGCGCGCTTCATTCACCTATTTCAACAGGACAGCGTTTATGACCAATCCATTACTGACGCCTTTTTCGTTGCCACCGTTTTCTAAAATCCTCCCTGAGCATGTGGTTCCAGCGGTTACGCAATCGCTGGACAACTGCCGCGCGGCGGTAGAAAGCGTGGTCGCGCAGGGCGGGCCGTACACCTGGGAAAATCTGTGTCAGCCGCTGGCCGAAGTGGACGACGTGCTGGGGCGCATCTTCTCCCCGGTGAGCCACCTGAATTCGGTAAAAAACAGCCCGGAGCTGCGTGAAGCCTACGAGCAAACCCTGCCGCTGCTCTCTGAGTACAGCACCTGGGTCGGCCAGCATGAGGGGCTCTACAAAGCCTACCGCGACCTGCGCGACGGCGACCACTATGCCGAACTGAACACGGCGCAGAAAAAATCGGTCGATAACGCCCTGCGTGATTTCGAACTGTCCGGGATTGGCCTGCCAAAAGAAAAACAGGTTCGCTATGGTGAAATCGCTGCGCGCCTGTCCGAGCTGGGTAATCAGTACAGCAACAACGTCCTCGACGCCACCATGGGCTGGACGAAGCTGATTACCGATGAATCTGAACTGGCGGGCATGCCGGAAAGCGCGCTGGCGGCGGCAAAAGCCCAGGCCGAAGCGAAAGAGCAGGAAGGCTTCCTGTTAACGCTGGATATCCCAAGCTATCTGCCGGTGATGACCTACTGCGACAACCAGGCCCTGCGCGAAGAGATGTACCGCGCCTACAGCACCCGCGCCTCCGATCAGGGGCCGAATGCGGGCAAATGGGATAACAGCCCGGTGATGGCGGAGATCCTCGCCCTGCGCCACGAGCTGGCACAGCTGCTGGGCTTCGACAGCTACGCGGATAAATCCCTCGCCACCAAAATGGCCGAGAACCCACAGCAGGTGCTCGACTTCCTGACCGATCTGGCGAAACGCGCCCGTCCGCAGGGTGAAAAAGAGCTGGCTCAGCTGCGCGCCTTTGCGAAAGCGGAGTTCGGCGTAGACGAGCTTCAGCCGTGGGATATCGCGTACTACAGCGAAAAACAGAAACAGCATCTCTACAGCATCAGCGACGAACAACTGCGTCCGTACTTCCCGGAAAACAAAGCCGTTAACGGCCTGTTCGAGGTGGTGAAACGCATCTACGGCATTACCGCGAAAGAGCGTACCGACATCGACGTCTGGCATCCGGACGTGCGCTTCTTTGAGCTGTATGACGAGAAAAATGAACTGCGCGGTAGCTTCTACCTCGATCTCTACGCGCGTGAGAACAAGCGCGGCGGGGCGTGGATGGACGACTGCGTGGGCCAGATGCGTAAAGCGGATGGTTCCCTGCAAAAACCGGTCGCCTACCTGACCTGTAACTTCAACCGTCCGGTGAGCGGCAAACCTGCGCTGTTTACCCACGATGAAGTGATCACCCTGTTCCACGAGTTCGGTCACGGCCTGCACCACATGCTGACCCGCATCGAAACCGCTGGCGTCGCCGGTATCAGCGGTGTGCCATGGGATGCGGTCGAGCTGCCTAGCCAGTTTATGGAAAACTGGTGCTGGGAGCCGGACGCGCTGGCGTTTATCTCCGGTCATTACGAAACGGGTGAACCGCTGCCGAAAGAACTGCTGGATAAAATGCTGGCAGCGAAAAACTACCAGGCGGCGATGTTTATCCTGCGCCAGCTGGAGTTCGGCCTGTTCGACTTCCGCCTGCACGCCGAGTTCAGCCCGGAGCAGGGGGCGAAAATCCTCGAAACCCTGGCTGAGATTAAAAAGCAGGTTGCCGTTATTCCAGGGCCAACCTGGGGACGCTTCCCGCACGCGTTCAGCCATATCTTCGCAGGCGGGTACGCCGCAGGCTACTACAGCTACCTGTGGGCCGACGTGCTGGCGGCGGATGCCTTCTCGCGCTTCGAAGAAGAGGGGATTTTCAACCGCGAAACCGGTCAGTCGTTCCTCGACAACATCCTGACCCGCGGCGGTTCAGAAGAGCCTATGGAGCTGTTCAAACGCTTCCGTGGCCGCGAGCCGCAGCTGGATGCGATGCTGGAGCATTACGGAATCAAAGGCTGATTGCTACGTGAAGATCTGCTTAGTAAATGAAACAGGCGCCGGGGACGGCGCCTTATCTGTTCTGGCGGCCCGCTGGGGGCTGGAACATGATGAAGACAACCTGATGGCGCTGGTGATGACGCCGGAACATCTGGAGCTGCGCAAGCGCGATGAGCCAAAGCTTGGCGGGATTTTTGTCGATTTTGTCGGCGGCGCGATGGCGCACCGGCGTAAGTTCGGCGGCGGTCGCGGCGAAGCGGTGGCCAAGGCGGTTGGCATTAAAGGGAACTATCTTCCGGACGTGGTGGACGCCACGGCGGGGCTGGGGCGCGATGCGTTTGTGCTGGCCTCGGTGGGCTGCCGGGTGCGGATGCTGGAGCGTAATCCGGTTGTCGCCGCGCTGCTTGACGACGGGCTGACGCGAGGCTATGCGGACCCGGAAATCGGCTCGTGGTTACAGGAACGTTTGCAACTTATTCATGCCTCCAGCCTGACGGCGCTCACCGACATCACCCCGCGCCCGCAGGTGGTTTATCTCGACCCCATGTTCCCGCATAAGCAGAAAAGCGCGCTGGTGAAGAAAGAGATGCGGGTGTTTCAGTCGCTGGTGGGGCCAGATTTAGATGCCGATGGCCTGCTGGAACCGGCTCGTCAGCTGGCGACGAAGCGTGTGGTGGTGAAGCGGCCGGACTATGCGCCGCCGCTGGCGGACGTTGCGACCACTAACGCGGTGACCACGAAAGGGCACCGGTTTGATATTTATTCGGGTACGCCGGAATAGAAAAAGCCGGGTGGCGGCTTCGCCTTACCCGGCCTACATCCTCGATCTATTCCCTCTCCCTTTGGGAGAGGGTTAGTGAGGGGAATTTAACGCACTTACTCGTCTTCTTCGTCACGCAGTGGAACAATCAGCATATCCACGTGAACGGTGTTAATCAGCTGGCGCGCGGAAGACATCAGTTTGCTCCAGAAGTCCTGATGGTGACCACATACCACCAGGTCCATATCGTATTTCTTAATCGCATCAACCAGCACCTGGCCCAGATCGCCGCTACCGCTTAAGGTTTCAGTGATCGGATAGCCCGCGTTGGTAGAAAGCTCGCTCAGCGCGTGGTGAGTCTCTTCGGAGATGCGTTTCTGCATATCGCCGAGATTCACGTCGATCAGACCGGTGTAGAGGTCGGAGTAATTCACATCAACGTGAATCAGCGAAACTTTCGCGTTGTAGGGACGTGCCATGGATACTGCTTTATCAACCAGCACTTTACTCTCCGGGGAGAGGTCTACCGCGATAAGAATGTGTTTGTAAGCCATAGTGTTACTCCTTCCTTAAGTTATCGATGACTAAATGGGAAAGCCGTCGTCTGATGCTTTCATTACGGCCCAGTTAAACATATTTTTCAAGCTTTGGTGTTGATAACGATTAACCTTGTGGCAAAAAAATTAACGGATCTCCTACACTATTTAATGAGCCGTTCGGATATTAAAACGCGAACCGGATCGACTTTTGGTCATTCTTTCACTGAACTGTCTGTCAGGGCATTGGGGTGCGGTAGCTCAGGAGCCTTGCTTCGTGGGCGGACGCCGGGGAGGATGTATGATTAGCACCGTCGCATTGTTTTGGGCGTTATGCGTGGTTTGCATAGTGAATATGGCGCGCTACTTCTCATCGTTACGTGCGCTGTTAGTGGTACTTCGTGGTTGCGATCCGTTGCTTTATCAGTATGTGGACGGTGGAGGGTTCTTCACCTCGCACGGACAGCCCAGCAAGCAGATGCGTCTGGTGGGGTATATCTACTACCAACGCTACCGCGATCACCACGATGAAGAGTTTATCCGTCGCTGCGAGCGCCTGCGTCGTCAGTTCATTTTGACCAGCGCCCTCTGTGGTCTGGTTGTGGTGAGTATGATTGCGCTGATGATTTGGCACTGAGCATAAAAAAAGCGGGCCAGTTTCCTGACCCGCTTTTTTGTCGCCTTCAGCCGATTAAATCAGCTTCAGCGAAATCCAGTACAGACCGCCAGACAGCAGGATGGACGCCGGGAGGGTGAACACCCAGGCCATCAGGATGTTGGTCACGGTTTTACGCTGCAAACCGCCGCCGTCAACAATCATTGTACCTGCCACGGACGAAGAGAGTACGTGGGTGGTGGAGACTGGCATACCGGTGTAACTCGCCAGACCGATAGATACCGCTGCCGTCATCTGCGCGGACATACCCTGCGCATAGGTCATGCCTTTCTTACCGATCTTCTCGCCGATGGTGGTCGCCACACGACGCCAGCCAATCATCGTACCGATACCCAGCGCCAGCGCGACCGCCATGATGATCCAGATTGGCGCGTACTCAATGGTATTGAGCATATCGCCTTTCAGTTTCTTCAGCAGACGTTGGTCGTCAGCATTAACCTCTGGCAGCTTCGCGACTTTATCGGTCACGTCGGAGATACAGAGCATGATGCGACGCAGCTGACCACGCTGTTCAACAGCCAGTTTGTCATAGCTTTCGATATCGGCCAGCATGCCTTTCGCACGTTCCAGCGCGTTAATCGCGTTTGCCGGATGGCAATGGAACTCGCCCGGTGCCGTCGTTGCGCCTGACTCCGGAGAAGGAATCAGCTGGTCCACGCCGGTCGCTTTCTTCAGCAAATCAGGATGCTGCTGGAAGTAAGTCTCAACGTTGTTTACCGCATCACGGGTACGGGTGATTTCGTAACCGGAGGCGTTCATGTTAACCACGAAGCCCGCCGGTGCGACGCCAATCAGAACCAGCATCACCAGGCCGATACCTTTCTGACCATCGTTCGCGCCATGAGAGAAGGCGACGCCGATAGCGGAAATGATCAGCGCGATACGCGTCCAGAACGGCGGCTTTTTCTTGCCGTCTTTCTTCTCACGCTCTGCTGGCGTCAGGTGGATACGCGCACGTTTTTTCGTGTTGCTCCAGTAGCGACGCAGGATGAAAATCAAGCCACCCGCCACCACCAGACCGACGATAGGGGAGATGATCAGAGAGCCGAAAATGCCGAGAACTTTCGGGATATTCAGCGCATCAACGACGGAGGTCCCGGTCATCAGGGCATTGGTTAACCCGATACCGATAATCGCGCCGATGAGGGTGTGAGAGCTGGATGCCGGCAGGCCGAAATACCAGGTACCGAGGTTCCAGATAATCGCAGCAAGCAGCATAGAGAACACCATGGCCAGGCCATGACCGGAACTCACGTTAAGCAGCAGATCCGTTGGCAGCATATGCACAATGGCATACGCAACGCTCAGTCCGCCCAGGAGGACACCAAAAAAGTTAAATACCGCCGCCATAACAACCGCAAGCTGCGATCGCATTGCGCGAGTGTAGATAACCGTTGCTACTGCGTTTGCAGTGTCGTGGAAGCCGTTGATCGCTTCGTAAAACAGCACAAAAACCAGAGCAAGCAATAATAAAAGCCCGGTATGTAAATCCAGGCCGGCAAACAAATGTAGCATAGGACGTTACGCCATTTTGAGGACATGAACGCGGCGCATTATCCAGGACAAATGCGCAACGGGCAAAGTGAAATATAGACTTTTTTTGACATACCACCTGATTTGAGAAATGTGCCTTAAAGGATAATCTTTAAATATCAATGAAATGGCTTTGTAATATCTTTTTACGCTGGTGCGACCACTGAGGAAACTTTACAATCCGCGGCAGTTAACGAAGAGGATTTTGACGTGGAAAGGTTTGATGCCGTAGTTATTGGCGCCGGTGCGGCGGGTATGTTTTGTGCGGCGATGGCCGGACAAGCGGGTCGTCGCGTGCTGCTGCTGGATAACGGAAAAAAGCCTGGCCGCAAGATCCTGATGTCTGGCGGTGGGCGCTGCAACTTTACTAATCTTTATGTCGAGCCTGCGGCCTATTTGAGCCAGAACCGCCATTTTTGCAAATCTGCGCTGGCGCGCTATACCCAGTGGGATTTTATCGAACTGGTGGGTAAACACGGTATCGCGTGGCATGAGAAGACGCTGGGACAGCTGTTCTGCGACGACTCCGCGCAACAAATCGTTGATATGCTGGTGGCCGAGTGCGAGAAAGGCGGCGTAGTAATGCGCCTGCGCACCGAAGTGCTGGACGTCGCCCGTGACGAGCAGGGCTACACGCTGCAACTCAACGGTGAGACCGTCAGCGCCGATAACCTGGTGATCGCCAGCGGCGGCCTCTCGATGCCGGGGCTGGGCGCCTCACCGTTCGGCTATAAAATTGCCGAGCAGTTTGGCCTGAAGATACTGCCCACCCGCGCCGGGCTGGTACCGTTCACGCTGCATAAGCCGCTGCTGGAGCAGCTTCAGACACTCTCCGGCGTGTCTGTACCGTCGGTCATTACGGCCGAAGACGGCACGGTGTTCCGCGAAAACCTGCTCTTTACCCATCGTGGACTCTCGGGGCCGGCGGTATTGCAGATCTCCAGCTACTGGCAGCCGGGGGAGTTTGTCTCCGTAAACCTAGTGCCGGACTGCGATCTGGACGCCTTCCTCAACGAGCAACGCGCCGCGCACCCGAATCAAAGCCTGAAAAATACCCTGGCGATGCAGTTGCCGAAGCGTCTCGTGGAGTGCTTGCAGGTGTTAGGGCAAATTCCGGATGTTGCGCTCAAGCAGCTCAACAGCCGTGAGCAGGAAACGCTGGTGGAGACGCTGACGAACTGGCGCTTACAGCCAAACGGCACCGAAGGCTACCGCACGGCGGAAGTGACGCTGGGCGGCGTGGATACAAACGAACTCTCATCCCGCACGATGGAAGCCCGCAACGTGCCGGGTCTTTATTTCATTGGTGAAGTGATGGACGTGACCGGCTGGCTCGGCGGGTATAACTTCCAGTGGGCGTGGGCCAGTGCCTGGGCATGCGCGCAAGCGCTGGCTGATGTCCGAGGACAATAAAGTTGTACACAAAGCACTAAAGTTGTAACCATTCTCAAAAAACGACGCTAATGTTGTATACTTACTGAATGTGTGGTTATAGGTTGGAGACTATAAAATGCACATATAGGTACGTATCAATGTCGTTTTTAGGGTACGATCATGGCTAGGGGTAGGCGTCTCAAATCCTATTTGGATTATGAAAATGCGCTAGGTGACGGCATAGGAGTGGGCTATGGCCAAAGTTATCAGCCCTGGCTTAGAGCTCAGGACGTTAAATCCCGTGGAAACCGTTCGATAGTCTTTGGCCTTAAGACGTTTCGAAACCATCATCTCCTTTCTTCTGTCGAAAGTAACTTTTTCTATCTGGCTGAGTTTAATGACTCGGTGATTGATATCCGGGAACAATTCCCACTCTTTCCTCTCCGGCTTACCCAACAAATAGCAAATCATCTACATTTTCAACATCCTATGGTGAGGGGAGTAAGAGGAGTACCTGTCGAAGTTCTGAATGTTATGACAACCGATTTTTTACTGACCTTGAGAACTCCTGAAGGCGGACTTCGATACAAAGCTATAGCAGTAAAACATAACGAGAGCATACCTGAACGCGAAGCCCAAAAACTTGAAATAGAGAGGATGTTTTGGCAGTTGATTGATGTTGAGTTTCAAATTTATGTTGGCTCGGAACTCAATAACGTCGTCGGTAAAAACATTTGCTGGGCTACTTCTGTATTAAGAGATGGTTCTGAATTTTATGATAAATATCCTCTTGATAAAATCCTATGGAAGCTTAAACCAGATGTTTATCCCATAGTAGGACTACGTGCAATGATTTCATCAATCTTTGGGGTAGACGCACAAGAAGCGATGATGTTATTGCAGGCAATGATTGGATTAAAAATGATAAATGTTGATTTATCATATCCAATACTCGAAACCGGTCTGATAAAGATAATTTCCAATGACCACTATATAGGACTGAACGCAAATGGATATTATTAGGAATTCAGTCTGGCTCTCTCAAGGCACTGATTTGCTTGCAGAGGGACTTTACCGTGTTTTGGATTTTGACAGAAAGGTCGATTTGTTAATTTTGTTTAAAATAAAATCAGAAAGAACGGGTAAGCCAATCCCTTTCTCATTTTCAATGTTTAAATATTATATTGAATCAAATAGCATAACTTGTAAAGATTATATATATCCTTCATATATGTTAGTAGATGAGAAAGAATTAACAGATAAAGACAGAGGAAGGCGAGATGAAAATTACAATATCATTAAAGATCTTGTAGATGACAGAATGTTTCTGTTCGACTATGCATTACATAAAAAGTCGCACCTTTTAATGGATTACTCAAGAAATAAAAAAATATCACAATATACTATCAGAACGCTTCTGGCGTTGTATTGGCGACATGGGCAGGATATTTATGCATTGCTACCCGCATTCTCGAACTGTGGCGCCGCTGGGAAAAGTAGAATCAAACATGAAATTAAACTTGGGAATTCCAAAAAAAACAGAGCATTACCTAATGAACGATCACGTGTTTTCATTCTTAATGAAAGAGATATAAATAATATTAGAAAATCTCTCATTACGTATCATTATAAAGTTAACGGAGATACGATAAAGAAAACATTAGAGAGACATATTGATTTGTATTTTAGGGATGAAATTAAAACAGCAAACCTAGAAAATAGAGCTCCATATGTTCCTTCTTTAAAACAATTTTCATACTGGAATAAAAAACTCTTCACTAAAGATTTCTCGATAAATAAGAAGAACACGAAAAAAGAAATAGACCTCAAAATGCGGGCGCTTTTAGGTAGTGTGGCTAATACAACTGTTTTGCCGGGTGATGTTTTCGAAATAGACTCAACTGTCGCTGATGTACATCTTATTTCGAGTTTAAACAGACGAAAAGTCATTGGGCGTCCTACTATTTATACAGTGGTGGATCGTGCAACAAGAATGATTGTTGGCCTTCATGTTTCTTTATACCATGCTTCATGGCGAGCCGCCCGACAAGCGTTAGCAAATTGCTTTATGCCAAAAAAAGAATATTGTAGATTATTTGGAATCTCTATTACTGATGATGATTGGCCTTGTTCTCACATTCCATTAACATTGATGTGTGACAACGGGGAGATGATTGGTCTTAAACCTCAGGAAGAGATGACCCCCCTGACAAAACTTGAGTTTGCGCCAGTCGGTAGAGGCGACAGAAAAAGCATTGTTGAACGCTGTTTCGGCATTCTGAATGATGAGGTTATTCATAGGCTTATTGGAACAACACGAAGGGGAAAGATTGTTAAAGGAGAGCCAACACCGCAATCCAGGGCTTGTTTAACGATTCAGGAGGTCACGTCTTTACTGATTCGGGAGATACTTGCACATAATCAGAGAACGTATGAGGAACTGGCTTATATCAATCCCTTACTGATTGAAAATGATCTCGTAATATCACCAAAAAATAGTTGGATGATAAGCTTAAAGCACGGGAGATTCAGCGCAAGAGCCGTTGGGGCCGACGAAGTGATCGCACGATTGTTAATCCCTGTGAACGCTAACATTACCGCCGGTGGGATTCAGTACAATAATCTTTTTTATGAATGTGATCCTGAAATTGCATCAGGTGTCAGAGTATTTGGAAGAACCACTTGTGAAGCAAGAATAGATGACAATTGCGTAGATTATATATATGTAAGATTTGACAAAAATAGCATTTTCAAAAAACATTACCTACTTAAGAAAAGAGATGTATTTAAAGGGAAAGCTCATCTTGATACAGATGTAATGGCTGATTGGGTAGATACTCAAAAAGAAATTAATTTATTTACTCTGGATTCGCTCAGCAATATCAATAATAAAGATGAATTTAACAGGAAAGGTAACGAAAGATTAAATGAAATATACGAATCTCGCCGGGTACATGGTAAAGATATTAAAAAGAACAGGAAAAATGAACTTGATTCATTAGGGCGAACTCATGTTGCTAATGGAAGATCTGAACCCCTACTTCCTTCATCCAGTAATGTTCTGCTTTTGCCTGGCCGGGAGGAGAAACAAAGATGGTTAAAAGGTAAGAAGAAGACTGAGGACGCAGAATAATGAATCTTATACGGCGCGTTTCAGCGATATATAAAGAACAGGAGTTACCTGAGTATCGTGGCAATCCCTTAATTGAAGCACTTCCTGAAGCGCTTACGGAAGATGAAGTACTTCTGGAAATGAGTTATTTCCCCGAAATTGACGAAAAAATCCGCTGGACTGCCCCGGCGAATGTTAGAGAGCAGTATGTCGAACGTATAAAGAAATTCCGTTGCCCTCAAACCAATCTTATCCAGGCTTATAAGATGATCTTACGGGCACTTAGGGAAAGCTATGCAGCTCGTAATCCTTTAAAAAGCGGAACAATTCAATATCTTCATTACTATGGAAATGAGCGTCCTGATATTGAGCCAGAAAGTGGATATTTTAAATCCCAGGCTGAAACTATTACGATAGTTGGAATGAGTGGTTCTGGAAAAACTACCATGATTGAGCAAGTCATGGATCATTTCCCTCAGATTATAGAACACAGCAGCTATAAAGGAGTTTTTCCCGGCTTCAGTAAGCAAATTGTATGGGTAAAGATTAATTGTCCATACAATTCAAGTGTGAGAGACCTTTGTGAAGAGATTTTACAAAAATTAGATGATGCAATTGGTATTGAACGAACTACACCTGAGATTAGAAATGGTGCTCTGGCTCGCCAGATTGCACAAAGAATTAAATCATCATTTTTGGGTATCCTTGTTATTGATGAAATGCAGAGGCTTAAATTTTCAAGAACCGGGGGTGAGAGTAAGTTGATTGATTTTTTACATGAAATTGTAGATTCCATGGGGGTATCTATGGTTTTTTGTGGAAATCATCCTTTTGACGAGACGCTGACAAAGAAAATGAGAATTGCCAGGCGGGCAGAGTCTGGTGGTTACATGAAAATTAAGAATGTTAGATACGATTCACAAGACTGGCAATCGTTTATTCATTATTTATGGCCATTACAATGGACAAATGTTGAAACTCCATTAAATGATGAGTTAAACGAAAAATTATTCATTTTATCTAAAGGCAATATTGGATTGGCTCAGATGATTTATCGGGGGGCACAATTAAAGGTTATCGGTAGCGGCAATGAAATCATCACTGGCGCAGTCTTGTCGGCCTCTGTACCGGTACTCGTGAGTCATACGGAGGAATATAAGGATACTCCACTCCCGGGGGCCGCGACTGAAGATGAGGAAGCTAAATGGCTCTCTGCATCTAATGAGGGTGATGCTTCGGCTAAAATCATGGCAGAGAAGTCCCTAAAGTCTTTGATCCCTGGGGATATAGACAGGCCACAGCACAAGGAATTCGTAGGAAAAATAGACGAGGTTTTGCGCAATTTCGACGAGAAAATACTGTCTCTTGACCACGATCTTGTTATCAACAGAACAGCTGAAAAGAAAAATACCTACGATGCTCTTCAGCGTTGCGGGCTTATAAATATAGATCCACTTAATAAATTGTAATGAGGTAACAGTTCGTAACGGTCAAAGAGAGGTGTGGGAAATGAGAATGTTGCCTGTTTTGCCTGATGAATCCTTGTTCAGCCGGTTTTGTCGGACAACTACCGTGTACGGTATGTCCCCATCTTCTCTGTTAACGATCATTTTCAACAAACCTGATATGAACGTCCATCCAATTCTCAATTCAGGATTAAAGGCTATTTCTCTTCATACATCCGAAAGTGCAGATCAGCTCTGGCATGAACAGACTTTACTCCCTCTTTTTGCCTGGGCACTACCAATCAGTCGTAATGAAATTATGGATTTCAACACGACCCCTGCCAGGCTTAATCGATTGTGCCGCCTTAGTAATTTTTCACTAGGGCAGCGCACACTATTGAAGTTTTGCCCGGTTTGCGCTCGTGAAGATACTTTTCATTATGGTGTTACTTATTGGCATCTGGCGCATCAGCTTCATGGGGTTACAACCTGCCATCGGCATCCGGTAGCGCTTGAAAGCATCCATGTCCCCTCTTCACCGCACATACGTATTGGACTGATGCCTCCTGTTTCGTATACAGAACAACTTAGCAATGAGATAGACTTCGATTTTGCTAAGTTTTGTTATGAGTCCCTAAATATAATCAGAAGAAAAGATATTACACACCCCAATTACATGGATGTACTTAAAAAGTTGAATTTATTATCATTGGATGGAAATTTAAAGAAAAATGTATTCTACGCACATGTTTATGCTAAGTGCCAGTTATTTGGGGAGGGTTCATCGGGACTTATACCAACATCCCTAACTGATTATCATTACTGGGAGCCTATACTCAAAGACAAATGTTGTCAGCATCCCACAAAGCATCTTTTGCTTTGTTATTGTTTGTTAAATACTTGCTGGCCAACGTATGCAGGAAGTCGTACTAATAAAAAGAAAGAAATCTTTAAAAGTCATAAGAAATACAGTTTTCATATAGTTGAAAATAATACTAGTGTTAGCAACCTTGGGAAGGAATTTAGTCGCAGCAGATGCTACATTAAAACACTTATTTATAAAAAATACCTGAGGGCGTTTAAGCGAAACACAAAAATTAATATATTCACTGAATTGCTTATCAAGTCTATGGCTGTAAGGGGGTTTAGTCTGGCATCCATAGCTGAGAAAAACTCATTATCGGAAGGAGCTGTATCCTCTGTAATTTCATCTTGTTACGGTTTATGCTCATGGCGTAAAAAATGTAAAAAAGATTCTTTAAGACGGCGTCATAAGCAGAAAATATTAAGATTTATACATAATCAATCCGTTTCTATAACACGAAAGTTAGTCAAAGAAAGTTGTTATGCAAGTTTCTATTGGCTAAATAAACATGAATGTGACTGGCTTAATTCCTGTCTTCCTAAAACAATACGATGCTATAAAAATAAAAGAGTAGACTGGAGCGAGAGAGATATTATCTCATCATCATTAATAAATGATGTTTTATCTCAGGGGCAGTACTCGATGTCACTTACAAGTCTAGATGCTTTACTGGGGGGCATGGCTGGCTTTTGAAATACAGAGATAAACTACCAATGACAATGATACTTCTCAGAAAAATGGAACTAATTAAATAAGAGGGAGTTATATGGTTTACGAAAATGAATTGTGGCACAGTTTTCTTCTGCGTTCACAGATAATGTATAACTTATCCAATTGCAGGAACATAATATCAAAGCATGGCGCACTAAGGTACGATGCCTTTCCTCGTTTCGAACTGATTGATATGTACAAATTGCATAGCTTGCAGGATATATATGACATTCTTGCCACTAGAAATGGTTATATACTAACTTCCAATATAGTGTCGTTATCTTCTGGTGTTTACGGGTATTTTAACGCTGTTGAAGATGCCTGTCGGAAAAATTTTCACATAACTAATTCATATCCATTGGTAAACATCTCAAACATTCGTTACTGTCACAAATGTATTGTTGAAGATATACACTCTAAAGGCATTGGTTATCTGCGTCATAGATGGTTGTTTGAATCTAAATGTGCAGTTCATAGTACCAGTTTATATGAGGTTTGTTTTGATAACTATTTGAATGCAGTGAAAGGACTTAGTGACTTAATTATAAGTGGAATAAATCCTCATGGTTATTGTTCCCTTGTGGTTGACGTTTCAAACCCTTTCAAAAATCCAGTGTATATATTACCATGTGCACGTAATAAAATTTTAAAATGGATTTCGGACAATAAAAATATGCTGATTTACTTTCTCTTTGATCTCTTCAAATGTAAGTCGCATTCAAGTTTATCTAAGGTTATCGAAGTCAAGATAATGCATGATAGATATATTTCTGCGGTGTTCAAGATGTTAAGTGAAGTTAATTTTTGTAATTTCAACTCATTTATTTCTGATATTTTTGAGGACGTAAGTTATGCCTCTATCGGACTTGATGATTATTCTGTTAATGTGCATTTTCTCAGGCTAAGGGCTGCAGATTGTAAATTTTGCCAGTTGAATGGTAAATATTTTTGCTCACTTTACAATGTAAAACTTCTTCGCTAATTTCACTTCATTTATAAAATACTAAGAAAGCTAGTTAGATAAGGTTTTATATTTTGACTGGGGCAGGAATAAATTATCACTCATAGAGTTTCCCTGGGGGTTACCACCTGTGTATGATGCCGGTTAGCAACAACGTCTAAAAGACCTGCGATCACGTGGGTCCCTCTCCAGCAAAGGGGCAAGGGGTGCTATATAACGGTGTACTGCTTACCCAATACGGCCTTGTATTTGAAAGATGCCGCATCTTGGCAGGATTCGTATTACAGCCTATAGTCTGTTAATGAGCATTACAGCCTATATGCTGTAAATCCCTGCGTTATGCTTGTTAACTCGTCGATACGGAAGGTCACTTATGAACACTCAATACGCTTTGAAGACTTTGAATCAGTTACGTCCTGTTTTAATCGGCTTTCGCAAAGCCAATGGACTGACGCAAAAAGATGTTTCTGAACGTTTGGGTATAACACAGCATACTTATGCCCGACTAGAGGCCAACCCTGCAAGTGCGGGTTTTGAGCGTTTGTTTAGGGTGTTCAGCGTCCTTGGAGTGGAGATCGTACTTTCATCCAGGGAACCATTGTCAGATGCAAAGCCCGAATACGGAGCTATGCACAATTATTCTTCACTTCCAGCCAGGCGGGAGAAATGGTGACGCCTGGCGCTTCCCGGTCTAATTTTTCTTCAACAAGATTAACCCCTTAGCGGCCTGAAGTATCAGGTTGCGATAGAGCCTTTCATTTCTTCTGTTATGTTAAATACACCATTTTGAGCTATTTCGCTCGGCCTTAAATTATCTCTTCATTCTTCAGTGAAAATTTTATGTCGATCACATTATCGATGAATTTAGGAAATAATCCGTAAATGAAAATCTATCTTCTTTTAAATTCATCAGTGTCAGTAGCAAATATTACGCATAAAAGAATGGTTATTATTATCATTTAAATTATAAAGCTCATGAGTCAATTCCAAAAAATATAATAAGCATTGAAATCATTACCCGTGATTCTGGAGTTTTAACTTTGCCATGTAACCAACCACAAGTTAGTTTCCGGTGTTTTGAGGGGCAGTAAAGTTCTGAAAGCGCGACCAGATCATAATCCCGAAATGTCGTTAAGATATTCTGAATAACGGTTATCCCTGCTTGTTGGCAGGCATTTGAAAATATATTTTGTATTCAGGTTGCAGCAAAACGCTTTCTTACACACAGGACTTCATATGCGGCTCAGAAAATTAAAACTGAAAAACTTCAGAGGCTACAGAAACTCTACTGAAATCATTATTGATGAAAGCATGACGGGTATTGTCGGTCGTAATGACTTTGGGAAATCAACGCTTCTGGAAGCGCTGGCTATTTTTTTTGAAACAGAAGGAATGAAGGCTGACAAGAATGACATGAACTGTTTCAGCCTAAGAGAAGGGGACGGCCGTTTTGAAATAGCCTGTGAATTTGATGACCTGCCCGATTTTATCATGATCGACGACAGGGTGCAGACCACGCTCGCCTCAGAACATCTGCTGAATGAGGACGGCAATTTTGAAATCGTCAAAACGTTTAAAGCAACGACCTCAGGAAAACCGGAGCAGACCTGCATCCGCTGCATCCACCCGGATGAGGAGCCCCTGAGAAATTTACTGGGCATGAAAATTTCTGAGCTCAAGGCGGTGGGAAAAGAAGTTGAAAAAAATGTGGCGGATAAACGCACTGCATCGTTATGGCGTCAGGCCATCAGGGAAGCCGCAGCCCCCTATACCTGTTCGGAAATTATGCTGGATGTCGATAAAGAGTTCGGAACCGACACAAAATCATTATGGGGTAAGATCCTCGATTTGCTGCCCACGTATGCGATTTTCAAAGCCGACAGGGAAAGCAGCGACGGGGATTCCGAAGCTAAAAACCCCTTACAGCAGGCCGTAAAAGACGCTCAGGCTGCGCTGCAGGACAAAATTACAGCGCTGGAAAATGAGATTCAGGACAGCGTCCTGGATGTCGCACAGAGAACGCTGGATAAATTACGTGAAATGGCCCCCGAACTCGCCAGTGAACTGACTCCACGATTTAAGGAGAAACCCAAGTGGACCTTCAATTTCATCCTGGACGGGGAAAATGGCATCCCCATCAATAAGCGCGGCAGCGGGATAAGGAGGCTTATCCTGTTGAATTTTTTTCGGGCTGAGGCTGAAAAGAATGTCGCGGGGACGCCCAGAAATGTGATTTATGCCATAGAGGAGCCTGAAACGTCACAGCATCCGAATGATGTAGCCCCCTGAAACACCGGACAGTAGCTGTATCTCCAGATAAGAGATAGGCTTGAATATATGTCTAACACTAACGCCAATTTTGAGATGA
>NZ_JBMKHO010000022.1:0-34274 GCF_049238125.1 Enterobacter cloacae complex sp. IR5402
GCGACGTTATGCGGTATTAGCTACCGTTTCCAGTAGTTATCCCCCTCCATCAGGCAGTTTCCCAGACATTACTCACCCGTCCGCCACTCGTCAGCGAAGCAGCAAGCTGCTTCCTGTTACCGTTCGACTTGCATGTGTTAGGCCTGCCGCCAGCGTTCAATCTGAGCCATGATCAAACTCTTCAATTTAAGTTTGATGCTCTTGAATTAAACTTCGTAATGAATTACGTGTTCACTCAGAGACTTGGTATTCATTTTTTGTCCGAGGACGTTAAGAATCCATGTCACTTTGAGTGCCCACACAGATTGTCTGATAAATTGTTAAAGAGCAGTGCCGCTTCGTTTTCGCTGCGGCGCGGGGTGTGCATATTACGCTTTCCCGCTTCAGAGTCAAGCGTTTGTTTTGCTTTTCTCTGCTGACCCGGCGGCTTGCGTGCCGTTGTTCCGTGTCAGTGGAGGCGCATTATAGGGAGTTATTCTGAGGCTGCAAGTGCAAAGTGAAAATTATTTACCGACTGCTCACTTTCCAGGCAAAACACATCTCAGACATTAATTCTTGCCTGGTTTTTAAACAAAAACGAGCCGCAAGCGGCCCGTTTTTGCGTTTTGTGACTTACTGCACTGCCACAATTCGGTCTTCGTTGGCTTCCAGACGGATAACTTTGCCCGGAACCAGCTCCCCAGAGAGGATTTGCTGCGCCAGCGGGTTTTCGATCTGCTGCTGGATAGCACGTTTTAACGGACGCGCACCATAAACAGGATCGTAACCATTCTCGCTCAGCAGTTTCAGCGCATCGTCGGAAATGTGGATTTCATACCCACGCTCTTCCAGACGTTTGTACAGACGCTGCAACTGGATCTGCGCAATCGACGCAATGTGTTTCTCACCCAGCGGATGGAACACGACCACTTCATCAATACGGTTGATGAACTCCGGACGGAAGTTTTGGCTGACCACACCCAGCACCAGATCTTTCATATGGCTGTAATCCAGCTCACCGAAGCGTTCCTGAATCAAATCGGAACCCAGGTTCGAGGTCATGATCACCACCGTGTTACGGAAGTCGACCGTTCTTCCCTGCCCATCCGTCAGACGCCCATCATCCAGCACCTGCAACAGAATGTTAAACACGTCAGGATGTGCCTTTTCTACTTCATCCAGCAGGATGACGGAATAAGGACGACGGCGAACCGCTTCCGTCAGATAACCGCCCTCTTCATAACCGACATATCCCGGAGGCGCACCGACCAGACGCGAGACGGCGTGTTTCTCCATAAACTCGGACATATCGATACGCACCATCGCGTCATCGCTGTCGAACATAAAGTTAGCCAGCGCTTTACACAGCTCGGTTTTACCGACACCGGTTGGCCCCAGGAACAGGAACGAGCCGATTGGACGATTCGGATCGGACAGCCCCGCACGGCTACGACGAATGGCGTTAGATACCGCTTCGACCGCTTCGTTCTGTCCAATGACGCGCTGATGCAGATCCTGCTCCATACGCAGCAGTTTCTCGCGTTCGCTTTCCATCATGCGAGCCACAGGAATACCCGTCCAGCGCGCCAGCACTTCGGCAATCTCGGCATCCGTCACTTTATTACGCAACAGACGCATGGTTTTGCCTTCCGATTGCGTGGCGATCTCAAGTTGTTTTTCCAGCTCAGGGATCTTGCCGTACTGTAGTTCAGACATCCGTGCCAGATCCCCTACGCGACGCGCCTGCTCAATGGCAATTTTAGCCTGCTCCAGCTCCGCCTTGATTGTCTGGGTGCCAGAGAGGGAGGCTTTCTCAGCTTTCCACTCTTCTTCCAGCTCAGAATACTGACGCTCTTTCTCGTCCAGTTCTTCGTTGAGCATATCAAGGCGTTTCTTGCTCGCTTCATCAGACTCTTTGTTCAGCGCCTGCTGTTCCAGCTTGAGCTGGATAATACGGCGATCGAGTCGGTCCAGCTCTTCCGGTTTCGAGTCAATCTGCATACGGATGCTGGACGCCGCTTCATCGATAAGGTCAATGGCTTTATCCGGCAACTGACGGTCGGCAATGTAACGATGCGAAAGCGTCGCCGCCGCAACGATGGCCGGGTCGGTGATCTGCACGTGATGGTGCAGCTCATAACGCTCTTTCAGACCACGCAAAATGGCGATGGTATCTTCTACGCTTGGTTCAGCGACAAACACCTTCTGGAAACGACGCTCCAGCGCGGCATCTTTTTCAATGTACTGACGGTACTCGTCCAGCGTAGTGGCGCCGACGCAGTGAAGTTCACCGCGCGCCAGCGCAGGTTTCAGCATGTTCCCGGCATCCATTGCGCCGTCAGCTTTACCCGCCCCCACCATGGTGTGCAGTTCGTCGATAAACAGGATGACGTTACCTTCCTGTTTCGCCAGATCGTTCAGCACGCCTTTCAGACGCTCTTCAAATTCACCGCGGTATTTCGCCCCGGCCACCAGCGCGCCCATATCCAGCGCCAGTACGCGACGGCCTTTCAGCCCTTCGGGCACTTCGCCATTAACGATACGCTGCGCCAGCCCTTCAACGATGGCGGTTTTACCGACGCCTGGCTCACCAATCAGCACCGGGTTGTTTTTGGTACGACGTTGCAGTACCTGTATTGTCCGGCGGATTTCTTCGTCGCGGCCGATCACCGGGTCAAGTTTGCCCTGCTCGGCACGTTCGGTCAGGTCGACCGTAAATTTCTTCAAAGCCTGACGTTGGTCTTCGGCTCCCTGGTCGTTCACGCTTTCACCTCCGCGCATTTTCTCAATCGCCTGGGTCACATTAGCGGTGGTTGCACCGGCGGATTTCAGCAGGTCGGTTAAGGTACCGCGTGATTCAAGCGCCGCCAGAACAAACAGCTCTGACGAAATAAAGTTGTCCCCACGTTTTTGCGCCAGCTTGTCGCAAAGGTTCAGCACGCGCACCAGATCCTGCGACGGCTGCACGTCGCCGCCGGTACCTTCTACCTGCGGTAAACGGCTCAGCGCCTGATCGATGGCGGTGCGTAACTGGCCGGCATTAATGCCAGCGGACGTTAATAAAGGACGTACCGATCCCCCTTCCTGATTCAGCAAGGCGCTCATTAAATGAAGAGGTTCGATAAATTGGTTGTCGTGCCCCAGTGCGAGGGACTGGGCATCGGCGAGAGCAAGCTGGAATTTATTAGTAAGACGATCCAGACGCATAACTCCTCCCATAACAGGTCAAATTTGCTACTGGAGATTAAATGAGGTCATCCCTCAATTATTCAAGGTTAATAACCTGAATTATGTGAAAAGAAAACGGCGCGTACCGGATCGTCTTGATTCTTTAGGTTATATCAGCCAAATGAAACTTGCCATACGGCCTGTCGTCTTGTCGCGGCGATAGGAGAAAAAATCACCCTTATCGGTGAAGGTACAGCGATCTCCGCCGAAGATTTGAGTCACACCGACGTTATTCAGGCGCTGGCGGGCAAGCTGGTAAATATCGGCCAGATATTTATCTCCGGAAGCCACGAACGCTTCGACCGCTTGCGGATCTTTTTCCATAAAGGCATCGCGCACTTCGGGCCCGACCTCAAATGCCTGCGGGCCAATCGCCGGGCCAAGCCAGGCGATGAGATTTGCAGAATCGTCCTGGAAGCAGGCGACGGTCTCTTCCAGCACGCCTTCGCACAGGCCTCGCCATCCGGCGTGGGCAGCAGCCACTTCAGTTCCTGCCTGATTGCAGAACAACACCGGCAGGCAATCAGCGGTCATCACCGCGCAAACCGTTCCCGGCGTATTGCTGTACGAAGCATCGGCGCGTTTAGACGCATAGGGCTCACCCGTCAGCTTAAGCACCGCTTTACCGTGCACCTGCTCAAGCCAGACCGGTTTTGAAGGAAGGTTTCCCGCAGCAAAGAGGCGTTTACGGTTCTCTTCAACGTGCTCCAGGTTATCGCCACAATGCGCACCGAGGTTCAGAGACTCCCACGCGCCCTGGCTCACGCCACCGATACGGGTTGAACTACAGGCGGCCACGCCTTCAGGCAGTGGCCACTCCGGGACAATCAGTTTGGTCATAACCAGTCCACGTGATCCTTATGTTCTTCGAAATCTGCGCGCATCGCGTCGATAAGTTCCACCATATCCTGTGGGATCGGCGCATGCCATTCCATCTGAATTCCGGTGATTGGGTGGTAAAGACGCAGCATCGTCGCATGCAGCGCCTGGCGATCGAATTTACGCAGCACGGAGATGAATTCATCCGATGCGCCCTTTGGTGGACGCGGACGACCGCCGTAAACCGGGTCACCCACCAGCGGATGGGTAATATGCGCCATGTGCACGCGGATCTGGTGAGTACGCCCGGTTTCCAGGCGCAGACGCAGGCGCGTATGAATACGGAAATGTTCCATGATGCGGTAATGGGTCACCGCCGGTTTGCCCATCGGGTGTACGGACATATGCGTACGCTTGGTTGGGTGACGGCTGATAGGCTCTTCCACCGTGCCGCCAGAGGTCATATGACCAATCGCCACCGCTTCATACTCACGGGTGATTTCGCGCAGTTGCAACGATTCCACCAGGCGAGTCTGGGCGGGAACCGTCTTCGCCACCACCATCAGACCCGTGGTGTCTTTATCCAGACGGTGAACAATACCGGCACGCGGTACGTCGGCAATCGGCGGATAATAATGAAGGAGTGCGTTAAGTACCGTACCGTCAGGATTGCCCGCGCCCGGGTGAACAACAAAGTCGCGCGGCTTGTTGATGACCAGAATGTCGTCATCTTCGTAGACGATATCCAGCGGGATATCCTGCGGCTCGAAGCGGATTTCCTCTTCGATTTCAGCATTGATGGCGACAGCTTCCCCACCAAACACTTTCTCTTTTGGTTTGTCCCAGATCTTGCCGTTTACCAGCACGCGCTGGTCAAGGATCCATTCTTTTATGCGTGAACGCGAATAATCAGGGAACAATTCGGCCAAAGCCTGATCTAAGCGTTGACCGAGCTGATTTTCGGAGACTGTTGCGGTGAGTTCTACTCGTTGTGCCATAAACTGCTTCTTCGTTTAACGTTGGGTTTTACGGCTTTGCCGTTTAATATAGTGTGCTATTGTAGCTGGTCTTAATCGGGAGCAGGAACTGAGTTTCTCCCGGACAAACATTTGAGGAAAGTCAAAACGTCATGACGCGCATGAAATATCTGGTGGCAGCGGCCACGTTGAGCCTGGCTTTGGTGGGCTGCTCCGGTTCGAATGAACAGGTCCCTGACAATCCGCCGAATGAAATCTATGCGACTGCACAACAAAAGTTGCAGGACGGTAACTGGAAACAGGCGATAACGCAACTGGAAGCGTTGGATAATCGCTATCCGTTTGGTCCGTATTCGCAGCAGGTACAGTTAGATCTTATCTACGCCTACTACAAAAATGCCGATCTGCCGCTGGCTCAGGCAACGATCGATCGTTTCATGCGTCTGAACCCTACCCATCCTAACATCGATTACGTGATGTACATGCGCGGCCTGACTAACATGGCGCTGGATGACAGTGCATTGCAGGGCTTCTTCGGGGTGGATCGTTCTGACCGTGACCCGCAACATGCGCGTGATGCTTTCAATGACTTCTCCAAACTGGTGCGTAGCTACCCGAACAGCCAGTACATTACCGATGCCACTAAGCGTCTGGTGTTCCTGAAAGATCGTCTGGCGAAATATGAGTACTCCGTTGCGGAATACTACACCCGCCGTGGCGCATGGGTTGCCGTGGTTAACCGTGTAGAAGGCATGCTGCGTGATTATCCGGATACCCAAGCCACGCGTGATGGCCTGAAGCTGATGGAAAATGCGTATCGCCAGATGCAGATGACGGCTCAGGCTGACAAAGTGGCGAAAATCATCGCCGCGAACAGCAGCAACACCTGATACCGCTACAACGCATAACGGCAGCCCGCGGGCTGCCGTTTTTTTATTCTTTCAGACTTACGCTGAAGCGGTTTAGCTTCAACACATCCATTCAACTATGACCGCAATTTTTGGCTTCGACAAGGTAAATCTCACCTCTTCCTGCCCTGCCTCACAAAAAAGATTCCCTGACAAAAACCGACAAAATAACGTGATCTAAATCACACATTTTGACATTGGGTCGGGTATGCTGGAATCACCAAGACGGAAAGACAAGAGGTAAAATTTATGACAATGAACATTACCAGTAAACAAATGGAAATTACTCCGGCAATCCGCCAGCACGTCGCAGACCGTCTCGCCAAACTGGATAAATGGCAAACACATTTGATTAATCCACATATCATCCTGTCCAAGGAGCCGCAGGGTTTCATCGCTGATGCAACTATCAATACTCCAAACGGCCATCTGGTCGCCAGCGCAAAACACGAGGATATGTACACCGCAATTAACGATTTGATCAACAAGCTGGAACGGCAGCTCAATAAAGTGCAACACAAAGGTGAAGCACGTCGCGCCGCAACCTCGGTGAAAGACGCCAGCTTCGCGGAAGAAGTTGAAGAAGAGTAATCCTCTAAAATTGAGTGTACCGACAACGCGCCTTCGGGCGCGTTTTTTATTGACAGGATCAAAACAGTGCAGGTACTTTAACCCTATCATTTTCAGGATGACCTTATGAAACAGACGCCGTTTTTCTTCGCATTCTTTTTTACCTTCCCCTGACCGGGAGGCGTTTCGTCGTGTGATAAAGAATGCGAAGACGAACAACAAGGCCTCCCACACCGGGAGGCCTTTTTTATTGATAACGATAAAATGAGACAGACAACACTATGACACCGGAAAACCCGCTCCTGGATTTACGCGTAAAAATCAGTGCACTCGACGAAAAATTACTGGCCCTGCTGGCAGAACGCCGCGCACTCGCCGTTGAAGTGGGAAAAGCCAAGCTCGAGTCCCATCGGCCGGTGCGCGATATCGATCGCGAACGTGATTTACTGGAACGGTTGATTCAACTCGGCAAAGCGCATCATCTGGATGCGCACTACATCACCCGCCTGTTCCAGCTCATCATCGAAGACTCCGTTCTGACGCAACAGGCCCTGCTCCAGCAGCATCTGAACAAAACCAACCCGCACTCTGCTCGTATCGCTTTCCTCGGCCCGAAAGGCTCCTATTCTCATCTGGCGGCTCGCCAGTACGCAGCCCGCCATTTCGAAGAGTTTATTGAGAGCGGTTGCGCGAAATTTGCAGACATTTTCAACCAGGTCGAAACCGGCCAGGCAGATTACGCCGTGGTGCCTATTGAGAACACCAGTTCCGGCGCCATCAACGATGTTTACGATTTGCTCCAGCACACCAGCCTGTCGTTAGTCGGCGAGTTGACCATCCCTATCGATCACTGTGTGCTGGTCTCTGGCTCAACCGATCTGAGTCAGATCGAAACGGTATACAGTCACCCGCAGCCGTTCCAGCAGTGCAGCCAGTTCCTGAACCGTTATCCGCACTGGAAAATTGAGTACACCGAAAGCACCTCGGCGGCGATGGAAAAAGTGGCGCAGGCAAACTCTCCTGCCGTCGCGGCTCTCGGTAGCGAAGCGGGCGGCGCGCTGTATGGCTTACAGGTGCTGGAACGCAATCTGGCCAACCAGACGCAGAATATCACCCGTTTCGTGGTTCTGGCCCGCAAGGCCATCAACGTGTCGGACCAGGTCCCGGCGAAAACCACCCTGTTGATGGCGACCGGCCAGCAGGCGGGTGCGCTGGTTGAAGCGCTGCTGGTGCTGCGTAATCACAACCTGATCATGACGAAGCTGGAATCCCGCCCAATACATGGCAACCCGTGGGAAGAGATGTTCTATCTCGACGTTCAGGCCAACCTGGAGTCTGCATCCATGCAGAAAGCCCTGCGCGAACTGGGCGAGATCACACGCTCCATGAAAGTGCTGGGCTGCTATCCGAGCGAAACCGTGGTCCCGGTCGATCCGGCTTAATGTTCGATAAAGCGGCTTTTCTTCATCCCTGCCACATTTACAGGCAGGGTGAAGATGGCACCGGAAAGCGGGTATTTCTCCAGCTCCTCCGCCTCCATATTTTCCCGCGTGGTGGTGATAAACAGCGTTTTCATATCGTCGCCGCCAAAGCAGACCATTGTCGGGCAGCGTACCGGCAGCCGGTGCTCTTCCAGCTGTTCGCCTTGCGGTGAAAACCGTGCGATACGCCAGCCGTCAAACAGTGCGCTCCAGTAGCAGCCTTCCTCATCCATTGCCGCACCGTCGGGAATACCGTCTCCCTCGCTAAACCGGCGAAACTCTTCGCGCTTACCGGGTTCCCCCTGCTCATCAAGCGGCGTACGGTAGATCACACCGTTCGGCGTATCAGAAGTAAACATCCACCGTTTGTCAGGACTAAACGCTAAACCGTTATGCCCCTGGATATCGCACTGGATCACTTTCGGCGTCAGGTCGTTGTCGATACGCATCAACATGGCCCCGTTATAATCTCCCGGCCCCCAGAACGTGCCCGCATAAAACCGTCCCTGATGATCGGTACCGCCATCGTTAAAACGTGCAAGCTGCGGGTTGGATGGGTTATCGCAAACCTTACGCTGGAGCAGGCCGTGTTTATCGGTCAGCCAGATGGCGTTTCGCATCGCGACGATAAATCCGCCGCGTTCACGCAGGGCAAAACACCCAACTTCTTCATGGAATGAGAGCACCGAGTGTTCCGCGGTGGGCAGATGGTACCGATGGATCTCCCCTTCCAGGATATCCGCCCAGTAGAGCGCCTTCTCTTCTGCACTCCACGTCGGGCATTCAGGCAGATGCCCGGTATAGTTCAACAGCAGCTGCGGTTCAGCCATGACAGTTCCCCAAAATGAAAAAAGCCAGCAATGCTGGCTTTCAGTATATACATCATCAGATTACTGGCGACTGTCATTTGCCTGGCGCAACAGCGTGCGGCTTTCACTCTGGAATCGCGTGGCGTAATCACCGAACCAGTGCTCCACTTTACGGAAACTGTCGATAAACGCTTGTTTATCGCCGTGTTCCAGCAAAGTGATCGCTTCGCCAAAACGCTGATAGTAGCGCTTGATCAGCGCCAGGTTATTTTCAGACGACATGATGATGTCGGCGTAAAGCTGTGGATCCTGGGCAAACAGTCGCCCGACCATCGCCAGCTCCAGACGATAGATTGGCGAGGAAAGCGCCAGCAATTGTTCAAGCTGAACGTTCTCTTCCGCCAGGTGCAGACCATAGGCGAAGGTTGCAAAGTGGCGCAGCGCCTGAATAAACGCCATGTTCTGGTCATGCTCAACCGCACTGATACGGTGCAAACGTGCCCCCCAGACCTGAATCTGTTCCAGGAACCACTGATACGCTTCCGGCTGACGACCGTCGCAGTAAACCACTACCTGCTTCGCCAGGCTGCCGCTGTCCGGGCCAAACATCGGGTGTAACCCAAGCACGGGCCCGGTGTGCGCCGCCAGCATTGCCTGTAGAGGACCATTTTTAACGGACGCCAGATCCACCAGAATGCAATCTTCCGGCAGCGGAGGAAGTTTCGCGATAATCTGCTCCGTCACATGAATCGGTACGCTGACGATAACCATTCCGGCATCCTTCATGAGTTCCGGTGCATGCGGCCAGTCCTCTTTTTCCAGGATGCGCACCTGATAGCCAGAAAGCGTCAGCATTTTTTCAAACAGACGCCCCATCTGGCCGCCGCCACCGACAATCACCACCGGACGCAGCGACGGACAGAGGGTTTTGAAGCCCTTGTCGTTTTCGCTGGAATAGGATTCCCGCATCACACGACGCAGGACATCTTCAATTAAGTCCGGTGAAACGCCCAGCGCCTGTGCCTCTTTACGGCGGGAGGCGAGCATAGAGGCCTCACGCTCCGGAACGTAAATTGGCAGGCCGTATTTGCTTTTAACTTCGCCGACCTCAGCAACCAGTGCCATGCGGCGCGCCAGCAGGTCCAGCAACGCCTTATCCACTTCATCAATTTGATCGCGTAATGCGGTCAATTCAGCAACCATAACTATCCTCTTATGCCAGACGCGTCGCCAGCTGGCCGTTCAAATCTTTGTGGATCTCACGCAGTAGCGTATCAGTGGTTTCCCAGCTGATGCAGGCATCCGTGACTGAGACGCCGGGCTTCATCGCGCTACGCGGCTGTTCCGATGACTGATTGCCTTCATGAATATTACTTTCAATCATCAGGCCGATAATTGAACGGTTACCATCTTTAATCTGTGCAATCACAGATTCTGCAACCGCAGGCTGGCGACGGTAATCTTTATTCGAATTACCATGACTGCAATCTACCATCAGCGCCGGACGCAGTCCCGCCTGTTCCATCTCTTTTTCACACTGCGCGACATCCGCCGGGCTGTAGTTTGGCGCTTTACCGCCGCGCAGGATCACATGCCCGTCCGGGTTGCCCTGAGTTTGCAGCAGGCATACCTGGCCCGCCTGGTTGATCCCGACAAAACGATGGGGCATAGCGGCGGCGCGCATGGCGTTAATCGCCGTAGCCAGGCTGCCGTCGGTACCGTTTTTAAAACCAACCGGCATAGACAGGCCAGACGCCATCTCGCGGTGGGTTTGCGACTCGGTGGTGCGCGCCCCAATCGCAGACCAGCTAAACAGATCGCCGAGGTACTGCGGGCTGTTCGGATCCAGCGCTTCGGTTGCCAGCGGCAGCCCCATGCTGACCAGCTCCACCAGCAGGCGACGCGCAATCTTCAGGCCCGCTTCCACATCAAACGAGCCATCCATGTGCGGATCGTTAATCAACCCTTTCCAGCCAACCGTAGTACGTGGCTTTTCAAAATAGACGCGCATCACCAGATAGAGGCTATCGCTGACCTCCTCCGCTAATGCTTTAAATCGACGAGCGTACTCAATGGCGGTTTCAGGATCGTGAATGGAGCAAGGACCACATACCACCAGCAGGCGCGGATCGCGGCCTGCGATAATGTCAGAAATGGTCTGGCGCGAGTGCTCAATCTGAGCTTCCTGCGCGACGCTCAGCGGGAATTCCGCCTTCAGTTGATCCGGGGTGATTAACACCTGTTCGTCAGTGATATGTACGTTGTTCAGCGCGTCTTTTTGCATGATTGCGATCCTGTCAAACTCGTTTGCGATAGTGGTTTTCCTCGAAGAGGTGACACAACGATATCACATCAAGTAAAGATTTCAATCCAAAATACGTACACATTACTTTACAGAAGCCCTTTAATTGCAAAATTAATGGCCTAAAACCGTAAATTTAAAATTACACACGCACACTTGTAAGCCAGGCTATGCTCACAAAAAGGAGAATAGCCATGCGTTCAATTACTCTCATGTTGTTGTCGCTGATTTTGTCGGGTTGCCAGATCAATCCTTATACTTTTCAGCCTGGCTGGACCAGCCCGGACTGGTTCACTGCCGGTAAAGAAGACGCTATGAATGGTGTTCCGGTTAAAGATAATCAGGCTCTGGCCGATAGTTTTAATGACCCTCAGGTTGATCGAGGGGAATATCTTCGTGGCTACGCTGACGGACAGAAAAAAATATGCGAAGAGGGCTTTATTCACGCCTGGGGATTAGCGGGAAAATCATTTCCTGCCAGCTGCGATACAACTGAAAATGCAGTAAAACTGCATGAATCCTGGCAACAAGGATTGGATGAAAGTATGCGTTCCAGCAGGCTTAATTGAGCCTGCCTTAATTCCTCTGAATATAGCTCACTGTAAGATTTAGCTTAGGTCAAAACAGGGATATTTCTGACATAATGACGGCTTTGATAAACAATGGTATTCTGCCGACAATTCTTAAGGACATCTATTTCCGGGGCGGTTTGGCGGATTCTGATGAGAAATGCAATCTTGATCGCTTTGCTCCGACTCCCCCTGGCGCTAATGCTGTTCATTTTAGTGGCCCCTGCAAAGGCAGGCTCGTTCACTGAAACGGATAAATCAGTACGTTCGATTGTTTCTGGTATTGTGAGCTACACCCGATGGCCAGCACTTTCTGGCCAGCCTAAGCTCTGTATTTATGCCTCTTCCCATTACAGACAGGCGCTCAGCAGTGAAGATGAACACAACCCGTTGCCCTATAGTCCTGTCATTGTGCATAGCGATCGGGAAGCACTCACAGCAAGGTGCGATGCCCTCTATTTCGGGAGCGAGTCGCCAGCAAAACAACAGGAAATAATAAATCAATATCAGGACCAGGCGTTGCTATTAATGTCAGAACAAAATCCTGAATGCGTTATTGGCAGCGCATTTTGTCTGATAATAGAGCACAACCAGGTCAGGTTTTCCGTAAATCTGGATGCGCTGGCGCGCAGTGGCGTAAGAGTCAATCCGGATGTATTAATGCTCGCACGGAATAAGAAGCATGAATAAGGAAGTCGTACCAACACCGCGTCCGACGTTTAAAAGAACGTTGCGGCGAATCAGCATGATAAGCGTCATTATAACGATGACGTTTATATGGTTGCTGCTGTGTTTCGCTTCCGTGGTGACATTAAAGCAATACGCGCAAAAAAACCTCGAACTTACCGGCGCCACCATGAGCCACAGCCTTGAAGCCTCTCTGGTGTTCAACGATGCCGTGGCAGCAAATGAAACGCTGGCGACCCTCGGCAAGCAGGGGCAGTTTGCCGTGGCGGAAGTGCTTAATGCACATCATAAACGGTTTGCCTGGTGGTCGTGGAACCCGGCGGATAATACCGACACGCTGGGCGCGCTGGTCAACCGGTGGCTGTTCCCTGTTCCTGTCGCACAGCCCATCATACATAACGGCAATGTGATTGGCGAAATTCGTCTGACCGCACGCGACAGCCTGATTAGCCACTTTATCTGGCTCTCGTTTGCAGTCCTCACCGGGTGCATTCTTTTTGCTTCTGCCGTCGCATTGACCATCACCCGCTCGCTACATCATGGCATGGTTGTTGAAATGCAAAACATCACTGACGTTGTGCATGACGTTCGCACCAACCGCAACTTTTCTCGCCGGGTAACGGAAGGCCGCATTGAAGAGTTCCACCAGTTTGGAGAAGACTTCAACAGCCTGCTGGATGAAATGGAAGAGTGGCAGCTCAAACTACAGGCGAAAAACGCTCAACTGTTGCGTACCGCCATGCACGATCCGCTCACGGGGCTTGCAAACCGCGCCGCGTTTCGCAACAACATTGCAGCATTAATGAATGACGCTTCGGCAAAAACCAATTCCGCCCTGCTATTTCTGGACGGTGATAACTTCAAGTTTATCAATGACACCTGGGGTCATGCCGCGGGTGACTGCGTTCTGATCGAAGCCGCAAAAAGGATGGTCGAATTTGGCGAAAAACGTCATCAGTCTTACCGTCTTGGCGGCGACGAATTTGCCATGATCCTTTACGGCGTCCACACCGCGCGTGAGGTCGAATATATTTGCGCTGCGCTGTCGCAGCAATTTATCCGTCCGTTTGATCTGCATAACGGGCACACAGCATCAATGTCACTCAGCATTGGCTTTGCTCTGGCATGGGAAAATGCCTCCGTTGAGGCCTTACTGGAGCAAGCCGATCGCAATATGTATCTGGTCAAAAACCAGCGTTCGAAAACAATATCCTGAAAGGAAGACGATATGTTAAAGCGATATTTTGCGCCGTTGTTACTGGCATCACTGGCAATGTCCGGATGCCAGTCATCCCCTGAAGGGAAATTCACGCCAGAGCAAATCGCGGCCATGAAATCCTATGGCTTTAACGAACTGAATGGCGACTGGTCTCTGGGCCTGTCAGATAAGATCCTGTTTGATAAAAATGACGCCAGGCTGCGCCCGGAAAGTGAAACGCAGATCCAGACTATGGCCTCACGCCTGGCGGCAACCGGCCTGAACCACGCCCGGATGGATGGCCATACGGATAACTATGGCGAAGAGAGCTACAACGAAGCGCTTTCGTTAAAACGTGCCAATGTTGTGGCGGATGCCTGGGCGAAGGGCGCGAACATCCCGCGCAGCAACCTCACCACGCGGGGCTTAGGCAAAAAATACCCTGTCAGCAGCAACCGCACTGCACAGGGGCGCGCTGAAAACCGCCGGGTTGCGGTAGTCATCAGCACGCCTTAAGGCTATTTAACGGATGTTCCGGCGAGCGACACGCCTGAAACCGCTCGCCAGCGCAGCCAGTCAATCACAATAAAGACCACCAGACTGACGCCCATTACTGGCAACGCCAGCCCCAGCAGGAGGCTTATCAGGAACGTCACTCCCCTTCCCCACAGCGGCAATGCCAGCCAGCTTTGACAGAGCGTCTGTACCGGGTTCGCGGCTGACGTTGCAGGGCGACGCATCCACCACATCCGGTATCCCCAGATAATCAACACGCACAGCGCAACGCCAAACGCGATGAGCAGCAGCTGATTTGCCAGACCAAACAGGATCCCCATATGGAAATCCACGCCCCAGCGGGTGAGTTTAGCCATCAGCGGGAAATCCCCGAAGCGAGTGCTGTCCAGCACCTTCAGTGAGTGGGGATCCACGGCAACGGCACCAACCTGCGTCGGCCAGCGGCGATCGATTTCCGTCACCGTCCAGGCCTGGTCGTCCCTGCTTGCCGGGCGGATCTCAACCTTTTTCGCATCAATTCCTGACTGGCGGGCGGCCTGCAATACGCTGTCAAAAAGCGACAGTTCAACAGGCATTTCAGGCATCGTCATTCCCCCGTGATGACCACGATGTTCGGCGTGTTCATCCCTCATTTCCGGCGCACCGGAAAGGGTGGTATTTACCTGCGGCGTCAGCCAGTTCATCTCTGCACGCAGCTTATCGACGTTGCCACCGGCCCATTGTGACCAGGTTAACCCGGTGACTGAGAACAGCAGCATTCCCGTCAGTAACGTCCAGCCTAAGATCACATGCAGGCGACGACGATTCTGGAAACGATTGTTAATACGGCGCTTCGGTCGGGTGTAGAACCACAGCGCGATCCCGCCCAGGGCAGCAACCCACATCCACGAGGCGGCTAACTCGCTATAGAGGCGCCCGATGTTGCCCAGCATCAGCGAGGTATGCAGATAATCGATAGTCTGACGCAGCGGTAAAATCCCGCTGGTGCCGTACACAGTCATATCCCCTCGAACCTCAAGGCTGGCGGGATCAATAAAAATAGCCCGATGCTCGGAGGGACCCAGCGCCGGGTCGGCAAACATCACGCGGGTCGTTTCACCCTCTTCCAGCCCCGGACGAACAGCATGTAAACGCAGCGCTGAACCCACGACCTTTTCTGCCACGGCAATTTGTTCAGCAAGAGGCTGCGCCTCACCAACGGCATCCGTGTGGAGTGCATAATGGTACAGCGCATTTTCAAGCTGCGGCGTGGCGACATACAGCGTACCGGTCAGCGCTGCGAAGAAGATAAACGGACCGACAAACAGCCCGATATAGAAATGGAGGCGACGCAGCAGGTTTCCCCATGCCGCGCGCGGAGTGCAGGTAGTCATACTTTTCCTTTTTAAGGCAAAAAGTGAGTGATTTTGTTTTAAAGGGAGAAAGCAGACCGACGCGGCGGCGCGCGGGTATCGGGGTAAAGCCAGGGGAAAAAGTGCCAGTGGCTGACCGCCTGACGAGGCGGCTTCACGCCCAGCCGCTGCAACACCACGCTGAGCAGAACGATAAGCGCCAGCATCACGCCCGGTACATGCGCTAACAGCACGCAGTAGCCGCATGCTTCAGCATGGTCAACTGGCATAGAATGCGGCATATCACCATGATGCTCGTCCACCGACATCATGCTCATGTCGTGGTGCATACCCGGCATGGCGCTCATGGGATCTTTTTGCAGCGAGACGGAGATCAGCGGCGCCACGACGATCAGCAGGATCGCAAACAGCGCGGTCAATGCCGCTGCGCGTTTCCAGCTATGCTGATGCAGTACGTTATCCACTTACCCTCCACCCAAGAGGCGAACATTGTAAATGATTTATGACGGAAGGGTTAACGCGAGAGGTGCGATGGGATAAAAAAAGGGCCAGCCTTTCGGCCAGCCCTTTCTAACAGGATGTCGCTTAAGCGAATCTTAGTTCAGACGCTCTTTAATACGAGCAGACTTACCAGTACGCTCACGCAGGTAGTACAGTTTAGCTTTACGTACAGCACCACGACGTTTAACAGCAATGCTGTCAACTACCGGAGAGTGAGTCTGGAAGACACGCTCAACGCCTTCGCCGTTGGAAATTTTACGAACAGTGAATGCAGAGTGCAGACCGCGGTTACGAATAGCGATAACCACGCCCTCGAATGCCTGCAGACGTTTTTTGGAACCTTCAACAACCCATACTTTCACTTCCACGGTGTCACCTGGACGGAAGGAAGGTACGTCCTGCTTCATCTGCTCTTGTTCAAGTTGCTTAATAATGTTGCTCATAATTTAATCTCTTATCCTGGGTAAACTGATATTCGGGAGCGTATTACGCTTTCCCATCATGTTCATGCTGCTGGTGCGCGTGTTCAGTTTTGAACTCGGCCAGCAACTTTGCTTGCTCTTCAGTCAGAGCCAGGTTTTCCAGAAGTTCAGGTCTTCTAAGCCAGGTTCGGCCCAGCGACTGCTTCAAACGCCAGCGACGTATCTCGGCATGGTTTCCAGACAGTAACACTGCCGGGACTTCCATCCCTTCTAACACTTCAGGACGAGTATAGTGTGGACAGTCCAGCAACCCATCGGCAAAGGAATCTTCCGTTGCCGAAGCTTCATGGCCCAGAACCCCCGGAATAAACCGGGCGACGGAGTCAATCAGCGTCATTGCCGGTAACTCACCACCGCTGAGAACGTAATCGCCGATAGACCATTCTTCGTCAATCTCGGTTTGAATTACGCGCTCATCTATTCCTTCGTAGCGACCACAGACCAGAATCAGTTTTTGATTCGTCGCCAGTTCGCTCACGCCCGCTTGATCAAGCTTGCGTCCCTGAGGTGACAGATAAATCACCTTCGCGCCTTCACCTGCCGCGGCTTTTGCTGTGTGAATGGCGTCCCGTAAGGGTTGCACCATCATCAACATCCCCGGTCCGCCGCCGTAAGGACGATCGTCCACGGTACGGTGCCGGTCGTGCGTGAAGTCACGAGGACTCCAGCTCTGGATGCTCAGCAGGCCATTCTTTACTGCCCGGCCAGTTACCCCGTAATCGGTAATCGCGCGGAACATTTCAGGAAACAGGCTAATTATGCCAATCCACATAGCGCCGTCTTTTACCGTTTATCCGGAGAATTTAAAAACCAGGATCCCAATCTACTTCAATGGTTTGAGTAGTGAGATCGACTTTCTTGATAACCTGTCCATCGAGGAACGGAACCAACCGCTCCTTGATGCCAAATGCATCTTTCAGGTTTGCCTTAATGACGAGAACGTCATTTGACCCGGTTTCCATCATGTCGATGACTTTCCCCAGGCTGTAGCCTTCAGTGGTCACTACCTGGCAACCCATAAGGTCTTTCCAGTAGTAGTCACCCTCTTCCAGCTGCGGCAACTGCGACGAATCCACGACAATCTCACAATTAGTCAGCGCATTCGCGGCATCACGATCGTCAATGCCTTTCAGCTTGATGATGATGTCCTGATTGTGGTGACGCCAGCTTTCCAGCTCGACCTCTTCCCACTTACCGGCTTTCTGGATAAACCAGGGCTGGTAATCAAAAATGCTATCAGCGTCTTCAGTGGAGGAAAACACTCTGAGCCAACCACGGATACCGTAGCAAGAACCCATTTTTCCCAATACGATCGGTTCAACAGGTGCTTTATTGCTCATCATGACCACCGTGACAGATTAAGCTGCTTTGTTTGCTGCTTTGATCAGCGTAGCAACGCGATCGGAAACAGTAGCGCCCTGGCCAACCCAGTGAGCGATACGATCCAGATCCAGACGGGTTTCTTCTTCTGCGCCAGCGGCCAGTGGGTTGAAGAAACCAACGCGCTCGATGAAGCGACCGTTGCGTGCATTACGGCTGTCAGTCACAACAACCTGGTAGAACGGACGCTTTTTAGCGCCGTGACGTGCTAAACGAATAGTTACCATAACATCCTCTTGTGTGAATAAAACAACCGGGCCCCATCGAGGAACGGAGCCCGGGTGTCATATTAAAAGCCCGAAAATTTTACTCATTTTCGGGCAAAAAGCAATCTCAAAAGCGATTATCGCCCAGGAAAACCGGGCGGCATCATGCCTTTCATGCCGCGCATCATCTTAGCCATGCCGCCTTTCTTCATTTTCTTCATCATGCGCTGCATGTCGTCGAACTGTTTCAGAAGGCGGTTTACGTCCTGCACCTGCATGCCGCAACCGGCAGCGATACGGCGTTTACGGGAACCTTTGATGATTTCTGGCTTCGCGCGCTCTTTCAGCGTCATCGAGTTGATGATGGCCTCCATACGCACCAGCACTTTGTCATCCATCTGGGATTTGACGTTGTCCGGGATCTGGCCCATGCCTGGCAGTTTGCCCATCAGGCTTGCCATGCCGCCCATGTTTTTCATCTGACGCAGCTGCTCAAGGAAGTCGGTCAGATCGAAACCGTCACCTTTTTTCAGCTTGCTGGCGAGTTTTTCCGCCTGGGCGCGGTCAACCTTGCTTTCAATATCTTCGATCAGCGACAGCACGTCGCCCATGCCGAGGATACGGGAGGCAATACGATCCGGATGGAACGGCTCCAGCGCTTCGGTTTTCTCGCCCACGCCGAGGAACTTAATTGGCTTACCGGTAATATGACGAATAGACAGCGCCGCACCGCCGCGGGCATCGCCGTCGACTTTGGTCAGCACCACGCCGGTTAACGGCAGGGCTTCGTTAAACGCTTTTGCGGTGTTTGCCGCATCCTGACCGGTCATGGCGTCAACAACAAACAGGGTCTCTACTGGATTGATAGAGGCATGAACCTGCTTGATTTCGTCCATCATCGCTTCGTCAACGTGCAGTCGACCGGCGGTATCCACCAGCAGCACGTCGTAGAATTTCAGCTTCGCCTCTTTCAGCGCCGCGTTAACGATGTCGACAGGCTTCTGGGCCACGTCGGACGGGAAGAAGTCCACGCCAACCTGCTCGGCCAGCGTTTCCAGCTGTTTGATCGCCGCCGGGCGATACACGTCCGCCGACACCACCAGCACCTTTTTCTTGTGCTTTTCGCGCAGGAATTTCCCCAGCTTACCGACGCTGGTGGTTTTACCCGCACCTTGCAGACCCGCCATCAGCACGACGGCTGGCGGCTGAGCCGCCAGGTTAAGCACCTGGTTCTCTTCGCCCATCGCCGAAACCAGCTCGTTACGGACGATTTTGACGAACTCCTGACCCGGAGTCAGGCTCTTGTTCACTTCATGGCCAACCGCTTTCTCTTTCACGCGGTTGATAAAGTCACGCACGACCGGCAACGCGACGTCTGCTTCCAGCAGCGCCATGCGCACTTCGCGCAGCGTTTCCTTGATGTTCTCTTCGGTGAGGCGTCCACGGCCGCTGATGTTGCGCAGCGTGCGCGACAAACGATCGGTTAAATTATCAAACATTGTCTCTCGCCTGGGGTAGAAACGTTAGGTCGCCTGGGCGACACATACACAGAATTTTGCCGGAGTATAACATGAAGGCGCCTTTGTTGTTATGCAACGGTTGGAGCAGGCGTCACGTAACGTTATACTGCTTCTCTTTCTTATTAAGACAACTGTCGACGCCTATATGCCTGTTTTCGCACTGATCGCCCTTGTTGCCTACTCTGTCAGCCTCGCGCTGATCATTCCTGGCCTGCTGCAAAAAAACAGCGGCTGGCGGCGCATGGCTATTCTTTCGGCAGTGATCGCACTGATTAGCCACGCCTTTGCGCTGGAATCACGCATTATCCCCGGCGACGGCAGCGTGCAAAATCTGAGCGTACTGAACGTCGGCTCGCTGGTCAGCCTGATGATCTGTACGGTCATGACCATTGTCGCGTCTAAAAACCGTGGCTGGCTGCTGCTGCCGATAGTCTACGCCTTTGCGCTGATCAATCTGGCGTTAGCCACGTTCATGCCCAATGAGTTTATTACTCACCTGGAAGCCACGCCGGGGATGCTGGTGCATATCGGCCTGTCGCTCTTTGCCTACGCGACGCTGATCATCGCCGCCCTTTACGCCATGCAGCTCGCCTGGATTGACTACCAGCTGAAAAATAAAAAGCTGGCGTTTAACCACGAAATGCCGCCGCTGATGGTGATTGAGCGTAAGATGTTCCACATCACCCAGGTCGGCGTGGTGCTGCTGACGCTCACGCTGTGCACAGGCTTGTTTTACATGAAGAACCTGTTCAGCGTGGAGAATATCGATAAAGCGGTGCTCTCCATCATCGCGTGGTTTGTCTATATTGTCCTGTTATGGGGCCATTATCATGAAGGCTGGCGCGGTCGCCGCGTGGTCTGGTTCAACGTTGCGGGTGCGGGCATTCTCACGCTTGCCTACTTTGGTAGCCGCTTCATACAGCAATTTGCTGGCTAAGTAACAAAAGGAGTTCCCCCTGGAACACATCTCTACCACCACGCTGATCGTCATTCTGGTCATCATGGTGGTCATCTCCGCTTATTTCTCTGGCTCTGAAACCGGCATGATGACGCTGAACCGCTACCGGTTACGTCATCGCGCCAAGCAGGGTAACCGTGCCGCGCGTCGTGTCGAAAAGCTTCTGCGTAAGCCGGACCGTCTGATTAGCCTGGTGCTTATCGGTAACAACCTGGTCAATATTCTCGCCTCTGCACTGGGCACCATCGTCGGGATGCGTCTGTACGGCAACGCAGGCGTGGCGATTGCCACAGGTGTGCTCACTTTTGTGGTACTGGTGTTTGCGGAAGTGTTGCCCAAAACCATCGCGGCGCTTTACCCGGAAAAAGTCGCCTACCCGAGCAGCTTCCTGTTAGCACCGCTGCTTATTCTGATGATGCCGCTGGTCTGGCTGCTGAATATGGTGACACGGGTGCTGATGCGCATGGTCGGTATAAAGGCAGACGTCACCATCAGTAGCGCGCTCAGCAAAGACGAACTGCGTACCATCGTGAACGAATCCCGCTCGCAGATCTCCCGCCGCAATCAGGACATGCTCCTGTCGGTGCTGGATCTGGAAAAGGTCAGCGTTGACGACATCATGGTGCCGCGCAATGAAATCGTCGGGATTGATATCAACGACGACTGGAAGGCCATTGTCCGCCAGCTGACGCACTCCCCGCACGGGCGTATCGTCCTCTATCGCGATTCTCTCGACGATGCCATCAGCATGCTGCGCGTGCGCGAGGCCTATCGTCTGATGACCGAGAAAAACGAGTTCACCAAAGAGGTAATGCTGCGCGCCGCCGACGAAATTTACTACGTGCCGGAAGGCACCCCACTCAGCACGCAGCTGGTGAAGTTCCAGCGCAACAAGAAGAAAGTCGGCCTGGTGGTGGATGAATACGGCGATATACAGGGGCTGGTGACGGTCGAAGATATTCTGGAAGAGATTGTCGGGGACTTTACCACCTCGATGTCGCCTTCCCTTGCGGAAGAAGTCACCCCGCAAAATGACGGGTCAGTGCTTATCGACGGCAGCGCCAACATTCGTGAAATCAATAAAGCGTTCAACTGGCATTTGCCGGAAGACGAAGCGCGGACGATGAACGGAATGATCCTGGAAGCGCTGGAAGAGATCCCGGCGGCAGGCACGCGCGTGCGTATTGAGCAGTATGATATTGATATTCTGGACGTTCAGGACAACATGATTAAGCAGGTTAAGGTCCTGCCCGTTAAACCTTTACGCGAAAGTATCGCCGAGTAATGTTGTAGGCCGGGTGAGGCGAAGCCGCCACCCGGCACTACGGGTCGGCAAATTACGCTTTCGCTTTCGCCACGGTCACCATCGCAGCGCGAATAGTACGGCCGTTCAGGGTATACCCTTTCTGCATCACGCCCAGCACGTTACCCGCGGCAACGTCTTCGGATTCCACCATCGCAATGGCCTGGTGAACGTTTGGATCCAGCGGTACATCCGTATCGGCAATCACTTCAACACCGAACTTACGCACCACATCCAGCATGGATTTCAGCGTCAGCTCAATGCCTTCAATCATCGCCGCGTTATCCGGGTTAGCTTTATCCGCCACTTCCAGCGCGCGATCCAGGCTGTCGATCACCGGAAGCAGTTCGTTGACGAATTTCTCCAGCGCAAATTTGTGCGCCTTTTCAACGTCCAGCTCGGTACGACGGCGCAGGTTTTCCATTTCCGCTTTGATACGCAGTACGCCATCGCGTTCGCGATTCTGCGCTTCTACCAACTGAGCTTCCAGGTTGGCAATTTTTTCATCGCGCGGGTCCACCTGCTCAGCAGACGTGTCTGGCTCTACTGCCTCAACTTCATCGTGCTGTTCCGTGATAATTTCTTCAGGGGCTTGCCCCTCAGGCGTTTTCTGTTCTTTACTACTCATGAATTTCTCCGCGTTTTTCTGCATTCATCTCGCTAACTTCGCTTATTATGGGGATCAGTTTCCTGGATTCAAGGGAACAAGGCAGATTGTCATCATTCATCAGGCACAAGGACCTCCAGAAAATGAATAATCATTTCAGGTGTATTGGGATCGTCGGCCATCCGCGTCACCCTACCGCATTGACGACACATGAAATGTTGTATCGCTGGCTGTGTGGTAAAGGCTATGAAGTGATGGTCGAGCAGCAGATTGCCCAGGAGTTGCAGCTTAAAAGCGTCAGAACCGGCACGCTGGCGGAAATTGGCCAGCAGGCGGATCTCGCCGTGGTGGTCGGTGGCGACGGCAATATGCTGGGCGCGGCGCGAACGCTGGCTCGCTATGATATTAAGGTTATTGGTGTTAACCGTGGCAATCTCGGTTTCCTTACCGACCTCGACCCGGACAATGCGCAGCAGCAGCTGGCGGACGTGCTGGAAGGCCACTATATCAGTGAAAAACGGTTTTTGCTGGAAGCCCAGGTCTGCCAGCAGGACTGCCAGAAGCGCATCAGCACCGCCATTAACGAGGTGGTTCTCCACCCTGGTAAAGTGGCGCACATGATCGAATTCGAAGTCTATATCGACGAAATCTTCGCTTTCTCGCAGCGGTCTGACGGGCTGATTATTTCAACCCCGACGGGGTCCACCGCCTACTCGCTTTCAGCCGGAGGTCCAATCCTTACGCCATCGCTGGATGCCATTACCCTGGTGCCGATGTTCCCGCATACGCTCTCGGCGCGTCCGCTGGTGATCAACGGCGACAGCACCATCCGCCTGCGTTTTTCTCATCGCCGCAGCGATCTGGAGATCAGCTGCGACAGTCAGATTGCTCTCCCCATTCAGGAAGGTGAAGATGTCCTCATTCGCCGCTGCGATTACCACCTGAACCTCATTCACCCAAAAGATTACAGCTATTTCAACACATTAAGCTCCAAGCTCGGCTGGTCAAAAAAATTGTTCTGATTTTGCATCCAGCACTTTACTGTATATAAAACCAGTTTATACTGTATGCAAACACAGTTATGGTTTTTCATACAGGAAAACAATTATGCTGGCACAACTGACCATCAGCAACTTTGCCATTGTTCGTGAGCTTGAGATCGACTTCCATAGCGGAATGACGGCGATTACCGGTGAAACCGGTGCAGGTAAATCCATTGCCATTGATGCCCTCGGCTTGTGCCTCGGTGGTCGTGCAGAGGGGGATATGGTGCGCACAGGCGCCGCCCGTGCCGATCTCTGCGCCCGCTTCTCGTTAAAAGACACACCTGCCGCCCTGCGCTGGCTGGAAGCAAACCAGCTCGAAGACGGACGTGAGTGTTTACTTCGCCGCGTCATCAGCAGCGATGGCCGCTCCCGCGGTTTTATCAATGGTACAGCGGTTCCCCTCTCCCAGCTTCGCGAGCTGGGCCAGCTGCTCATCCAGATCCATGGTCAGCATGCGCACCAGCAGTTAATCAAACCCGAACAACAGAAAGCGCTGCTTGATGGCTACGCAGGTGAGTACGCGCTTACTCAACTCATGGCGGAGCACTATCGTCAGTGGCATCAAAGCTGCCGCGAACTTGCGCAGCATCAGCAGCAAAGCCAGGAGCGTACCGCGCGCGCCGAGCTGCTGGAATATCAGCTGAAAGAGCTAAACGAATTTAACCCGCAGGCGGGTGAATTTGAGCAAATCGACGAAGAGTACAAGCGTCTGGCCAACAGCGGTCAGCTGCTCTCCACCAGCCAGACTGCCCTTAACATGCTGGCGGATGGCGAAGACGTGAATTTGCAGAGCCAGCTGTACAACGTGCGTCAGCTTGTGACCGAACTGGCCGGCATGGACAATAAGCTTTCTGGCGTACTGGAAATGCTGGAAGAGGCCGCGATTCAGATTTCAGAAGCCGGGGATGAGCTGCGCCACTACTGTGAACGTCTGGATCTCGATCCGAACCGTCTGTTCGAGCTTGAGCAACGCATCTCCCGTCAGATTTCACTGGCGCGTAAGCATCACGTTACCCCGGAAGAGCTGCCGAATTACTATCAGTCTCTGCTGGAGGAACAGCAGCAGTTGGACGATCAGGCCGATTCCCTTGAAACCTTGTCTCTGGCGGTTAATCTGCATCATCAGCAGGCGCTGGAAACGGCGAAACGGCTGCACGACGTGCGGCAACACTATGCGCAGGAGCTTAGCCAGCACATTACCGACAGCATGCATACGCTGGCGATGCCGCATGGGGTGTTCACCATAGATGTTCGCTTTGAAGAGAATCACCTGACGGCGGAAGGCGCAGACCGCGTAGAATTCCGCGTCACCACCAACCCGGGCCAGCCTTTGCAGGCAATTTCGAAAGTGGCTTCCGGTGGTGAACTGTCGCGTATCGCCCTGGCCATTCAGGTGATTACCGCCCGTAAAATGGAAACCCCGGCGTTGATTTTCGATGAAGTGGATGTGGGTATCAGCGGCCCGACCGCGGCCGTTGTCGGCAAACTGCTGCGTCAGTTGGGTGAATCGACGCAAGTCATGTGTGTGACTCACCTGCCGCAGGTCGCCGGATGTGGTCATCACCACTTTATCGTCAGCAAGGAAACCGATGGTGAAATGACGGAAACGCACATGAAGCCGCTGGATAAACGCTCACGCTTGCAGGAGCTGGCACGCTTGCTCGGCGGCAGTGAAGTCACTCGCAATACCCTCGCGAATGCGAAAGAACTGCTGGCGGCATAAACTTTTTCGGGATCTCAGGGTCATACAGAACAACAAAAACGCCGCCAGACCGGTTTCAAAGTGGGGCAAGGTCTATTATCATCGGCATATTACATATGAGCCGCGTACTGCTCGGGCCCGAAAAGGAATCAAATCACTATGCGCTGTAAAACGCTGACCGCTGCCGCAGCGGTTCTTCTGATGTTGACCGCAGGCTGTTCCACTCTGGAGAAAGTGGTTTACCGTCCTGACATCAACCAGGGGAACTACCTTACCCCTAACGATGTGTCCAAAATCCGCGTGGGTATGACACAACAGCAGGTCGCTTATGCCCTGGGAACCCCGATGATGTCCGATCCCTTCGGCACAAACACCTGGTTCTATGTATTCCGCCAGCAGCCTGGTCATGAAGATGTAACCCAGCAAACCCTGACGCTGACCTTCAGCAGTGCCGGCGTGCTGACCAACATCGACAACAAGCCTGCCCTGACCAAATAATCAGGCGTCAGCAACGCAAAAAGGTGCTCAATGAGCACCTTTTTTGTGTACATTTATTTGGCTACTTACCGGATTTCTCTGCTCGCTGACGGCGCAACTCTTTCGGGTCGGCAATCAGCGGACGATAGATTTCAACCCTGTCGCCCTCTTTCAGCACATCACCGAGCTTAACCGGACGGCTATAAATGCCGACTTTATTCTTCGCCAGGTCAATATCACGGCGAAGTTCAAGGATGCCGGAGGCCCGGATAGCCGCCTCAACGGTGGCGCCCTCTTCAAGCGTCACGCGCTGCAAATACTGCTTCTCCGGCAGCGCATACACCACCTCAACAGCAATCTTATGCGACACTGTAAACCTCTTTGGCGCGCGTGGTGAACGCCTGAACCATATTCGAGGCCAGTTCTTTAAAGATTCGGCCAAACGCCAGTTCGATCAGCTTATTGGTAAATTCAAAATCCAGATGAAACTCAATGCGGCAGGCGTCAGCGCTCAGTGGCGTAAACTTCCACCCTCCCATCAGTTTTTTAAACGGACCATCCACCAGATGCATCAAAATACTCTGATTGCTCGTCAGGGTATTGCGCGTGGTGAACGTTTTGCTGATCCCCGCTTTGGAGACATCCACGGCCGCAGTCATCTGCGTCGGGCCGGATTCCAGCACCCGGCTACCGGTGCATCCTGGAATAAATTCCGGATAGGACTGAACGTCGTTCACTAACTGATACATTTGTTCCGCGCTGTAGGGAACAAGCGCAGTACGGCTAATCTGAGGCATAGCATTTTCCATGGTCACACAACAGACAAATAATAACATTTATCACCTGTTAAAAAAACGCTAAGCCTTATCTCGTGCTAATATAGCGCGTTAGACCTCACAGGACGCAATGAGGTGACTTTTTAAAATCAGATTACCGACGGCTTTACGACACTTATGACGAAGAAAAAAGCACATAAACCTGGTTCGGCGACCATTGCGCTTAACAAGCGTGCTCGCCACGAGTATTTCATCGAAGAAGAATTCGAGGCTGGCCTTGCGTTGCAGGGCTGGGAAGTAAAATCGCTGCGTGCCGGGAAAGCCAACATCGGCGACAGCTACGTGATCCTGAAAGACGGTGAGGCCTTCCTGTTCGGCGCGAACTTTACGCCGCTGACCGTCGCCTCTTCACATTACGTCTGCGATCCAACCCGCACCCGTAAGCTGCTGCTGAACAAGCGCGAACTGGAATCCCTCTACGGACGCATCAACCGTGAAGGCTTCACCGTGGTGGCACTCTCTTTGTACTGGAAAAACGCCTGGTGCAAAGTGAAAATCGGTGTGGCGAAAGGTAAGAAACAACACGACAAGCGTACTGATTTGAAAGCACGCGAGTGGCAGCTCGACAAAGCACGTATCATGAAAAACGCAGGACGTTGATTCTGCGCGCTTATTGTACTATTCAATAAGTTAGCGTTTCGGGCTGGTGTCGAGGAAGTAAAATCTGGTATACTGAGTTCAAAACTATTGGGGCTGATTCTGGATTCGACGGGATTTGCGAAACCCAAGGTGCATGCCGAGGGGCGGTTTGCCTCGTTAAAAGCCGCAAAAAAATAGTCGCAAACGACGAAAACTACGCTTTAGCAGCTTAATAACCTGCTAAGAGCCCTCTCTCCCTAGCTTCCGCTCTTAAGACGGGGATCAAAGAGAGGTCAAACCCAAAAGAGATCGCGTGGAAACCCTGCCTGGGGTTGAAGCGTTAAAACTAATCAGGCTAGTTCGTTAGTGGCGTGTCTGTCCGCAGCTGGCGTGCGAATGTAAAGACAAACTAAGCATGTAGTACCGAGGATGTAGAAATTTCGGACGCGGGTTCAACTCCCGCCAGCTCCACCACTTTTTAGTTGTTTGAAGTACAATGAAGTCTACTAAGCCCGCACAGCACAAGCTCTGCGGGCTTTTTTACGTCTATTGTCGTCCAGTGAGAATTGCTGAGAACTACGAGTTATGGCACCCTGAATAGGACCCACTAAGAAGGGTCCAAAAATCGAGGGTCCCAAATGGCAAAAATCGCTAAGAAGCTCACTGACACTGAAATCAAAAGCACCAAACCTGCCGAGAAAGAGGTTAACCTTTTTGACGGCGATGGTTTGCTCCTGCGAATCGCTCCCCTGGCGAAGGGAGGGAAGAAAAATTGGTATTTCAGATATGCAGTGCCTGTGACCAAAAAGCGAACTAAGGTGAGCTTAGGAACCTATCCTCATCTTACACTTGCTAAGGCACGAGCTTTACGTGATGAATACTTGTCGTTGCTTGCAAATGGTATAGACCCACAAGTTCATAACACCCAGAAAGCCAATGCCCTAAAAGATGCAACGGAACATACATTTCAAGCAGTAGCCAAGAAGTGGCTTGATGAGAAAGTCAAAACGTCAGGCATCTCCCAGGATCATGCTAACGACATCTGGCGAAGCCTAGAAAGAAATATCTTTCCAACGTTGGGTGATACCCCCATTAAGGAGATTCGCCCTAAAATGCTTAAACAGCATTTAGACCCCATAGAAAAACGAGGTGTCCTTGAAACACTTCGCCGCATCATATCCCGCCTGAATGAAATTTTCCGCTATGCAGCAACAGAAGAACTCATAGAATTCAATCCGGCTGACAATCTTGCCCAGAGATTTAGTAAGCCGAAGAAACAGAACATGCCAGCCCTGCCCCCAACCGAACTCCCCCGCTTCCTTACAGTGTTAAACAACGCCTCAGTCCGTATGGAGACACGATTGCTGATTGAATGGCAGTTACTAACTTGGGTTCGTCCTGGTGAGGCTGTTCGCACCAGATGGGCCGATATAGATACTGACAACTCAATGTGGAACATCCCGGCGGAGTTCATGAAAATGAAGAAGCCTCACAAAGTTCCACTAAGTAAAGAAGCTTTGCGAGTCTTGGATTCAATGAAAGCCATCAGCGGGCGTAGAGAGTGGGTTTTCCCCAGTATCAAAGCTCCACTCAATCACATGCATGAACAAACAGCCAATGCGGCCATAATCCGTATGGGCTTCGGAGGTGAGCTTGTAGCTCACGGTATGCGATCCATTGCTAGAACGGCTGCTGAGGAGTCTGGCAAGTTTAGAACTGATGTCTTAGAAGCCGCCCTTGCCCACTCGAAGAAAGATGAAATAATTGCAGCCTACAATCGTGCAGAGTATCTCACTGAACGGGTGGTTCTCATGCAATGGTGGAGTGACTATGTTTCGTCTCAAAAATGCAAAGTTATTGCCGCATAAATCTCCCATGATGGGTTAACTATCTTGATTTAGTTAAAGAATTAATAATCACACCATTAACCTATGTGGACTAAGCATAGCCATTTACAAATGGGGACCTTGAGTCCACATAACGAAAGCTGTAGGTCATATCAGCTAAATAATTCACATCTCTTCTCGATAATCATACACCTCGAAGATTTACCAAATTCGCTCTAATCGATGATAAAAGAGTTGAATTTGGTTAAAAATTGATCAATTTTATCCTCTACATTGTATTGAATCATCCATGAGGTTTCGTGCATGGCTAGCGAAAATGATAAAAATCATAAAGTTAGAGTCGCACAGTACTTGAGGATGTCTACCGACCATCAGCAATATTCTTTACATAATCAGTCCGAATACATCAAAGATTATGCTGAAAAGAACAATATGGAAATCGCTTATACCTACGATGATGCAGGTAAGAGCGGAGTCAGTATCGTAGGCAGGCATTCTTTGCAGCAGTTACTTAGTGATGTAGAACAAAAGAAAATAGATATACAGGCTGTATTATTTTATGATGTGAGCCGTTTTGGTCGTTTTCAAAACAGTGATGAAGCTGCATATTATTCCTTTCTATTTGAGAGAAACGGTGTAGACCTTATATACTGTTCTGAACCTATACCCACTAAAGATTTCCCTTTAGAGTCTTCTGTAATATTGAATATAAAAAGATCTAGTGCTGCATATCACAGCAGGAATTTATCAGAAAAGGTATTTATAGGACAAGTAAATTTAATAAAGCTTGGTTATCATCAAGGCGGCATGGCTGGTTATGGGCTGAGACGTCTTTTAGTAGATGAAAATGGCATAGCTAAAGAAATATTGAGTTTCCGCAAAAGAAAGAGTATTCAAACAGATAGAGTAATATTAATTCCGGGCCCCAAAAATGAGATAAAAATTGTAAATAGAATCTATGATCTCTTTATAGATTATAACGTACCAGAATTCATTATTGCTGAGAGATTAAATGAACAGAATATACCTGCAGAAAATGGAACATTATGGACTCGTGCAAAAATACATCAAATCTTGACAAATGAAAAATATATTGGAAACAACATATATAACAAAACCTCATCTAAACTAAAAAGTAGACTTGTAAAAAACCCCAAACATGAATGGGTTAGATGTGACAAAGCATATAAACCCATTATTTCAAAGAAAAAATATAATAAAGCTCAAGATATAATTCAGCTCCGATCCATACATTTGACTAATGAAGAGCTTTTAGAAAAGCTAAAACAAAAATTGGAATCTAATGGAAAACTATCAGGATTTATCATTGATGAAGATGATACAGGCCCTTCATCTTCTGTTTACAGAACCCGATTTGGTGGTCTTTTAAGAGCATATACTTTGATTGGTTATAAGCCAGAACATGATTACAGTTATCTCCAAATAAATGAAGCACTAAGATCATTTTACTCAGGTATAATTGAGGATTTTAAGGGGAGGATTTTAAAAAGTAACTGCTATATAGACGAATATAAATATGCCCCAATGCTTTACATCAATGATGAGCTTTTAATTTCCGTCATTATTACTAAATGCATACATATGAAATCAGGTAAACTTAGATGGAAGGTCCGGTTTGATAACTCACAGAAAGCAGACATAACAATTGTTATACGAATGGATTCACAAAATATTTCGCCTCTTGATTTTTATATCATACCAAAGATAGAAAACGAATATAGTAAAATGTGCATGACGGAAACAAACAACATTCGATTAGATCTCTATAGATTTGATAATCTGGATAAACTTCTACAAATTATTACTCGCATGAAAGTGAGGGAACTATATGCTGCCTGAAACAAATGAATTCCCAATAATACAAATTGAGATTGCAAAAATAAAATTCCTTAACCCACGAACTAGAAATAAGGTAGTGCATGAAGAAATTAAGGAAAGCATAAAAAAAAGAGGATTAAGCAAGCCTATAAGCGTGAGAGCGATTGATGAAGACGATTTCAAATATGCTTTAATTTGTGGTCAAGGGAGAATAGAGGCTCTCGTTGCATTAGGTGAAACCATTATTCCAGCAATTATAAGAGATGTATCAGAAGAAGATGCTTACGTTATGAGTTTAGTTGAAAACATTGCAAGGAGGAGACCACGTTCCAATGAGTTATTACAGGTAATAAAAGATATGAAAATCAGAGGACTTTCAGACTCCGAAATAAGTGAGATTACTGGGTATTCATCGAACTGGGTGAGCAGTATAAATATGCTTCTTGATAAGGGAGAGCATAAACTTCTCTCTGCAGTCGAACGGGGGAATTTGCCTCTATATCTTGCAGTGCAATTTGCAAGATGTGAAACTGAAGAAGCTCAAGATATTCTTACCGAAGCATATGATAAAAAATTAATTAAAAGCCGGGACATTATAAAGATAAAACACATTCTAAATCAGCGAACAATTGGGAATAAAGGTGCAAAAGCAGCCGGGTTTTATTATCACAAACCATCAAAAAGAATGACTGCTGAGGAGTTAATTGGGCTTTATGAAAATAGTATCGCTGAACATAAATCTGTTTATAACAACTCTAAATTTATAAAAACTAATTTACTGATAGTAAATGAGATTTTTAACATCATAATGATGAATAAAAGCTTTCAAAATTTACTTGAACAAGAGAATCTATCAGAACTGCCATCTCAGATCCTCAATCCAATAAACAAAGAGGCATCAAAATGATTCAGATACGTTTTGGCGACAATTTTATTTATTTAGAAACTAACAAGTTAATTCCCTCTAAGGAATTGTTAGAAAATGTAAAGCTAAGTCATAAATATCATCAAATAGTTACCTCAATTGAAAGCTTAGGTATTATTGAACCAATAATAGTGTTCTATGACAAAGATAAAGATGCCATTAAGATACTCGACGGCCATTTAAGGGTTGAGGCTTTAAAAGATTTAGGCATAGAAAAAGCTCCATGTATACTTTCGAGCATAGATGATGCGTTCACTCCTAACAAACAAGTCAATCATATAAATGTAGTTGAAGAACATAGAATGATAATCAAGTCCTTGGCAAAAGTTTCAATTGAAAAACTTAGTGCTGCTTTGGGCATATCTATTGATGCTATAAAAGATAAAGCTAATGTGATGAACGGTATAGATCCCAGTGTGATTGCGAAACTTTCTGATAAACCTATACCTAAGGCTACATTTGATGTTTTGAGGAAAATGAAACCAATTCGTCAAATTGAAGCAGTCGGTACAATGATTAATTTTGATAATTATAGTAAAAAATTTGCAATGAGCATCTTGGATGCAACACCGGCATCGATGATAATAAATAAAGGGAAAAACACTCCCTATAAAAAGGACATAAAAAAAACCATACTTCGTCTGGAACAGGAAATGGCAACAACTTCGGAAGAAACAAAAAAGCTTCAAACCGAGTATGGTTCAGATATGTTGAAATTCGTTATAATCCAGTCATATATTATTAAATTACTTGGTAACTCTAAAGTTCTTCATTGGTTCTTGGAAAACGAGGTTGATTATCTTAATGAGTTAAAAAGAATTTCGAAAATAAATTCTTTAGATGATAAGACTCCTGCTGAAAACAGCCAGTCGTAGTTATGGTTATGGTTTTATATAGCCGAAGTATACTTACACAATCACAAAGGTTTCTCTTAGATATTAGCATAAGTAGGCAGTATAAGCCGTAATCATTCGAACGGGTTAAGGAGGTGAACTTATGGTTAACAAAATGAGATCTATTGCGTGAACGGCCACAGAGGAATCTGGTAAGTTCAGGTCTGGTGTCTTAGAAGCGGCCCTTGCCCACTCGAAGAAAGATGAAATAATTGCAGCCTATAATCGTGCAGAGTATCTCGCAGAACGAATGGTTCTCATGCAATGGTGGAGTGATTATGTCATTGCTCAAAAAATTAAAGCTATTGCTTATTTATAAGCAAATATCTAAAAATCTTAGAAACATACACATAACGTCATTTTCTAAACTACAAAAACTTAAAGTCTATCTTAAATCAGAAAAGCGAACGCAGGGTTTATAGGCGCAGACGTGAGTACATCCTAGAGACACTCATTAGAAATCCAATTTTATATAATGTCAGGAAGTATATTAAAGAACGAAAAAGAAAATATATAAGTATATACCTCGTAAAATATAATAAACACGGCTGTTACATATTTTCATTGTGCAACAGCCGCTGAAGCTTAGATAGTCTGTTTTTCTTTATTTGCGGCTAAAAAACGGATAAGCTGATTTGTTTTTGGACTAGATTTTTTGAATTGCTTCAGCTCCAACGCTTTGCGAGCATTGCTAACAATCAAACCGTCCTTCCTGGTAAAAAAATTTTCATCAGTAAGAGAGTCTGGATGCTGAGTATTAGCAATAATAAATGTACGTTTGAATTTGGCCGACATATTATCTCCTCCTATTCTATTTACGAATAAAATGCATGAACCTGTGTTGCTGCCCATACAAGGAGCTTCTAACTATTTCTCCAAACTCCTCTAATATAATAGCAAATTTTTTGTCAATGTCAAGGAGGATGTCCTTGGAACAGTTTAACGTTCTATCCTCAATTAAGCTGCATTCTGTATACTTTGAGTTTATAGAGATGCTTATTAACGCAAATACTTCATTGGTTTCATATTGATATATTGGAAAACATATTCTAGTTTTATTGTTAGTACATGTTACTGTCCTGGACTTACTAGTCCATGATATAAGGCAATCATTATCCAAATGTCGTATATCTCTGCCTTTATAGCTAAAAACATGATCTTTTTGGTGTACGTAATTAAAAGCATGAGGGATGGGAGGTTTCAAATCATCAGCGATTACATTTAATATTTTATGTACATTCAAGACCCCCTGGGACCATTTTCCTATTGAAATTATCTCCTGATCGGTGGCACTGATAGAAGTATAAAGCCATATTTTAGTCGTGGCTGCCGCTGGAATCTCCCTACCTAAATAATAAAGTAATGTTTCAGCTCTTCCATATAAAAGCATACCTACATCATTCTTAGTCAAAGTGTTCTTATATAAATATGTTAATTTATGCGAGTCGAAAAATTCTCTAGCTTCATGAAATCCGCTATAATATAGCCCTTCAAGATCTGATGATTTTATATTTAAATCAAGTGTATTAATGTCGCCACTAATTTTAATAGGAACAGCGATACCCTCAGCAACATTTGAAATAATATTATTACTTGCATCTAATGCTGCATATACCATATTTTTTAGATGTTTATAAAAATTATAGCCTCGTAAGTTTTTACCCTCAACGGTATCGGTAACTAGGTAATGACTCCAACTTACTGATAGTGTTTTATGTTCAGATAATGCCCGATGACCTTGTCATGCAGCTCCACCGATTTTGAGAACGACAGTGACT
>NZ_JBMKHO010000023.1:0-30649 GCF_049238125.1 Enterobacter cloacae complex sp. IR5402
CTGAATAGACGGACTGTTAGTCGGGATTTCCAGTTGCTCACTGGTATTGTCTGAATAGTGGACCATGATTTTACTCGCCAGCCCTCCGGGATTTTTCACTGTCGCGAAAGCAGCCGCTCTGGTGGCTGAGATCCCATTCGTATTGATTAGCGATGTACTTATTGTCGAGCGCTCCAGCTGGGCAAACGCAGAAAGTATATACTGACCGTTGTTTGAGCTTGTACTACCAAGAGAAGAGCTTGGTCCAAAGAATACTTTGTACGCGCCTGCTGCTGGTATAGTAACTTTAAGAATTACCTCCACCCAGCCATTAAATATATTTTTTGAATTTACTAATGCACTTATAGTCCCCTTCGATACAACTGCTGAAGAATTCAGGCTTGTCATATCCACATAAAAACGCAATGTGTTGCTGAGAGCATTATTATCTTCGATTGTACCATGTAAAAAGGAGGTATTTCCCGACTTAACTACAATTTTAAGCGTATATTCAGTTGGGTTTAGCGTGGGGGTTATCATAACCCTTGAAAAGTTATCTGTTCTTGTTGCTGTAATTCTCTGAGCATAACTTGAGGAGATAATTCTTTCGCTTTTGTCAGTAGAGACACTTGTGCCAAGCAAGAACCATTTTGAAAAATCTATCGCATAAACAACAATATTATCAGACTGCACTTCAGGCTCATGCCTTCCAACTGCCACTCCATCTCGGTACTCAAGCGGCCATACGTCAGGTGCAGCGAACTGAATAGTTCCGTCAGCTGAGTAGTATGCATGGTTGCTTGCGCAGCTGAACGAAACCCGATAATCCAGTGCAGAGGAGGTAAGATCGATATCGCTAAGGTCAACCCACTCGCCAGGCGGCAGCGTCATAACATTAGCACCGGTAATAAATATTCCGTATGGAAAACTATCTGATGATGCGCCAAGCTCAGTCACACCAGGGATAAATAAGCCTTTCATAATTGCACCACAAGCGATGATAAATATTTCAAATAAAACCGGCATAGGCCACGCTATTTCATGGCTCTGGTTTTCTCTATTAAGGAGCTTCTGTAATGGCTACTTCGTTTTTGCTTCCGCTCTTTTACTGCGGCGCTCTTCTTTCTTCTCGGCGTTTGCCATGTCCATGAATGCCTGCATGATCGAGTTCCTCATCATGTAACTTACAAAGTGATGATTGACGCAGCCGTTGAGACGGAGTTGCTCGCCAAACTGATCAACCGAGGCCAGCACTTGCATCATGTCCTTCTCACCTTTCATGAACTCAGAGAAGTCGCGCCCCGCTCTGGAGGCGCATTCAATGACGCGATTATTCATCCTGGAAGCCCGGGAATCGTAATCTGCAGCTGGTTAGCTAGGGTATTGATCTCAGCGACCAGCACAGGCTTTGTATAGCGCCATGCAGCGAGGCCTTGTCCGCAGAAGCTCGCCATGTCTTTCTTCTGATCAAACTCATGACACTTCATGTTGAGCTGCGCACTTAAGCTGTTGCGGTGATGAAGCTCTCCGGTGAAGTAGTCATCAAGGACTTTATAGGCCGCGTACTTGAACCCGGGGTTTAACCAGGCCGCATAATCGTAAGCAACAAATTTACCGCCATAGGTTCCGCCGTGTACGCCGCGAGTCGTTAAAACCACAGATTCGTGGTTTTTCTTCAATTCGACCAGAAACTCCTTGGTCTGCTTGTTTCGCAGATAGTGGTACGGAGATTCAGCGTCACTTTTGCCACTGGCTTTCCACATATCGGTGAGGCAGATCATGCCGTCTTCACCGACACGGATTGGTTGATTGAAGAGGGTTAATGATTTCATTTCGCTGATACCTTTTGGTGGTTGAGCCTGTTCTCGTAGATATGGGCAGCCCAAGAGCGGTCAGCGTTACCACTGCCCTATCTCAAGCTCTACCCCGAAAGGCTCTTGGTTGATATGCGCACGAGAATGCGCGGGTTTACTGCAGGCGTAAAAAAGCCCCGCTATTGCGAGGCTCTTGATGATTCGATTTTCCTGATTGCTGCCTTATCCAGATTGCACTGCCCCAGCGCCGTATAGAGCTGAGCGTTTAACTCGAGACTTGCCTGCCATGTGAATGGCACGGCCATTCCTGGGATCGGTGTGTCTGCGGTCAGGTCAGCGCTTATCGGCACCACCGGTGCCGGGACGTAAACTGTCTGCGTATTCCCGCAGGCTGTCAGCAGCGGCAGAAGGAACAAGCTGGTTAGCACACGGATCGCCTTCAAGTGCCTGCCTGATGTAGACAATGCGCGTTTCGCCCTTTTGAGCCAGTTCGTTCTTTGCATTCTGGGTAGCCTGTGAGATGTCACGGATAAGGTTCATCGTGGTGATCACGTTGTTGGTGATCGCTTCCGATGTGTCTGCCCTGACCGTCGCCTTGTCGCGCTGGTCCTTGTAGGTGATGGCGTTGTCGCGGTAATGGTTAATCATCCAGGCCATGGAAACCAGCAGACAGATAACGAAAGCACAGATGATTGCTGTTAACCGGCTCATTTAACACCTTCCAGGCAGAGCGCCTTTTCTTTCCCTGCTCGAGTTACCAGACCAGGCAGAACCTTGCCGCCTCCCCATACCCAGCGAGGGAACTGGTTGCATGCCGCCGTGATGTCTCCACTTCTGAGAAGAGAGAACATCGTGGAGGTGCGCATGTTCCCACAGCCAGCACGAAACGTTACCGATACAGCTGCTGAGAAAGTATCGTCAGATAGCTTTCTGCCATTCCCGTAACGGTTAACGCAGGACTCAGCATCAAGGATGTTGCGCTCCCATTCGGCTGCGATCTGCTGGTCAGACTTAACGGTGCCAAGCTTCACGCCATGCGTGTTCCCCATACCGTCAGTCAGCACACCGGCCGGGCAGACATATGGATCTCGTCGGCAAGATTCAGCGTTGCCGATTAACACCAGCCCGCGCTCGTTAGTCCGGACGTGTCCCGCATTCATCACAATAGCGATGATCGTTCCTACGGAGCAGACAATGCCCGCCGCGCCGCTTTTCTTACTCAGTTTCAACTGTGCCACCGGAAATTCTCCGCATTGCCTCCGTAACCACCTCGGCGGCAGCCGGACGATCGGAGTGAGGTTTTTTACCTACATCAGATAAGTAGTTTTCCAGCAGCTGGGTTCGTTTCCTTTCCTCAGCCATACGCTCACGCTCTTCTTTCCGTTTTGCGTAATAGGTTTTTATCGTGAAGAACGCCGATACCAGCGCGCCGATAATAAAAACGTAATCCTGTAGGCTAAGCAAAGAGAACAGACCCAAGGCCGCCGACCACCAGTACGGCAGATCGTGTCCATTTGTTGGGTTCATACGTTGCATTCCACACCTCCGGGTCCGGGGTGCTGTGTGGTAGTTGGGAAAAGGCCGTCAGACACGATAGCTACGTGGCATCTGGAATTGATTGTCTGCGGCCTGAATAATAAACCTGGCGACAAGCCAGGAAGATGAGGGTAAGGCAATGTCGGCTCTCTGGCCGAAGGGTCCCAGGTAGTGGGTTCTGTGTGCGGCGTACCGCAAATAAAAAAGCCCAAGGTGTAAACCTCGGGCTAGAATTCTTTGTGTCGACAATCGAAGCTATGGCGACGATATCAGATTTACATGAAATATATGCGTTTCAATCCAGTTTTGCAAGACTTGAACCTAAATTTGTCGCCTTTTGTTGTGAACGTGATCGCGCAACCTGTAACAAAGCACCACTGTCCAGTCGCAGGAAGATGCGGCGCATCTCCACCCAGCGGTCCGTAAACGTCTCAGACCAGTTCTTTGGAGTTACCCCGACCAGTTTCGCCAGCACCTGATATTCGTACGTCTCACGCCCCGCCAGCTCTGCCTTAACGTCCTGCGCCGCCAGCCATATCAGCTTCTTCAGGCGCTCCATCGTTTTGCCGGCCACCTTCTTCTCGCCGAGTTGCTCCCGGAACTCTGCCCACGCCCACTGGGTGATCGCCACCTGGTATTCGAAGCGGATATTCTCGCTGTAGTTCCACAGCAGCCATGCTTTCTGGTGCTCCTCCAGCGACAGAACAGCGCGGCGCCACGATGCAGTCACGAACTCAACCGGCCCCACCAGCGCAATAGATGAGCCTTTGGCACGTGACTGACTGCCGCTCATCGGCGGCCCGTCCGGGTTGACCATGCGCTGCTTATCCTTGTCGAATACCTTTTTCCGTCCCCGACTGCGCGCCGTCGCGGTGAACTGTGCATTCTCGGCAAAAGCTACCAGTTGCCCTTTCGTCGCCCCGCTCAGATCTGCGGTCGCCACAATGAGCTGCTGACGTACGTATTCCAGTTGCTGACTGTTCATGCGGCTTCCTTATGTGGCTGGTTTGTTTTGGTCTGGCTGTGCTTTGCTACTGGCGGCAGGTTGGCGCGCTTAACGCTTTCTGCCTGGTACTTTTCGAAATCAGCTCTGGTCATGATTCCACCACTCCCGTGCTGACTTTCTGTATTCAGGGTTTTCTGTCTGACAGATAATTTCCGCTCGATCGCCGCTTATGAGTTCGCGAGCTTTCGCATACAGCCTTTCTCTTTTCGAAAGCTGCGTCGTTTCATACCAGGTGCTGGCAACGAACTTCCTCGCTTCAACTGGAGTGAATGACTTCATGCTGCCTCCCGCTGTTTTAGTACGCGAAGATCTGCCCTGGCTTTGGCGCGGATGCCGTCCAGCTCTTCACGGGTGTATCGGTGGGTTTCGTTGTTGGATTCCAGCGCCAGAACGCGCTCTTCGCCGATCAATTCGACCAGGGCGGCGCGGTACGCCTCGATGTTCCCGGATTTGTGGACGTTGCAGGCGGAGCATTGGAGCCAGATATTGTCCGGGTTAAAGCGAAGCTGTGGTGCGGCGGCCGTGGTGCGGTAATGCCCGGCATGCCAGGCAAAAGCGGTTTTTGTTCCACATGAGATGCAGCCATGCCCGGCGGTCAGCAGCATTTCGCGCCGCCAGTCGTTGACAGCGCGCTGAGTCATCTGCACCCAGTGACGGATCGGCTTCAGTTCATTGCGACGCGCAGCGCGCCTTTGGCGACCTGCTTTCTCTTCGGTGCGCTGACGCTGCGCTTCCTTCTGCTTAGAGGCTTCACGGGCTTTTGCGGTCTGTTCTTTGCCGATCGCGCTGGCGCAATCGAATGAGCAAACTACCTGCCCGTCGCGTACCGGGTGGAACCACTGGCGACAGGCTTTATGGGCGCACTTGCGGCGCGGTAACTTAGCCATGCGCTCTCCTCGCCGCGAGACGCAGCCATTTCTGATCTACCAGGCGGGCGGTGTAGCCTTTCATAGTCGGGATGTCGGAGGGCTTAATCGCGGGCTTGCGCTGGCGGCGCGCCGGAACGCGGAAGATTTCGTTTGTGATGACGCGTGCGAGAGGGTTATTCATGCAAGCCTCCCAAAGTAATCGCCACGATAACGGACATCGCGAAGTTGGATGTTCTGGCTGACGGCGAAAGCCTGGGTGTACTCAATCAGGCTTTTCATCCGTTTGATCCCCATCGATGAGGTGCTTTCGCGAATGGCCACCAATTCTCCCTCAAGTCCGGCAATAACCTTCCCCTGCCCTCCAGTGGCAATGGAGTGACCGGAAACCAAAATTGATTTCCACGACGGAAGCGACCACGCAGAGCCAGCCCATTGAATTCGATGCTTTGCCAGATCGCCGCAAAGCGCGTGGAACAGTGAATTCTGAGGAAGAGTGCGCTTAGGGTCGGCAAAACTCACAACTAGCGGGAAATCTGCGTTTACAGGCTGCTTGTTGATGTAGTCGATGAGGTTGCGGCGAACCTGCTCGTCGCGGAGATAAAATTTGATACTCATACGGCCTCCTTAACGGAAGCCGCAGAATGCAGATAATCGCAGTTGCATTTCTGCATCTGTGACAAGGTGAGGAGTTCAGATTGTGGTCGCATTTAAGTCCCCTTAAATGCGCAGAAGTCACCGGAGTTGTTCAGGCTCCGATGACATGATTATGACGGGTTGATTATGGAAAATCAATCAAGCTATGTTTAATCGGCGAGGTCATCATCTGTGACAATCATGAGGTTAAAGAATGAAATAATGTTTAACCACTGCGAGTAAATATCGCTCGTCATGCTGGTTAGCTCCTCTCCGTGAAAGAAGGCATCAGGCCCAACCTCATAGTTGAGCTCTTCAAAGAGCTCCATGTTTAATTGGCTAATGAAGAATTGCTTCAGACCTTTCATTGCATCCTGATTGTTGGTATCTGAGTAATTTATTATGCTCCCCATTGCCAAGTTCAAACATCGTACAATATTGGCTGCGTCATGAAAGCTCCATTCAGCCCCTTTCTTACCTTTTGAGTATGAATTAGCTCTCTCAGCGCAAGCTTTTAATGTCTCGTACAAATACTGCTTTCCTTGCAACTGCAAAGCTTTTTCAGACGTGGCACTGCTAGCTTCTGACGATCGCCAAGCTAAATAAGTTGCTGCTGCCGACGCGACAGCGGCAATGGCAGAAACTGCAGCTATACCAATATCCCAACCAGACATAAAAATCCCCTCGGTGTTTTGAGGGGATTATACATCACTTCTGCTGCGGTGCTGCTGGCAGTGGCATCCAGTGAGTAACAAATATGTGCTCAATGCAGTTCATTTGATTACCGCCACGCATGTCAAAAAACAGTCCGGAATGCTCATCGAAGTAAGATACATAACGGTATCCCATCTTGTTCTGAACAATTACTTCCTGCTCGTCTTCCGGCATCTGCTCACTGCAAGCCACCCAACCATCCGGAATCACCGGAGAGTTGCCAGACACGACATCGGCGCGAACATAGAGAGTATCGTCCTTGTGCTGATTGTCGCTGCACCATGTTAATTCGCTGAACTCTCCGTTCTCCGGCCATACTCCAGCAGTCTGAAGCCAGATATGCTCAGGCGCATCCTTGCATGGCGTATTGGCAGGCAACTTGTAAGCCGTCGTTACAGGTTCGACCTTTTCGTTGGCGTCACCAGAATGGTCAACCATAGCGAGCTTATCCTCGGTATGGTTGGTTATCGCTTCCTGAAAGCGTTCAAGCTCCACGTACTCCTGGCATGACCAACCGCCATCAATGAAATCACGAGCTTCAACAGCGTCGAAAGTGAATGATGTTTCGCCGCCAGTTGGTGAGGTTAAGCCGTACAGGTCTGCTACCGGCTTAAATTGCGTGACTGGTATGGTACCTTCATTGGTGAGGGTACCATCTGCACCCTGAAGCATGGCGGTGACAGCGTTGATAGCCTCAACTTGAGGCATCTCCATCATGCGATGATCGCTCGTTACTATGAATGGCTCAGAGTGCTTAAGCATGGCGGCGCGGCACTGATTGAATCCATGTGCCCATGCTGATGCAAGAGCCATATCGTCTTCGGTGATTTCCTCTGGAACATCTTCCCAGCAAACTTCATCAGGCACAGATACCGGCGCTGGCGGGGCGGTGTAGAGCGGCGTTACTTCTCGCAGCGGGTCGGCATAAGCATTGCCACTATCGAAGCTGACGTTGTTTTTTGCGCCGCCGCCTGACAGTAGCCACGCCACAGGCTCCGCTTCGAGCGATGCCAGCACGATACGCGCCAGCTCGTTCAGGATTGCCACATCAGCGTGACCGAGGGTGTAACCAGCTTTCAAATCGGCAACTGCTTGGACGGCATGTTTGTCGATGTTGCTCATTGGGCGGCTCCTTCAATGAGGAAAGTCATGCTTTCGAGTTTCTTTTTTTGCTTCTCAAGAGACTTTATTTTCGCCAGTCGACGACGCTCGCAATCAGCTAAAGCATCAGCCTCATTCAGCCAAAAATCCTTACCGTGAGCAGTTGTTAAATAGCACCCAGGAAGCCTGTACGAAGCCATTGTTCCGCCATGTGATACATCGGCCATAACTTTAAACGGACCACTTGAAAGCGCGTACTTTGTTACGATAACTTCAGTTAACTCTTGATTGCTCATACCCCTACCCTCCCCCAAACCATCAATACCCTTCTCATCGCCGGACTGTTTCGGCATTCCTGGCAGATCACGTTTGTTTCCGTCCGCTGAATTAACTTCGACTTGCCCTGCTTCATGCCCGGTATCGTGTCAGGGGCGAAGCGCATGCCGTAACTGGTCAGGCTGTACAGGCGCTGGCCGTATTTGCCTTCGCAGGAAATCAGGCCGTCGGCCAGCAGCGTGCTCACCGTCCCGGATATCTTTTTGGTGTCCATGCCGATAAGCGCTGCCAGTTTGGCGTTGTTCAGTCCTGGGTTGTTGCGCAGGGCTGCCAGCACCTGCTCACGGATTGTTATGGTCATCAGAAGCCCCCTTTCTTTTTCGGCTGCTGCTCACGACCGCGGCGTTCTGCGGCGGCGGCATGCTGGTCTGTGTCGTAAATTGCACCGTTGAGCTGATTGCAATAAACCGTACCGGTACTGCCGTGGCGGTTGAGTCGCAGGATTAACTCGGTTTCTCCAGGTGGCACGCTGTCATCGAAAGCACCTTCCCGGTGGATGCCAACCCAGTAGTCGCAGTCCTGCTCAATCTGTCCTGTGTCGCGGGAATCGCTCGGTAACGGGCGTTTATTCACTCGCTTCTCCAGTTCGCGGTTGAGCTGGGTCAGCAGCACGACGACGCAGCCAAGCTCTTTGGCGAGGTTCTTCAGACCTTTGGTGATCATCCCGTAGGCCAGGTCATTACGGTCGGCTTTTTCGGCGGTCATCAGAGTCAGGTAGTCAACCAGAATCATTCCTACGCAGCCCTTATCGCGCTTGATTCGGCGGCTTTCGCTAACGATGTGCGCCAGTGACAGGCCAGGAGTATCGTCGATGTACAGCATGTCGATTTCACTCAATCGCCCGGCGGTGGCGATCGCCTTCTTAAAGTCGCCGTCGTAATCGCCCTGGTACTGGTCATCGGCGTCATCCGTGGCTGGCATGTAAAAAATGCTCGGGTTAACTCCAGACTTCTGACCAACCAGTTTTTCGAGGATTTGGTCGCCCGGCATTTCGAGGCTGAACATCAGCGCTGGCTTTTTCTCACGAACTGCGCAGTTGATCGCCATCTGCCCGTAAAGGGTTGTCTTTCCCATCTTTGGCCTTGCGCCAATCACGAAAAGAGAGCCTTTAACCAGACCTTTCGGCGCCAGCAGTCGATCGAGTGACGGGATACCCGTACTCATGCCGCGCTGTTCGCCTGAAGGGTCAAAGCGTTTCTCCAGATCTGCTACCCAGTCATCCATAACCTCGCCAAACGATCTCAACCCACGGCGACTTCCGGTTTTTGAATGGTCTGCGAGCTGGGTGAAAATACCCTGAATGGCCTCGTACTTCTGCGTAGCGCTCATGCCGTTACGGGAATACAGCAGCTCAGTAGCTTCGGTCAGGCGGTTGATACCGTAGCGCTCCATTGCGGCTTCCCGGACTGATGCTGCGTAAGCAACGATGTTTGCAGCGCTGGGAGTGTTCTTGGCTATCTCCGCCAGGTAAGCAAATCCACCTACCTGCTCCGCGAGCCCTTTGCCTTCAAGCGCGTCGAACAATGTCAGACCATCGACTGGCTTGTTGTCGCGGAACATCTGGCGCATCTCGGCAAAGATCAGCTGGTGAGGTCGGCTGTAGAACGACTCAGGCTTGAGCATCCCCAGAACCTTCTGGACTCGCTCGCTGTTGTCATCATCCAGCAGCAGGCCACCGATAACGCTCTGCTCTGCTTCGAGGTTTTGTGGTACAGCCATGAAATCAGCGGTCATCACGATCCCCCTCGCGCACTTCGATGTAGAGCTTTTCGGTCAGAAACTTATCGAATTTCATGCGGCGCCAGGTCTTCCCGGATTTCTGGTCTGGTCGGTCTTCAAGCATCCAGCGGCAGTTCTGAGCGATGTAACGCAGATAACTTCTGAAACCGTCCATATCCATCGGCTTGCCGTCCAGGTTGCGGGCAATCTTGTTAGCCTTACCCCAGAAGGTGCGGATCAGATTGCGTCGCTCATCAGTGAGGCATCTCCATCCCCGGGCTTCAGGCAGTTCGTCTTTCAGGCATTGCCATACTTCATCGCATGACAAACGGGACTTTTTCTCTTCAGCGGGTTTCTGGTCATTTGCGACATACTTACTACCGTTAGGTAGTAAGTTATTTAATATATTGTTATCTGTGGACACTGGCTGGACATCGGCTGGACACTCCACCTCCACAGGCATTGATATAACTGCGTTTGCGCTGGACACCGGCTGGACATCGGCTGGACAAAAATTTGACTGATATTCGTCATATTTGACCACTTTTAGAACAGTAAAACGGTTGTTCGATTTGGTGGTGATCATGCCCAGATTCTGGAATTTACGGAGAAGTGATTTAACGCGATCAGCGGTCAAACCCGTTTCCATTGCCAGTGTGTTTCGCCCGGTAATGAACTCTCCGCGCTCGCAGATCACATCTCCAACATCAGTAGATACCAGTGTCTGTTCGTGATTAGCGCGCAGGAGCAGGTGAACCCATAAATGAGCCGCCTCAGCGTCCTTATAGAACGGCACATCCATAATTTTACGGTGCAGCAAGGCAAACCCCTTACCGTCATTAGTGCGCGGTTTCTGGAGCCTTCTGGCCTCTCTGGCTTCGGCTAAATTAGATACGTTACCCACGGCCACTCTCCTTACGCTTCAGCTCTTCCAGGATGGCGCGCATCTTCTCTGCCACAATCGGATTAACCGAGCGGATGAAGCGGTCGCGGGTTATGTTTTTATGTACAGCGGTATGGTAATAGCGTGGATTTTTTGCCATTATTCCTCCTGCAATGAGTGCACACGATTTGCATCTGAAGGCCAGTTCTGTTGACGCAGACTGGCTTTCGCCATTTTTGATACTTCCCATCACATAACTCCCGGCGCCATAGCGGCCAGACTTGTCACCACCGCAGCGATTGATTCAGTTGGCAGGAAGCGCAGCAGTGCTTCAGCAGCTTCTCTCACCTCTTTCTCAAGGCGTTGTATCGGCTGACCAAGTAACTTCGCCTGATGCGCTTCAGTGCACTCTTTCATGGCCTCGGCTATCAGTTCGGCCTCAGTCTTTGCGACAAGACCGAACTCTCTCGCCACTTTCTCGTTATCCCGCGCCATCACGTCGATAATGACGGGGATCAATAGCATCAACCCCTTGTCGTTCTTCGGGCCCGGATCGTTAATCATCCGGAAGAAGTTCTGCTTCGTGTTGTGTTCAGAACCTGCCAGTAACAACCCCTTCCCGCCGCGCGCCAGCCACTCTTTCGCAACCAGCTGAGAAATGTGAACCTGAGACTGGCCCGGCGTAGCTTTTTGCCAGGCCTTAACTGCCTCCCGTATTCGAGTTAGCTTACGGTTATTACGCGGAACACTTTGATAAATCGAAATCAACGGACGTTGTTCAAGTCCGGTACTCTGTTGATACGCAAGTGAATGCATTGCTTTCCCTTTCGTGGTTAGGGCCGCCGTTAAGCGGCATGGTTCTCTGGGTGTGGAAACAGGTCGGGAAGATCAGGTCGAATTTCGTGTGCCTTAATCTCGCCACCAGTAGCGTTTACGATGGCTGTTACTTTTTCCGGAGATACGGAACCACCGTTAAGCCACTTGTGAACCGCTGGCTGGCTAACGCCGCAAATATCTGCGAGTCGCTTCTGGCTGCCAACGATTTCTAAAGCTCGTTGAATAACTTTGTTCATGGATTTTACCTATCCGATTACTGGATTAATGAAAAGATAACCCAAGTTATGGGTATTGTCCATAACCTTTGTTATTTTACTCTACATAACCTCGGTTATATATTGATAAGATGAAAACATTTGCAGAACGACTGAACGCGGCTATGTCGGCCGCTGACATATCTCAAGGACAGTTGGCTGATAAAGTCGGTATATCCCAGCCTGCAATTCAAAAGATGACGTCAGGTAAAACGAGCGGCAGCCGTAAGATGGTCGAGCTAGCTCATGCTCTGGGTGTAAGGCCGGAATGGCTTAGTTCTGGAGTGGGGGAAATGCGGATTGATGGTAATGTGCCATCGGCAGCCCAACCGGTCTCGGAAACAATTGATGTCTTTCGGGTTGATGTTTTAGACCTGAAAGTAAGCGCTGGTCCGGGGTCTTTTATGATTTCTGAATTTGTTGAGGTCCTGCATGCTATTGAGTTCACAACTGAGCATGCCAGATCTCTTTTCGGGAACCGCACTCAAAATGATGTGAAGGTGATGACCGTAGACGGTGACAGCATGTGCCCAACGATTCAGTCGGGAGATCGCCTGTTCTTTGACGTTTCGGTGAGGAACTTCAAGGTTGACGGAGTATACGCATTTGTCTTCGGGCAGCACTTCCATGTCAAGCGCCTGCAAATGCAGGGCCTTCAATTAGCCGTGCTTTCAGACAACCCGGCTTACAAAGACTGGTATGTAACAGAAGAGAATCAGGACCAGCTCTATATCATGGGAAAAGCGCTGATCCATGAGTCGATAGCCTACAACAAGCTGTAGCAGTGGCTTGAAGAGACGGCTTGGTGATGAAAATTATGGGCTAAATCCGCCTCAAAAACCAAAGCTGGATGAGTATCACGGCAAGATTTGAGCAGGACAAACCGAGAGCAATCCAAGTTAATGTGCTTACGCTCTCCATATGGAAACCTCATGACGATTGACAGGATTCTTTCAATTATAGCAACCACAGTATCATTTGTTGCAATTCCTGCAAGTGGATTCATAAGTTACAGATACGCAATTTTAGGTGAGCGCCGTAAGGAATTTAACGCAGTTGCAGATAATATTCGCCATAAGTTGCGTGAACACCAGAGGCATATGGAGAAAAATATCTATCCATCTGGTGAGCATGTAGATATATCACAGAAGGATTTTGACACCCTAGCAGATGTTGCATATGAAAGAGATAGAAAGGCAATCCGTACATTGTGCGATAAGTATCAAAAATCCCTGCATGCCAGCATAACGGTTGATGAGTATGGCGACTATGAAATTTTAGGTTTTGATGAGGCTATGGGAGACCTAGCAGAACTTTTATCGCTCATCGAAAGGAAATAGTTGCAAAATAGCTACAACCTGTTGACCACACCACACCTCTCAGTTTTTCATTTGACCAGAAAATTCATGATGTTAAGATGATTCCGATTGCAATCAAAGGAAACATCAAATGAAAAAAGTAGTTCTTTTAGCGCTTGGAGCGCTTTTGTTGTCTGGCTGTACTGTTCGTGTGGCCGATCTGACCGTGGCAAGTACCAAAAATTACAACCTCAACGGTGGTAAGTTCTACAAAGGTAAGCGAGTTACTGCTGAGGACAGCTATCCAGTAATCATCTTCCCTACTGGCATTCCTAACGTCAAAACCGCAGCAGACCGTGCGATCGAGAAAGACCGCTGCGCTGTTGGTCTGACCGATGTTGTGGTAACGCAGCTCAACCACGCGTTTATCTTCGGTAAAATAGGCCTACGCGTAGAAGGCAACTTAGTCATTGACCGTAGCCTTCCTGGTTGCGAAAACGCGAGCTAAGTTTACTTCAACCCGGCCACCGCGCCGGGTTTTTTATTGCCCACCCATAAAGCTATCCCCCATTCTGCCGATAACTATCCAGCCTGAAGCTGATAACAATAACTATCGCAACACTACCTGCCCGCCCGTGCGGGCTTTTTTATTGCCCCTTCCTCACCAACTCCGCAGCATCCCTGTTAGCTCCCTTCCCTGTCACGTTTCCTGTTTCCTTCCGGTACTGCTTCAGCTTGTCGATGATGTTTTGCTGGGTCATGGGTAATTCAGCCAGTGACAATTCCATCACCGCCCGCCCCATCGCCTGAATTTTCATGCTTATACGCTCTTCATCCAGAACCATGCACATCCCTCCTGCTGTTTTTTTAAGCATAGCACTCATGATTTACAAAAATAAATTCATTTAGTTATCATTAATTTATAACTTATGTGATTGATATTATAAATTAGGTTATTGCCATCACTCATAACTAAGGTTATCTTTAATCCATCGAAACGAAACATCGACAGCTGAGCGAAGTTAGCCAGCGGCGAAGTGGAGATTCGGTCAGTCGAACGGCGCGACAGTAAACCATGCGTCGGACCATAGGCGGGCTCAGGAAGAGCGGCAATTATGGCAAAGCGATTTACCAACAGCTCTTTGCGAGGGGCTGACGGTAAACAAACAGAGAGGTGGAAATCATGCTTGGGTGTGAAAAGTGCGACCACGGATTCGTGTTCACCAGATGCTGTTCTGGTCTTGCTGAAATGTGTGGATGCGGCGGAATGCCGGTTCAGGCCACTAATTGCAAGCACTGCAATCCAGAGAACAAAGAACCAGATGACGCGGAGACTGAATCACTACTCCAGTATGTCGAATGGGTAGATTAAGCAGCATTTCTCCCGCATCAGCGGGTAACGACAGAGGGTAAGGGTATGTGTAAACGAATTGATGGGGAGATTATCCGGGGCGTCATTAACGACCCTCGACTCTTCTCAGGAATCGAACGTGTCAGAAGCGGCAGAGTTCAGATGTTTGGAAAGCGGATTGTCCAGGGTGGAAAGTGCATCCAGGAATGCGACTTTGAAATCACGCCACCAGAAAGGAGTTGGTACTCAAAGGAAATTGATGGGGTTTGGCATTGGGTTGAGGGTTGTGATCATTGCAATGGCTCACCTATTAAATGGGCCTATGTTCGCTGTGACAAGCATGATGTCTGCGTTGATTGCGGTGTAGATAGAGAGCGTGCAGCTAAATCTCCAGGCATTGATGGAATTGGTGCTGTTTGGGGTTGCAGTGACGGATGGCGTTGCAATGACTGTCAGGAACAAATTAACAAAAAGCGTCTTGCAGAAGCAGAGGCGCGGATCGTTCCTGATGATGAATATGATGAGATGGATTTTTGGCACGAAGATGAGGCTCGCTGCCCATGGTGTAAGGCTGAAATTTCCACCGATGAATCATACGACGCCTGCCAAGAAGAGCATCAATGCCATGAGTGCGAGCGCCACTTCAAACTGACGGCTGAGCACTCCGTGACCTGGACAACAATTCGAGCAATCAAAGCCGCCTAACCAGCGGCTTTTTTCATACCTCAGTCGCTTCACCGAGGCGGCTTAGTTATGACAACCGGCGGCCATCCACCGCCCATTAGCGCAGAAGTCTTTTAACGTTCAGCGGCCCGGCTTAAGGGCGGAGATGATTATGAGCAAAGAAAATCATGGCGGACCAGCTTTTCCACACATAAGAAAGCCGGTAGCCACAGGCGTGGAAGAGGTTATTACCAATGGTGGTATGTCGCTACGCGACTACTTCGCGGCTAAGGCTATGGCATCCATTGTGCGTAGATGGGACGGGCATTCATTTGGTGTAGGCCCGGAATCACTACAATACAAAGAATTAGCCGAAGATGCGTATTACATTGCAGACGCGATGCTCCACGCTCGGGAGGCATCATGACAGTCACCCACAACGGTAAGCAGTACACAGCCAAAAAGCTCAACGATAACGAGTGGCAACTGACATCGATATCGGCACCGCGCGACAAGCTGACTCTTAACCGCTGGCAGATGCATATCGCTGGCCTCCTGGAACAGGTTGAGGTGAAGGTATGATCAATCACTACGGCACCACCCCGCTCATTCGCCAGTGCGTCACGCCCGGCATGATGGCATTGCATGAAGGCCGCACCTATCGCGTCTCAGCAGTCATTCAGGAGCGCAAATGGGTTTACCTGCACACCGATGCAGAAATCATCCGCCTCAGTGACTGCGTGATTGACGTTCTTCTGGACGGTCACGGAAACCCTATCCAGCACTAACCACCCTATTCAACCGATCGGCCTGGCATTACGCGGGCGGGATCTGCACATCCAAATTTCAGGAGTTCAGCCATGAACGCATATCTCACTTACGACCGAATCGAAGATCGGCGCTGGGTGGAGCAGCAGCTCACCGACGAGAAAGAGAAGTGGATCGACGACCGGGCGCAGAAAATCATCGACATGATGCCAAAAGAGCCGTCCGGCCTCTTCCACTTCACGGTTCCGATTGACTCCAGCCCATACGAAGGACTTCGCAGCGATAGAGCCGGCGAGGCCTACAACGATTTCATTTCGGCAGTTGCTTACGCCCAGGCGGAATACGACTGGGAACACCGTACCGGCTGCCCGTTTTAAGGAGAGAGTTAATGGCCCGCAGAAATTTACTCCACAAATCGAAATTAGCCGACTTTAAGGAGTGGCTCTCGATGAACGGAATTCAGTGGAGAGATGGGAAAGGTAGTTACCAGGTGATCCAGGTGAATACGGGATGCGGTTGGACACCGATTTATGACAGCAGCAAAGAGCGACGCGAGCATTTCACTATTCAGGATGCTCTCAGGCCTTTGGTAAACAGATTCATCAGAGAGGCTGCAAAATGACAGATTCAAAAACACATTACCGCAAGGCATTTGACTCCCCTTACCTGAGCAGCGCCGACATCGTTGAGCCAACCGTGCTGACGATCGCCCGGGCAACGTTAGAAAACGACAAAACAAAAAAATCCAAAGACGTTTTTAACACTGCTTATTTTGAAGAGCGCGAGCTGCGCCCTGGCGAAAAGCTTAAGCCGATGATTCTGAATGCCACGAACAGCAAGATGCTGAAAAGCATTACCGGATCCCCCTTCCTTGAGGATTGGGTTGGCGTGAAGGTCACTGTTTACGTCGATAAAAATGTCCGGTTCGGAAAGGAATCGGTTGAAGGCCTCCGCTTAAGCCCGGCACGCGTTACAAAGCCGGTGCTTTCACCGGAAAAAACGCAGGCATGGAATAACGCTAAGGCCGCCTTCAAGCGCGATGGCAACCTTGATGCAGTGCTGGCGAGAATGGACATTTCTCCAGAACATCGCCGCCAGCTTGAGCAGGAGTGTTCATCATGATCTGGCACGACGTCGAGCAAAACGGTGAAGAGTGGGATGCTCTTCGCCTGGGTAAGGCCACCGCTTCAAACTTCGGACTGATTATGGCTAACGATGGAAAGGCGTTTGGTGAGCCAGCCAAGCGTTATGCCCTTCAGTTGGCTCTTGAGCAGATTAAGGGATGCAAGTCTGAGTTCGGCTTCTCAAACGAACACATGGAACGCGGGCACGAACAGGAGCCCATTGCCCGCATGCTCTACGAAGAGATGAACTTCGTCGATGTGGATAACGGCGGGTTCTTTGATCACGAAACTTACGGCGACAGCCCCGACGGCCTCGTTGGCCAGGACGGGCTCGTTGAGATTAAGTCGGTCATTGCCGCCACTCACTACTCCACCCTCACCCGCGGCTCCTTCGATCCGGCATACAGATGGCAACTGGTCGGTCACCTTGATTGCTCTGGCAGGGATTGGGTGGACTTCATCAGTTACTGCTCTGATTTCCCGGACGGTAAACAGCTCATTGTCTATCGCCTTACAGCTGCCGAATGTGAAACAGAAATAGCCCGGCTACAAGCGCGCCGAAAAGACTTCCTCGAACTTGTTGCGGACACGAAGCGCCGCATTCTGGAGCTCGAATGAAACGCACACCCTTCTACCGCAGGCCAGGGCGAACCGGGCAATTCTCTGGCCTCCGTGAGCGCGTTATCTGGATGATTCAGACGCGCGGCCGCCCGGTAACCAGCAGCGAAATCGCCGAGAAGTTTGGCGTAACGCTCATCGAGTTTAACCGGGTTGCCAACGGCATTACCCGCGGCTCCGGACAGATAGCTCAGATCGTTGAGTCTGAGAAATGGCTCAACGAGGACGGCATCTGCGACCGCGCTTTCGACCTCGTTACGAAGCCGAAAGTTGTTACGCCGCAGGGTAAATCGCGGCTGTTCACCCGGCGCGCCATAGAGCAGTCACGGGAAGGCCGACGGCAGGAGTGCATTGAACGTGCCGCCCGGCGTCGCCGCCTCATTGCTCAGGGCCTCTACATCGACGAAATGGAGTCAGTGCTATGAAAGCGTGGTCTCTCGAAGAGCTGGCGCTGCTGTGGCGACACTCAAACGCTAAAGTCGCTGAGATTACCGGCCGCTGCATTGAAGAGGTAGGAGATAAGCGGCTGCAAACCAATATTGAGCGTAATGGCTGGGATGTTAACGATCCGGAGCGGGAGGATGCATGACCGATTACACCGGAAGTAATACGCCAGCGGATCAGCGCGATCTCTGGCGCACTCCACCAGCCCTTTTCGCTTCTCTTGATGCTGAATTTTGCTTTCAACTTGATGCCGCAGCAGCGCCGCATAACGCGCTATGCCGTAAGTTCATCACCGCCGAGCAGAACACGCTGCAAACGCCCTGGGCTGATTACCTGAATGTTCCTGGCTACGTCTGGCTGAACCCGCCATACAGCGACATCACACCGTTCGTTAAGAAGGCCGCTACCGAAAGCGCAAATCAGATCGGCACGGTCATGCTGGTTCCGGCAGACACTTCGGTTGGCTGGTTCAAAGAAGCGATCCAGACCGCAAGCGAGGTTCGCTTCATCACCGCCGGGCGGCTGGCATTTATCAACCCGGTCTCCGGCAAGCCGGTAAGCGGCAACAATAAAGGGTCGATGCTCATCATCTGGCGACCGTACCCGCGTACACATTGCCACTTCGCAACTGTGGGCCGGGACGAGCTTATGGCTTTCGGGGCGAAACTTCTCGCCCGACGGGAGGCCGCATGACACCAGAAACAGACAACGCCATCCGCGCCGCCTTCCGCCGCTGCACAGAAGAAATCCAGCAGGCCATGCGCAAGAAACCAAAGCCTAACTGGAACGAAACGGTGCCTCCCATCATCAACAAGCATCACAAGAAAATTGAAGCTCTTGGAGTTAGCCTCCTGGAGTTCGTCGTATACACAGGGCGGCTTAATCGCCGCTTCGGAGTTGAATCGTGAAAAGATTTCTTTTTACCACTGAGGTCAAGAGAGCAGAAGGTTCGCAGACCTTCAGAGTGGATGCTGAAAGTCTGGAAGAAGCCATGGAGATTCTTGAAAGTGGCGGAGGGGATATTTACGAACACGAAGTTGAGGTTGTCGATATAGGCGAGTTTAAGTTCGATCGCGAAACTGACCTTACTGACTTCGGTGATTTTCCTGAAGGCGGTGCAGCATGAAGGCACTAATCACCCAGGAGCTTAAGGCTCCTTTTTTATTGCTGGCGTTCACATTCAACCGAATTAACCGACAGTTCCGGGAGCATTGACCATGGCCGATATCATCGATACCGCAGCAGAGATTGAAGAGCTTCAGCGTAACGCTGCCCTTTCCGCCCACCGGATCAACCGTAACGCCGTATCAGCTGAGCGTTGTGAAGAATGCGACGAACCAATTCCCGAGCCGCGGCGCGCTGCCGTTCCCGGCTGCCAGACGTGTGCGGAGTGCCAGGAAGAGAAAGAATTCAAGTCAAAAATTTATAGGTGAAGTAATATGCAAATTGTTTTGGTTAAGGGGTTAATCACAATCATAAGGATACGCTCATGAATGGAACCGAGTTCGAATATTACGACCTAGCTTCAAAAATAATCATTGGGCTGGTAACCGGTATTGCAGCTGCATTCTTAACCGCTAAATTTGCTCTTAACAGATTTTACAAGGAAAAGTGGTGGGAAAAACGCCTGGCCTCATTCACTGATGTAATCGATAAAGCATATAGAGTCAAAATGACTGACTGCTATTTTCTCAATCTAGAATTAAGCCTCATGCAGGAACAGGATGATACTTTTAACAGGCATCCTCCTGAACAGGAAAAATTACTCACGGATCTTTATTGGGAGGATATACAGGAACTTGAGCGCATAGCTCAACTTTCTGATTTTACACTAACCCCGAAGGCCTCTAAGTTATTGAATGATTTCGTCAAAAAGAGAGCCGTTACTCGCTCAGACTTTAGGGATGATGCCATCAATTCCCTTGATGGCGCTGAAAAAGATCTTGAGGCATCAGAAAAATTACTGGATGGGCTTGTGCAGGAAGCTAAAAGAGCACTGAAAATAAAGTAATTTTGACTCTACTCAGCACTAAATCTAACCGCCTCCGGGCGGTTTTTTATTGCATCAGAGTAGCCTATAGCCCCGCGAGCGGCATGAGGAGAGATTATGAAGGAATTACGTTTTTATGGCGCAAGTGACGACCTTTTCGAGTGCGAAGGTGCCATTCGAGAGGAGATCGGCTGTTACAGCCACCCAGGAATTTATCACCTGAAATCAGCTGAAGGCGAAATGCAAGTCATCGCCACTTACACCGATAGCGGCTGTTGGTCCATCGGCATCTGTCAGATTGATGAAGATGTGCCAATCCCACAATGGGAATCATCGTTCAGCACTCACGAGAAGGGATATAGCGTTGTCCTTACTATTCAGGTCCCAGATGACACCGTTCTGGTGCAGGAAGACGAATGACGCAACTGATAGCCAGTTATGAGCTGGCTATTGGGTGCGAAAGCACTGCCTCACATCCCTTGATGTTATTGCCGCCTACGGGCGGCTTCTTTTTGCCTGGAGAAAACCATGAGCGACATTATTCAGTTGGTACCGAATAAATGGGTCACAGAGGAACTTTTAACTGCGACAACCGGCATGTCAAAGCACATGATTCAGCATGCTCGCCGGTCTACCTGGATGGAGGGAAAGCATTATCGCCATGTTGCCCCTGATATGGCACCTAAGCAAAACAGCCCAATCATGTATAACCGCGATGAGATAAACCACTGGATCGAGCACCAAAGCCCAGCGAAACGCCGGAGAATATCTGCTTAAATGTCCTTTGGCACATCAAACGAGGAATGATTATGGCAGCATACCCAACAGGCGTAGAGGTTCATGGCGAATCGTTACGCATATGGTTCATATATCAGGGGAAGCGTGTCAGGGAAAATCTCGGCGTTCCTGACACGCCAAAAAACAGGAAAATGGCAGGCGAACTTCGGGCTTCAGTCTGCTTTGCGATAAAGACAGGCACATTCAATTATGCCTCGCAATTCCCTGATTCATCGAACGCAGAGAAATTCAGCACTGTCAGAAAGCAAATCTCACTACTTGAACTGAAATCGAAATGGCTTGGGCTTAAAGAGATGGAGCTTAGCCTCGGGACGTTGAGGCGTTACGATTGCCACCTCACAACCACTATCGAAACAATTGGTGAGCACAGGTATATCGGCAGCCTGAACACTGAAGATATCCTTAGTGCCAGGAAGGAGCTACTGAACGGCTGGCAGAAGACCAGACATGGCCTAAATCATCCACCCAAAAAGGGAAGAAGCGTTCCTACAGTCAATAGCTATATGGCATGCCTTGGCGGGATGCTGAGCTTTGCTTTCAAAAGTGGCTACCTGAAAACCGATCTGATGGCAGGTATTACCCCTCTCGCAAAAGAAAGACCCATTCCAGATCCTCTTACTTCTGATGAGTATCAGAGAGTGGTTGCGGCCTGCCCAACGCTACAGTTTCAGAATATGGTTATCTTTGCGGTAAATACAGGCGTCAGGCATGGCGAACTAAGCGCGTTATCCTGGGAGGATGTGGATACTGTCAACTGGACTGTTACAGTGTCACGTAACTATTCCCTGAAGGGAAACTTCACCCTGCCAAAAACCAACGCCGGGATTCGAACAATACAGCTGACCCAGCCAGCAATTGATGCACTCAAGGCGCAAATGCCACTGACCAGAATGATGGCATCCCACAAGGTAAGCGTCAGCCTACGGGAATACAAAAAAAAGAGAACCGATGAATGCACCTTTATATTCTCGCCGTCCATTACTTCAATGAACGGTAAGAAGACGATGTGCTACGTCCCCGGATCCATTAATTCAGCCTGGCGCACTGCCCTGCGTCGTGCAGGCGTCCGACAAAGACGGTCTTATGAAACCAGGAACACATATGCGTGCTGGGCACTGGTCGCCGGAACGAACCCAAATTTCGTTGCGCACCAGATGGGCCATTCGTCAGCGCAAATGCTATTCACGGTTTACGGTAAATGGATGACCGAGAATAACCATGACCAGGTGGGCATTTTGAACGCATCATTTACTCAAAATGCCCCACTGATGCCCCATAGAAAAACCGCATAACCTTAACTATCTGATTTAACATATTAATATCACTTCAATCATGATTCATCTGGATGAGCAAGGTCGGATCGTTTGCCTTTAGCTTCCTGCCGGTAATGTTCTGTATCGCCATTCCTCTGGGTCTGGCGCGCGAAAACAAAGGCGTGGCGGCGTTTGCGGGCTTCGTTGGCTATGCGGTCATGAACCTTGCGGTTAACTTCTGGCTGACCGCCAAAGGGATCCTGCCGACGACCGACGCGGCGGTACTGAAAGCCAATAACATTCAGAGCGTGATTGGTATTCAGTCCATCGATACCGGGATCCTTGGAGCCGTGATCGCGGGGGTGATTATCTGGATGCTGCACGAGCGCTTCCACAACATCCGCCTGCCCGATGCGCTGGCCTTCTTCGGCGGGACCCGCTTTGTGCCAATCATTACGCTGGTTGTGATGGGTCTGTTTGGTCTGATCATCCCTCTGATTTGGCCGATTTTTGCCATGGGGATCACCGGGATTGGCCGCATTATCAACGGCGCGGGTGATTTCGGCCCGATGATTTTCGGTACGGGTGAACGTCTGCTGCTACCGTTTGGTTTACAGCACATCCTGGTTGCCCTGATCCGCTTTACGGAAGCAGGCGGCACCATGGACGTTTGCGGTCATTCCGTTAGCGGCGCGCTGACCATCTTCCAGGCCCAGCTGAGCTGCCCGACCACTCACGGCTTCTCTGAAAGTGCGACGCGTTTCCTTTCTCAGGGTAAAATGCCTGCCTTCCTCGGCGGCCTGCCGGGTGCTGCGCTGGCGATGTACCACTGTGCCCGTCCGGAAAATCGTCATAAAATTAAAGGCCTGCTGATCTCCGGCGTTATTGCCTGCGTGGTGGGCGGTACGACAGAACCTATCGAGTTCCTGTTCCTGTTCGTGGCACCGGTACTGTACCTCATCCACGCCGTACTGACGGGCCTGGGCTTTACCGTGATGGCTGTGCTCGGTGTGACCATCGGTAACACTAAAGTAAAATACACCTCATTAAGAATTGAGGCGTAAAAACAGCTATACCTGTCGCCCCAATGGATTACCAAGGAGGTGATGACCAATGTCTGCACATGTTACAATCTTAAGAAATACAGTACTTCCAGTGAAATTCAATACCATGAATCGTCCACGCTTATATTCATATATCCGTTACTCCAGCGAACGACAAGGTAAAGGTAGTTCGATTGAGCGTCAGAAGAGCTACATTGCTGAAATGGCAAAACAGATTGCTACTGAGTACGATCTGGAGATTTTCGAGGAATACCAAGATTTAGGGGTATCCGCGTACAAGGGTAAAAACGTTCAGGAAGGAGCTTTATCGGATTTCATAGACCAAGTTGAATCCGGTTTGATCCCAAAGGGGTCTTTCCTCTTGATTGAATCCCTTGATCGCTTCTCACGCCAGAACGCCATGCAAGCGGTTAACCTTTTCACCAGCTTATTACTTAATGGCATCACGGTAATTACCGGGATTGATAAACAGGTTTACAGACAGACTGAAGTAAACACCGAGACATTGCAGCAACTGATGTTTAGCGTGATGTTGTTCAGCCGTGCAAACGAAGAAAGTTCAACCAAATCACACCGCACCATTGCAAGTGCTCTGTCCAAGATCAGACGTCACCAGGAACGGAAACCAGGTGATCCTGTAGTCGCAATTAAAGAGTTAGGGTCGGATAAATGGTGGACAGATTCAAGTACTGGATATGTCAATCCGCATCCAGTCCTGTTCCCCATAGCAAAAAAAATTATCCAGTTAAAACAAGACGGTTGGTCAAATCGGATGATCCTTCAACATCTGAAAAACAACTACGATGGACCGGTTATTGGCAACAAAAAATCAAAAGGTATATGGAATATGCAGCATTGTTCCAGAATCCTTGAACCTGCCATTTATGGACGAAAAGTAATCACTGTAAACAATGCAGAATACGTTCTGGATGATTATTACCCTGCGATCATCAGCAAAGATGAATATGAAGCGTTAAAGCTCCAAGTTGGAAACAAAGGATTTGCCCCGAATCGCGAGAGTAATCCAGAAATACCATTACTTTCCGGTATTGGTATTTTGCACTGTGCGCACTGCTCATGTTACATGGTTAAGGCTAAATCAACCCTTAAAAACCATCCACATGCTTACCGTTACCAATGTGCATCCAGAGATTTACATCAAGATTGTAATAAGTGGGGATTCAGGGCAAGCACCCTTGAAAGGACGATTTTACAACTAATAGCCGATAGAATATTCTTACAGACGAAATATCAACCATCTGGTTTAGAAGGGAAAATAGCGGACATACAATCGCAAATTGAGAACTATGTATTGGCTATAGGTTCAGCTAAAAGCCCTGAGATCATTAATAGCCTCACTTCGCAAATTGATCAACTAGAACAAGAAAAACAAAGTCTGATAGTGGAAAAAAGACTATACGATGAATCAATCGTGCAAATGAACACTGAAGGTTGGGACAAGTTCAGGAAGTTTGACATTGATGACGCACTTAACCCTTTACGCACAAAAATAAGAGCAAACATTAAGACCGTTATTATGCGCGTAGATTGCTCCAGAATAGATAAGAAACACAACTTGTTTACCATCACATACCGCGATCAGCATAAACAGCGTATCGTTATCGAAAACAACTCAGGCTGGAAGAAGGGTAAGATTTATGTTGAAGCGCAGACTATCAACGATATTCAAATTCTTGAATCTGAAGGTTTGATACTGCATGACCATATTGACATATTGATCAACCGAGACAAGTTCATGACGGAAGCGAAAAAACGACTAGATCATCCCCGAACACTGATCGATGAACTGACGGAATAAAGGTAAGTGTTAGTGCCATTGTAAAATTGCCCCACAGAAATGTTAGCGTAATCCATCGCTATATAGCCATGAATCGCTCTGTATCTTGTCAGAGCGATTAAAGCAGACTTCAGTATAAAACCCCCGTAAAACTTGATACAGAGCGTTGTAGAGCAAGGGTTCAAAATTACATCGTATTCATTCTGTCAACGAACTGTACTTATTGCACCGCTCCTTATCGAAACACCTCTATGGTTGCCGGAAACCTCGCACAAAGTAGATTGTTATGTCTTTCAATCGCAGTATTCAAGACTAACCGCTGCCCGCCGCCCGACGTTAACACCAAGCATATGAACCATTTTAAAACCCTTTAAAAACAATACCCTTCGCATCTTCCCCCTCTTCTCCCCATGTTAATCGATCGTTTTTACAGATCAATTATACAATATTGATAGATTTCATAGATCAATGTAAGATCATGATTCTTCGGTTAGTGTTTCTCGTAAACAAGACTCACGGAATGAATACTCTGTCCACGATGGAGTGCGAAAGAAAGAAGGTATCCAGAATGACAATTCTTATTAAAACGTTAAAAATCATGGCGTCAGGTGTTGTTTTCGTTTCAGGTTTAACCACCGCCTCCAGTACCGTGTATTTCTTGCCAGAGGCAAAATCAATGGGTGTCGCCAGCAGCGACAAAAACGCACTGATGTTTCTCGGGATGGACAGGGATGTAAATCTGAAGGGAATATGCTTCGCGATGACAAAGCAATCATCATCAATCGTTCCGCTGGTAGATATCACTGCTACAACTGATAACGGCAGATTCACGATGCACGGGTTACGCCCTAATGTCAGTGATTCTAAAGAAGTCGCTTGTTCCTTCGGGTCCGAAGCTGGTGATTTCTTGACTGCCATTTCGAAGTCAACAACCGTTAACGTGAAGCTGGACTTCAATGGCGAGATCCGCAATTACAGTTTCGACACTACAGAGTTCGGAAAGGTATTGACTGCGAATGGGCAAGCCGTGGGGGAAAAAGCAGCTAAAGACTACGCTCAGGGAGTACGTGCACCCGTTTTCTATAGCAGCGGTAGCGAAGCTCCCAAAAACAATGCAGTAACCTCAAACGTCGATACACAGAGTTATAAAGCAAGCGATGAGAAACTTAATTCGGTCTGGAAAAGCCTTAGCCCTGAAACCCGAAAACGATTGCTTCCTTCTCAAAGAGAATGGATAAAGCACAAATCCGGCTGCAATAATGAACAGAAATGTCTTACCGACATGACGAACAATCGCATTCGTGAACTGGAGTCTGAATATGGAAAATAATGCACTGACTTTGGTTTTAAAAAACGATTGGGTAGCATCGTCTTCTGGTAATACCTATACCGGAAAATACACAGTTGGACGGTTTCACCTGACAGATGCGTTCATCGTTGTGTATATGAAGCTGATACATGGAATTGAAATACCCGATTTATGGGTCAGTAGCAGCTTCACTAACATACCAGATACCGATACCCGAAGGGTTATGTATATGGAAGGCTGTGATATGTTATCGAAAGATACAATGAACGAAATCCGTAATGCAGTGAAGTCCCCGCCTGAAAAGCTGAAAATATATCGTAATGGAGAGCGTATTGTTAAGATAGAAGTTATGGAGAAACAAAATGACCTCAAAATTTAAAAAGTCAACGACAATTGTTGCCTTCTTCTTCGGACTTTATATATTGAACGGAATAGCAATAACACCCAGCCAAGCCAGAACATCTGAATCAATACATTTCTCAAACGGAGGTTCAGCATCTTTACAACAAAACGAACATTCAACAAAATCATCGATAATAGATATACTTCCAAGGCTGTATACAACCGAAGAAGTTTATGCACGATTTCAGGAACATGAGTTCAGAGCAACAAATGACTTCAAAAAGTGCCGATTGATGGTTACAGGAAAAATAACAAAAATTAGCACAGCCACTTTCAGTAAAAATCCGGTAGTAACGATACATAACCCTGATTCAAGTGAAGGCTTGAAATTCTTTTTCGAAAATACGGATTATGATAACAATACTGTAGCAGCATTAAACGTGGGCGATACAGTGATTATTGCTGGATGGAATGCACGACCAGGAACATTTGGGGACATTTTTTTAGATGATTCGCAAATCATGACAAAAATGGTTTCAAAGAAGAAGAAGCAAATGCTGGCTTTAAACGGTGGAATTTATGATCGGGAGATTTGTCATAAGTGACGTCAGGCAAATGCATGGGACCATCCTCCAGATCTTGACCTGATCTTGACACGATATTTCCGGACAGCTTTTGTGTCTTAAGTTAACGCTCCCCGCAGTCGCCGGTAATCCCTCGGGGAGTGATATCCCTGAGCGCTGTGTGGGTGGTTTTCATTGTAATGTATGAATGCTGCCGCAAGGTTTCACAGTGCTGTTCTCACATCCGGCTTTAGCATGAACGCGATATAGCCTCCTTCATCGTTTTCACGAACCGTTCGGCCATGCCAATACTCTGCGTTTAATGCACGGTATAAGCAGGACCGTTATGCCTGCTCATTCTCCTATAAAGCTGTTTGGCATTTACCGATGGTAGTCCCTTTGTAAGACCTCACTTACTCAGGTTCCCACAGACGTCGATAGCCGTATCTGGGCATATCGCTAAAGATGTCGGGCATAATAATATCTGCTCTTGTTCACTTAAGTAATCAGGAAAACTTTGCTGGCTCCCCCTGCATTTCTGTGGAAAAATCGAACGTTGAACTTTCAAACAACAGAGGGATGTTTATGTCGGTTTTTCATGACTGGCTGCTCAGGATAGCTGGTGAAAATTACTTTCTCTATATCAAACGATTATCTGCTAATGATACTGGTGCAACTGGTGGACATCAGGTAGGTCTATATATATCTTCCGACATCGCTGAAAAACTGCTCCCGTCCATCAACAATACACAAGAACAGAACCCGTCTGTTTATCTAACCGCGCATGTTTCATCGCATGAATATCCGGAAAGTAAGGCCCGCGCTATCTATTACAATAATCGTTTTTTTGGCGGGACCCGGAATGAGAGAAGGATCACTCGCTGGGGAAGAGGGAGTCCCCTTCAGGATCCTGAAAACACAGGAGCCCTAACGGTTCTGGCATTTAAGCCAGATGAACATGGCGGTGATAGTTCAGAGTTGGACATATGGGTCTGTGTCAACCCTGATGAAGAGGATATTATTGAGTCCGTAATAGGTGAAATCATCCCAGGGACACTTCTATTTGGGCCGTCCAGTGAAATCCTGGGGGGGCTGTCACTACAACATGCATCAGTGAATCATAAATATAATATTCCTGACGCCTGGAAGAAGCAGTTCCCTTCAGGAAATGAAATTATTCAATATGCAGGTCTGCACTATGCAAAAAACTCTGATAACCCGGACGAACAGCTCATCGAGCGACGCCGTATAGAGTATGACATTTTTCTGTTGGTAGAAGAGTTCCACGTACTGGACATCATCCGTAATGGATTTGGCTCTGTCGATGAGTTTATTGCGCTGGCTAATTCCGTCAGTAATCGCCGAAAATCCAGAGCTGGGAAGTCACTTGAACTACATCTTGAACATCTTTTTGTTGAGCATGGTTTGCGACACTTCGCCACACAGGCAGTTACAGAGGGCAATAAAAAACCTGACTTTCTATTCCCATCAGCTGAGGCTTACCACGATATTGGATACCCCGAAGAAAATCTTCGTATGTTAGCCGTGAAGACAACATGTAAAGACCGCTGGCGTCAGATATTAAACGAGGCGGACAAAATCAGAGAGATACATCTTTTCACACTACAGGAAGGAGTTTCTCAGACTCAGCATAAAGAAATGAAGGATGCTGGAGTAAAACTGGTTGTACCATCATCATTACACAGGAAATATCCGGAAGCGGTGAGAGGTGAACTAATGACGCTAGGGGCTTTTATCGCTGAACTTACAGGGCTCTACGCAGAACTGCCATAAGAAACTCCCGGCATGTGAAAGCCGGGAGTTTCAGTTATGCCTAATCAGGCTTGGCAGAAACAGCCTTGAGAATGTAGGGCTCCAGTAGTCTGGCTACTGCTTCAAAGACAGGGACCACAACGGAGTTACCGAACTGACGATATGACTGAGTGTCAGAAACCGGAATCCGGAAAGGCTTGCCGTCTGGCGTTTCAAAGCCCATGAGGCGTGCGCACTCGCGGGGGGTCAGTCTACGTGGGCGGCGAGCTTGGTTTTCAGGATTCGCAAAATCGACTTCACCTGCAGCCATATCCCAGCCACGGTCTATCAGAATCTCGGAGCCATCTTTATGATAACGGGCAGAAAGTGTGCGGGCCACGCTTTCTTTATCTTCAGGGTTAACGAGACCAAAACCAAAACCGTTCCCCTTAGCGGCATGCTTTTTAGCATAGTTGTAAAGGTACTCCCAGAGTTTAGGCGTCAGTATATATTTGCTATCAACCACTGGTTCCAGTAGCTCACCAAATGCTGGACGTCGTTCGGGATAAAATCGACTGACGTCGCGAAGGGTGAAGCCATTGTGAATATTCAGGTCGCGACGGAAACCCACCAGAACGATACGTTCACGATGCTGAGGAAGAAAATGCTTACCATCGATGACTTTAGGATCGCTTTTCCCCATCTCATTCGCATCGGCAACTTCATAGCCCAACTCGTCAAGTGTCTCCATGATGACCTTAAAAGTATTACCTTTGTCATGGCTTTTCAGGTTTTTGACGTTCTCAAGCACAAAAATGGCTGGTTTTTTTGCCCGGATAATACGTGCCACATCAAAGAAAAGAGTTCCTTGTGCTTCACACTCAAAACCATGCGCGCGACCCAGCGAATTTTTCTTACTCACTCCCGCAAGGCTAAATGGCTGGCAGGGGAAGCCAGCCAAAAGCACGTCATGGTCTGGAACATGTTCGTCGATATAAGCATAAGCATCTGTCTCTGATACCTCAGGCTTGTCACTAAGGGTGACTTCTCGGATATCGAGATTAAATGTATGCGCTTGCTCGTCATTAAACCAGTTAGCTTTATAGGTGCGTACCGCTTGTTTATTCCATTCGCTTGTAAAGACACACTGGCCCCCGATCGCTTCAAATCCCTTACGAATTCCGCCAATCCCGGCAAACAGGTCAACGAAACGAAACGCGTACTCTGGATGATTTGCTGGTGGTTCCGGAAGCATTTTTCGAAGAAGCGCCTCCTCGGCTGAAATCAGTGACCTGGGGGAGCATTTATCATTGATCCAGCGGTTAAGTGTCTCCCGGCTCCATTCGTTTTTACCAACTTTTCTTAAGAGCTCTGCAACATACTTCTGATCATAGATTTCCAATACCTGCTCAATTAGTTTTCTATCATTTTCCTGTCGCTGCTTTTCTTCTATTTCCACTTTTTCAAGCAGATCCTGCGCCAGTAATTCAAATTCAGACATATCGCCTCCATAGGGTCTTATTAGTGACATCCTATCACTCATTTAACCCAGATGGAAACTTTATTACTGGGTATTTAAACAGTGCTTAACATAAATCTGCCGGCTGTTGAAATCTTTCTTCAATGAAACCGCACAGACAATGAAAGTTTTCTCAGAACAACTTGGTGCTAACCAAACCAATACCGACACTAGTAAAGTGGTTTACCATTTTAATGTTAAGAGGGTATCCCCTTCCTTGTGATCTTGACCCTCCATCTCCGAACAGCTTTTGTATCTTAAGTTAACGATGTCCGCTGCCGCCGGTATTCCCTCGGGGAGTGATATCCCAGCGC
>NZ_JBMKHO010000024.1:0-29228 GCF_049238125.1 Enterobacter cloacae complex sp. IR5402
ACTCTGATCCACCCAATCGCGATGGACGACGGTCTGCGTTTCGCAATCCGTGAAGGCGGCCGTACCGTTGGCGCGGGCGTTGTTGCTAAAGTTCTCGGCTAATCGCTGATAACATTTGACGCAATGCGCAATAAAAGGGCATCATTTGATGCCCTTTTTGCACGCTTTCACATCAGAACCTGGCTCATCAGTGATTAATTTTGTCATAATCATTGCTGAGACAGGCTCTGCGGAGAGCGTATAATACGAAAAGCGAATAGCATTTCGATTGGTTTGCCTCGCACTCGCGGGGTGAAAATGTTTGTAGAATACTTCTGACAGGTTGGTTTATGAGTGCGAATACCGAAGCTCAAGGGAGCGGGCGCGGCCTGGAAGCGATGAAATGGGTAGTTGTAGCCGTGCTGCTGATTGTGGCGATTGTCGGCAACTATCTTTATCGTGACATGATGCTGCCGCTACGCGCGCTTGCAGTGGTAATTCTGATTGCTGCGGCGGGTGGTGTCGCGCTGTTGACGACGAAAGGCAAAGCGACCGTTGCGTTTGCCCGCGAAGCGCGTACCGAAGTCCGCAAGGTCATTTGGCCGACTCGCCAGGAAACATTGCACACCACGCTGATTGTAGCGGCGGTAACCGCTGTAATGTCACTGATCCTGTGGGGACTGGATGGTATTCTGGTTCGCCTGGTATCCTTTATCACTGGCCTGAGGTTCTGAGATGTCTGAAGCCCCTAAAAAGCGCTGGTACGTCGTTCAGGCGTTTTCCGGTTTTGAAGGCCGCGTAGCTACGTCGCTGCGTGAGCATATCAAATTACACAATATGGAAGAGTTATTTGGCGAAGTTATGGTTCCGACCGAAGAAGTGGTTGAGATCCGTGGCGGTCAACGTCGCAAAAGCGAACGTAAATTCTTCCCGGGTTACGTGCTGGTTCAGATGGTGATGAACGACGCGAGCTGGCACCTGGTGCGCAGCGTACCACGCGTGATGGGCTTTATCGGCGGCACATCTGACCGTCCGGCGCCAATCAGCGACAAAGAAGTTGATGCGATTATGAACCGCCTCCAGCAGGTGGGTGATAAACCGCGTCCGAAAACGCTGTTTGAACCGGGTGAGATGGTTCGTGTTAACGACGGTCCGTTTGCTGACTTTAATGGCGTCGTCGAAGAAGTGGACTACGAGAAGTCCCGCCTGAAAGTTTCCGTTTCTATCTTTGGTCGTGCGACCCCGGTAGAGCTGGACTTTGCTCAGGTAGAAAAAGCCTAAGCAGCGATCAAAAAAGCGACGATTTAATCGTTGCACAGGGCGCGAGATTGGAATACAATTTCGCGCCTTTTGTTTTTATGGGTCCCGACCCGTAAAACGAATTTTATTCACGGGGAGCCTCTCCGAGGCGTTATTACCCAATCAGAGGATTTTAGAATGGCTAAGAAAGTACAAGCCTACGTCAAGCTGCAGGTTGCAGCAGGTATGGCGAACCCAAGTCCACCAGTTGGTCCAGCTCTGGGTCAGCAGGGTGTGAACATCATGGAATTCTGTAAAGCGTTCAACGCCAAAACTGAATCCATGGAGAAAGGTCTGCCAATCCCAGTTGTAATCACTGTTTACGCTGACCGTTCTTTCACTTTCGTTACCAAAACCCCTCCAGCAGCAGTTCTGCTGAAGAAAGCAGCGGGCATCAAGTCTGGTTCCGGTAAGCCGAACAAAGACAAAGTGGGTAAAATTTCCCGCGCTCAGTTGCAGGAAATCGCGCAGACCAAAGCTGCCGACATGACTGGTTCCGACATTGAAGCGATGACTCGCTCCATCGAAGGTACTGCACGTTCCATGGGCCTGGTAGTGGAGGACTAAGAAATGGCTAAACTGACCAAGCGCATGTCCGTGATCCGTGACAAAGTTGATGCGACCAAACAGTACGACATCAACGAAGCTATCGCTCTGCTGAAAGAACTGGCTACCGCTAAGTTCGTTGAAAGCGTTGACGTTGCCGTTAACCTGGGCATCGACGCTCGTAAATCTGATCAGAACGTTCGTGGCGCAACTGTACTGCCACACGGTACTGGCCGTTCCGTACGCGTAGCTGTATTTGCTCAGGGCGCAAACGCTGAAGCTGCTAAAGCTGCCGGCGCTGAACTGGTAGGTATGGAAGATCTGGCTGATCAGATCAAGAAAGGCGAAATGAACTTTGACGTTGTTATTGCTTCTCCAGATGCAATGCGCGTTGTTGGCCAGCTGGGCCAGGTTCTGGGTCCACGCGGCCTGATGCCAAACCCGAAAGTGGGTACTGTAACTCCTAACGTTGCTGAAGCAGTTAAGAACGCTAAAGCAGGTCAGGTTCGTTACCGTAACGACAAAAACGGCATCATCCACACCACCATCGGTAAAGTGGACTTTGACGCTGACAAACTGAAAGAAAACCTGGAAGCTCTGCTGGTTGCGCTGAAAAAAGCAAAACCAACTCAGGCGAAAGGCGTGTACATCAAGAAAGTTAGCATCTCCACCACCATGGGTGCAGGTGTTGCAGTTGACCAGGCTGGCCTGAGCGCTGCTGCAAACTAATGCCTTTACGTGGGCGGTGATTTTGTCTACAATCTTACCCCCACGTTTGCTAACAAAAGTTAGCGGCTAAAAGAATTGTTCGTTGGAGCCTGGCCTATCCAGGCCTCCGTCGAAGACCGCAGGTGTTTCGCAAGAAACTTAATCCCCTGCGTAGACGGTGACAGAACGCTAAGATTATTTTAAATACTCTGGCTTGTTTCTGCTCACCGTATTAAGACGCTCTTCCCGTTGGGTCGAGTGAAGTGAGTTCCGGAACATGAGTTCCGGCAAACATCCAGGAGCAAAGCTAATGGCTTTAAATCTTCAAGACAAACAAGCGATTGTTGCTGAAGTCAGCGAAGTAGCCAAAGGCGCGCTGTCTGCAGTAGTTGCGGATTCCCGTGGCGTTACTGTAGACAAAATGACTGAACTGCGTAAAGCAGGTCGTGAAGCTGGCGTATACATGCGTGTTGTTCGTAACACCCTGCTGCGTCGCGTAGTTGAAGGTACTCAGTTCGAGTGCCTGAAAGACACGTTTGTTGGTCCGACCCTGATTGCATACTCTATGGAACACCCGGGCGCTGCTGCTCGTCTGTTCAAAGAGTTCGCGAAAGCGAATGCAAAATTTGAGGTCAAAGCTGCAGCCTTTGAAGGTGAGTTGATCCCGGCATCGCAAATCGATCGCCTGGCAACCCTGCCGACCTACGAAGAAGCAATTGCACGCCTGATGGCAACCATGAAAGAAGCTGCGGCTGGCAAACTGGTTCGCACTCTGGCTGCTGTACGCGATGCGAAAGAAGCTGCTTAATCGCAGTTATCTTTATAAAGCATTTGCTTACGTATAAACTTATTCTGATTTTCAGGAACAATTTAAATGTCTATCACTAAAGATCAAATCATTGAAGCAGTAGCAGCTATGTCCGTAATGGACGTTGTAGAGCTGGTTTCTGCAATGGAAGAAAAATTCGGTGTTTCTGCTGCTGCTGCTGTAGCTGTAGCTGCGGGCCCGGCTGAAGCTGCTGAAGAAAAAACTGAATTCGACGTAATTCTGAAAGCTGCTGGCGCGAACAAAGTTGCTGTAATCAAAGCAGTACGTGGCGCAACTGGCCTGGGTCTGAAAGAAGCTAAAGACCTGGTAGAATCTGCTCCAGCCGCGCTGAAAGAAGGCGTGAGCAAAGACGACGCAGAAGCACTGAAAAAATCTCTGGAAGAAGCTGGCGCTGAAGTTGAAGTTAAATAAGCCAACTTTTCTGGTTGCAGCCTAAGCAATTAGGCTGATGGCTGGTGACTTTTTAGTCACCAGCCTTTTTGCGCTGTAAGGCATCAGCAGCATTTCACACTGTTTGACTGCTGGTTGTCCTGACAATGCTTGTTTCTATCGACGACTTAATATACTGCGACAGGGTGCTCGCTCTGTGTAAATCGCAATGAAATGGTTTAAGCGTGATAGCAACAGGTATTGCGGAAAGTATTCAATTTTCCGGTCCACAAAATGGTGTTGCACAAACTGTCCCTTCGTCGGACAGATGGGTCGACTTGTCAGCGAGCTGAGGAACCCTATGGTTTACTCCTATACCGAGAAAAAACGTATTCGTAAGGATTTTGGTAAACGTCCACAAGTTCTGGACATTCCATATCTCCTTTCTATCCAGCTTGACTCGTTCCAGAAGTTTATCGAGCAAGATCCTGAAGGGCAGTACGGCCTGGAAGCAGCCTTCCGTTCCGTGTTCCCGATTCAGAGCTACAGCGGTAATTCCGAGCTGCAGTACGTCAGCTACCGCCTTGGCGAACCGGTGTTTGACGTTCAGGAATGTCAGATCCGTGGCGTGACCTATTCCGCACCGCTGCGCGTAAAACTGCGTCTGGTGATCTACGAGCGCGAAGCGCCGGAAGGCACCGTAAAAGACATTAAAGAACAAGAAGTCTACATGGGTGAAATTCCACTCATGACGGACAACGGTACTTTCGTTATCAACGGTACTGAGCGTGTTATCGTTTCCCAGCTGCACCGTAGCCCGGGCGTCTTCTTCGACAGCGATAAAGGTAAAACGCACTCTTCCGGTAAAGTACTGTATAACGCACGCATCATTCCTTACCGTGGTTCATGGCTGGACTTCGAATTCGATCCAAAAGACAACCTGTTTGTCCGTATCGACCGTCGTCGTAAGCTGCCTGCAACCATCATTCTGCGTGCACTGAACTATACCACTGAGCAGATCCTGGACCTGTTCTTTGAGAAAGTGATCTTTGAAATCCGCGACAACAAGTTGCAGATGGAGTTGGTGCCGGAACGTCTGCGTGGTGAGACCGCGTCGTTCGACATCGAAGCCGACGGCAAAGTGTATGTGGAAAAAGGTCGTCGTATCACCGCGCGCCACATCCGCCAGCTGGAAAAAGATGATATCAAACACATCGAAGTTCCGGTTGAATACATTGCAGGAAAAGTAGCCGCGAAAGATTACGTTGATGAATCAACTGGCGAGCTGATCTGCCCGGCGAACATGGAGCTGAGCCTGGATCTGCTGGCTAAGCTGAGCCAGGCTGGCCACAAACGTATCGAAACGCTGTTCACCAATGATCTGGACCACGGTCCGTACATCTCTGAGACTGTACGCGTCGACCCAACCAACGATCGTCTGAGCGCGCTGGTCGAAATCTACCGCATGATGCGTCCTGGTGAGCCACCAACTCGCGAAGCGGCTGAAAGCCTGTTCGAGAACCTGTTCTTCTCCGAAGACCGCTACGATCTGTCCGCGGTTGGTCGTATGAAGTTCAACCGTTCTCTGCTGCGCGACGAAATCGAAGGTTCCGGTATCCTGAGCAAAGACGACATCATTGAAGTGATGAAGAAGCTCATCGATATCCGTAACGGTAAAGGCGAAGTGGACGATATCGACCACCTCGGCAACCGTCGTATCCGTTCCGTAGGCGAAATGGCGGAAAACCAGTTCCGCGTTGGCCTGGTACGTGTAGAGCGTGCGGTGAAAGAGCGTCTGTCTCTGGGCGATCTGGATACCCTGATGCCTCAGGATATGATCAACGCCAAGCCGATTTCTGCGGCAGTGAAAGAGTTCTTCGGTTCCAGCCAGCTGTCTCAGTTCATGGACCAGAACAACCCGCTGTCTGAGATCACGCACAAACGTCGTATCTCCGCACTCGGCCCAGGCGGTCTGACCCGTGAACGCGCAGGCTTTGAAGTTCGAGACGTACACCCGACTCACTACGGTCGCGTATGTCCAATCGAAACGCCTGAAGGCCCAAACATCGGTCTGATCAACTCCCTGTCCGTGTACGCACAGACGAACGAATACGGTTTCCTCGAGACCCCGTATCGTAAAGTGACCGACGGTGTTGTTACTGACGAAATTCATTACCTGTCTGCTATCGAAGAAGGCAACTACGTTATCGCTCAGGCGAACTCCAACCTGGATGACGAAGGCCACTTTGTAGAAGATCTGGTTACCTGCCGTAGCAAAGGCGAATCCAGCTTGTTCAGCCGCGACCAGGTTGACTACATGGACGTATCCACTCAGCAGGTGGTATCCGTCGGTGCGTCCCTGATCCCGTTCCTGGAACACGATGACGCCAACCGTGCATTGATGGGTGCGAACATGCAACGTCAGGCCGTTCCAACTCTGCGTGCTGACAAGCCGCTGGTTGGTACCGGTATGGAACGTGCTGTTGCCGTTGACTCCGGTGTTACAGCAGTTGCTAAGCGTGGCGGTACCGTTCAGTACGTTGACGCATCCCGTATCGTTATCAAAGTTAACGAAGACGAGATGTATCCGGGCGAAGCGGGTATCGACATCTACAACCTGACCAAATACACCCGCTCTAACCAGAACACCTGTATCAACCAGATGCCATGTGTGTCTCTGGGTGAGCCAGTTGAGCGCGGCGACGTGCTGGCAGACGGTCCGTCCACCGACCTCGGTGAACTGGCGCTCGGTCAGAACATGCGCGTAGCGTTCATGCCGTGGAACGGTTACAACTTCGAAGACTCCATCCTCGTCTCAGAGCGTGTGGTTCAGGAAGATCGTTTCACCACCATCCACATTCAGGAACTGGCATGTGTGTCCCGTGACACCAAGCTGGGGCCAGAAGAGATCACTGCCGACATCCCTAACGTGGGTGAAGCTGCGCTCTCCAAACTGGATGAATCCGGTATTGTTTACATCGGTGCGGAAGTCACCGGCGGTGATATTCTGGTAGGTAAGGTGACGCCGAAAGGTGAAACCCAGCTGACGCCAGAAGAGAAACTGCTGCGTGCTATCTTCGGTGAGAAAGCGTCTGACGTTAAAGACTCTTCTCTGCGCGTACCAAACGGTGTTTCCGGTACGGTTATCGACGTTCAGGTCTTCACTCGTGATGGCGTTGAGAAAGATAAGCGTGCGCTGGAAATCGAAGAGATGCAGCTCAAACAGGCTAAGAAAGACCTGTCTGAAGAACTGCAAATCCTCGAAGCAGGTCTGTTCAGCCGTATCTATGCGGTGCTGGTTGCCGGTGGCGTTGAAGCTGAGAAGCTCGACAAACTGCCACGCGATCGCTGGCTGGAACTGGGCCTGACCGACGAAGAGAAACAGAATCAGCTGGAACAACTGGCTGAGCAGTATGACGAACTGAAACACGAGTTCGAGAAAAAACTCGAAGCGAAACGCCGTAAAATCACTCAGGGCGACGATCTGGCACCAGGCGTGCTGAAGATTGTTAAGGTGTATCTGGCTGTTAAACGTCAGATCCAGCCTGGTGATAAGATGGCAGGTCGTCACGGTAACAAGGGTGTTATCTCTAAGATCAACCCGATCGAAGATATGCCGCACGATGCTAACGGTACGCCGGTAGATATCGTACTGAACCCACTGGGCGTACCGTCTCGTATGAACATCGGTCAGATTCTGGAAACCCACCTGGGTATGGCTGCGAAAGGTATCGGCGATAAGATCAACGCCATGCTGAAACAGCAGCAGGAAGTCGCGAAACTGCGCGAGTTCATCCAGCGTGCCTATGATCTGGGTACCGACGTTCGTCAGAAAGTCGACCTGAACACCTTCAGCGATGAAGAAGTGCTGCGTCTGGCAGAGAACCTGCGCAAAGGTATGCCAATTGCAACGCCGGTATTCGACGGTGCAAAAGAAGCTGAAATTAAAGAGCTGCTGCAACTGGGTGGTCTGCCAACGTCTGGTCAGATTACGCTGTTTGACGGCCGTACCGGTGAACAGTTCGAGCGTCCGGTAACCGTAGGTTACATGTACATGCTGAAACTGAACCACCTGGTCGACGACAAGATGCACGCTCGTTCTACCGGTTCTTACAGCCTGGTTACTCAGCAGCCGCTGGGTGGTAAGGCTCAGTTCGGTGGTCAGCGCTTCGGGGAGATGGAAGTGTGGGCGCTGGAAGCATACGGCGCAGCATACACCTTGCAGGAAATGCTCACCGTTAAGTCTGATGACGTGAACGGTCGTACTAAGATGTATAAAAACATCGTAGACGGCAACCATCAGATGGAGCCGGGCATGCCAGAATCCTTCAACGTACTGTTGAAAGAGATTCGTTCGCTGGGTATCAACATCGAACTGGAAGACGAGTAATTCTCGCTCAAACAGGTCACTGCTGTCGGGTTAACGCCCGACAGCAGAGTGTGCTAACTCCGACGGGAGCAAATCCGTGAAAGACTTATTAAAGTTTCTGAAAGCGCAAACTAAAACCGAAGAGTTTGATGCGATCAAAATTGCTCTGGCTTCGCCAGACATGATCCGTTCATGGTCTTTCGGTGAAGTTAAAAAGCCGGAAACCATTAACTACCGTACGTTCAAACCTGAGCGTGACGGCCTTTTCTGTGCGCGTATTTTCGGGCCAGTAAAAGATTACGAGTGCCTGTGCGGTAAGTACAAGCGCCTGAAACACCGTGGTGTGATCTGTGAGAAGTGTGGCGTTGAAGTGACCCAGACCAAAGTACGCCGTGAGCGTATGGGCCACATCGAGCTGGCGTCTCCAACCGCTCACATCTGGTTCCTGAAATCTCTGCCGTCCCGTATCGGCCTGCTGCTGGATATGCCGCTGCGCGATATCGAACGTGTTCTGTACTTCGAATCTTATGTGGTTATCGAAGGCGGGATGACCAATCTGGAACGTAACCAGATCCTGACCGAAGAACAGTATCTGGACGCGCTGGAAGAGTTCGGTGACGAATTCGACGCGAAGATGGGTGCGGAAGCTATCCAGGCCCTGCTGAAGAGCATGGATCTGGAGCAAGAGTGTGAAACTCTGCGCGAAGAGCTGAACGAAACCAACTCCGAGACCAAGCGTAAAAAGCTGACCAAGCGTATCAAACTGCTGGAAGCGTTCGTTCAGTCTGGTAACAAACCAGAGTGGATGATTCTGACCGTTCTGCCGGTTCTGCCGCCAGATCTGCGTCCGCTGGTTCCGCTGGATGGTGGTCGTTTCGCAACGTCAGATCTGAACGATCTGTATCGTCGCGTGATCAACCGTAACAACCGTCTGAAACGTCTGCTGGATCTGGCTGCGCCGGACATCATCGTACGCAACGAAAAACGTATGCTGCAGGAAGCGGTAGATGCCCTGCTGGATAACGGTCGTCGCGGTCGTGCGATCACCGGTTCTAACAAACGTCCTCTGAAATCTTTGGCCGACATGATCAAAGGTAAGCAGGGTCGTTTCCGTCAGAACCTGCTCGGTAAGCGTGTTGACTACTCCGGTCGTTCTGTAATCACCGTAGGTCCATACCTGCGTCTGCATCAGTGCGGTCTGCCGAAGAAAATGGCACTGGAGCTGTTCAAACCGTTCATCTACGGCAAGCTGGAGCTGCGTGGCCTGGCCACCACCATCAAAGCCGCGAAGAAAATGGTTGAGCGTGAAGAAGCTGTCGTTTGGGATATCCTGGACGAAGTGATCCGCGAACACCCGGTACTGCTGAACCGTGCACCAACTCTGCACCGTCTGGGTATCCAGGCCTTTGAGCCGGTACTGATCGAAGGTAAAGCTATCCAGCTGCACCCGCTGGTTTGTGCGGCCTATAACGCCGACTTCGATGGTGACCAGATGGCTGTTCACGTACCGCTGACGCTGGAAGCCCAGCTCGAAGCGCGTGCGCTGATGATGTCTACCAACAACATCCTGTCTCCAGCGAACGGTGAACCTATCATCGTTCCTTCTCAGGACGTTGTACTGGGTCTGTACTACATGACCCGTGACTGTGTTAACGCCAAAGGCGAAGGCATGGTGCTGACTGGCCCTAAAGAAGCTGAGCGTATTTATCGCGCTGGCCTGGCCTCTCTGCATGCGCGCGTTAAAGTGCGTATCACCGAATACGAAAAAGATGAAAACGGCGAATTCGTTGCGCACACCAGCCTGAAAGACACGACCGTTGGCCGTGCCATTCTGTGGATGATCGTACCGAAAGGTCTGCCTTTCTCCATCGTCAACCAGGCGCTGGGCAAGAAAGCGATCTCCAAAATGCTGAACACCTGTTACCGCATTCTGGGTCTGAAGCCGACCGTTATCTTCGCTGACCAGACAATGTACACCGGCTTTGCTTATGCAGCGCGTTCAGGTGCATCTGTTGGTATCGATGACATGGTCATCCCAGAGAAGAAACACGAGATCATCTCTGAAGCGGAAGCTGAAGTTGCTGAAATCCAGGAGCAGTTCCAGTCTGGTCTGGTAACCGCAGGCGAACGCTATAACAAAGTTATCGATATCTGGGCAGCGGCGAACGATCGTGTATCCAAAGCGATGATGGACAACCTGCAAACCGAAACCGTGATTAACCGTGACGGCGTAGAAGAGCAGCAGGTCTCCTTCAACAGCATCTACATGATGGCCGACTCCGGTGCGCGTGGTTCTGCGGCACAGATTCGTCAGCTGGCAGGTATGCGTGGTCTGATGGCGAAGCCAGATGGCTCCATCATCGAAACGCCAATCACCGCGAACTTCCGTGAAGGTCTGAACGTACTCCAGTACTTCATCTCCACGCACGGTGCGCGTAAAGGTCTGGCGGATACCGCACTTAAAACGGCGAACTCCGGTTATCTGACGCGTCGTCTGGTTGACGTTGCGCAGGATCTTGTCGTCACCGAAGACGATTGTGGCACCCTCGAAGGTATCACCATGACCCCTGTTATCGAGGGTGGTGATGTTAAAGAGCCGCTGCGCGATCGCGTACTGGGTCGTGTGACCGCGGAAGACATTCTGAAGCCGGGCACCGCAGACATTCTGGTTCCACGCAACACCCTGCTGCACGAACAGTGGTGTGACCTGCTGGAAGCGAACTCTGTTGACTCCGTGAAAGTGCGTTCCGTTGTATCCTGTGACACCGACTTTGGTGTGTGTGCGCACTGCTACGGTCGTGACCTGGCGCGTGGCCACATCATCAACAAAGGTGAGGCTATCGGCGTTATCGCGGCACAGTCCATCGGTGAGCCGGGTACACAGCTGACGATGCGTACGTTCCACATCGGTGGTGCGGCATCTCGTGCGGCTGCTGAATCCAGCATCCAGGTGAAAAACAAAGGTAGCATCAAGCTCAGCAACGCGAAGTCGGTTGTGAACTCCAGCGGTAAACTGGTTATCACTTCCCGTAACACCGAGCTGAAGCTGATCGACGAATTTGGTCGTACCAAAGAGAGCTATAAAGTGCCTTACGGTGCGGTTATGGCGAAAGGTGATGGCGAGCAGGTTGCTGGCGGTGAAACCGTTGCAAACTGGGATCCACACACCATGCCGGTAATCACCGAAGTAAGTGGTTTCATCCGCTTTACTGACATGATCGACGGCCAGACCATTACTCGTCAGACCGACGAGCTGACCGGTCTGTCTTCTCTGGTGGTTCTGGATTCTGCTGAACGTACTACCGGTGGTAAAGATCTGCGTCCTGCACTGAAAATCGTTGATGCGCAGGGTAACGACGTTCTGATTCCTGGTACCGATATGCCTGCGCAGTACTTCCTGCCGGGTAAAGCGATTGTACAGCTGGAAGATGGCGTACAGATCAGCTCTGGTGATACCCTGGCGCGTATTCCTCAGGAATCCGGCGGTACCAAGGACATCACCGGTGGTCTGCCACGCGTTGCGGACCTGTTCGAAGCACGTCGTCCGAAAGAGCCTGCAATCCTGGCTGAAATCAGCGGTATCATCTCCTTCGGTAAAGAGACCAAAGGTAAGCGCCGTCTGGTTATTACGCCTGTAGATGGCAGCGAGCCGTACGAAGAGATGATTCCTAAGTGGCGTCAGCTCAACGTGTTCGAAGGTGAACGCGTAGAACGTGGTGACGTGGTTTCCGACGGTCCAGAAGCGCCGCACGACATCCTGCGTCTGCGTGGTGTGCATGCTGTTACCCGTTACATTGTTAACGAAGTACAGGACGTATACCGTCTGCAAGGCGTTAAGATTAACGATAAACACATTGAAGTTATCGTTCGTCAGATGCTGCGTAAAGCGACCATCGAAAACGCAGGCAGCTCCGACTTCCTGGAAGGCGAGCAGGTTGAATACTCACGCGTTAAGATCGCTAACCGCGATCTGGAAGCGAACGGCAAAATTGGCGCGACCTTCTCGCGCGATCTGCTGGGTATCACCAAAGCGTCTCTGGCAACCGAGTCCTTCATCTCTGCTGCATCGTTCCAGGAAACCACGCGTGTCCTGACCGAAGCGGCTGTTGCAGGTAAACGTGATGAACTGCGCGGTCTGAAAGAGAACGTTATCGTGGGTCGTCTGATCCCGGCCGGTACCGGTTATGCGTACCACCAGGATCGTATGCGTCGTCGCGCAGCGGGCGAACTGCCAGCTGCACCGCAGGTGACTGCCGAAGATGCATCCGCGAGCCTGGCAGAACTGCTGAACGCAGGTCTGGGCGGTTCCGACAACGAGTAATCGTTGATGCCGTAAATAAAAAACCCGCCTCGGCGGGTTTTTTTATATCTGCATTTTCAGTTTACCAGCGGGATGCGTCGATAAAGCTCAATCATGTCGCCCGCCAGATCCTGAATTACCATCGCGTTCATCAGGTGGTCCTGAGAATGAACGGTGATCAGGTTAACCGGCAGTTTTCCTGTCCCTTCGTCAAGACCGATAAGCTGCGTCTGGATCGTATGCGCATGTTTCACATATTCACGCGACTCTTCCATCGCTTTCTCGGCTTCGTCAAAGTCGCCTTTTCGTGCCATCTGCAACGCCGTCAGGGCCGCACTGCGCGCCGCGCCTGCGTTGACCAGCAGTTCCATGATCGTGGTTTCTAAGTCTTCCATTATGACTCCAGAAGTTTGAGCGCTTTTTCCAGTACGGCATCACCTTTCATCATGCCGTAATCCATCATGTCGATGACCGCGACCTTTTTTCCGAGCGGATCGGCCTGCGCCTGGAGTTTTGCCTGTTCGTATTTGACCTGTGGCCCCAGTAATACGATATCAGCCGTCGCGATGTTATCTTTGAACTCCGCGACCGGAACGGCTTTAATGGTTACTTCGACTCCTTTTTTCTGCGCGGCATCTTTCATACGTTGAACCAGCATGCTGGTTGACATTCCCGCTGCACAGCATAAAACGATGTTCTTCATAGTCAGCCTCGATCTACATGTGTTTATTGATAATTATCCCGTGCAGACTGCTTCAACAACCGCTTTACCGCGATTGTGTGTCAGGCATCACAAAGAAATCGGCATTTTTCTGAAACCGGTTACAATTTTACCGCGGAGAGCATTCTGCCCGTCAGATCGGGCAGAATTTGAGTAAGGGTATTATCGGATGGCCGTGCTTACGATGCGGTTTTTACCCTGTTGTTTAGCGGTATACAGCGCTTCATCTACGCTACCGATAAATTGTTCCAGCGGTTCGAAGTGCCACTCTCCCGTCCCGGCGCTGAAGGTCACTCGCAGGTTCTCTTCTCGCCAGGTCCGCTTTTCAACGGCGGTGCGCCAGGCTTCCAGTAGCGCGTGCGCGGAGTTCATCAGCTCGGCCGGGAAGATCACGCCGAACTCTTCTCCACCGTAGCGGTAAACGGAAACGTGGTGCGGCTGCATGATCTGAATACCTTCGCGTGCCACGTTGCGCAGCACAATATCCCCGCTCAGGTGGCCCCAGGTGTCGTTAATGGACTTGAAGTTATCGATGTCGATCAGCGCCAGAACGAAGGGTTGATGGGCGGTCAGCAACTCATCCACATCATTGTCGAACGCACGGCGGTTTTTGCAGCCTGTCAGCGCATCATGGGTGGCCTGACGGACATAGGCCAGCTCGCGTTCTTTATTGGTTCGAATGGTATGGCTGAGCATCGCTTCAAGGCGTGGCGCCTGGTTGACGTCTCCGGTTTTGATGGCATTGATAATGTTCATCAGCACAGAACGCGAGGCATGACGAAGGTAAAGCCCGAACAGAATGATGATGATTGCCGCCAGCGCAAATCCCCAGCCGACGACGGTGGTTTCATGCCGGGTGATGACGGTAAGCGTGGCATCGGAGACCCGATAAATCACAAACCAGTCCGGATTGGTGAAAGAGTAGTAGTAATACCAGGTTTTACTTTTGGGGTCGAAAAGATGGCCCTCGCCGCTGGTCATTTTGTCCATCAGCGCTTCGCTTACGTACTGCTTAAAGAGCGCCCCCGTGTCCGGATGCAGCACAACAGCGCCGTCACGCTCCACAACAAAAAACTCACCCTGAACCGGCGCCACCATCTGGCGCAGGGTATACCCCATGGACGTTAAATCAAGATGGAAAGCGAGCGTGCCCTTCAGGCGGCCTTCCGGTGAAATGACCGGCTTATAGAGAGTGACCGTAGGATGTTGGGTAAAATAGTCCAGATAGGGGCGGGTGTAGTGAGGAAAGTTGCTGGCTTCCGCTTGTCCGATAAACCATGGACGGGTCCGGGCGTCGAACGACTTACCCTTCTCCGTTGGCAGCACTTCCGGCGCGCGCAGATGGCGCCCTACTGTGTCCGCCAGAGAGATAGACGACACCGTCGGCATCAGGTTCTGCAAATGCATCAACATCTGCAAACCGTGTGTCGGGTCGATATTAATTGTCTGATTTACTCTGTCGTTACGGGCGAAGTACATCGCAGCACGACCAAGAATATAGTCATTTTCTCGCAGGATGGATTCGGTATAGTTTACCGCCAGATTATGGGTGAAGTTACCATTAATCTTATGATAATCCTCAAGAAAATCCTTTCTCTGTGAAAGGATAACCAGGATGGCGATCAGCGCAAAACTGAGCAGGATCCCCGCGAAGCTGACCATAATTGGCCGCGTAAAAGAGAGCTTTTTACTGTGGAGTGCCATGAGTTGTACATCAATCCAGATGGTAGACGCGTTGCGTCTGTCGATACCCTCAGCATAGTCGCTGTCCGGTTGCTGGTAGTAAATTATACAGAAGGCGATTACCGACGAGATGATTTATCTTAAGCGTAGATAAGAAACGACGTATTTATTGTATCGATTAAAATTTTGTTTAAGAGGCGGAGGGCAGGGCGAAACGAGGAAGAAGCATTTTCACCCTGGTCAGCGTCCGTTGCTGACGTGGTAAAGAATAAGAAAACCAGGCAGATCGCCTCAATCGCCCGGTTTTGATCTTACGAGCCGCCTCGTAACCTTTTCGCGTTTTTGCAGTCGGTTTCAGCGCAAATGCGAGGCTCTTCCCAGCCAGCTATCCCAGTCTTTCCACACGGGCTGTAGCCCCTGTGCAGTCAGGGCTTCCGCCACCGCTTCGGGCCGTCGTCCGTCGTGCGGTGCAAACTGTTCCAGTTCCGGGTGATCGTCCGCGTAACCGCCCGGCTGCGTTTTGGAAAAGGCGCTAACGTTATTGATCGCCAGCGGGATCGCGCGGTCGCGAAACGCGGGTGATTCACGCGTGGAGAGCGACAATTCCACTTCCGGCGCGAACAGGCGAAATGCACACAGGGTTTGCACCAGCTGGCGCTCATCCATCAGCGAAGCGGGTTCAACGCCTCCCGTACACGGACGCAGCCGCGGGAAAGAGATGGAATAGCGGCTTTGCCAGTAGCGCTGCTGTAGCCACAGCAGATGCTCCGCCACCATATAGCAGTCCACCCGCCAGCTGTCGGACAGACCGATAAGCGCGCCCAGCCCAATTTTATCGATACCGGCGCGCCCCAGCCTGTCCGGCGTTTCCAGCCGGAAGATGAAATCCTGCTTCTTCCCTTTCAGGTGATGCCGGGCATAGGTCGCCTCGTGGTAGGTTTCCTGATAGACCATGACGCCGTCCAGCCCGAGCGTTTTCAGCTCCGCATATTCCTCCTGCGACAAAGGCTGCACTTCCATTTGCAACGAGGCAAATTCGCGGCGGATGGCCGGAAGATGCTGGCGAAAATAGTCCATCCCCACTTTGCCCTGATGTTCACCCGTCACCAGCAGGAGATGTTCAAAACCCATCTCACGAATAGCCGCACACTCGCGGGCGATCTCATGCTCATCCAGCGTTTTACGCTTAATACGGTTGCTCATGGAGAAACCACAGTAGGTGCAGTCGTTGGCGCACAGGTTAGAAAGATAGAGCGGCACGTAAAAGCTCACCGTGTTGCCAAAACGCTGGCGGGTGAGGCGTTGCGCGCGCTGCGCCATCGGTTCAAGGTACGCGCCGGCTGCCGGAGAAAGCAGCGCCATCAAATCCTCGCGGGTCAAATGTTTGGCTGTTAATGCCCGCTCTACGTCCGCAGAGGTTTTACTGTTGATGCGTAAGGCAATATCGTCCCAGTTCAGCTGACGCCAGCGATCGGTAAAGGTAGCCATCAGAGCGCCTCCAGAAAATCGGTCAGCGGGCTGGTGGCCTGCGCCTGAACGCAGCGCGAGCCAGGGCCGGACTGGCGTGCCAGCAGACCGGACTCCACGGCAAGGCGGAACGCACGCGCCATCATCACCGGGTCGTCGGCCACCGCAATCGCGGTATTGACCAGCACCGCATCGGCCCCCATCTCCAGCGCCTGCGCGGCGTGACTGGGTACGCCGATGCCCGCATCCACCACCACGGGCACGGTCGCCTGCTCGATGATGATCTCCAGCATCGCGCGGGTCTCCAGTCCCTGGTTGGAGCCAATGGGTGCCCCTAACGGCATTACGGCCGCGCAGCCGACCTCTTCCAGACGCTTGCACAGCACGGGGTCGGCACCGCAGTAGGGCAGGACGGTAAATCCCTGCTGCACCAGCTTCTCTGCCGCTTTCAGGGTTTCGATCGGATCGGGCAACAGCCAGCGGGCGTCCGGATGAATTTCCAGCTTCAGCCAGCGGGTGCCGAGCGCTTCCCGCGCCAGTTGCGCAGCGAAAATTGCTTCCTCGGCCGTTTTCGCACCGGAGGTATTCGGTAAGAGCGTCACGCCTGCCTCCAGTAACGGCGCAAGTATGGCATCGTTGTGCTGACGCAAATCCACGCGCTTCATCGCCAGTGTCACCAGCTGGCTGCCGCTCTCACGAATGGCATCCACCATCAGCTGCGGGGAGGCGAATTTTCCGGTTCCGGTAAACAGATGTGAATCAAAGACTTTGTCGGCAATACGTAACATCTCAGCCCCCTGCGATAACCTGAAACAGCAGGATCTGGTCGCCTTCATTGACCTGCTGATGTTCCCACCGCTCGCGCGGCAGGATCTGTTGATTGAGCGCCAGCGCCGTTCCCGGCTTCAGCTGGCGCAGCGTGTCGAGCAGGGCGGCAACGGTAAGATCGTCGTCGCACGTCATCGGCTCATCGTTAAACAGAATGCGCATTGCGGCCTCCGCATACCGGGCAGTGGCTGGCGCGGTTTAACACCAGATGACGCCATCCGCTGGAGCGGGCGTCGAACAGCCGCAGCGTGTTGCGTTCTGTCTCTATGCCGCTGAGCAACTTGATGGCCTCCAGCGCCTGAAGAGTACCCATCACGCCCACCACCGGGCCCAGAATGCCTGCCGTGCGGCAGTTACGCTCCGGTTCAGCCTCGTCAGGCCACAGGCAGCGGTAGCAGCCCTGTGCCCACGGCGGCGTAAGCACCATTATTTGCCCGCCGAAACCGACCGCGCTGGCGGTGATCAGCGGCGTGTTCTGTGCAACACAGGCCGCGTTGATGGCCTGACGCGTCGCCATGTTGTCCGTGCAGTCCAGCACCGCGTCGGCAAGGGCAACTTCGCGTTGCAGCTCGTCTCCGCTAAGCCGCGTCTGGAGCGCAACCAGTTCGATATCGGGGTTAAGCTGGTTCAGCCGCTGGCGCGTAACCTGCGCCTTAGGCTGGTTAACATCTTCTGTCGTGAAGAGGATTTGCCGTTGCAGATTGCTGAGATGTACCTCGTCGTCATCGGCCAGCACCAGCGTGCCCACGCCCGCGCCGGCCAGATACAGCGCGGCGGGGGCGCCTAATCCACCCAGACCGACAATCAGTACCCGGCTGGCGAGCAGCTTTTGCTGCCCGTCAATGGCGATATCCTCCAGCAGGATCTGGCGGCTGTAGCGCATAAAATCACGATCTTTCATCGCCTGCTCCTGCCAGTTGTAAAAGCCGTGCGGTGGCGGCCTGCCAGTCTGCGGCCTGGGTGATAGCGCTGACGACGGCGATACTGCCGACGCCGGTCTCCAGCACCGCGGGCGCACGTTCAAGGCTGATCCCGCCGATGGCAACGGTGGGGTAATCGGCAAGGCGCTTAACGTGGGCCGCCAGCTGCGTCAAGCCCTGTGGAGCGGACGGCATCTGTTTGGTTTGCGTCGGGAAAACGTGACCGAGCGCGATGTAAGAGGGGCGGGCCGCCAGCGCCACGTCGATCTCCATATCATCATGGGTAGAAACGCCCAGCCGCAGACCGACGTCACGGATCGCGTTGAGATCGGTCGTTTCCAGATCTTCCTGTCCCAGATGCACGCCGTACGCCTGGTGTTTAACCGCCAGCCGCCAGTAGTCGTTGATAAACAGGCGGGCGTGGTAGCGACGTCCCAGCGCGATAGCGGCGATCACGTCGGCCTCCACCTCTTCATCGCGTTTATCCTTAATGCGTAGCTGGATCGTGCGAACGCCTGCCTCCAGCAGGCGAGCGATCCACGCCACGCTGTCCACCACCGGGTAAAGCCCTAAGCGGAAGGGGACAGGGGGGAAATCAGGCTGGTACATTATGCCTCCTCTTTTTTGAGGTAGATTTCGCCGCCTTTCGCGCGGAAGGTTTCCGACATGTCCGCCATGCCGACTTCAATGGTCTGCGCGGCGGCGTAATCGCGTACTTCCTGGCTGATTTTCATCGAGCAGAATTTTGGTCCGCACATGGAGCAGAAGTGCGCGACTTTGCCCGATTCCTGCGGCAGGGTTTCGTCGTGGTAGGCGCGGGCGGTGAACGGATCGAGGGCCAGGTTAAACTGGTCTTCCCAGCGGAATTCAAAGCGCGCTTTGGACATGGCGTTGTCGCGAATTTGCGCGCCCGGATGGCCTTTCGCCAGATCCGCCGCGTGGGCGGCAATCTTGTAGGTAATCAGTCCCTGCTTCACGTCCTCTTTGTTTGGCAGGCCGAGGTGCTCTTTCGGTGTCACGTAGCAGAGCATGGCGCAGCCGAACCAGCCGATCATCGCCGCCCCAATGCCTGACGTGAAGTGGTCATAGCCCGGCGCGATGTCAGTTGTCAGTGGCCCCAGCGTGTAGAACGGTGCTTCGTGGCAGTGCTCCAGCTCTTCGGTCATGTTGCGACGGATCATCTGCATCGGCACATGGCCCGGGCCTTCAATCATCACCTGCACGTCGTACTCCCAGGCGATTTTGGTCAGCTCGCCCAGCGTGTGCAGCTCGGCAAACTGCGCCTCGTCGTTAGCATCGCGGATGGAGCCAGGACGCAGGCCGTCGCCCAGCGACAGGGAGACGTCGTACGCGGCGCAAATTTCGCAGATTTCGCGGAAGTGTTCGTAGAGGAAGTTTTCCTGATGATGGGAAAGGCACCATTTCGCCATAATCGAACCGCCGCGTGAGACGATACCGGTCATACGTTTCGCCGTCATCGGCACGTAGCGCAGCAGCACGCCCGCGTGGATGGTGAAGTAGTCCACGCCCTGTTCCGCCTGCTCCAGCAGCGTGTCGCGGAACGCTTCCCAGGTGAGGTTTTCGGCGATGCCGTTGACCTTCTCCAGCGCCTGATAAATCGGGACGGTGCCAATCGGCACCGGGCTGTTACGCAGGATCCATTCGCGGGTTTCGTGAATATAGCGGCCGGTGGAAAGGTCCATCACCGTATCCGCGCCCCAGCGCGTCGACCAGACCAGCTTTTCCACCTCTTCTTCGATGGATGACGTCACCGCTGAGTTGCCGATGTTGGCGTTGACCTTCACCAGGAAGTTGCGGCCGATAATCATCGGCTCGGATTCCGGGTGGTTGATGTTGGCGGGGATAATGGCGCGCCCGGCGGCCACTTCATCACGCACAAATTCCGGCGTGATGTTCTCCGGCAGGCGAGCGCCAAACCCTTCACCTGGATGCTGGTGGCGCAGCACTTCGCTGCGGATGCGCTCGCGGCCCATGTTTTCGCGGATGGCGATGAACTCCATCTCCGGCGTGACGATACCCTGGCGCGCGTAGTGCAGCTGGGTTACGCATTTGCCCGCTTTAGCGCGTTTCGGCGTCAGCAGGCCGGTAAAGCGCAGCGCGTCCAGACCGTCGTCGGCCAGGCGTTCTTTGGTGTACGCAGAGCTGCGCACGCTCAGTTCTTCGCAGTCGTTACGCGCCTCTATCCACGGCTGGCGCAGCTTTGCCAGACCCTGCTGGACGTTGATAGCAACATCAGGATCGCCGTACGGGCCCGAGGTGTCATACACCGGCACGGCTTCGTTGTCTTCATACTGCGGATTCTCTTTGCTGCCGCCGATAAGCGTCGGGCTGAGCTGGATTTCGCGCATCGGGACGCGGATATCGGCCTGCGAGCCGGAAATGTAGATGCGTTTCGAGTTCGGGAAAGCGGTGCCTTCCAGGGTGTCGATGAAGCGTTGTGCGTGTTCGCGCTGTTCGCGGCGGGTCAGTTTTGCAGTAGACATAGCTCATTCCAAAAGTGAAGGACATGGCTTGTCAGACGACGGATGAAGCAAGAGAGGATCGCCCGGGGGGCGATACAACAGCAGTGTGACTCTTGTTCCCTTCGCAGGTATTAACCTGATCAGGTTCCGCGGATCCCGAATTAACGGTCTCAGCCCGTGCTTTCACACTGGGCACTCCGACAAGAAAAATCCCCCTCCGCAGAGGGGCGAATGGTTGTAAATTACTCGTTAACGATTAAGAACTCAAGCAGGGCGCGCAACGTTATCGCTGGTGCTGATATTCAGGTTGTTGTCCAGCACGAGGGCGATGAGCTTGTCTTCCAGCGTGAATCGCTCTTCCAGCGCTTCGCCAAGGTCGGAAAGCGCCTGCTGAAACTCAAGATAGTTATCGTGATCGATAGCGTTCTCCAGCGCGGAATCGTAGTAGTCCATGATCCGCTGGGTGTTGGCTTCCAGCAGCGGACAGAGTTTACTGGCCGCTAAATACGGCGTTGTCCCTTCCATTTCGCGGATAATGCGTTCATAAAGGTTGAAATGGCCGTCGGAGAGGTAGTCGACAAGGCTCTGACAAAAATCATCCAGCGCTTTTTCGTTCAGCCGCATAAAGGATTCTTTGCCAGGCTTAAGACCGACCAGATTGTAATACGCCACAAGGAGATGCTTGCGCACATGTAGCCAGCGATCCACCAGGGTGTTACTTCCTCCAACGCGCTCAGTCAGGCTTTCCAGCTGGTTTAACATGGTCGACTCCATAAGGTTTAGAATGGGATCTGCTTATCCAAAATGTAACCACAATGCTAACAACATGTCAGTGAAGCGAAGGTAGTGCAATAGATATGGATCGTATTATTGAAAAATCAGATCTGGGTTGGTGGATCGTCAGTCACGAGCAAAAGTTGTGGCTGCCCGGTGGGGAGATACCCTACGGTGCGGCAGAAATCTTCGATCTCGTCGGCCAACCTGCGCTGCGGATCGGCGAGTGGCAGGGCGATCCGGTATGGTTGATCCTACAGGCTCGTCGTCAGGATATGGGATCCGTTCGTCAGGTGTTGGATCGGGATGTCGGCCTGTTCCAGCTGGCGGGGCGCGGCGTGCAGCTGGCGGAGTTTTACCGCTCGCACAAATACTGCGGCTACTGCGGCCACACCATGCACCCGAGCAAAACCGAGTGGGCAATGCTTTGCGGCCACTGCCGTGAACGCTACTATCCGCAAATCGCACCGTGCATCATTGTCGCCATCCGCCGTGATGATTCCATCCTGCTGGCGCAGCATACCCGTCATCGCAACGGCATTCATACTGTCCTCGCCGGGTTCGTGGAAGTCGGCGAAACGCTGGAACAGGCGGTGGCGCGTGAGGTGATGGAGGAGAGCGGCATTAAGGTGAAAAACCTGCGCTATGTGACGTCGCAGCCGTGGCCGTTCCCGATGTCCCTGATGACCGCGTTTATGGCGGAATACGACAGCGGCGAGATTGTTATCGATAAGAAAGAGCTGCTGGAGGCGAACTGGTATCGCTACGACGATTTACCGCTGCTGCCCCCGCCGGGAACGGTGGCGCGTCGCCTGATAGAAGATACCGTGGCAATGTGTCGGGCCGAGTATGAGTAGTGTTACACTGACGGACTGACGCAATAAGGAACTGCAAAATGACCGAACTGAAGAACGATCGTTATCTGCGTGCGCTGCTGCGCCAGCCCGTTGATGTCACCCCGGTGTGGATGATGCGCCAGGCGGGACGCTATCTGCCAGAGTACAAAGCCACGCGCGCGCAGGCGGGCGATTTTATGTCGCTGTGCAAAAACGCCGAGCTGGCCTGTGAAGTGACGCTCCAGCCGCTGCGCCGCTTCCCGCTCGATGCCGCCATTCTTTTTTCGGACATTCTCACCATTCCGGATGCGATGGGCCTTGGGCTCTATTTCGAAACCGGCGAGGGCCCGCGTTTTACCTCACCGATCAAAAGCAAAGCCGACGTTGATAAGTTGCCGATCCCCGATCCGGAAGGCGAGCTGGGCTATGTGATGAACGCCGTGCGCACCATTCGCCGCGAGCTCAAAGGCGATGTGCCGCTGATTGGCTTCTCCGGTAGTCCGTGGACGCTGGCCACCTACATGGTGGAAGGCGGCAGCAGCAAAGCCTTTACCGTCATCAAAAAGATGATGTACGCCGAGCCGCTGGCCCTGCATGCGCTGCTCGACAAGCTCGCGAAGAGCGTCACGCTCTACCTCAACGCGCAGATTAAAGCAGGTGCGCAGTCGGTGATGATTTTCGACACCTGGGGCGGCGTGCTGACCGGACGTGATTATCAGCAGTTCTCCCTGTACTACATGCACAAAATTGTCGATGGCCTGCTGCGTGAAAACGAAGGCCGTCGCGTGCCGGTGACGCTGTTTACCAAAGGCGGCGGCCAGTGGCTGGAAGCGATGGCGGCCACCGGCTGCGACGCGCTGGGCCTCGACTGGACCACCGATATTGCCGATGCGCGCCGTCGCGTGGGGGACAAAGTGGCGCTTCAGGGCAACATGGACCCGTCCATGCTCTATGCACAGCCTGCCCGTATCGAAGAGGAAGTGTCGACTATACTGTCTGGTTTCGGCCAGGGTGAAGGCCACGTCTTTAACCTCGGCCACGGCATTCATCAGGATGTGCCGCCTGAACACGCAGGCGTATTTGTGGAGGCGGTGCATCGGCTTTCTGCCCAGTATCATAAGTAAGGAGTGGTTATGGATCTCGCGTCGCTACGCGCTCAGCAAATCGAACTGGCTTCATCGGTGATCCGTGAGGATCGTCTGGATACGGACCCTCCGCGGTACATTGGCGGGGCGGACGTCGGGTTTGAGCAGGGCGGTGAAGTGACGCGAGCGGCGATGGTGGTGCTGAAATACCCGTCGCTGGAGCTGGTGGAGTACAAGGTGGCGCGTATCGCCACCACCATGCCCTATATCCCCGGCTTTCTCTCCTTCCGCGAATATCCCGCGCTGCTGGCCGCTTGGGAACAACTCTCGCAAAAACCTGACCTGCTGTTTGTTGATGGGCATGGTATCTCCCATCCGCGTCGCTTAGGCGTTGCCAGCCACTTTGGTCTGCTGGTGGACGTGCCGACCATCGGCGTGGCGAAAAAACGCCTGTGCGGCGCGTTTGAGCCGCTCTCTGCCGAACCGGGCGCGCTGGCGCCGCTTATTCATAAAGGCGAGCAGCTGGCGTGGGTCTGGCGCAGTAAAGCGCGCTGCAACCCGCTGTTTATCGCAACCGGGCATCGGGTGAGCATGGACAGCGCCCTGGCGTGGGTGCAACGCTGTATGAAGGGCTACCGTTTACCGGAGCCAACCCGCTGGGCTGACGCCGTGGCCTCTTCACGTCCGGCATTCATTCGTTGGCAGGAAATTCAGCCGTGATTCAGGTAAACTGCGGCTAATTTTCGATTCGAGACATCATCATGTTACAAAACCCGATTCATCTGCGCCTTGAAAAGCTGGAAAGCTGGCAGCACGTGACGTTTATGGCTTGCCTGTGCGAGCGCATGTATCCCAACTATGCCGCGTTCTGCAAGCAGACAGCGTTTGGCGAAGGCCAGATTTATCGTCGTATCCTGGATTTAATCTGGGAGACGCTGACGGTCAAAGACGCGAAGGTGAATTTTGACTCTCAGCTCGAAAAGCTGGAAGAGGCTATTCCGGCTGCGGATGATTTCGACCTGTATGGCGTCTACCCGGCCATTGATGCCTGTGTGGCGTTGAGCGAGCTGATCCACTCCCGTCTGAGCGGTGAAACCCTGGAACACGCCATTGAAGTCAGTAAGGCATCCATTACCACCGTTGCGATGCTGGAAATGACCCAGGAAGGCCGTGAAATGACCGACGAAGAGCTGCGTGCTAACCCGGCGGTAGAACAGGAATGGGACATTCAGTGGGAGATTTTCCGCCTGCTGGCAGAGTGTGAAGAGCGTGATATTGAGCTGATCAAAGGGCTGCGCGCGGACCTGCGCGAGGCCGGCGAGAGCAATATTGGTATAATTTTTAACCAATGAGACAACAAAACGTGATTTAACGCCTGTTTTGTCGCTCCTCGACTCTTCCCTTTCGCCCCCCGTCTGGTCTACATTTGGGGGGCGAAAAAAAGTGGCTATCGGTGCGTGTATGCAGGAGAGTGCTTTTTTGGCATTTTCGTCGCACTCGATGCTTAGCAAGCGATAAACACATTGAAAGGATAACTTATGAACAAGACTCAACTGATTGATGTAATTGCGGACAAGGCTGATCTGTCTAAAGTGCAGGCTAAAGCTGCTCTGGAATCTACCCTGGCTGCTATTACTGAGTCTCTGAAAGAAGGCGATGCTGTACAACTGGTTGGTTTCGGTACCTTCAAAGTGAACCACCGCGCTGAGCGTACTGGCCGCAACCCGCAGACCGGTAAAGAAATCAAAATCGCCGCAGCTAACGTGCCGGCATTTGTTTCTGGTAAAGCACTGAAAGACGCAGTTAAGTAAGACGCGTGGCAGTGAACAGTTTTAACGAAGGGGCGGCAACGCCCCTTTTGTCATTCTGGCGTGGAACGCTCGCGCTGGCAGGCGTACTGTTGCTGTCTGCCTGTAGTCATGATTCCTCACTCCCCCCGTTTACCGCCAGCGGCTACGCTGACAACCAGGGTGCGGTCAGGATCTGGCGCAAAGATTCCAGCGATGAAGTCCATATGCTCACCGCGTTCAGCCCATGGCATAACGGCAATACCTCGACCGCAGAATACCGCTGGCAGGGCGATGCCCTGTCGCTCATTGAACTGAATATCTACAGTAAGACTCCCGAACACGTGAAGGTGCGTTTCGACGACCACGGCGAGCTGAGCTTTATGCAGCATGAGGTCAGTGGACTGAAAAAGCAGCTTTCCAGCGATCAGGTCGCCCTCTACCGCTACCGTGCTGAACAACTTCGCCAGACCAGCGATGCGCTGCGTCAGGGCCGCGTGGTGCTGCGTCAGGGGCGCTGGCATGCCGACGGCACGGTGACCACCTGCGAAGGGCAGACGGTGAAGCCTGAGCTTGAATCCTGGGCAACCGAACACATTCAGCGTCGTCAGCGGCATTCATCTGTGGAGGTGAGTGTGGCATGGCTGGAAGCGCCGGAAGGCTCTCAGCTGTTGCTGGTGGCGAATGAAGATTTCTGCACCTGGCAGCCGACAGAAAAGAGTTTTTGATTTAAGTCCCCTCTCCCTTGAGGGAGAGGGTTAGGGTGAGGGGGAAATTACTCCCCCTGCTCCCGCGCAATAGCACGATAACCGATATCCTGACGGCTGAAGCTGCCGTTCCAGTGAATATCCGCCATCAGCGCATAGGCGCGTTTCTGCGCTTCTGCCACGGTCTGGCCCAGCGCGGTCGCACACAGCACGCGGCCGCCGTTGGTGAGCACGCGGTCATCGTCAGCCAGCTTCGTACCGGCGTGGAACACCTTCGCGCCGTCAATCTCTTCCAGCGGCAGGCCGTGGATCTCATCTCCAGTGTTGTAGCTACCCGGATACCCACCCGCAGCAATCACCACACCTAAAGAGGCACGCTCGTCCCACTCTGACGTTTTCTCATCCAGTTTGCCTTCGCAGGCCGCAAGGCACAGATCCACCAGGTCGGATTTCATGCGCAGCATGATCGGCTGGGTTTCCGGATCGCCAAAGCGGCAGTTGAATTCGATCACCTTCGGGTTACCCTGCTTGTCGATCATCAGGCCTGCATAAAGGAAACCGGTGTAGGTATTGCCTTCCGCCGCCATCCCTTTCACGGTTGGCCAGATGATGCGGTCCATGGTGCGCTGATGCACCTCATCGGTAACAACGGGAGCAGGAGAGTAAGCGCCCATTCCCCCAGTGTTGGGGCCGGTATCGCCATTGCCCACACGCTTGTGATCCTGGCTGGTGGCCATCGGCAGAACGTGCTCGCCATCGACCATCACGATAAAGCTCGCCTCTTCGCCGTCGAGGAACTCTTCAATCACGATGCGGTGGCCCGCATCGCCAAAGGCGTTACCTGCCAGCATATCCTGAACCGCGGCTTCGGCTTCTTCGAGGGTCATCGCGACGATCACGCCTTTACCCGCGGCCAGACCGTCGGCCTTGATAACAATCGGCGCGCCCTTCTCACGTAACCAGGCCAGAGCAGGCTCCACTTCAGTGAAATTCTGATATTCCGCCGTCGGGATGTTATGACGCGCGAGAAAATCTTTGGTGAAGGCTTTTGAGCCTTCCAGCTGTGCGGCACCCTCCGTTGGGCCAAAGATTTTCAGGCCAGCTGCGCGGAAGGCGTCTACGACGCCAATCACCAGCGGCGCTTCCGGGCCAACGATGGTCAGATCGATGTTCTCGGTCTGGGCAAAGCTCAGCAGTGCCGGGATATCGGTCACGCCGATGGCGACGTTTTGCAGCGCGGGTTCCAGCGCCGTACCGGCATTACCCGGTGCCACAAAGACGGTTTCAACCTGCGGAGACTGCGCTGCTTTCCACGCCAGGGCGTGCTCGCGCCCGCCGTTACCAATCACTAATACTTTCATTTTCTGCTCCGGGAATTAATGGCGGAAGTGGCGCATGTCGGTGAAGATCATTGCGATGCCATGCTCGTCGGCAGCGGCAATCACTTCGTCATCACGGATTGAACCGCCAGGCTGGATCACACAGGTGATGCCCACCGCAGCCGCAGCGTCGATACCGTCGCGGAACGGGAAGAAGGCGTCAGAGGCCATGGCGGAGCCTTTCACTTCCAGGCCTTCGTCGCCTGCTTTGATACCGGCAATTTTTGCAGAGTAAACGCGGCTCATCTGGCCTGCGCCTATCCCGATGGTCATGTTCTCTTTGGCGTAAACAATTGCGTTAGACTTCACGAACTTCGCCACTTTCCAGCAGAACAGCGCGTCACGCAGCTCCTGTTCGGTCGGCTGACGTTTGGTCACCACGCGCAGGTCGGCTTCTGTCACCATCCCCAGATCGCGGTCCTGAACCAGCAGACCGCCGTTCACGCGCTTGAAGTCCAGGCCCGGCACGCGTTCCGCCCACTGACCGCAAACCAGCACGCGCACATTCTGTTTTGCCGCAGTGATTTTCAGCGCTTCTTCTGATGCGGACGGCGCGATGATCACTTCGACAAACTGGCGGGAGATGATGGCCTGCGCGGTTTCCGCATCCAGCTCGCGGTTAAAGGCGATAATGCCGCCGAACGCGGAGGTCGGGTCGGTTTTGTAGGCGCGATCGTAGGCATCCAGAATAGAAGTGCTTACCGCAACGCCGCATGGGTTGGCGTGCTTGACGATAACGCAGGCCGGCTCGCTGAATTCTTTCACGCATTCCAGCGCGGCGTCGGTGTCGGCAATGTTGTTATAGGAAAGGGCTTTGCCCTGAACCTGCTGGGCGGTCGCAACGGAGGCTTCCTTTACCTCTTCTTCTATATAGAAGGCAGCCTGCTGGTGGCTGTTCTCACCGTAACGCATATCCTGCTTCTTAATGAAGTTCAGGTTCAGGGTGCGCGGGAAGCGGCCAGAGGGATCTTTGCTTTCACCATGGTAAGCCGGTACCAGGCTACCGAAGTAGTTGGCGATCATGCTGTCGTAGGCGGCGGTATGCTCGAAGGCTTTGATGGCGAGATCGAAACGCGTTTCAAGTGTCAGGGACCCTTCGTTGGCATCCATCTCATTAATAATGGCGTTGTAGTCGCTGCTCTTCACCACGATGGCCACATCTTTATGGTTCTTGGCTGCGGAGCGCACCATGGTCGGGCCGCCGATATCGATATTTTCAACCGCATCTTCCAGAGAGCAGCCTTCGCGGGCGACGGTCTGGGTGAACGGGTAGAGGTTAACAACGACCATATCGATAGGCGCGATATCGTGCTGTTCCATAATGGCGTCGTCCTGACCGCGACGGCCAAGAATACCGCCGTGGACTTTCGGATGCAGGGTTTTGACGCGTCCATCCATCATTTCCGGGAAACCGGTGTAATCGGACACTTCGGTTACCGGCAGACCTTTCTCTGCTAACAGGCGCGCGGTGCCACCTGTAGAAAGCAGCTCCACACCGCGTGCGGAAAGTGCCTGGGCGAATTCGACGATACCGGCTTTATCAGAAACACTGAGCAGAGCGCGGCGGACTGGACGACGTTGTTGCATGGTAAATCCCCTGGATTTCACGATTACAGAGAGCGTTAGATGAATTTTCCTGTGAAAAACTCATCTAACACACCTGACGAGGCATCCTTGTAAAGCGCGAGCATTTTAACGAAAACGTTTGCGCAACGCTCGCACATTTTTACTTTTTCGTATCATTGTGGATAAGTCTGTGTGTAAAAAGGTATAAGGCGGGGTTTTGCTGTGGAATGCAGCAGTCAGTCATTTTTCTGTCATTTAGCGGTTGCGGCCTGCGGAGAACTCCCTATAATGCGCCTCCATCGACACGGCGGATGTGAATCACTTCACAAACAACCCGGTCGGTTGAAGAGAAAAAATCCTGAAAATCAGGGTTGACTCTGAAAGAGGAAAGCGTAATATACGCCACCTCGCAACGGTGAGCGAAAGCCGCGTTGCACTGCTCTTTAACAATTTATCAGACAATCTGTGTGGGCACTCAAAGTGACATGGATTCTTAATGTCCTCGGACGAAAAATGAATACCAAGTCTCAACGAGTGAACACGTAATTCATTACGAAGTTTAATTCATTGAGCATCAAACTTTTAAATTGAAG
>NZ_JBMKHO010000025.1:0-26179 GCF_049238125.1 Enterobacter cloacae complex sp. IR5402
TCAACCCTGATTTTCAGGATTTTTTCTCTTCAGCCGACCGGGTTATCTGTGAAGTGATTCACATCCGCCGTGTCGATGGAGGCGCATTATAGGGATCCCAGTTTTTAGCACAAGTATTTTTTAGATCTTTTTTTCCAACTGATGATTTTCCGTGCTTTTCGCTGAAAACCCACCCGATCCGCTTAAAAATTGACGCATTTTGCCTTGCCTCGATCCAGGAATACGATCAAAGTCTTCTTTAATAGCGCTCATCTGTATCGAGGTAGATATGTTTGCAGTATTACGTCCTTATAAAGATCTGTTCCCCCAAAAAGGCGATCGCGTGATGATCGATGCCAGCAGCGTGGTCATTGGTGATGTTCGCATGGCCGATGATGTCAGCATCTGGCCACTCGTCGCGATCCGGGGCGATGTTAACTATGTTGCAATCGGTGCACGCACCAATATTCAGGACGGCAGCGTGCTGCATGTGACTCATAAGTCATCATATAACCCTGAGGGCAATCCGCTCATCATTGGGGAAGATGTTACCGTCGGTCATAAAGTAATGCTCCACGGCTGCACAATCGGTAACAGGGTTCTCGTTGGGATGGGATCGATTTTGCTGGATGGCGTCATAGTAGAAGATGACGTAATGATTGGCGCAGGAAGCCTAGTTCCGCAAAACAAACGCCTGGAAAGTGGCTATCTCTATTTAGGCAGTCCGGTTAAACAGATCCGCCCCCTAAAGGAGGCGGAGATCGAAGGATTGAAATACTCAGCGAACAATTACGTTAAATGGAAGAATGACTATCTGGATCAGGATAACCAGACCCAGCCCTGATCGTCTTCCTGCTGTACGCGGATCAAATCGCTGGCTTCCTCTTCCAGATCCCAGCGATTTTCACAAAAGACCGCTAACGGATCTGAACCACCAAAGCGCTGAAGCAACGTCTCCCCTTTAATCGCACAGGTGAGCTGCATTCCATGCACCAGCACCGGGAAACACACCGCTTGCTTGTTTTCATCCCAGATTTCTCTGTCGGGAAAATGAATCGCCTGATTCATGCCATCAGTTCCTGTTTCAGCTTTTCGATCACCGGTTCTACAGCAGGTAACACGCCATGCCAGAGTAGCACCGCATGAGCCGCCTGCCCCACCAGCATGCCCAGACCATCAGCCACATGTTTTGCCCCCTGTTGTTCGCACCAGGTCAGAAATGGCGTTTTCCCTTTTTGATAAAACATGTCATAGGCGTAGATGTGGGAATGAACCAGGGATGCAGGAATCGCCGGGATCTCTCCATTAATACCGCTTGAGGTGGCATTAATCACAAGATCAAATTCGTGACCCGCGAGATCCTCAAGTGCTACCGCAGCTACGCTGCCTGTGTGTGCGAACAACGCCGCCAGCTCTTCTGCTCTGGAGAAAGTACGGTTGGTGATTGTCACCGCACAATCCAGCGAAAGAAGAGGAAGCAATACGCCGCGCGACGCGCCACCCGCACCGATCAGCAGGATCCGAAAGCCTGGTTTAATAAACGACAGTCGCTCCAGATCGCTGAGTAAACCTATGCCATCGGTGTTATCGCCCAGAAGGCGACCATCTTCGAGCCGCTTAAGAGTATTGACGGCACCAGCGAGCGACGCACGCTCGGTCAGCTCATCCGCACGCCCGAAAGCCTCTTCTTTAAAAGGCACCGTAACGTTCGCACCTTTACCGCCCGCAACAAAAAAGCTATTTAGCGTCGGTAAAAATGCATCAACAGGCGCAAGAACCCGACCATATGGGTGATCTATCTGCAATTGCTCTGCAAACAGCTGATGGATCAGAGGCGACTTGCTGTGCGCGATCGGGTTACCAAAAACAGCATAGGTTTCCATCACATTATCCCTGGCGAAAACGTTCGCCGGTCAAGGCATCGCGAATTTCTGACGGGTTAAGACGGCCACCGGTTTCACCGACGGCTACCGGGAAATCACTCCCGAACTGCGCCAGAACTTCTTCGGTTGTCCGACAGGGGGGAAGCCCGGTCAGGTTGGCGCTGGTTGAAACCAGAGGTTTACCAAATGCCTGGCATAACTCCACCACCAGCGGATGGTCGGTAACGCGTACCGCAAGTGAATCGAAACGCCCGGTTAACCAGCGCGGCGTTGTCGGTTGTGCAGGAAAAACAAACGTCACGGGACCAGGCCACGCAGAGAAAATGGTTTCCCGCTGTGCAGGCGTCAGCATGGAATCATCAATATAAGGCTTAAGCTGCGCGTAGTTCGCAGCGATCAAAATCAATCCTTTTTCGACAGGCCGTTGTTTTAGCGCCAGCAGACGGTTAACGGCGACTTCGCTGTCAGGATCGCACCCGACCCCGAAAACGGCTTCTGTTGGATAGGCGATGACTTCTTCTTTTTTCAGGATTTCCACCGCCTGCGCGATGGAGCCTGATGGCAGGTTATTATTCACTGATTTGATCCGCCGAAACCGGCTTTCCACATTGTTTACTGGCGCAAAAGCGTTTCAAGCCTTGCGCGGTTTTCTTTTCTATAAGTAACGGATAATCGCAATTATGGCAGACGCCCGCTACTGGTTTGAAATTGATAACGAACTGGCATTCAGGATAGCGATCGCACGAATGGAAGGTCTTACCATAACGAGAGCGGCGCTGCACCAATTGACCACGCTGGCACTGAGGGCAGGCAATTGCCGTTTCATCTGGTTTATCAATTTGTTCCGTATGATCACATTCCGGGTAGCGGCTGCATCCGATAAACATCCCGAACCGCCCCTGCCGCAGCGCCAGTTCGCCGCCGCAGAGCGGACAAAGCTGTCCCTCCAGAATTTTGACGATATGTCCGTCCGCCTGGCTCTTCAGGGGACGGACATAATCACATTCCGGATAGTGTGAACAACCGAGAAACGGACCGTGTTTCCCGGACCGAATAACAAGTTCAGCCCCACACTGTGGGCAGGGCTCGTTTTTATGCACCGTGAAGAGTGCTGATTTGGCCATAACAACTCTTGTTGCTGCACATAGAATTAATGCAGCATACCTTCATTCACTTCAAAGAGTAATTCTTCCATTTGCTGATAGGCATTTTCACAGCCTGGAATGTTGAACAGCACCATCAGGATCACCCATTTCAGATCTTCCAGTTCAAATTCAGCAGTATCCAGCGCCATGACGCGCTCTATCACCATCTCTCTCGTTTCGAGGTTTAGCACCTGAATCTGCTCGAGGAATAAAATGAATCCCCGGCAGCTGGCATCCAGCCTTTCACACTCTTCAGCTGTATAGATGCGCACAGACAATGGGTCAGAAGCAAGCTGCATCGGTTCGGCGAGGCCGTCCTGATAATCAGCCAACTTATCCAGCCACATCAACGCATTATAAATATCTTCCCGCTCAAAACCTGCGTCGGTAAGATCCCGTGTTAATTTGTCCTGATCCACCTGCATTTCTGCTTCGTTGTGGATGTAAGTCTCAAACAAATACATCAGTACGTCGAACATGGCATGCCCTCCTTAATCGGACATAGCCGCCGGGTACAGCTGCGATCCACCCTGCTAACTCCAGTTCGAGTAGCTGTGCTACCGTTACTGGCACAGGTTGGCCGGCACGTTCAGCGACAACGTCAACAGGTGTTACCTCATCTCCTACGTTAGCCAAGAGCTTGGGAAATGGCAATGCTACGGCCTCCTGATCCGATGAAATATGTCGCTTTTGGAGATCATCCTGCAACCAATGCAATCCATACTGCAAATTTTCCAGGATATCCTCTTTACAGGTCACCAGCGTCGCCCCCTGTTTTATCAGCCAGTGAGGGCCTTCGCAGCCAGGGTTCCCCAACGGGCCGGGCAGCGCAAAAACTTCACGCCCCTGCTCCAGTGCGCACCTTGCAGTAACCAGCGATCCACTTCGAATCGCAGCTTCGACCACCAGCACGCCCTGGCTTAACCCGCTGATGATCCGGTTACGCCGTGGAAAGTTACCCGGTCTGGGCGATGTCGAAAGTGAAAACTCAGATACTATCGCCCCCTCAGAAGCGATAAGTTGCTCAGCCAGAATGTGATGACGACGCGGATAGAGACTAAAAAGACCATTGCCAAGCACGGCGACACTTCGCCCTTTCGCTGACAACGCCGCATGATGTGCCACACCGTCGATGCCGCAAGCCAGGCCACTGGTGATCGTAAAGCCACATTGGGACAGCTGTTCACTGAGCATTTTCCCCCAACGCTCGCCGTACCACGAGGGCGCACGGCTGCCAACAACCGCAAGCTGCATGCTATTAAGTACGTCAACGCGGCCTCGCACAAAGAGCGCCCCGGGAAAATCAGGTATAGAACGCAACAATGGCGGAAAACGAGGATCATCCGCCGTGAGAAGGTGGTTGTCGGTGTGTTCCAGCCATTCCAGACTACGTTCAAGCTCACTCTCGCTGAACGAAAAAAACTTTACGGCATGTTTGGGCGAAAGCCCTGCCGCGTTGACAGCTTCAGCATCGACGGTTGCCTGGCGAAGCAGCCTCTGCGCAATCTCCAGCATCGCGTCACCGTATAACGACCCGATGTTTATAAGCCGTAACCATATCTCTGTGGACGTCATCCTTTTCCCTGCCATAAGCAGCCTCAGCAATCTTTGCGATTGGTCACTGATGCTGTCAATCGACCGGGGATTTGTCTAGAATAGAAGTAATATTCTTATCAACTCCTGAACACGACTCTGGAAATTTATGGCAGTTTTGCAAGTGTTACATATTCCTGACGAGCGTCTTCGCATCGTCGCGGAACCGGTTAAAGAAGTGAATGCAGAAATTCAGCGTATCGTCGATGATATGTTCGATACCATGTACGCAGAAGAAGGCATTGGCCTGGCGGCGACCCAGGTAGACATTCACAAGCGTATTATCGTGATCGACGTTTCTGAAAATCGCGATGAGCGTCTGGTGCTGATCAACCCTGAACTGCTTGAAAAAAGCGGCGAAACAGGCATTGAGGAAGGCTGTCTGTCTATCCCTGAACAGCGCGCTTTGGTGCCACGTGCCGAAAAAGTTAAAATTCGCGCACTGGATCGTGACGGCAATCCGTTTGAGCTGGAAGCCGACGATCTGCTGGCGATTTGCATTCAGCATGAGATGGATCACCTGGTCGGTAAACTGTTCATCGATTACCTCTCACCTCTGAAGCAACAGCGTATTCGTCAGAAAGTTGAGAAACTGGATCGTTTGCGTTCTCGCGCTTAACGCCCCCCGGATACAAGGAATAACGTGTCTACATCACTACGTATAATCTTCGCGGGTACCCCTGATTTTGCAGCGCGTCATCTCGACGCGCTGCTATCGTCTGGTCATCAGATTGTTGGCGTATTTACTCAGCCGGATCGACCGGCTGGCCGCGGTAAAAAACTGATGCCTGGCCCGGTTAAAGTACTGGCAGAAACGCATGGTTTACCGGTATTCCAGCCTGCGTCATTACGACCTGAGGAAAACCAGCAGTTAGTGGCAGACCTGAACGCTGACGTGATGGTAGTTGTGGCTTACGGCCTCATTCTGCCAAAAGCGGTACTCGATATGCCCCGCCTGGGCTGTGTTAACGTTCATGGTTCTTTGCTCCCACGCTGGCGCGGTGCAGCCCCTATTCAGCGCGCTCTGTGGGCAGGCGATGCTGAAACTGGCGTGACAATCATGAAGATGGACGTAGGTTTAGACACGGGCGACATGCTGTATAAACTGGCGTGTCCCATTACCGCAGAAGATACCAGCGCCACGCTGTATGACAAGCTGGCGGATCTCGGTCCGCAGGGGCTGATTGAGACGTTGCAACAGCTTGCTGACAATACAGCGACATCTGAAGTGCAGGATGAGGCACAGGTGACCTATGCTGAAAAACTAAGTAAAGAAGAAGCCCGGATCGACTGGTCCCTGTCAGCAGCTCAACTCGAACGCTGCATCCGCGCCTTTAATCCGTGGCCGATGAGCTGGTTGATGATTGATGAGCAGCCAGTGAAAGTCTGGAAAGCTTCAGTTATTAACGGCAATACATCAGCAGAGCCCGGTACGATTATCGACGCCAGCAAAAACGGTATCCAGGTTGCGACCGGAGAAGGGATCCTGAATCTTGAATCGCTGCAACCGGCCGGTAAAAAGGCAATGAGCGCGCAGGATCTATTAAATTCCCGTCGTGAATGGTTCATCCCTGGCAATCGTCTTGCCTGAACAAATTTATTCTTAAGGCCCGGTGTTTCCGGGCATTTTTATTTTTACGGTTATGAAAAGACAAAATCTACGCACTATGGCGGCTCAGGCCGTTGAGCAGGTTATTGAGCAGGGCCAGTCACTGAGTAATGTCCTGCCTCCACTGCAACAAAAGGTTTCCGATAAAGATAAAGCGCTGCTTCAGGAGCTGTGCTTTGGCGTGCTGCGTACCCTCTCTCAGCTTGAATGGTTAATTAATAAGCTGATGTCACGCCCGATGAGCGGCAAGCAACGTACCGTGCATTATTTGATCATGGTCGGTTTCTACCAGCTTCTTCATACCCGCATTCCACCTCATGCTGCGCTGGCTGAGACAGTGGAAGGTGCCGTTGCGATTAAACGTCCCCAGCTGAAAGGATTGATTAACGGCGTGCTGCGTCAGTTCCAGCGTCAGCAGGACGAACTGCTGGCAGAATTTGCGCAAAGCGAAGCGCGCTTCCTGCATCCAGAATGGCTGCTGAATCGCCTTAAAAAAGCCTACCCACAGCAATGGCAAGACATTGTGGATGCCAATAACCAACGTCCGCCGATGTGGTTACGCGTCAATCGTAACCATTATACCCGCGACGCATGGCTGGCCCTGCTGGAAGAGACCGGAATGAGCGGCTTCACACACGCGGCTTATCCTGATGCGGTTCGTTTAGCCTCCCCTGCACCGGTATATGCATTACCCGGTTTTGAAGAGGGCTGGGTAACGGTACAGGACGCATCCGCTCAGGGGTGCATGGCCTGGCTTGAACCGAAAGACGGGGAGCAGATCCTTGATCTTTGTGCAGCGCCAGGGGGAAAAACAACGCACATTCTGGAAGTGGCGCCGCAGGCCAGCGTGATGGCCGTGGATGTTGATGAGCAGCGTCTTTCACGCGTCTATGACAACCTCAAGCGTCTGGGTATGAAAGCACAGGTTAAGCAAGGCGATGGACGTAAACCCGCAGACTGGTGTGGTGATACCCGGTTCGATCGTATTTTGCTGGACGCCCCCTGCTCTGCAACCGGCGTAATTCGTCGTCATCCCGATATCAAATGGCTGCGTCGCGATCGTGATATCAAGGAGCTTGCCCAGTTGCAATCCGAAATTCTGGATGCCATCTGGCCGCATCTCAAACCCGGCGGAACCCTGGTGTATGCAACCTGCTCTGTTCTTCCGGAAGAAAACAGTCAGCAAATTGCGGCTTTCCTGAAGCGCACCCCGGACGCGACGCTGCATGATACGGGAACACCTGAGCACCCGGGTCTGCAAAACCTGCCGGGCGCAGAAGAGGGTGATGGCTTCTTTTACGCTAAGCTAATCAAAGAGTGATGTTGAGAACAGGTCACGAAAGATGAAAATTATCATTCTGGGCGCAGGGCAAGTTGGCGGAACGCTGGCGGAAAATCTCGTGGGCGAAAACAACGATATCACCATTGTGGATACCAATGGCGATCGCCTGCGCGTTTTGCAGGACAAGTTTGATCTTCGTGTTGTGCAGGGGCACGGCTCTCATCCACGAGTGCTTCGTGAGGCGGGCGCAGACGATGCCGACATGCTGGTTGCAGTAACCAGTTCTGATGAAACCAACATGGTTGCATGCCAGGTGGCCTACTCGCTGTTCAACACACCGAACCGCATCGCCCGCATTCGCTCCCCGGACTATGTCCGGGATGCGGAAAAGCTGTTTAATTCCGAAGCAGTACCTATCGACCATCTTATTGCCCCTGAGCAGTTGGTTATCGACAGTATTTATCGTCTGATTGAGTACCCGGGCGCGTTGCAGGTTGTGAACTTTGCTGAAGGGAAAGTAAGCCTGGCGGTCGTGAAGGCTTATTACGGCGGCCCGCTGATTGGTAATGCCCTGTCGACAATGCGCGAGCATATGCCACATATCGATACGCGTGTTGCGGCGATTTTCCGTCACGACAGACCTATTCGTCCGCAAGGTTCCACCATTGTCGAAGCCGGGGATGAAGTCTTCTTTATTGCGGCTTCTCAGCATATCCGTGCGGTGATGAGTGAACTTCAGCGTCTCGAAAAACCGTATAAACGTATTATGCTGGTTGGCGGCGGTAATATTGGCGCAGGTCTGGCGAGACGGCTGGAAAAAGACTACAGCGTGAAGCTGATCGAACGAGATCAACAGCGCGCGTCGGAGCTGGCTGAAAAACTTCAGAATACTATCGTGTTTTATGGCGATGCTTCGGATCAGGAATTACTGGCCGAAGAGCATATCGATCAGGTTGATCTTTTTATTGCCGTCACCAACGACGACGAAGCGAATATTATGTCCGCCATGCTCGCTAAACGTATGGGGGCGAAAAAAGTAATGGTGCTTATCCAGCGTAAGGCTTATGTCGACCTGGTACAGGGTAGCGTAATTGATATTGCTATTTCACCCCAGCAAGCCACCATCTCTGCCCTGCTAAGCCATGTGCGTAAAGCGGATATTGTCGGCGTGTCGTCTCTGCGTCGTGGTGTTGCTGAAGCCATTGAAGCCGTCGCTCACGGGGATGAAACGACGTCGCGCGTTGTTGGTCGCGCGATCGACGAAATTAAACTTCCACCAGGCACCATTATCGGCGCCGTAGTGCGAGGTAACGATGTCATGATCGCCAATGATAATTTACGTATCGAGCAGGGTGACCACGTTATTATGTTCCTGACCGATAAAAAATTTATTACCGACGTCGAGCGTTTATTCCAGCCAAGTCCATTCTTCCTGTAATGATTTGGGTGCTCAGACGAGAGCACCCACATATTAACCTTCTAATTTTCATGCCTTTTATTTTCATAACGATTATTTATCCCCAATGGCAATTAGCTAATCATTTGTTAAACTTATAGGCGTCAGCTGGCACAAGGAGAACATAATGAGTTTTATTAAAGAGTTTCGCGAATTTGCGATGCGCGGGAATGTAGTGGATTTGGCTGTGGGTGTCATTATTGGTGCGGCGTTCGGTAAGATCGTTTCATCATTAGTCGCCGACATTATTATGCCGCCGTTAGGACTGTTGATTGGAGGCATTGATTTCAAACAATTCGCCTTCACCCTTCGGGAAGCTCAGGGCGATATCCCTGCGGTTGTAATGCACTACGGCGTATTCATTCAGAACGTATTTGATTTCGTGATCGTGGCATTTGCCATTTTCATGGCGATCAAACTTATCAACAGACTTAACCGTAAAAAAGAAGAACCGGCTGCTGCCCCGCCAGCACCAACTAAAGAAGAAGTCTTACTGACTGAAATTCGCGATCTGTTAAAAGAGCAGAATAACCGCGTTTAATCAGGCGACAGAAACAGAAAGGCCAGTGGTAAAAAAGCGATTAGCTTGCTTGCCACTGGCCTCCCAGTTACCCCGTTGTGCATGTTTACCTTTACGTAAATAACTCCCTTTTCCTTTCTTGTTCTTCTCAACTCGCTGTCTGAAAAGTGGGTCGTGAAGCAATGCCTCAATGGCGTTATCCTTAATGTGTCCCTTAGTATGCTGATAGCGGCTCATCATTTCTCCTGAGCATAGTTAATGTCGGCGGGAGTCTAGTCCCTGGCTGATAAAAAATCAACAACCCTGAGTTTCACTACTGGCGCCCTGTTCAAGAGCTTCCAGTATTGAGCAATAAACACTGCTATGAGCGGTACCGCAGCACGCGTCATTTAACCTTTGCAGAGATCGCTGCATGGCTTGCAGCTCCTGAATACGTCCTTCAACTTCATCCAGCCGGGCCTGAACGATGCTTTTAGATTCCTGACACGTATGATGTTCAGGATCGATACGGATCGACAGCAGTTCACGGATCGACTCCAGCGTGAAGCCGAGTTGCCGTGCATAGCGGATAAAACGAAGGCGTTGCAGGTCGTTATCCGTATAAAGGCGAAATCCACCTTCCGTTCTGACCTCATGATCGATCATCTGCTGCTTTTCGTAGTAGCGGATAGTATCCGGCGTTACGTTAGCAAGCTTCGCAAGTTCACCTATGCGGTACATGGCTACTCCTTGTTTATTTTTTGTATTAACCTTTCACTGTACTCACCATGCAAAAAGTCAGTATTCATTCCCGTCTGGCGCAGTTTTAGCTCTATGAGCGCCAACCGACGACTGATTTCAGAGTACCGCGGGTCATTCTTATGAATGCCTTTAAGCAGATCGGCAAGCTCGACGGCTTCATTACGTTGTTGAAGCTCAGGCGGTAAACAACCTGCGTTTTTCAGTAAGCGATAACCGGCCCGTAATTCAGGGGGAATATGTGAATCATCGTCCAGAATCAGCGGCTCACCGCTGCCGGGAAGATTTTCGAACTCGCCTTTGTTTTGGGCATCGCAAATATGGCGTTCAGCCCACTGATCGAGCAACCACATAATGAACTCCAGGGGGTGAGCAGAAAAGATACAGACATTGTAGATAAGTGGAGATTCTGCGGATATAAAAAAACCCGCCGAGGCGGGTTTTTTTACGTTACTACAGATTACTCTGCAGCAGCTTCTGCTTTCTCTGAACGATCAACCAGCTCGATGTAAGCCATCGGCGCGTTGTCGCCTGCACGGAAGCCACACTTCAGAATGCGAGTGTAACCACCGGCACGGCTCGCGAAACGCGGGCCCAGTTCGTTAAACAGTTTTGCCACGATCTCGTTATCACGAGTACGGGCGAATGCCAGACGACGATTAGCAACGCTGTCAGTCTTGGCAAGAGTAATCAGCGGCTCAACTACGCGACGCAGCTCTTTCGCTTTAGGCAGGGTCGTCTTGATGATTTCATGACGAACCAGTGAACCTGCCATGTTGCGGAACATAGCCTGGCGATGGCTGCTGTTGCGGTTCAGTTGACGACCACTCTTACGATGGCGCATGACCTTATCCTTCTCAGTAAAACCTTAACCTGTGATCCGGTTACTCGTCAGCAATGCTTGCCGGTGGCCAGTTTTCCAGGCGCATGCCCAGAGACAGACCACGTGAAGCCAGCACGTCTTTAATCTCGGTAAGAGATTTTTTACCCAGGTTCGGCGTTTTCAGCAACTCAACCTCGGTACGCTGTACCAGATCACCGATATAGTGGATAGCTTCTGCCTTGAGGCAGTTAGCAGAGCGGACAGTCAATTCCAGATCGTCAACAGGGCGCAGCAGGATCGGATCGAATTCTGGTTTCTCTTCTTTCACTTCCGGCTGACGTACATCACGTAAGTCAACGAAAGCTTCCAGTTGTTCTGCCAGGATGGTTGCCGCACGACGAATCGCCTCTTCAGGATCGATTGTGCCATTGGTTTCCATTTCGATGACCAGCTTGTCCAGGTCGGTACGCTGTTCTACACGCGCTGCTTCAACATTGTAGGCAATACGCTCTACAGGGCTGTAGCATGCGTCGACCAGCAGACGGCCGATTGGGCGCTCATCTTCTTCCGAATGAATTCGGGCAGAAGCCGGCACATAACCACGACCGCGCTGAACTTTGATACGCATGCTAATAGCTGCGTTCTCATCGGTCAGGTGGCAGATCACGTGCTGCGGCTTGACGATTTCAACATCACCGTCGTGGGTGATGTCGGCTGCAGTCACAGGGCCAATGCCAGATTTATTCAGAGTAAGAATAACTTCATCTTTACCCTGAACTCTCACCGCCAGCCCTTTCAGGTTGAGCAGGATTTCAAGGATATCTTCCTGAACGCCTTCTTTGGTGCTGTACTCATGAAGTACACCATCAATCTCAACCTCGGTCACCGCGCAACCCGGCATCGATGAGAGCAGAATACGGCGCAGTGCGTTACCCAGAGTATGGCCAAAGCCACGCTCTAAAGGCTCAAGGGTCACCTTGGCGTGCGTCGAACTCACTTGCTCGATATCTACCAGGCGCGGTTTTAGAAACTCTGTCACAGAACCCTGCATTGTGTCCTCTCTTTGGTACTAAGCTTTACTTGGAGTAAAGCTCGACGATCAGGTGTTCGTTAATGTCCGCAGACAGATCAGAACGTTCCGGCTGACGCTTGAACGTACCTTCCATCTTGCCAGCATCAACTTCCAGCCAGGTTGGCTTTTCACGCTGCTCAGCCAGCTCCAGAGCGGCTTTCACGCGAGATTGCTTTTTCGCTTTCTCACGAATGCTAACAACGTCATTCGCTTTAACCTGATAAGAAGCGATGTTAACAACACGACCGTTTACCATGATTGCTTTATGGCTAACCAGCTGGCGTGATTCAGCACGAGTCGCGCCGAAGCCCATACGGTATACAACGTTGTCCAGACGACCTTCCAGCAGAGCCAGCAGGTTTTCACCTGTGTTGCCTTTCAGACGTGCTGCTTCTTTATAGTAGTTACGGAACTGACGCTCCAGCACACCGTAGATACGGCGAACTTTTTGCTTTTCACGCAACTGCACACCATAGTCAGACAGACGCGGTTTACGCGCACCGTGCTGGCCAGGAGCTTGTTCAATGTTACACTTGGTATCGATCGCGCGAACGCCAGACTTAAGGAATAAGTCGGTGCCCTCACGACGGCTCAGCTTGAGCTTAGGACCCAAATATCTTGCCATTTTCTATCTCCAACTAACCTAAAAAACGAGCGTTATACGCGACGTTTTTTCGGCGGACGACAACCGTTATGAGGGATCGGAGTCACATCAGTAATATTCGTGATGCGGAAACCAGCGGCGTTCAGAGCGCGAACAGTAGATTCACGACCCGGACCCGGACCTTTAACCATAACTTCCAGATTCTTGATGCCGTATTCTTTTACGGCTTCAGCGCAACGCTCTGCTGCAACCTGAGCTGCGAACGGAGTGGATTTGCGAGAACCACGGAAACCGGAACCACCGGCTGTTGCCCAACCCAATGCGTTACCCTGACGATCAGTAATAGTAACGATGGTGTTGTTGAAAGAAGCATGGATATGAGCCACGCCGTCAGAGACTTGTTTTCTTACACGTTTACGTGCACGAACTGGTGCCTTTGCCATTATTCAATCACCCCGATTATTTCTTGATCGGTTTGCGCGGACCCTTACGGGTACGTGCGTTGGTCTTAGTACGCTGACCGCGTACTGGCAGACCACGACGATGACGCAAACCGCGATAGCAACCAAGATCCATCAGGCGCTTGATGCTCATGCTGATTTCACGGCGCAGATCACCTTCAACGACAAATTTGGCAACTTCGTCACGCAGCGTGTCGATTTGTTCTTCAGACAGCTCACTGATCTTAACATCTTCAGCGATACCCGCTGCAGCCAGAATGGCTTTAGAACGGGTCTTGCCGACGCCGTAGATCGAAGTTAATGCGATCACAGCATGTTTCTGATCAGGAATGTTAATGCCTGCTATACGGGCCACTATGCACTCCTACTATTTAATATGTACGCACCATGCTGAAAAGCCCGTTTTCAGGATACTCAAATGGAAACGTACAGACATACAAAAGATTGGCTGGCTAATCTAGCCAGCTCAACCCAACTTTGCAAGAAAAATATGCGAAATAATCAGCCTTGGCGCTGTTTATGCTTCGGCTCGGCACTGCAAATCACACGGATGACACCATCACGCTTAACGATTTTGCAGTTACGGCATAATTTCTTGACGGAAGCACGAACTTTCATTTTTACTCTCCGTAACTTCTCAGGCGACCAGTTAGCGGCCGTAGCCTTTCAGGTTCGCCTTCTTCAATGCAGACTCATACTGACTGGACATCATCAGAGTTTGCACTTGAGCCATAAAGTCCATAATCACGACAACAACGATAAGCAGTGAGGTCCCACCGAAGTAGAACGGTACTTTCATTGCATCACGCATGAACTCCGGGATCAGGCAGATAAAAGTAATATAAAGCGCACCAACCAAAGTCAGGCGAGTCATTACTTTATCGATATACTTCGCCGTTTGCTCTCCCGGACGAATTCCTGGTACAAATGCACCGGACTTCTTCAGGTTATCTGCTGTTTCACGCGGGTTGAAGACCAACGCCGTGTAGAAGAAACAGAAGAAGATGATCGCAGACGCATAGAGTAACACATAAAGTGGTTGCCCAGGCTGCAAATACAGCGAAATTGTTGTCAGCCAGTTCCAACCAGTACCGCCCCCGAACCATGACGCGATGGTTGCCGGGAACAGAATAATACTGGAAGCGAAGATAGCCGGGATAACCCCCGCCATATTCACTTTCAGCGGTAAATGTGTGCTCTGTGCAGCATAGACACGACGACCCTGCTGACGTTTAGCGTAGTTCACCACAATGCGGCGTTGACCACGTTCAACGAAGACAACAAAGAACGTCACTGCAAATACTAATACTGCAACCAACAGCAACAGGAGGAAGTGCAGGTCGCCTTGACGCGCTTGCTCGATAGTATGGGCGATGGCCGGCGGGAGACCCGCAACGATACCGGCGAAGATAATGATTGAGATACCGTTACCGATACCTCGTTCAGTAATCTGTTCGCCGAGCCACATCAGGAACATGGTCCCTGTGACCAGACTTACAACAGCGGTGAAATAGAATGCAAAGCCTGGGTTTAATACCAGGCCCTGCATACCAGGCATATTCGGAAGACCGGTAGCAATACCGATCGACTGGAATATTGCCAGCACCAGAGTGCCGTAACGGGTGTACTGGCTAATCTTACGACGTCCAGACTCCCCTTCTTTCTTCAACTCTGCCAGGGCCGGATGAACGACCGTCAGCAGCTGGATAATAATTGATGCCGAAATGTACGGCATAATACCCAGTGCGAAAATAGAAGCACGGCTGAGAGCACCACCAGAGAACATGTTGAACATTTCAATGATGGTGCCTCGCTGTTGCTCAAGCAGTTTGGCAAGTACAGCGGCATCAATACCAGGGATCGGAATAAAAGAGCCAATACGGAACACAATCAGCGCGCCGATTACAAACAGCAGTCTGCGTTTCAGCTCGCCAAATCCACCTTTGGCACTTTGAAAATCTAATCCCGGTTGCTTAGCCATCTGCTACTTATTCCTCAATTTTACCGCCAGCAGCTTCGATAGCAGCACGAGCACCTTTAGTAACACGCAGGCCACGAACAGTTACCGGAGTAGAAACTTCACCAGCCAGGATCACTTTCGCGAACTCGATCTGGATACCGATAATGTTAGCCGCTTTCAGCGTGTTCAGGTCTACAACGCCGCCTTCAACTTTCGCCAGGTCAGACAGACGGATTTCCGCTGTGATCGCTGCTTTGCGAGAGGTGAAGCCGAACTTCGGCAGACGACGGTACAGTGGCATCTGGCCACCCTCGAAACCGCGACGTACGCCACCGCCAGAACGAGAGTTCTGACCTTTGTGACCACGACCACCGGTTTTGCCGAGGCCAGAACCGATACCACGACCCAGGCGTTTACCCGCCTTTTTAGAGCCTTCGGCCGGAGACAGAGTATTTAAACGCATCTCTTACTCCTCAACTTTAACCATGAAGTAAACCGCGTTGACCATACCACGAACAGCAGGAGTATCCTCGCGCTCAACGGTATGACCAATACGACGCAGACCCAGGCCAAGCAGCGTTGCCTTGTGTTTCGGCAGACGACCGATTGCACTGCGGGTTTGAGTGATTTTAATAGTCTTTGCCATGGTCAATTACCCCAGAATTTCTTCAACGGATTTACCACGCTTGGCAGCGACCATTTCTGGAGAATTCATATTTTCCAGGCCATCAATAGTTGCACGAACCACGTTGATCGGGTTGGTGGAACCATATGCTTTAGCCAGAACGTTATGAACTCCAGCAACTTCCAGAACGGCGCGCATTGCACCACCGGCGATGATACCGGTACCTTCGGAAGCTGGCTGCATGAATACACGAGAACCCGTGTGAACACCTTTAACTGGGTGTTGCAGGGTACCGTTGTTCAGCGCGACGTTAATCATATTGCGACGGGCTTTTTCCATCGCTTTCTGGATCGCTGCTGGAACTTCACGCGCTTTACCGTAACCAAAACCAACGCGACCGTTGCCATCACCCACTACAGTCAGAGCTGTGAAGGAGAAAATACGACCACCTTTAACGGTTTTAGATACGCGGTTTACCGCGATCAGCTTTTCCTGCAGTTCGCCAGCCTGTTTTTCGATGTGAGCCATCTTACACCTCTACCTTAGAACTGAAGGCCAGCTTCACGGGCAGCATCTGCCAGTGCCTGGACACGACCATGATATTGGAACCCGGAACGGTCAAAGGAAACATTGCTGATGCCTTTTTCCAGAGCGCGTTCAGCGACAGCTTTACCTACAGCTGCTGCGGCGTCTTTGTTACCGGTATACTTCAATTGTTCTGAGATAGCTTTTTCTACAGTAGAAGCAGCTACCAGAACTTCAGAACCGTTCGGTGCAATTACCTGTGCGTAAATATGACGCGGGGTACGATGTACCACCAGGCGAGTTGCACCCAGCTCTTTGAGCTTGCGGCGTGCGCGGGTCGCACGACGGATACGAGCAGATTTCTTATCCATAGTGTTACCTTACTTCTTCTTAGCCTCTTTGGTACGCACGACTTCGTCGGCGTAACGAACACCCTTGCCTTTATAAGGCTCAGGACGACGGTAGGCGCGCAGATCTGCTGCAACCTGACCGATCAGCTGTTTATCAGCGCCTTTCAGCACGATTTCAGTCTGAGTCGGGCATTCTGCAGTGATACCGGCCGGCAGCGGATGCTCAACAGGGTGTGAGAAGCCCAGAGACAGGCCTACTGCATTCCCTTTGATAGCTGCACGATAACCTACACCAACCAGCTGAAGCTTTTTAGTGAAGCCTTCGGTAACACCAACAACCATTGAGTTCAGCAGGGCACGCGCGGTACCAGCCTGAGCCCATCCATCCACGAAACCATCACGTGGACCGAAGGTCAGAGCGTTATCTGCATGTTTAACTTCAACAGCTTTGTTGAGGGTACGAGTCAGCTCGCCGTTTTTACCTTTGATCGTAATAACCTGACCGTCGATTTTTACATCAACGCCGGCAGGAATAACGACCGGTGCTTTAGCAACACGAGACATTCTTTCCTCCGATTAGGCTACGTAGCAGATAATTTCGCCACCAAGACCAGCCTGGCGCGCTGCACGATCAGTCATAACACCTTTAGAGGTAGAAACAACTGCGATACCAAGACCAGCCATTACTTTTGGCAGCTCATCTTTTTTCTTATAGATGCGCAGGCCTGGGCGGCTGACACGCTGAATGCTTTCTACAACAGCTTTACCCTGGAAATACTTGAGAGTAAGTTCCAGTTCCGGCTTGGTGTCGCCTTCAACTTTAAAATCTTCGATAAAACCTTCTTCCTTCAGCACGTTGGCAATTGCCACTTTCAGCTTGGCGGAAGGCATGGTGACCGCAACTTTGTTCGCGGCCTGACCGTTACGGATACGGGTCAGCATATCCGCGATCGGATCTTGCATGCTCATCTGTCTTTACTCCCGTGATTCAATTGGTAATTACCAGCTAGCCTTTTTCAAGCCTGGTACTTCACCGCGCATGGCGGCTTCACGCAGTTTGATACGGCTCAACCCAAACTTGCCCACATAACCATGTGGACGACCTGTTTGACGACAGCGGTTACGCTGACGAGACGGGCTGGAATCACGCGGCAGAGACTGCAGCTTGAGAACCGCATTCCAACGATCTTCGTCGGAAGCGTTCACATCAGAAATGATCGCTTTCAGTTCAGCGCGTTTAGCGAAGAATTTATCAGCTAAAGCTACGCGCTTTACTTCGCGTGCTTTCATTGATTGCTTAGCCATTCAGTAACCCTACCTTACTTGCGGAACGGGAAGTCAAAGGCAGCCAGCAGAGCACGGCCTTCTTCATCAGATTTCGCAGTAGTGGTAATGGTAATATCCAAACCACGCACGCGGTCGACTTTATCGTAGTCGATTTCTGGGAAGATGATCTGCTCACGGACACCCATGCTGTAGTTACCACGACCGTCGAAAGACTTAGCGGACAAGCCACGGAAGTCACGGATACGTGGAACAGCAATAGTGATCAGGCGCTCAAGGAACTCCCACATGCGTTCGCCACGCAGAGTTACTTTACAGCCGATCGGATAGCCCTGACGGATTTTGAAGCCTGCAACAGATTTGCGTGCTTTGGTGATCAGCGGTTTTTGACCGGAGATTGCTGTCAGGTCAGCTGCTGCGTTATCCAGCAGTTTCTTGTCAGCGATCGCTTCACCAACACCCATGTTCAGGGTGATCTTCTCGACCCGAGGGACTTGCATGACAGAATTGTAGTTAAACTCAGTCATGAGTTTGTTAACTACTTCGTCTTTGTAGTAATCATGCAGTTTCGCCATCGTACTACTCCAAATTACTTGATAGTTTCGCTGTTAGACTTGAAGAAACGGACTTTTTTACCGTCTTCGAATCTAAAGCCTACACGGTCAGCCTTACCGGTAGCCGCATTGAAGATTGCAACGTTAGAAACCTGAATAGCAGCTTCTTTTTCAACGATGCCGCCTGGTTGGTTCAGGGCCGGAACCGGCTTCTGATGTTTCTTAACCAGGTTGATACCTTCAACGACGAGTTTGCCGGAAGACAGAACATTTTTTACTTTACCGCGTTTACCTTTATCTTTACCGGTTAACACGATAACTTCGTCATCACGACGGATTTTCGCTGCCATGATTCGCTCCTTAGAGTACTTCTGGTGCCAGAGAGATAATTTTCATGAACTTCTCAGTACGAAGTTCACGAGTTACCGGCCCAAAGATACGCGTGCCGATAGGCTGCTCGCTGTTATTGTTTAAAATAACGCATGCATTACCATCGAAGCGAATGACAGAACCGTCAGGGCGACGAACACCCTTCTTGGTGCGCACCACTACCGCCTTCAGCACATCACCTTTTTTGACCTTACCACGTGGAATTGCTTCCTTGATGGTGATCTTGATGATGTCGCCTACGCCTGCGTAGCGACGGTGCGAGCCACCCAGAACCTTGATACACATTACGCGACGTGCACCGGAGTTGTCGGCGACGTTCAGCATAGTCTGTTCTTGGATCATTTTAGTGCTCCGCTAATGTCAACTACTACCTGAGACTCTAAAATCAGAGCCGTTAAAAAGCCCCATATCGAGGGCGCGGCATTATAACACCGCTTCTGCAATATGGGTAGAAAAAATAAACGGCTCATCGCTGAGCCGTTTATTCGTATTGAGAATGCGTACTCTATTACAGAACCGCTTTCTCTACAACGCGAACCAGCGTCCAGGACTTAGTCTTGGACAGTGGACGGCATTCACGGATTTCAACCTTGTCGCCGATACCACATTCGTTGTTCTCGTCATGTACGTGCAGTTTGGTCGTACGCTTGATGAATTTACCGTAGATCGGGTGTTTCACAAAACGTTCGATAGCTACAACAATGGATTTCTCCATTTTATCGCTAACAACACGACCTTGCAGAGTACGGATTTTATCGGTCATTACGCACCCGCCTTCTGAGTCAGTAAAGTCTTAACGCGCGCAACATTGCGACGCACTTGCTTCAGCAGGTGAGTCTGTTGCAGCTGGCCACTTGCAGCCTGCATACGCAGGTTGAACTGCTCACGCAGCAGGTTCAGCAGCTCAGCGTTCAGCTCTTCAACGCTTTTTTCACGCAGCTCTTTTGCTTTCATTACATCACCGTCTTAGTTACAAAGGTGGTTTTGATAGGCAGTTTCGCTGCTGCCAGGCCGAAGGCTTCACGGGCCAGCTCTTCCGGAACACCGTCCATTTCATAAAGGACTTTGCCCGGTTGGATCAAGGCAACCCAGTACTCCACGTTACCTTTACCTTTACCCATACGAACTTCCAGTGGCTTCTCGGTGATCGGTTTGTCCGGGAATACACGGATCCAGATCTTACCTTGACGCTTAACTGCACGGGTCATTGCACGACGTGCTGCTTCGATCTGACGTGCAGTCAGACGACCACGGCCAACAGCTTTCAGACCGAAAGTGCCGAAGCTAACATCCGTACCCTGCGCCAGACCACGGTTGCGGCCTTTGTGCACTTTACGGAATTTTGTACGCTTTGGTTGTAACATCAGCGACGCTCCTTATTTACGGCCTTTACGCTGCTGCTTTTTAGGTTGAGCAGCCGGTTTTTCCGGTTGTTCAACAGCAGCCATACCACCCAGGATCTCACCTTTGAAGATCCATACCTTAACGCCGATTACACCGTAAGTGGTGTGCGCTTCAGAGGTGTTGTAGTCGATGTCAGCACGCAGAGTGTGCAGCGGTACGCGACCTTCGCGGTACCATTCGGTACGTGCGATTTCCGCGCCGCCCAGACGGCCGCTAACTTCAACTTTGATACCTTTAGCGCCCAGACGCATTGCGTTCTGTACAGCACGCTTCATAGCACGACGGAACATAACACGACGTTCCAGCTGAGAAGTGATGCTGTCAGCAACCAATTTAGCGTCCAGTTCAGGCTTACGAACTTCAGCGATATTGATCTGTGCAGGAACGCCAGCGATATCCGCTACGACCTTGCGCAGTTTTTCTACGTCTTCGCCTTTCTTACCGATAACGATGCCAGGGCGAGCAGTGTGAATAGTCACACGGATGCTCTTAGCTGGACGCTCGATAACGATACGAGATACAGACGCTTTAGCCAGTTCCTTAGTCAGGTACTGACGTACTTTAAAATCGCTGTCCAGGTTGTCAGCGAATTCTTTGGTGTTCGCAAACCAGGTAGAGTTCCATGGTTTTACAATACCCAGGCGAATACCATTAGGATGTACTTTCTGACCCATTGCTAGTCTCCAGAGTCTCAGCGATCGGACACAACCACAGTAATGTGGCTGGTGCGCTTCAGGATGCGATCTGCACGACCTTTCGCACGCGGCATAATGCGCTTCATGCTTGGGCCTTCATCTACGAAAATTTTCGCGACTTTCAGATCGTCGATGTCAGCGCCATCGTTGTGTTCAGCGTTAGCAATGGCAGATTCCAGTACTTTCTTGACCAATACCGCAGCTTTCTTGTTGGTATAGGTCAGGATGTCCAGGGCCTGCGACACTTTCTTACCGCGAATCAGGTCAGCAACAAGGCGAACCTTCTGTGCAGAAGAACGAGCATGGCGATGTTGAGCTAAAGTTTCCATCTCTTCCTCCTACCTTATTTCTTCTTCGCTTTTTTATCAGCAGCGTGGCCGCGATAAGTACGAGTCGGTGCGAATTCACCCAGTTTGTGACCAACCATTTCGTCGGTAACAAAGACTGGAACGTGCTGACGACCATTATGGACAGCGATGGTCAAACCGATCATGTTAGGAAAGATCGTTGAACGACGGGACCAAGTGCGCAGGGGCTTCTTGTCTCCGCTTTCCACCGCTTTCTCTACCTTCTTCAGCAAGTGCAGGTCAATAAAAGGACCTTTCTTGAGAGAACGTGGCATGGCTTATCCTCTAAAATTATTTGCTACGGCGACGTACGATAAATTTATCAGTACGCTTGTTGCTGCGGGTCTTCTTACCTTTGGTCTGAACGCCCCACGGAGTTACCGGGTGCTTACCAAAGTTACGACCTTCACCACCACCATGTGGGTGGTCGACTGGGTTCATCGCAGTACCGCGAACGGTAGGGCGAACACCACGCCAGCGTGCAGCACCAGCTTTACCCAGAACGCGCAGCATATGCTCAGCATTGCCAACTTCGCCCAGAGTAGCGCGGCAGTCTGCTTCGACTTTACGCATTTCACCAGAACGCAGACGCAGGGTGACATAAGCACCGTCACGCGCAACGATCTGAACGTAAGTACCCGCGGAACGCGCCAGCTGACCGCCTTTACCTGGTTTCATTTCTACGTTATGAACGGTAGAACCAACCGGGATATTGCGCATCGGCAGGGTGTTGCCTGCTTTGATTGCAGCATCAACGCCAGACTGAATCTGGTCGCCAGCTTTCAGGCCTTTAGGGGCCAGGATGTAACGGCGTTCGCCATCTTTGTACAGAACCAGCGCGATGTTCGCGGAACGGTTCGGATCGTACTCAAGACGCTCAACAACTGCTGGGATACCGTCTTTGTTGCGTTTGAAGTCAACAATACGATAAGCCTGCTTGTGGCCACCACCGATGTGACGAGTGGTGATACGGCCATTGTTGTTACGACCACCGGATTTGCTGTTTTTTTCCAGCAACGGAGCAAAAGGTTTGCCCTTGTGCAGCTCAGGGTTAACCACTTTAACTACGTGGCGACGACCCGGAGATGTCGGTTTACATTTAACAACTGCCATTGTATTACTCCTCCGACTTACTCAGCGCCGCCAACGAAGTCCAGGTTCTGGCCTTCTTTCAGGGTGACGTAAGCTTTTTTCCAGTCGCTACGACGACCGATACGCTGTCCGTGACGTTTAACTTTCCCTTTAACTACCAGGGTGTTAACGACTTCGACTTCGACTTCAAACAGTTTCTGCACAGCAGCTTTGATCTCTGCTTTGGTCGCGTCTTTAGCAACTTTGAGAACGATGGTGTTTGTTTTTTCCATCGCAGTAGACGCTTTTTCAGAAACGTGCGGTGCGCGCAGCACCTTCAGCAGACGTTCTTCACGAATCATGCCAGCATCTCCTCAACTTGCTTAACAGCATCAGCAGTCATTACGACTTTGTCGAAGGCGATCAGGCTAACCGGGTCGATACCAGTCGCGTCGCGTACGTCAACCTTGTGCAGGTTACGCGCGGCCAGGAACAGGTTCTCGTCCAGCTCACCGGTGATGATCAGCACATCTTCCAGAGCCATGTCTTTCAGTTTCTGTGCCAGCAGCTTAGTTTTAGGCGCTTCAACAGAGAACTTCTCGACAACGATCAGACGATCCTGACGTACCAGTTCGGACAGAATGCTTTTCAGCGCGCCGCGGTACATCTTTTTGTTAACTTTTTGACTGTGGTCCTGTGGACGCGCAGCGAAGGTCACGCCACCTGAACGCCAGATCGGGCTCTTGATAGAACCTGAACGCGCACGGCCGGTACCTTTCTGGCGCCATGGCTTTTTGCCTGAACCAGTTACTTCAGCACGAGTCTTCTGAGCACGAGTACCCTGACGAGCACCAGCTGCATAAGCAACAACAACCTGGTGAACCAGCGCTTCGTTGAAATCACGACCGAAGGTAGTTTCGGAAACAGTCAGCGCGCTCTGCGCGTCTTTCAATACTAATTCCATTGCTATCCCCTTACGCCTTCACAGCTGGTTTAACGATCAGGTCGCTACCGGTTGCACCCGGGACCGCACCTTTAACCAGCAGCAGGTTGCGCTCAGCGTCAACACGTACTACGTCCAGGCTCTGAACGGTTACACGTTCGTTGCCCAGCTGACCTGCCATTTTCTTGCCTTTGAACACTTTGCCCGGAGTCTGGTTCTGACCGATAGAACCCGGAACGCGGTGAGACAAGGAGTTACCGTGAGTAGCGTCCTGGGTACGGAAGTTCCAGCGCTTAACGGTACCAGCAAAACCTTTACCTTTAGAGGTACCGGTTACGTCAACTTTTTTAACGTCAGCAAACAGCTCAACGCTAATGTCCTGACCTACGGTGAACTCTTCGCCTTCAGCAAGACGGAATTCCCACAGACCACGGCCAGCTTCAACGCCAGCTTTAGCGAAGTGACCCGCTTCTGGTTTGGTTACACGGTTAGCTTTTTTTGCACCAGTGGTAACCTGAATAGCGCGGTAGCCATCGTTAGCCAGATCTTTAACCTGAGTAACGCGGTTTGCTTCAACTTCGATTACGGTTACTGGGATAGAAACGCCATCTTCAGTGAAGATGCGGGTCATACCCACTTTTTTACCGACTAAACCAATCATTGTTTCAACCTCTCAATCGCTCGATGACCTGATTAACCCAGGCTGATCTGCACGTCTACACCGGCAGCCAGATCCAGACGCATCAGAGCATCAACGGTTTTCTCAGTTGGCTCAACGATGTCAACCAGACGCTTGTGAGTGCGGATTTCGTACTGATCACGCGCATCTTTGTTAACGTGCGGAGAGATCAGAACGGTAAAGCGCTCTTTGCGGGTCGGCAGCGGGATCGGACCACGGACTTGCGCACCAGTGCGCTTAGCAGTCTCGACGATTTCCGCGGTTGATTGATCGATCAGACGATGATCAAACGCTTTAAGGCGGATACGGATTCTTTGGTTCTGCATGAGACCAGAGCTCCAATTATTTTATAAACGAAAATGATTACTCCTCAAACCCATTACGATTGATGGGAGAGTGTAACCGTTCTTACGTAGCTCCCCAATTGGGAGCATTGTTGAGTAACAAAGTGAGCTACTCTGGTTCAGATTGAACCCGCCGTCAATTACGACAAGCCCGCGCATTATACGTAAATCTGGGGAAGACGCAAGTGCCGTTTAGAAATTAAGCGCTAAAGACGTACTCTGCGTAAGGCCTCGCATTTTTTTATGCAAAGTATCCCTTCTCAACTCTTTGTCTGAAGCCGCTACGCAATTGCTGTTTTTGCACATTGCCGGACATGCAGACTATTACGAGTATGCGCTCAAACCGTTTTGAGGCTCTCGCTATGCTACTGTCCCTCCCCTTTCTGGTGATCTATTTTGCGTTATCGGCCTTGCTTGTTCGCACCGATATTCGCACAGGGCTTCTTCCCGACAAATTTCTTTGCCCGCTGCTATGGACCGGCCTGCTTTACCAGCTGTGCCTCCATCCTGATTTTTTGCCGAGCGCGGTGGTGGGTGCGCTGGCAGGATACGCCGGATTCGCCGTTATCTATTGGGGATATCGGCTCATCTGCCGACGTGAAGGTATGGGATATGGCGACATAAAATATCTGGCGGCGCTGGGGGCATGGCATGGCTGGTGTGTACTGCCAGTACTGGCACTCGTAGCCGCGTTAATGGCTCTGCTGTATCTGGTTGCTTTCTCGTTGTTTACTCCTGATAAGCAGGCATTAAAAAACCCACTGCCTTTTGGGCCATTTCTGGCGGCAGCGGGTTTATGCGTTGGCTGGGAAAGCCTGATTAACTTTCCACTTTGATCTGAGACTGAAGGTAGTTCTGTAGGCCAATTTTGCTAATGAGATCCAGTTCGGTCTCAAGCCAGTCGATGTGCCCTTCTTCATCGGCCAGGATCTGGATCATCATATCGCGGCTGACGTAGTCATGTACGCTGTCCGCATAGGCAATGGCTTCACGCAGGTCTTTTGCACCCTCCAGCTCCAGCCGGAGATCAGAACGCAGCATCTCTTCGACATCTTCTCCGATGCCCAGTTTTCCGAGATCCTGTAGGTTAGGAATGCCTTCGAGGAATAAAATACGCTCAATGTATTTATCGGCGTGTTTCATTTCATCAATGGACTCATGGTATTCAACATCGTTGAGGCGAGTCAGTCCCCAGTTTTTGAACATTCTTGCATGGAGAAAATACTGATTGATTGCGACAAGCTCATTTCCCAATAATTTATTGAGATAACTTATGATTTTAACATCACCTTTCATTATATAGTCCCTCCGCTTCCACTCATTGAAGCGTAGATCGGGCTACGGGGATGTCAAAAAAAAGATAGAGGCTTACGCGATCTCTTTGAATTCCGGGATCTGCATCAGTTCGTCCTGCATGATCTCACGCGCTGCGCGAACGCATTTACCGCATTGATTTCCCACCGGAACAAACTTGCGAAGCTGCTGGAAAGATTGTGGTTGAAACTGGCGAACGGCCTGACGAATTTTTTTGTCGCTTACACCATTACATAAACAAACGTACATAAAGACTCCCGTTCAAAATATGCGCAAAGTGTAAGTGAGAATGGTTATGATTACAATAGCACGGGCGCCGGAATACGTGGCGGGAGAAAACAAAAAATGCGAATTTTTATGACAGCGACTTTACGGTAGAAAACAAAAAAGGACGCCGAAGCGTCCTTTTTATTTCAGGGATAATTAATTAGCCCAGAACTTTAGCAACAACGCCCGCGCCAACGGTACGGCCGCCTTCACGGATTGCGAAACGCAGACCGTCGTCCATCGCGATTGGGTGGATCAGAGT
>NZ_JBMKHO010000026.1:0-25689 GCF_049238125.1 Enterobacter cloacae complex sp. IR5402
CCGATGGTAGTGTGGGGTCTCCCCATGTGAGAGTAGGGAACTGCCAGGCATCAAACAAGTGAAGAGGCCATCCGCAAGGATGGCCTTTTTGCGTTGGTTTGCTGAAAAACGGCAGGCCGTAAGGCGAAGCCGCCATCCGGCAACTCAGAGCGCACTATCCACATTCAAACGACGCAATTGCCGCTGATGGAAACGCCCAAGGATCAGCACCGTCGTTAACGCACCAAGCAGCGCGCAAAACATATCAGACTGGGTATCCCATGGATCGCCCTGCGTCCCCAGAAAATCATCCGCACCCTGTCCCATCGCCAAAGCAGCCCACCACTCAATGAGTTCATAGGTGGCGCTAATGGCCAGAGCAACACAGCACACCAGAAACCCCGTCATCTTATGTCCACGAACATACCCACCGCGCAGCAGAATTTCTCGCGCTGCCAGTGCGGGAACCAGCCCCTGGAAGAAGTGACCGAGCTTGTCATACGGATTTCGGCTAAGCCCGAGCATCTCCTGAACCTCAAAACCAACCGGAACCTTTGCGTAGGTGTACATTCCACCAACCATCAGAATGATGGCGTGGAAGAAAACCAGAGTATAGAGAAGGGGAGTCAAAGGGTATCGCCGGTGTGTGGCAAGCAGAAGTGGGATGATGATAATGACGGGCGTCACCTCCATCAACCAGGTGACGCGATCGCTCGTGAACAGGCCGGTATAAAACAGGATCATCAGCAGGAGCAGTGACCCGGCTTTTAAAGCAGATAAGGTCATATCATTTTCATTGTCAGGAAAAAAAATCACTATTACCTGACAGAAGGGAAAATTCAATGCGTAGCGGGGACAGAAAAGCAAAAACCCAGCCATAGGCTGGGTTCTTTAAATAGTGGTGCCGGACTCGGAATCGAAAATTTCTTTTATCATATTGATATTAATATAATTTATTTGGTTTGATTAAAAATGTACCCTCAATTATACCCGCAGTCCCTTTTGATATCGAAAGGGAATCACACTCGGGATCAGGCTGAGAGCACAGAAGGAAAGTACCTGGCTATTATATCGTTAATTCTGTCAATCAGTTCCAGCCTTTTGAAAGTGATGTGTGCAGATCCCTTCTTAAAGTATTTAATGATGAACATCTCGTCTTCATAGCGCTCTTTACCCTGAACGGACTGGATGTGACCATCCAGACGAATAGTGATGTTTTCCCGGTTGTCGGGGATCGGTTTGCCGCTGAACAGGTGTAGCATTCTTTCCAGATCGGCAAGTCGATCGGCCTGTTGCCCGCTGTTCAGATGAAGCCCCCACCGGTCCCACCTCACCAGATTGTTGACGATAATTTTACTGCCAAATTTACAGGGTGAGTTGGTTTTGTAATCCCAGCTCAGTCCCCTGAAGACGTTGATCACCCCTCGCTCAAACACCTCATCCTTATTCTGGTGCAGTTGTTCGAATGTACTCAGGATATTCGCTTCACTGATTTCCGGAAAATTATCATATTCCAGTGATCGGTACCATGTGTCCCGGGCCTGCGCATCCATCAGACTCAGCATCCCGGAACGTTGCATCAGGTCACGCCAGATTTCTCGATCGAGATTGCGGGTGATGGCTTTCATTGCTGCTTCCGGTTTTTCCATCAGCCAGCAGCCACAGCGAAAATTCTGTTTCATCGCCCAGTCCAGGGCGGTTTTGCCGCCAATGCCTGCTGTCAGCACTGAGATTTCTGCCAGTTGCCGGATAAGCGTTTCGGTTTGTTGCAGTGCTGCATTCCGTACCGTCACAACGTGTTGGATACTGGTGGAGCAGATAACGTCCGTATGCCCGGTGACCACTTCCGGACGGGAGATTGTGATGTCTGACATTATCGGTTTTCCTTTTGGTTTATAAACGAAAACGCCAGCTGTATTCAGGCTGGCGTCAGGGGAATGAAGTATGGTGAGTGATATTCACCGGTTCTGGTGCAGAAGCTGCAGATGACGAAGAGCACGGACATCCTTCCGGGCCTGTTCGATGCAGGGCAACAGTGCTGCTGAATCCGTTCTATCCTCATCGTTGTCAAAGATAATTCCCGATTCGCAGTCGATATTGTCCTGTAGCCACGCAATCAGAATATCCAGTGCAGTTTCCGTGGTTAATGATTTCATGTTGTTCCTGGTTACCAATCGAAAGTGGGCTGGTCCGGCAGACATTCAGCGCTGGCATCCAGATGAATGAGACTGACGCCATAACGTTGGATGAGTGTGACAACCAGACGACGGAACGTTTTTGACAACCCCAGGCGTTTAAGCCGCAGAACCGGATATGACCACGCATCGGTACGTAACAGATATCCGCTACCTGTGAAATGAATCCATTCTGATTCACCGAAGTCACTGGTCTGGTGTGACAGCGAGTACAGCCAGGCGTTATCCTTTTCCGTGATATGTGCGGTACTGCAGCGTATGCCGGCAAGGGTTGCAAACGGTGGTAGTGTGCAGGTTGACTGTTGGTCGGATTCCTCCACCACGCGGAGTGAATAACCGTTTTCAGCGACCTTGTTAATCAGTTCAGTGAGATTAACACCATCGACATCAACGACAATTCGCCCCATGTTCAGTGCCTGCACATTAATGCTGTCGGCTTCCAACGTCAGGGCCAGTTTCATTGTTTCGCCTCCGGATGCTTCCCCTGGGTAATGTTATTTACCGTTCTGTAGTTATCGCGGGTCATCAGGCCGGTTGCCCTGCGAGCCCGGAGAATATCAATACTGTTTATTAACTGAGAGCGGGTACAGGCGCTGAATCCCGGCTGGTCGGTACGTACCAGTGCGTATTTTTCAACGAGAAAGTTCACCGCATCACACAGTGAAATGCCAGCTTCAATATGCTGCTCAATCACACGTTCATCGGCGAACGGTGTGTCATTCAGCGTAAGGCCGTAATGCTGGTCCAGCAACCGGGACAGCAGTGTCTGCCAGATGGTGACGGGAGACGGGCAGCGCGATGCCTCCCGTACGTGTGTGTCGGGTAATGTTTTCATACTGAAGATTTTCCTGATATGCAGAGATGAAAAATGGAAAAGTGGCGTGGTGAAAACACCAGGCCGGAGCAGAAGATTATTCTGATGATTTACTTTTTCGTTTCGGGCGTCGGATAAACAGCCAGATAAACGTAACCACAGGAGCCGAAGGTGTCGGCTTCGCAGGTTAAATCGTTGTGGTACAGGGTAACGCAGTGGGCATGGTGGGGGCTGAGTTCACCGGTGGTCAGCATCGATTCCATCTGGCGGATAAAGTGCGGGAATGTTTCATCCAGCTTCCGGCATTCGATGTCACTGAACTTGCCGGTGATGCTGGCCCGGTCAGCCAGATAATGCAGTCGGTTGCCTTCCTGCACCAGACGGGCTCCCAGGCGCAGTGTAATCTCCCGCTGCAGGCCCCTGGTAGGGTTGCTCATTACAGTTCTCCACTATTGTCAGTTCAGGGTGATGCTCATCAGGCAGGTATAGGGCCCATTGCGGTCCTGGCGGCGTTCGGCGTATACCGCGAGGACTCCGGCGATATCCGGAACGTCCCTGCCGGTGTAATGACAGACGCTACCGTGCCACTGGTATTTGCCGGTGCAGTAGCGAAAGATTCGGGACTCAGGATGCTGGCGGTATATCGTCATTGCCCTGCGTTTACTGATAATTTTCATGTAATACCTCAAAGCAGACCGTGTTCTGCGAACGAATAGATTTGCCTGCCACCAACAATCAGATGGTCAGGGACACGGATATCCACCAGCTGAAGCACCTGAACCAGTCGCTGCGTGAGGGTTTTGTCGGCCTGGCTAGGTGTCGTCTCGCCGGAAGGATGGTTATGCGCGAGTATCACTGCCGCCGCGTTGAAGTGCAGAGCACGTTTGACCACCTCCCGGGGATGCACCTCGGTGCGGTTAATCGTGCCGGTGAAGAGCGTTTCATGGGCAATCAACTGATTCTGGTTGTCCAGATACAACACCCGGAACTCTTCCCGCTCAAGCGCGGCCATATGCAGTCGCAGCCATTCACGTACGGCGTGGGTAGAGGTGAAGGCTACGCCGGGCTCATGCAGGTGGCGGTCCAGAGCCCTGAGCGCCCGCTGAATGAGACGCCGGTCCTGTGGCGTCATCTCGCCGGGTAAAAAGGAAAGCTGTTTCATCTGTTGCTCCTTCGGTCAGTCGATAATACGCAGAATGGCGTGAGCCTCTGGATGTTGCATGGCATACTCCCGCAGGCGGTAATAGTGTGCGGTCATCGCGTCACATTCTGTACGGCAGGCATGGTGGCTATACGCAATCAGGCAGACAGCAATACCTGCTGCTTCTGCACTCATTTGGGCATCGTTACCGTTCAGGCAGTTAAACAGACGCCATGTCTCATCGTTGTCAGGCTCGGGGGACATAAATGCGCCGCCATTGCTGAGGGTGTAGAACGACCAGATACCACCGCTGTAGCCCTCACAGAAGCGGTCCATCCAGGCGAAGATATGCGGCTCCAGGAGTAGCCACTGCGGGATAGCGCCAAAGTACTGTGGCCAGAAATCGATACGCTGTTCATCGGGGACCGGCGTGACGGTCAGTTCAAATTCGGGTTGGTTAGCGGGTGCGAGGTCGTGCTGCGTCTGTGTTGTCATGGGTATGTCTCCGTCAATAAAAACGCCAGCGGCGATGGCTGGCGTATGGGGATATAAAGTGTGTTCGGGGAGGTGAATGCGGGTAAATGCTTCGCGATCAGCGGGTGGCCGTGTCTGTACGGATGCCTGAGGTGCGGATATAGCGGTTAAGACCTTCACCGGCATCCGGCTCAAAGTTCCATGCCCGCCAGACCATCCGGCCTTCAGTATCACGAACCACCAGACGGAAGTGACTGCCCTGGTCGTCTTCGAGTGTGATATTGCTGTACGTGGTAGTGACCGCTTGCGCTTGTCTCCGGGTGAAAGGCCCCGGTGGCAGCAACACGGATTGGGTCATTTTCGGGCTCCTGATAAAAGAAAACCCCGGCAGCCTGCTAGCTGTCGGGGTGGATTTGCTGGGGAAGATACTACTATCAGTCGTTGCTGCAGTCTCCGAGAGTGGACAGAACTTTCTCAGCGTTCTTCCGGTCCGCAGTGAAGGTCCCTGCTTTGTGGTCATTGACGTAGACGTCGAACTGCCCGGCCTCAGAGATATTGCTGATGAAGTCAAACCAGGCGTTATCGCCGTTACGCCAGCCCAGGCTGGACGGAATAATGTACTGCTGGTGATCCATCACTACGGTGATAGTAGTGTCGTCATCGTGCGAACTGACCATCTTGTCATCGGCAAGGGTAAGAAAGACTGAATGCTGATAGAAACCATTCTGGTCCGGGTTCCCTTTGCAGTTGATGGTAAACGTCTTTCCGCTGGCTTCGGTCACGCTGTATTCCGTATTGCCCTGACCGTAACCCTGCTGCCAGAACCCCGGGATAGCAGAGGCATTAAAGCTCGCGAGCAGTACACCCGCCAGCATAAACCGACTTAGTGAAAGTATTGTCATTCTTGTCTCCTTTGTCGTTATTTTTATTCCTGGTTCTCAGGGTTTGAGGGTATCAGCAGTCGCCCCATCAGTTTGCCGTCATGGGCGTACTCAAAGTATTTTTCTTTGGTATACGGGTCCGTCACCTCCTGGTATTCCAGTTTGATGTTATCGGCAATACACAGCGCATTCATTAGCGGCTGGACGGTTTTTTCCTGCATATCCACGAGGTAGTAGTAACTGCCATCCTCGCAGCCATCGGGCGACTGGCGGGTACGTAAAACCTGCAAGGTGGGACCGGATAAGTAGTCAACCTGTGACCATTCTTCGCTGACATCATCCTGGTGGCTGACCACATCACTGAAACGCGGTGGGGTTAGATCCTTAAATTTGCTGATGGCCTTCAGGTCATCACTTCTGTTATCGCATGCGCTGAGAAACAGCGTGGTGGCAACCAGCACCAGCAGAGGCAGTGTTTTACGTTTCATTATTTTTTTCCTGAAATCAGACGAACCACTTTGGCAAAGACATAAATGCCGACGAAAATACCCACCGGCACGCCGACGAACGGTGTCAGTGCGACACTGGCCGCACCGGCTGCCCCTCCGCCCGTCAGCAGTGCGGCAACGGTGGCAAGGGTCAGGGCCGTGAGGCTGTCGGACACCCCGGTTTTGTTCAGAATGATGACGATGACAACAATGGCGATAATGGCAATAAATGGCATAGGCTCTCCCTGCGGATGAGTTGAGATAGACCTGCACTATTCCGGTGGGCTGTCGGCCGGAACAAACGCAAGCAGCGACTGCTGGATAAAGCGAAAATGGGGTAAGGCCTGAATAAACACCGGGTCTTCAACCAGACTGCACAGACTGTCGTTGCGGCGAAAAGACTCCTGCAGGGGTTGAACCAGATGGATTTCATCCAGGGTGAATACGGCGATATGTCCGTCGTGCTCTGCCACCAGATACCAGGCCTGCTGGTGGATAAGTAACCGGCAGGGAGCCAGCCGCTCACAGCGCTGCCCCTCGGCAATCAGCGTCACCCGCCTGCGCCCGGTAATGGCCTGAATCAGTCGCCAGAAAGACAATGCGCCTGATGGCGAAGGAGCCGGACTGGCGGGTGCGATTACGCAGGGAGACTCATCGCACATCAGCAGTGCGTTTACCAGACGACGGTCAAAGCCAGGGAAAAGACCGGCCATCCCGCTGCGGTGGGCAAAGATAAGCACGTCGGGCACCATCTGCGTCTCACTGCCCGCAGTACGTAAGCGGCAATATCCGGACTGATACTCCAGGTCCAGATACATCAGCCGCTCACGAAAATCACGCCGCAGCGTGCGCACCGACACACCAAACTCAGCGGCCAGCTTACGCACACTCAGTGTTTCCCCTGCCACCAGACGGCTGATTATCAGTGACAGCCTGACAGCCAGCCGGTCATGGCGGCGTTCTGCCTGTGTCATGAGACGTTCTCCGTGAAAGTTAACTGACTGAAAATGATGTGATTACTTTAAAGAGGGGGTCGGACAGGGTATGGACATCACAGAAACTATTTTTCATTTCTGCAAAAGCCAGAGGCAGCGGGGGTTACAGGCCATTCACTCAGTGAGTGAGGACCGCCAGCACGGTGCGATGCGGACAGGTGGTGTCCGATATTAACAAAGCGGCAACATTAAACGGTCACTGCAGTTGCGTGAGCATCGCTTCCGCCATCACCCACAGTGCCCGGTTAAGTTTCACGTCCCCGTCGATACCGCGAACGGCACGGGTATGTGACCGTCCTCCTTTGGCATTATGGCCACTGAGCCCACCCTTAATCAGGTTCTCCTGAATACGCTGGTACGTGGTCCACAGGTCGCTACTCTCATCTTGCCAGCGGCGCGGGGAGAGGATCTGCGACTCAGTCACCGGCTGGTGGTCCTCACCAAAGCGGTACGTCAGCGCGGCTTTTGCCAGTGCCTGCTGCGCAGGTGGTGGCAACAGCAACGACTGCATCGCATCCCGCTTCTCCTCCACACGGTCAAAAATGCCCAGCACTTCATAGGCCCCCTCAATCACCTGACTCACTACATCGCCTTTGTGCGGCACACGCACCTCGCCAAATGACTCACCGCAGACGAGCCCGTTCTGACAAACCGCACGAAATAAACCCGGCAACATCTGGTACGAACTGGTGCCATCATGGGAGTTGAGCAGGATAATTTCTGGTACCTGTTTACCGGTAATCTGCCCCTCCCGACGAAGGCGTAGCATGTGTTTTGTGTGCTCGCGTCGACCCGGGTCGCGTACCCGGGTCTGACAGGCAAAGAACGGCTGGAAGCCTTCGCGCTGCAGGCTGTCCAGCAGGGATATGGTGGGTATATAGGTATAACGCTCACTACGGGATGCGTGTTTGTCCTCACTGAATACACTGGGCACCACGCGAAACAGCTCTTCGCGGGTTAACGGGCGGTCGCGACGGATAAGATTTGCTGCGCCAAAGCGCGAAGCCAGACGGGTCATAAGCAGACTCCTCATAACGGGAAAACAAATAAAAGGGATCCCCGTCGCATCTGCGACAGGGGCAGGGAAGTAACAGGGATGGGTTAAATACTCAGAAGAAGAAATCCCAGACGGCGCGGGCCACTGACACCACCGTGGTGCGCACGGCCTGAATGACAGCCCGTACCGGGGCGGGTATCAGGGGAAAGGCACTGATGCTATCGAGTACGGCCCCGACGGTTTCACCAAAATCGCTACGAGCCTGTTCCCGGACTACCGTCGTGCGAAAGGAAGACTGGAGTTGCGACACCACCGGGCTGGTGGCCTCACGTGGCAGGCACTTAATCATTCGCTCGGCCATCACCCGCAGTCCCCACTGAAGACGGACCGACACGGCACACACCGGATGTACGGGCTGGAACAGCTCATGCAGCAGACAGATTTTACGGCTGATATTCTGCTTCTGCGCCGTGGACAACGGTCCCCCACCGCTGGTGGGTTCGGCCTTATCCGACTGGCTGATAACAAACAGCACCTTATGCCGGTATACCTCTCCAATCACCTGATGATAAAAATGTTCATCCACCGCCAGCGCCCGGTCATCGGCCTTAATCAGCCACAGAACCAGGTCGAGCCGGGGGAGTTGTTCGCGGTACATCGCAGCATACTCGGTATCGCGAGCACCACTTTCGCCCACGCCGGGCAGGTCCACCAGCGTCATATAGCGGTCGCCGACTTGCAGGCGAAAGCGCAGTGGCTCACGGGTACATGCAGCCACATCGCTGACCGGTGATATATCTCCGGCAAACAGGGCATTGCACAGACTGCTCTTCCCAACACCGGTTTTACCCATAATGCCGATCACTGGCTCGTAGCGGGTTAACTGATTTATCTGCTGCAATATACGTTCAGACACCCACTGTGGCAGACCAGCGAGCGATTGCTGAAACGGCTTCAATCCTTCAGAATTGTTCATTACTACTCCTCTGAAAAATAATACAAAAACGGCAGAATCGTGAGATTCCACCGTTAATCTGGTATGTTCAAAGGGATGATATATATCTGAAAATTATTAACTTGATCTACTTTTTGTCTTTTTTACGTGATGAAACAGCCTGCTGCCAAGCATGCTTCATTTTCTGAATAAAGAAATATTTTTCTTCAACTCCAGTGTCCCAACTATCCATGCATGCAATGATCATCTGTATTCTCATTGCAGTGTTATATGGTTTTAAATAAAAGGGGATCATATTTTTATTTCTCAGATACTCCCAGCAATAGATAGCTTGCTTTTCATCTTTTTTATCTAGCCAGTCATAATCAGTAAGAAATGTATTATATTGCTCTAGCCATTTATCATGCAACTTACGAAAATAGGAAATTTTCTGACTTAAACTTACAGGAGCTAAATCAATAAACCTCATCAAAGTACAAATGCGTTCTTGTTCGGATGTTGTATTCGGGCTGTAGTTGTCGGGATCTGCGCCAGATGTTAAATAAAATCTACGCGAGTATTTTTCAGGTGTATCTCTATTTTTTTCTTTATTGCTAGGGGAGATTCCCACCTGCATTTCGGCTTGTACTTCATCAAGTGAGAAATTTTTAATTTCATCAATGTTTTCAAATTCAAAAAAGGATGCAGGAGTTGAGTTCGGGTTGTAAATATTATCTTGTGCAAAGATATTCACGCTCGAGGAGGTTTCAGGACTGATTCTGTTGTTATATATATACATTAAGGCAAACCACGATCCTCTATCAGAACCTTTGAAACAATCGAACTTCTCTTTGTCAATTATTTTGTAATGGAACTGTTTTTTCAAGTAAGTACGCGCACTTTGTATTGCTTCATTATTGAATAGGAATTTAGTGTTCAATATATGATTAATGAGTTTTTGAAATTCCTCAGGCGTGTCGAAATTACTCGCCTGCTTAATGTAATCTTCGTTGTAATACAGACTCAGAACGTAAAGGGAAAAGAACTCCTCTCTCACTTCGTCATACCTAAGCATGTACCCTCCAGTGTGATATCACATCTGTCCGATGCTTTCAAAAGTATAAATGAACCATGATGATTTGGCATCTGCAAGGTGACTGTTGACTGGTTTTTTGCTGATTTTTTAATGATAAAGTAGTGATTACTAACTGATTAGTAAGTGATTAATGGCTGGTTGCCTCCTGTGATTTTTCTGCCTCTGGTAAATTGGGGGAGAGTACTGATCAACTCACCACTCTGAATAATTTTCATGATTGCACTCTACAAAGTTTCGACATCCGTCAAATTGTAACGGTCAGAGAACAGCGTTACACGAGGTTTTCCGTATCTATGCATTCTTAGTTGGGTAGCTCAACTGCTCCTTCCAGATCTTTTTTTACGTCACACCCCATTCATGTGGAGGAGAAGGCGTGAACAATTAGTTATCGCCTGCTCCGGTGCTCTTCTCGCAATGGGACACTCAGCATGAAAACTAAACCTGCACTACTGGAAGATGAGTTCATCGATATGAAGTTTATCACACGCCTTACTGGCCTGAGTGATAAATGGTTCTATAAGTTGATACAGGAAGGGGTATTTCCGAAACCCATTAAGATGGGTAGAGCTTCTCGCTGGTTAAAAAGCGACCTGGAGGAGTGGTTGCAGGCTAAAATTAATGATTCCAGAAATTAAATATTTTGGACTGTGTTTATCAAATTCCATGCCCTTTTTGCTGCTTAATTTTAAATGACACTCTGATCATGCACCGTGATTGAAATAAGTTATAGCCACCCCTTAATCATTTTTTTTCAGACGACATTAACTTCGGAGTAAATAATTTAACACAATGAAATATCAAACCGCATCTGGCCTGAATGTTGAGTATTAATACGTGACGGATTGTTAATATATATCAGTACATAAACCCCAATATTCCAGTAATACACACCTACGCAATACACACCAAGCAATTTAGTCAGCATCACCCAACTAACATCCAACACAAACTCAATAAGCCAGATTTGATACCACCTAATTACCTCAACCATCGCGGGTAAGGTTCCGTCCTGCCCGATATTCAGATCACAGGAATCTATTATGCTTAATGATATTTATCTTGACCAACGTCATGCCCCATTCAATACAACGTATTTGCAACGGATGCTGGGTGTAATTGATAACGCTATAGCACAACACCCAAGGACAATGGCTGTCCGTGTCGATCTACGTCTGCCTGATGACAACTGTAATAGGAATAGTGGTCTGATATCCCGTTTCATTGAATCGCTTAATGCAAAAATCGATGCTCGGTACCGAAATAAAATAAAGAATGGCATCAGGAGCTACCCATGCCAGTTGCGTTACGCCTGGGTTCGGGAAGTGGGAGAAATAAACGAGAAGTCCCATTACCACATGGTACTTTTCGTGAACAAAGACACATTCAATGGACTTGGAAGCTATGGAGAAGGGGGAACGGGATTAGCCAGCCTGATACGTGAAGCCTGGCTGAGCGCTTTGCAACTAGGCCCTTACCCCGAATACCGAACGTTGGTCCACATCCCAGATAATCCCCTGTATTATCTGGATGCCAACGCCACAGACTATCGTGCGGTTTACGATAAGCTCACTTTCCGTCTGAGCTACTTTGCGAAGGAGCGCACCAAGTCATACAGCCGAGATGAACGCTCGTTTGGCTGCAGTCAGTCCTGAGGCAAAACAAACTAAGTCTATAAAGATTTTTTCAGCCTGGCTCTAATCGACTGAATCTCAGCATACTCCGCTTTTGAAGCCTTGACACGTCAGTTGTTCTTTCACCTCTGAGTGGCTACTCGCGACTGCCTGCAGGAGACTGATTATGTTATTGACCGCAAAATCCATTAACTGACTTTTCGACTTAATCTCCTTAAGTTATGTGAGAAATTTGCCGATATGAAAACATGATCCTCCAGTCGCTACTGACATGCCCTGTCAGTAGCGACTGGTAATCTCAAGGAAAAATTACAAGGAGAACGCGCATGAGCGGGCATGAGGTAATGGTACAAAGAATAACCGCTATTATTGCAGAACTTTACCAGTACGGTTTTGTATCATGTAAGAAGATGATGGACGAATTCAACATCAGTGAGCGTACTTTGTATCGTGATCTTAATCGTCTGGGCGACAGAATCGTCCCCGATGGTGATGGTATTTACAGGCTGGCTCCCGCTTACGCTAAACCTCAGGCTCTAAAAGAACAACAAAATCTCGGCCATGTTTATTATGGCGATCAGCGCCTGGTATTTACTGCGCGGACGGGAGCGCGATGTCGCATTACGCTCGTTTGCCATCGGTTCCGTCTTCGGTACTCTGGCGATTATTGGCACGCTGCAACTCGGAGACAGTTCTGCGTATGAAGTCGCGCAAGTACAACCGGTAAAACTGGCGGCGATGGAAGGGGAGTGGCAAACGGAACCTGCACCTGCACCGTTCCATGTGGTTGCCTGGCCGGAACAGGATCAAGAGCGTAACGCCTTTGCCATCAAAATTCCCGCGCTGCTAGGGATCCTCGCCACTCACTCATTAGATAAACCCGTGCCGGGTCTGAAGAATTTGATGGCTGAAACCTACCCACGCTTGCAACGCGGACGTATGGTCTGGCTGTTAATGCAGGAAATATCGCAAGGCAATCGTGAGCCGCATGTGTTGCAGGCATTCCGGGAACTGGAAGGTGACCTGGGCTACGGCATGTTGCTCTCCCGCTATGCGCCGGATATGAATCATGTCACAGCCGCACAGTACCAGGCGGCGATGCGTGGTGCAATACCTCAGGTTGCGCCGGTATTCTGGAGTTTCCGCATCATGGTGGGCTGTGGTTCCCTGCTGCTACTGGTGATGCTGATTGGCGTGATCCTGGTGGTCTTTATGATCTCCGACGGATTTGACATGGGGATCGGCTGTTTGCTGCCGCTGGTGGCGCGTAATGATGATGAACGCCGGATAGTGATTAATAGCGTTGGTGCGCACTGGGAAGGCAATCAGGTCTGGTTGATCCTCGCAGGTGGGGCATTATTTGCCGCCTGGCCCAGAGTGTATGCAGCGGCGTTTTCCGGCTTTTATGTGGCGATGATCCTGGTGCTGTGCTCGCTGTTCTTCCGCCCGCTGGCCTTTGATTATCGCGGAAAAATCGCCGATGCACGCTGGCGTAAAATGTGGGATGCCGGTCTGGTCATCGGCAGTCTGGTGCCGCCGGTAGTCTTCGGTATCGCCTTCGGCAACTTGTTGCTCGGCGTGCCGTTTGCCTTCACACCGCAATTACGCGTGGAGTATCTCGGCAGCTTCTGGCAACTGCTGACGCCATTCCCTTTATTGTGCGGATTGCTCAGCCTTGGGATGGTGATTTTGCAAGGTGGCGTCTGGTTACAACTGAAAACTGTTGGTGTGATTCATCTGCGTTCACAGCTGGCGACTAAACGCGCTGCACTGTTGGTGATGCTGTGCTTTTTGCTGGCGGGTTACTGGCTGTGGGTCGGTATTGATGGCTTTGTACTGCTCGCCCAGGATGCTAACGGTCCTTCCAATCCGTTAATGAAACTGGTGGCAGTGCTACCTGGTGCCTGGATGAATAATTTTGTCGAGTCGCCCGTTTTGTGGATCTTCCCGCTACTGGGGTTCTTCTGCCCATTGCTGACGGTGATGGCGATTTATCGTGGTCGCCCGGGTTGGGGATTTTTGATGGCATCATTGATGCAATTTGGCGTGATTTTCACGGCAGGCATCACGCTGTTCCCCTTTGTCATGCCGTCAAGCGTGAGTCCAATCTCCAGCCTGACGTTGTGGGACAGCACTTCCAGTCAGCTGACGCTGAGTATTATGTTGGTAATCGTGCTGATATTTTTGCCCATTGTGTTGCTCTACACTCTCTGGAGCTACTACAAAATGTGGGGGCGCATGACGACAGAAACTCTCCGCCGTAACGAAAACGAGCTGTACTAAGGAGCAGGAACAATGTGGTATTTACTTTGGTTCGTCGGCATTTTGTTGATGTGTTCGCTCTCCACCCTTGTGTTGGTATGGCTGGACCCGCGATTGAAAAGTTAACGAACGTAAGTCTGATGCGGCGCATTAGCGTCGTATCAGGCAATCAATAATGTCGGATATGAAAAGCGGAAACATATCGATGAAAGCGATCTTGATCCCATTTTTATCTCTTCTGATTCCGTTAACCCCGCAATCTGCATTCGCTCAGAGTGAGCCGGAGCTGAAGCTGGAAAGTGTGGTGATTGTCAGTCGTCATGGTGTGCGTGCCCCAACCAAGGCCACGCAACTGATGCAGGATGTCACCCCAGACGCATGGCCAACCTGGCCGGTAAAACTGGGTTGGCTGACACCGCGCGGTGGTGAGCTAATCGCTTATCTCGGACATTACCAACGCCAGCGTCTGGTAGCCGACGGATTGCTGACGAAAAAGGGCTGCCCGCAGCCTGGTCAGGTCGCGATTATTGCTGATGTCGACGAGCGTACCCGTAAAACAGGCGAAGCCTTCGCCGCCGGGCTGGCACCTGACTGTGCAATAACCGTACATACCCAGGCAGATACGTCCAGTCCCGATCCGTTATTTAATCCTCTAAAAACTGGCGTTTGCCAACTGGATAACGCGAACGTGACTGACGCGATCCTCAGCAGGGCAGGAGGGTCAATTGCTGACTTTACCGGGCATCGGCAAACGGCGTTTCGCGAACTGGAACGGGTGCTTAATTTTCCGCAATCAAACTTGTGCCTTAACCGTGAGAAACAGGACGAAAGCTGTTCATTAACGCAGGCATTACCATCGGAACTCAAGGTGAGCGCCGACAATGTCTCATTAACCGGTGCGGTAAGCCTCGCATCAATGCTGACGGAGATATTTCTCCTGCAACAGGCACAGGGAATGCCGGAGCCGGGGTGGGGAAGGATCACTGATTCACACCAGTGGAACACGTTGCTAAGTTTGCATAACGCGCAATTTTATTTACTACAACGCACGCCGGAGGTTGCCCGCAGCCGCGCCACCCCGTTGTTGGATTTGATCATGACAGCGTTGACGCCCCATCCACCGCAAAAACAGGCGTATGGTGTGATATTACCCACTTCAGTGCTGTTTATCGCCGGACACGATACTAATCTGGCAAATCTCGGCGGCGCACTGGAGCTCAACTGGACGCTTCCAGGTCAGCCGGATAACACGCCGCCAGATGGTGAACTGGTGTTTGAACGCTGGCGTCGGCTAAGCGATAACAGCCAGTGGATTCAGGTTTCGCTGGTCTTCCAGACTTTACAGCAGATGCGTGATAAAACGCCGCTGTCATTAAATACGCCGCCCGGAGAGGTGAAACTGACCCTGGCAGGATGTGAAGAGCGAAATGCGCAGGGCATGTGTTCGTTGGCCGGTTTTACGCAAATCGTGAATGAAGCACGCATACCGGCGTGCAGTTTGTAATGCATAAAAAAGAGCATTCAGCTACCTGAATGCTCTGAGGCTGATGACAAACGAAGAACTGTCTAATGCGTAGACCGGAAAAGGCGTTCGCCGCATCCGGTCACTTTACCTTCAGTTTTACTCTTTCTCGGAGTAACTATAACCGTAATAGTTATAGCCGTAACTGTAAGCGGTGCTGGCGCGTTTAATCACACCATTGAGGATAGCGCCTTTAATATTGACGCCTGCCTGTTCCAGACGCTGCATTGACAAGCTCACCTCTTTGGCGGTGTTCAGGCCATAACGCGCAACCAGCAGGCTGGTGCCGACAGAGCGCCCCACGACCGCAGCATCGCTCACCGCCAGCATCGGCGGCGTATCGACAATCACCAGATCGTAATGGTCGTTCGCCCATTCCAGTAATTGACGCATCCGATCGCGCATCAGCAGTTCAGCCGGGTTAGGTGGCACCTGACCGCGAGTAATCACATCAAAGCCTCCTTTGCCAAAATGCTGGATCACTTTGTTGAGCTCATCTTTACCTGCCAGATATTCCGACAAGCCATGTGCATTACTCACGGTAAACAGGTTATGCGAATAACCATGGCGTAAGTCGGCATCAATAAATAACACTTTTTGATCGGACTGGGTGATCACCGCTGCCAGAGTTGAACTGACAAATGTTTTACCACTGTCTGGCGTCGCACCGGTGATCATCAGAATGTTATTCTCAGTCTCCATCATAGCGAAATGCAGACTGGTTCGTAGCGCACGTACGGCTTCCACAGCAGAATCCGCCGGGTTATCCACCGCCAGGAAGGGGATATTTTTAGTACGATGGCGCTGCTGATTAGAAAATAATTTTTTCTTACGCAGACGGGTACGTTTATCCAGCCACTCGGACATCGGGATGGTGGCATAAACGCTGATGCCGTGCTCTTCCAGTTGTTCCGGGGCTTCTACACCACGACGCAACATCGCACGCGCCAGCACGGCACCCACCGAAATAAACAGGCCAAGAATAAAACCAAGCACCACATTCAACGCTTTTTTCGGTTTCACTGGCTGCGGCTGAGTGACTGCCGGGTCGATAATCCGCACGTTACCAATGGCACTGGATTTCGAAATACTCAACTCCTGCTGGCGGTTAAGTAATTGCAGATATACCGCACGGCCCGCTTCTACGTCACGACTTAAACGCAACACTTCCTGTTGGGTGGAAGGCATAGCCGATACCCGCTTATTCAAGCGTTTGCGTTCTTGCTCTAGCGTCTGGCGTTTTTCCAGCAGCGCACGATAAGTTGGGTGATCTTTCTTATACAGCTGGGAGATCTCTGCCTCGCGGAAGGTCAGCTCATTGAGTTGATTATCAACGTTCACAATCTGCTCAAGAACGGCTTTGGCTTCCAGGTTAAGGTCAACCGAATCGCGCTGCTGGCGATAAACGTTGAGTTTTTCTTCCGCCTGGTCCAGCTCGCTGCGCACTTCTGGCAACTGGCGCTGTAAGAATTCAAGGCTTTGTGAATCCTGCGCCGCCTGGCGAGCGATATTCTGTTGCAAATAGTTGTTAGCGATGCTGTTCAGAATACGAGTAATCAACTGGGGATCATCACCAGTCATGGTAAGTTCCAGCATCCCGCTTTCTTTACTGCGTTCGCTAACGGTAAAGGTTTTCTGCAACGCGTTAATCGCTTCCAGTTCGGTACGCTGGCTCAGGACAAACTGTGTTCCTGGTTTGGCCTTAATGTCCGCGATAGTCAGCGCAACGCCATCTTTTTCCAGACGCTGGCCGACCATACCATTGACGGTGAACTCTTCACCTTCCAGCGTATAGTGGCCGTTTTCCCCAACCGTGAGTGTCAGTTGCTGATCCTGACCATTCAGTTGTGGAATATGCATCCAGCTGATCGCCAGCTCACCTGGTTTTTCTTTGGTTAATCTCGCCCAGCCGCGACCCACAATCGGAAAATACTTCTGCTCAACCATGTCGCGCAGATTCAGTTCAGCAATGGTTTTACCGAGAATCATGCGCGATTGCAGCAGTTGGATCTCCGGTGCAGACTCGGGCGATGAGTTAGGGATCATATCGCTCAGGCCGCTGAGAATGGCGTTGCCCTGTTTCTGCTCAACCTGGACCAGAGTATCTGCCTGATAAATTGGCGTGCTTAACAGCGAGTAAGCGACAGCGATCAGTGTGAATAACGCGGTCACGCTGATAATAAACTTACGGTGATCCCATAACTCGCCGACCAGAGGAAGCAGATCGATCTCATTTTCCTGAGTGCTGCCTGGTGGCGTATTCATATTTTTAGTTGTCATCGTATTTTATAAACTCAAATTACCGGCTGAGGCGCTTCGCCCATTCCTGACTGGCGCGCTCCAACATACCGTAGACATGTTCAAATGCGTCCTGACTTTTACGATAGGGATCCGGGATCTCTTTCTGTTCCAGCCATTGCCCAAACAGCATTGTCTTCCCGCGGACCTCGGGAGCGATTGCGGTAACCTGAGCAATATGTTCCGACTCCATTGCCAGAATCAGATCGTAATTTCGTGCCATCTCAGCAGTGAGCTTACGTCCGGCATGTCCTTCAAGAGATACGCCATGATTAGCGGCAACATCTGCTGCTGTCGCATCTGCCGGGTGTTTTACCAGACCATGAACACCTGCCGATTTGACTTTTACGCCTGGCAGACGTTTACGCAGCAAGCGCTCGCCAATGGGCGAACGGCAAATGTTGCCGGTACAAACCACCAGGATTGAGTTAAATTTTAGTTGGGCCATGTTTGAATCCACCGTGAAGTCTCTGTCAGGTCATGCACCCCGGAAATCGTCGGTACCAGCAGGGAAATCACACGGTTCCAACGAGCCAGCGGCGCGGTAGTGACATAAACAATGTCGTAAGGTTCAAGCTGGAATTCCGTTCCGAGTATCATTGCCGATGCGTCCTTCGCATTCAGCTGATAAATATTGGCGATTTTGCCATTCTGCTTGTTTTGCGTTGCACGAATAACAAAAATCCCCGTCGCATCAGCGACATCCTGATTCATACCCTCAGCGTTACCCAGCGCTTCCGCCAGGGTCATACCGCTGCGGTCCATTTTCAGCGTGCTCTGTTTACCCACTTCACCCATCACGAAGACTTTCAGATCATCGTTGCGCGGAATAAATAAAATATCGCCCGGGTGCAGCAGTTTGTTCTGGCGCAAGTCGCCACGCTGCATCAGCGCATAGAGGTTCACTTTGGTCTTTACGCCATTCTGGGTGAGCACCACATTGCGCCAGTCTGCATCTGCGGTCAGACCGCCCGCGGCGTTAATCGCATCCATGATGGTCAGAGGAATATTGGTAATCGGCTGCTGACCCGATTTGCTGACTTCGCCGGTGACGTACGCTTTTTGCGAGCGGAACGCCGCGACGCTGACATCGACTTGCGGGCTTTCAATGACTGAATCGAGACGCGCTGTAATCTCGTTGCGTACCTGGGTAAGTGTTTTCCCGGCCACTTTCAGGCGACCAATGTAGGGGTAGAAAATCGCACCATCGGCGTTAACCCAGTTGCCGGTATCACTGGCGCTACGGTATTGCCCTGCGGGGGTGGTTAGTTCCGGGTGATCCCAGACCGTAACCATCAACACATCACCAATGCCGATACGATATTCATAGTTCGCGATTTGCTGCTCCAGCTCCGGGTTAGCCTGCGACATAATCGGTTTGGCGCGCAACTGATCAATCAATCCTGGCGTGACGGGATAGATATTGACCATTTTGTCCAGGTCATACTGATTGTCAGGTAGTTCAATGACATCCTTGTTACTGGTCGATAAATTCTGACCAGGAACAAGGGTACATGCTGTCAAAGACAGAACAGCCAATGTCAGTACCGAAAACTTAAAAATGTTCTTTTTCATTGGTTTATATTTATCAGTCAATGTAATGTTATGAATTACGTCAGGTTATTGTCCAACCGGTACTTCTCGCTCTGCCGTCATTGGATAGAGCTGGTATTTGCGTGACAGCATTTGTCCACCATCACGCGTCAATGGTGTCCACGAAACCACCGCGCGGTTGCGGTTAGGTCCAATGGTCATCAAGTCGAACGGAATCGAGATATAAAAACCTTTACTAAAGCCGCCTTCGCCATAGTCATCTTTAGATACGTTACTGATTGCCGCCCATACCCCTACCGCCACGCCGCTGTCAAAGCGTTTGGCGACGTCGATCGTTGCGCCTTTATCTTTTGCCAGATATTGCCCAACGCTAAGTTTCATCAGTACGCCATTGAGCGTCGGCGGGTTCCAGTAAGCCGTCACGAAACCTGTGGGTGTGGAATAATCGGTGAAGCGCATCATGTTGTCCCAGTCACGTTGCTTCACGTAGTTAACGTCCACACCCAGCGCCCAGCTGGCATCTAGCGGGCGATAAAGCAGCTCGGAACCGACACCGGCGTACATCGTTTCCAGATAACCGCCATACACCTGGCCATAGAAACCATTGCCTAAGTCGGCAAAGTAGTTCGCCTGCAAGTTGTTGAGATAAACGTCATTGCGAACGTAATCACGGATATGCGTGCGCACGCGGGGCAGGGTAGAGTCCGCGGGTAATAGCGAAGACTTAAACTTGTCGTAGTTATTGTAAATATTGGTGAAAATACCGCCATCAAGCAGCAGGTGGTCAGTAAACCAGTAGCGGGCGCTGGACATCAGCCCCAGCTGGAACATATAGAAATCTTCCGGGCCGCCCAGCGACTGTGAAAGTGTTGGGTTGAAAGAGTAGCTAAAGCGATCTTCACGAATACGGTAGCCCCGACCAAAGGCAGAAAGATCTTCAGCTTCAACACGTTGTTGTTGCAGTGGCTCTGATTGACCAGACGCTGTACCTGCCAGCTGTTTGCGCAGGCTGGCTACGTCGGTTTCGGTAGTCACCATCGCCATATGCTCGCGCTTTTGCGTCACGCTAATCTTCTCAACGCCTTGCGGCAGGTTATTCACCAGAATCCGGCTGGCACGATCGACCGCTTCACGAGAATCACGGTATTTGTATTGCTGACCAGACATATACAGCGTCTTATCGCGTAGCTGAATTTCTGGCGCGTCAAAGCCCGCGTTATACTTCAGGGCGGTAAGTTGGTTTGCTACCGTGGTGTACTGCAATCCTTCAGATTCAGGCGCAGGTTGATATGCCGGTTTTGGCGTATCGCGCAGGGCAGGGCGCAGATCGTTGAAATTGGTCCGTAAAGTGAAACCAAACATCAACGTGTTACCGCGTTCATAACTCAGGTTGAGGTCTGCCCAGTTGGCAGCGCGATAAACTGCACCGACGTTGAAATGGCTTGCCTGAGGCAGTTTGCCAGCGAAATCATTCTGGTAATTGTTGCCGTCGTATTCGAGTTTCAGACGCAGGGGATTCCACGGCGTTTGATACTCAATGCCGCCAAAGATGGAGGCCGGGCCACGAAAGATATCGCTAAAGCTGATATCGCCCGCATCGTGAGACTCTGCGCGATGACAATATTTATCGCTCACCCGGCAAAACGGGTTGGTAATATTGCCCGCATTACCGGCGTAGCCCCATGCCATCCCGAGGGTGAAATCAAATGGCCCCGCTTGCTTGCTGGCCACCAGATACTCACCGTCAAACAGACCCGTACCAGCAATATCACGTTTACCAAACGCCACTTGCGGTAGCCAGTAACCTTCTTCCCACAGGCGAAGTTTAAAATCGAATGATTTGTCTTTGTATGACTGATCGCCGCTGAAATCTTCCCACTGGCTATATTTACGTGTGCGCACATCCGTATAACGAATGGTGCCTTCCAGCCATGGGAACAGCGCCACGGAGGTGGAGTAGAAACGGTATTGATCGTTATCCCGGTAGTTGACGCTGAATTCACCCTCCGGTGCGATGCGCGCATTTGGCATCTGCAACAATCCTGTGCCGCCAAAGTCCGATTGCGACGAACCCAGCGGATCCGGGTAGGTTAATACTTCAGCATGACAGGCACTGGAGACGGCAATGGCCAGGCAGCTTAAAAGATAAGAATTCTTCTTCATCAGTCAGGAACACGTTGCGTTAAAACAGACACAATCTGGTCATTTAAATCAGCATATTTTTCGGGCAGTACATGCGCAGAAAAGCCTAACCAAAGCTGGCTGCCAGGCGGTGGTTCCACATGTCTTTTATTCCACAGGGCAACAGGGGCGACGACAGTCTCACCCTCAGGCGTAATCACGATAACGTTATTCTTGTCCGCGCCTGCAAGACGGGGGTGATCTTGCAGATAATCGGTAACGCTACGGCCTGCCTGCCAGGGCAATTGCCCAGCCCCAGAAACCGCACCCAGCAGAGTAATAGTCACCGGACGCTGTACGGTATAGAGCGTATAGTCCCCGACCAGCGGGGGATTGCTGTTCTCATCCACTCGTACAAAATCAGGGTCCAGTTTGACCGGTAAGCGACCAGTGATATTGAGATTGAGTAACTGCTGGCGCACGGATTTAATCGTTGCCGCCACATCGTCGTCAGCTTCTGCTTCCCAGGAAGCAAGCTGTGCCATGACATGTTGGTAGTCTTTAAGCGCTTTAGCTTTCGCCGCAGAGTCGGTCAGCAAGGCACCAGGCCACCAGAGGCGATCGCGCAGTTGCGGTTGTGTCACCAACTGGGCAACATTTTCCACGGGGCCAACGGAAAGTGTCTGTTGTTCGCCAGGCAGATAAATAGTCACCGTTCCTTGCGCAAAGGCATGGGGTGTCATTACGTAAAGTACGCTGGCAATGAAATACGACTGTAATTTATTCATGGTGCGGGCTTAAGAAACGTCATTTCTACGGGAATAACCCCTGCGCCTAACATTTGCCGACTTTGACGAACCTGGCCAGTAGCCGAATCGACCCAGAATGTGTTTTGCCACTGTTTTTCTGGCAGCGTGGAAGTCACCTCTTCCTGCCAGACATTACACAGCACATCGCGACCCGCAATATGCAGCGTCTCTAATCCAGCAAAGGAAAAAGTGGAACTCAGGGTCGCAGAGCGAAAATGGTTGTCTTCACTCCAGAGAATATCGCGCGTCCAGCGGCTGCCGTCTTTTATTGCCAGCGCGTTACGCAGAGGGTCCTGCCCGGAATTTGTCACTTCCAGCAGATTATTATTAAGTTTGACGGTCTTTAAAAGACGTCCATTATGAGTAACCAGCATGGCGTTATCCTGGGATAACCATTTGCTTTGTTCTTGTTCTATATATCCCAGTACCACAAAGATTCGTTGCCCTTCATTAAGGCGTAAATACATCGTGGAATAAGGCAACGCCTGGATCTGCTGATCCGCTACGGTGATATCCTGATTATCGAAAAGGCTGGCGCGAAATGTATCGACCATACTTTGCTGGCTGTGCGTACATCCCGCAAGAAATAGTGCGAAAATCGATAAAATAAGAGGGCGCACCTTTAATCCTTGAAAGGTTAATTAAAAAAATGCAAATCTCTAAAGCCCGGTACGAATATCGCAACCGGGTGTTATTTAACTTTAATTTCGACGCGTTTAAGCAGAATTAGCGCGTAGTAGACGTGGTGGTTGAGGTGTTATGAGAACCGCCATCGCCACTGTCATTTGCTGCAACTACTGCCAACGTCGCCACACCAACAGCCGTTGCCACACCGACAACTGTCGCCGTGCCGACAGCTCCAGCAGCCACGCCACCAGTGGTAGCAGCCGTCGTGGTCGTTGTGGTGCCAGTAGTACCCGTCGTTGCCTCGGTCCCGTTTGCTGCTTCAGGGGCAGCAAACGCAGCTGGCGTCGTCAACATGAAGGCCATAAGGATTGCAGAAAGCTTGTGTTTCATAACTTTTCCTTTATTCATCGCATGGACAATACGTACGCTTGAGATCAGGATTGTCTACTTTGAGTGTAACATGACTTTGTTGAATAAATCGAACTTTTGCTGAGTTGAAGGATCAGATCACGCATCTTCCCGACAACGCAGACCGTTCCGTGGCAAAGCAAAAGTTCAAAATCACCAACTGGCCCACCTACAATAAAGCCCTCATCAACCGTGGCTCCATAACTTTCTGGCTGGATGATGAAGCTATTCAGGCCTGGTATGAGTCGGCAACGCCTTCATCACGGGGAAGACCTCAGCGCTATTCTGATCTCGCCATCACCACCGTTCTGGTCATTAAACGCGTGTTCAGGTTGACCCTGCGGGCTGCACAGGGTTTTATTGATTCCATTTTTACACTGATGAATGTTCCGTTGCGCTGCCCGGATTACACCAGTGTCAGCAAGCGCGCAAAGTCGGTTAATGTCAGTTTCAAAACGTTCACCCGGGGTGAAATCGCGCATCTGGTGATTGATTCCACCGGGCTGAAGGTCTTTGGTGAAGGCGAATGGAAAGTCAAAAAACACGGCAAAGAACGCCGTCGTATATGGCGAAAGTTGCATCTGGCAGTTGACAGCAAAACACATGAAATCATCTGTGCAGACCTGTCGCTGAACAATGTGACGGACTCAGAAGCCTTCCCGGGTCTTATCCGGCAGACTCACAGAAAAATCAGGGCAGCATCGGCAGACGGCGCTTACGACACCCGGCTCTGTCACGATGAACTGCGGCGTAAGAAATCAGCGCCCTTATCCCTCCCCGAAAAGGTGCGGGTTACTGGCCCGGTGAATATGCAGACCGTAACCGTGCAGTGGCTAATCAGCGAATGACCGGGAGTAATGCGCGGTGGAAATGGACAACAGATTACAACCGTCGCTCGATAGCGGAAACGGCGATGTACCGGGTAAAACAGCTGTTCGGGGGTTCACTGACGCTGCGTGACTACGATGGTCAGGTTGCGGAGGCTATGGCCCTGGTACGAGCGCTGAACAAAATGACGAAAGCAGGTATGCCTGAAAGCGTGCGTATTGCCTGAAAACACAACCCGCTACGGGGGAGACTTACCCGAAATCTGATTTATTCAACAAAGCCTCTTATCAGTTGCTCGGATTTTGCTGCCAACTGACCATGCAGGAGTTCAATGACCTTTTCAGGGGATGAACAATCTTTTTCAGGAAAGGCTGCCTTAGCCTTCTCCAGATAAAACAGCAGTGCATCCTCTACATACTCTTTTGACTCAACCTGGTTGAAGAAATCTTCAGTTTGATATTTTTTGGCTGCCTCAGCTTTACGAGTGCTTGAGGGAAAATAAGCGCCGAAGCTTTTCAGCTCAGGTAACCATCGTCCGGCCATTGCACCAGTGCCCTGTGAAAAATCTTTCCCGAACGCTTCGATAATGTTCGTTACAGCCTGGTTGTTCGTTGAAGTCGCGATAATAACCGGAGGCTCAGATTTTTCGAGAGCCGCTCTGGCCCACTGCGTGGCGATGATAGAAAGCACCAGCGTGGTTTTTCCGGTTCCCGGAGGTCCATTAACAGCAAGGATATCGCCATGTCTTGCATCCAGAAAATGGCTTAAGGCATCGCGCTGAGCCTTTGCCAGCGGAAACTTATCTCCGGAGTGTCCAAGCCTGTCGCTGAATTTTGCGCCTGGGGCTAGCAAAGACTCTGCAGCATGAACCTCTCGCGAGGCGAAGCGATTGAAGAGCGGCACATCCTTCTTGCAAACAAGCAGGTGATCATAAAGAGAAAGGATATGGAAACTGGCACCGCCAGATTGCGCCGTTTTAACAATATAACCGTGCTCAGCGAGTTCATATTGCTCAGGATTTTTAATCCAGTCGCCGGCAACGTTCTTCAGCAGCCTCTCTGAATCATCCAGATATTGACGCCACTCCTGCTGCAAGGCTGCATATCGTGCTTCCCGTTCTTCATCCGTTTCGGCAGTCTTATCAATGCCGTCATCAAAGTTGATAGAGAATGAGGTATGGATTGTCTTGTATTTGTCATACTGCCCAATCTCACCAATCGAAAATGCTCCTTTTGGCAAAGGTTCAAGCAGGTCTCTGGGAATGGAGGTCGCTGGCGTCGGATATAAAAAACCCTCACGGCTTAGCAAGGCTGGCGTCACTATCGGGGTAACAATATCAGGCGCGCCTGCGGAACGGTCCTTACCATGCTGCAGTAACCGGAAATAAACTTTTGGGCGCAAGATGACATCGACCGTTTCGACATCGTCTTTTTCTCCCTCAATAAATTTACTGACAATCGCTTCGTCAAGACGTCCCGCCGCTATCCCATGCCAGTGAGTGAAATTTTGGGCGTCTTTCCGTTTAAAACTGCCCTTTCCTGGTAATGACTCCAACTTACTGATAGTGTTTTATGTTCAGATAATGCCCGATGACCTTGTCATGCAGCTCCACCGATTTTGAGAACGACAGTGACT
>NZ_JBMKHO010000027.1:0-20100 GCF_049238125.1 Enterobacter cloacae complex sp. IR5402
TTCCCAAACCGAGGTTTGCGCGAGCGTCAGCGGCATTCGTTGCCCCGGTCCCGCCGTCCGAAACTCCAACCGCCGCATTGCTCCCTTTCTGGACCAGTTTGCCGATCGCAGGAATGGTCACGCGTACGCCGTTGATGGTGACGGTGATGTTCTGGTTTGCTGAGGTGGTGGCGAACGTCTCCCAGGCGCCGATGTTCTCGCCGTACTCGTTGATGAGCTGAGACATGCTCTGCGCCAGGCCGTCGACTGAGAGACTATCAGTAACAAGAATGCCGTACTTCTGGCCGCTCAGCGCCGGAGACGCGGCAGGCGTAACCGTCAGTGACGTCGCACTGTTGATGGCCGTGATCTGAAACATCTGTACCGGGTTAGAAAGAACAAACAACGTCTGGCCAACCCGAATCTGGCTGGCAGGTGCCGTCCAGTTCGTGCCGGTGCCGGTTGCGGTGTTTCCGTTAATGGCGATGGTGCCAGTGTTATAAAGCATATTTTCTCCAGGCAATAAAAAACCCCGCCGGAGCGAGGTTGATTAAAAAGTCAGTTTATTCAGACGTACATATCGGGAAGAACGGGAAGGTTCAGTGGAGTTACCGTGTCATTACCAAAAATTGCATACCGCTCGCGCCCCAGATATTTCCCACCCTGAACTGAAGCGCTGCCGTTCTGTATTTTTATTCCGAACATTCGATACACGTACATGCCATTAACTTCGTGAGCCATCAGCCCGAATCTGCCCAGCGGAACATACCCGCTGCCGATGCTCACGGCATTTTTTGAAGGCGTCCAGAGCTGGTTGAGGTAGACGAAAGGCCGCTTTGTCGTTGAAAACGTGCAGGCCCCGGCTGCATTGAAGATGTTGAGCCCGGTGCCCGGCTGCGGCGCCACGCCACTGGCAAAGATGACAATATCTATCGTGCCGGTCGTTGGAGCATCATCGTTGGTGGATGGAGGGCTGAAGAACCTGACCGTGTTGCCATCGAAATCGACGGTGTTGCCGCTATTGCAGCGCCCAAAGACAATATATTTGGACTTGTCGTACCCCGCTATCGTGGGAACTGCCCAGCCGCCAGTGGGAACATTGACGGTACCCTTCCAGATACACTGTCCTGACTGTGTAGCATTGGTTATTGAGGTGAAGTCAGTGCTGTTGCTGATGAGAAGACCCACACCACTACGCTGGCCTGACGGAAATATCTGCCAGAGGCTACCGGGGAACGTGTACGTACTTTCACGCTCACTGATGCTTACATCCTTCATCGTGGAGTTCTGCGTCACGCGTCCACCGGATATGGTGACCGAGTTCATTTTATGAAGCAGCCCTGAATCAAGATAAGCCGTCGCGTGAGGGATAAACAGCACCTGCGCCCCGGAAACATAACCGGCAACATCAGCGTACTTGGCTTTCTGGTACCACCCAGCAGCCCAGCGTTTAGCATCACATCGTTGCGATGCTCTTCAATGAACTCTTGATAGATGCGCTCCGGATGATTCTGCTTTGCCCAGGTATCGGCGTAGGTCTTTGGTTCTGAACCGACGTACAACTTCCCTGGCTCCATTTCTTCCCACGGCGCGCGAAGCATTTCGACATCAGTACCATCGGTACACCAGACGAACCGGTATTCAGGGTGATCTCGCAGGTGCTGCCAGATGTGCAACCAGCGACGAAAGTAGACATTCATCTTCACGTCAGGAACGCGACATAGCTCAACATCTGTCGGAGCCGTCAGTAATTCATCTACCAGCGCTATACGCCCACACTGGCAAAGCGAGGCCGCCCATTTGCTCAGCATGTCAGGCGAGGCCGCCATTTTCGTGCCGCGCTGCGGGTCAGGCTGACTGGTGAGCAGCGTTGTGATTACCACGTCACGCTGCTGGCGGTATTCAACGTAACCAGTAAAACCTGCATCACGCCGTTCGTTGTGGATCTTCACGTTACGTTCCACCAGCGCCTGTCGGTCGGGACGCGGTACCGAACGCTCTACGGCTTCATGCTCATCGAGAGAATGGATTAGCTTTTCTGAACCGACCACATCACCGTAAGCCCACGTCGTCAGGCCAGCGTTATGGATACGTAGCGCGAGGTCACTGTGTTCGTACATGCCGCGTCCGTAAACCGGATCGAAACCGCCAACCTTCTCGATAGCGCTGCGGTGGTAATACAGCATCACGCCGCGCTGCCCGGTGTAAGCCACATGCTGATCGTCACGGTAAAGCTCAGAAAGGTCATTCAGCTTGTTCGTGCCAGCAAGATCCAGAAACTGGTAAGCCAGGTGCGGTTCGGGTGATTCGATGTATGGCAAGTGCCAGTTATCAGCAATCGGAAAAGCATCATCGTCCCAAAGGAAAAGATGTTCACACCCGGCGTCCATCAGCGCTGTTAAACTGGCGTTCTTCGAAGCAACAATGCCAAGTGATGTTTCATGGCGACGCAGCTGCACGCAGTCAGGTACTACGGCGGCAGGTTTAGAGCCGTCGTCGATAACCACCAACAGCGCCCCAGCGGGCAGATGTTTCACGTGCTGCTCAATAGCGCGTTTTAAAACGTCTGGCCGGTTGTGGGTAGTAATGGCAATGCCAATCCGTGACGCTGAAGCGCAGGCAGGCACAAACGGAACACCATCAATAGTGACCTGCATTTGATTTTCCTTTTAGACGTGAGCCTGTCGCACGGCAAAGCCGCCGAAAGTTAACGGTTTGCCCAGGCTCACAGCTGAAAGACTTTCTTTAATGTGCGCGTGCGATGCGCAATAAAAAAGCCATAACAATTCAATTATGGCTTTTTACTAATAAGCAAGGCTAATCCTAAATGTTAATTTTCACCTATTTTTTTACTTTTCAAGTATGCCTTCTCTAGTAGCGTTAGTGAGATATGCCAATTTAGGATCGCCATTTTTGAGAACATTTTGAAGTTGAGGCTTAACTTTGATAAAACCGCCTAGTAATGTAACAACCGCACCGACACTTAACACTTCAAGTGGTCGTGATGAGTTTAAGGCTGCATAAGCGGTTGCACCTCCACTAATTACCTGGTTCAAATCAAATTCAAAAGCTGTAGAAAGATTGAATTTTAATGGGCTTCTCCAACCTTGGCTATTTAACTTATTAAGATCTTCAAGAGACGCCCTCAGGCCTGAAAGGGCATTGGCTCGTTGTAAATTAAAGTCGCCCGAATTTAACACTTCCAAATAAAGTTCATCAAGATAACCATGTAGTGCTTGAAGTTCGTCGCTACGCCTTTCTTTGAATTCTAGTATCTCTTGTAGAGGTGTATCTTTTGGTGGAACTGGTAAAAGTTCAGCTAACTCGAATCTCACAACTTCTTTTTGTTGTGCAGCTTCCTGAGGAATTGAAACTTCGTTATTAAAAAAATGCATACGCCAATCAACTTCGCGCTCATTTTTTCTCATCATATTTAAAGCTTCTACATGGGTAAAAGCATGAAATTCTGTCATCCTAGCACCATCCATACCCCCTTGTTGGGTAAACTTTGGTCGGTAAAGGACTCCACAATTTTCCAGTTCCTCTTCATTTGCTAAACTAATATGGATAATATTATTAGTTGGAGAAACAAGTTTATCCCAGTACAACATCAAATAATTAAGTTCTTCTGTAGAAATACCTCTACCCGTAGTGAATCCTTTTCCACCATTAACTTTCAGAAGCTCGCGTACCGTGAAAACAACACCTCTTTTCATAGCCATTCCCCAGCGACATTTCGTGGGGTCAATTTAGCATTTTTACGCGGATACAGCTAATGAAGCCCACACTCTCGCAGTGGGCTCGCTCATACCATTGAGTTGCTGTCGCTTCATCGCCGCTTATAACCGGTGCGCGTCTGGCGTTCGCGCTGCTTTACCGGAGCATGTCCCCTTATTTACCCTCACAACGGTCTGCTATACCTGCTCGCCATTACGCGACTCGGGGCAGCATCATGACTGCTGCATTACCTTTCGGCTGCGGTCTTTCCGCTTTGCTACTTCAAATCGGCTTTCTCCTTCTGGCAGTTCCCCTGCCACGCTTTGTTATGCGCCAGGATGTCTTTCTTCGTCTGGCGGTCAAGAACGTCGATGTCGTGATCCGTCAGGTAGATTGGCTTTACCCAGTCGCAAGCCGTGTCCACTACCTCAACCCTTACGGGTCCAGTTGTCCCGCAGCTCGCGATCAACATCGTCGCCAGGCATATGGTTAACAGTCTGCTGTACATTGCTGGCCTCTTTCGTAGCTTCTACCCGGCGTTCGGCTGCTGCGACCGTTGCAGCTGCGTTATCTTCGGTGCGCTGCTGGTCGGCTTTCGCTTCCGCTTTGCTGGTGCCGCGAATATGGCCCAGGCCAAAAGCGCCTGCAATGGCGGAAATGACCAGTGCGGCCAGCCCTATTATCGTTTCGATACCCACATTCACCTCACACCAGAACGGATTTAGCCAGGTTAAACAGCGCGCGGCGTTTATCCAACCCGTTTCTGCCGCCATTGATAAGAAGCGTCACGCGCTCCACGTCGCCGGAATGAAGCAGGCAACCGCGAGACGAATAGAACCATGCAGCTGAGCGCGCGGCGTATTCATCCTGTTCAAGCAGCTCCGGGTGGGTAACAAGGTCCAGTTTCAACGCCTGGCCACAACTGCGATAGTTGCTCAGCCCGGTAACCTGTTTCAGCCCGCGACCGCGATATTTCCAGCCATCACCGGCAACCTGATTGCCAAGGTGTTCTTTTCCCCACTCACCACCGTATACCAGATTGGCGATCGCTTTCTGATTTGCCGGTTGCGTTGCCGTTCTGCCAAGTGCAGCGGCCTGCTGTTGAGTGATGCGGTGGCTACCGAACGTCGGTACTAGGTTTTCAACCGCGTAATTCAGGTTCTCCACCAGCCGGGTAAATCTGGTGCTTTCATGCCCCATCTGGGCAATAAACATGGCCTGATCGAGCGGTGCGGTGATGCCGTATTCCTTCATAGCGGCGTCGATATGTGGAAACCAGCGCGCAGCTAACCCGGCGCTGATACCAGCCGCCCTCTGAAATTGTGTTTGGTTCATTAGTGCCTCAGACGATCAACCAGCCGCGCCATATTTCCACGAACCTTCAGGATGGCGGCGAAGATAAGAATGTTTGCGACCACCACCAGCCAGCTGGAATCACGATAAAGGCCGAAGATGAACTGCAAGGGGATCGCGGCGTAAACCAGCACGGTTATATACGCCAGGACAGAAATAAAGGGGCGATGCCGGGCGCCATGTCGCTGGTAAAACATCAACACGATGACGATGGCCGCACAAATAAACGCATTAAAGACTGCTGACGGGTCAATTACCATTTCCCCCTCCCCCACGTAGCCGCGAGAAAAACTTGAACACGTTGTTCAGGTCCTGGTTGTTAAGATAAGTGAGGATTTTTATACACAGGGCAGACAGAATCACTGCACCCAGTGCATCCAGCGGTTTTTCATAGTGCGAAGCTGCATTTAGCAGTGAGCCAATAAGTCCCGCCCCAAGCACCCCAACGATAAACGACGTCAGGAAATATGCTGCCAGTCGGGCGCGGGACAGGTTTGTGGCTGTCGCGACGTAGAACACCGCACCACCAAACGCCCCGAACACCACACCAAAATCTGTATGAGTAAAGACGCCGTACAGGACTGAACCCAGCAGGCCGCCGCCGAGAACAGCGCCGGTGCCGGTTAATGGATCGGACATTAAGCCCCCTCTTATTGCTGTGATCCCTCTCAGGAAATTTGAGGGGAATAAAAAAAGCCCGCTCGCGAGAGCAGGCTAAAGTGATGATTATCACAAGAAGGTAGAAAGGAGATCATCCGAAAGACAGGTAGTGACGTCCGGGTATCGAGGCCGATTCACTGATTGTTCAGGAGAACCATCTGCCAGCGGATATATCCCCTTCTTCTTTAGCGTAGCCGTAACTTCGGGAAACGAGCAAAAAAAAACCTGCTGTTTAAAGCAGGCTCTCAAGGAATTATCAATTCGATATTATTGTTATCGTGGTGCCGGGTGCCTCCCGGTGAGAATTACTCCAGCAAACATTCCCGCGTCTGAGAGGTTTCCTTTTCAGGTAACTGCTGGAACGCCCCTCCGCATAGGGGGATTCACCACAATAAAAAAATAGCGCATAAATCAGAGTTGAGAAACTTCCTCGCTTAACGAATTGGACACTGGTCCGCCATCGAGGATTCGAACCCCGAACCACAGAGGTAGAAGCTCCGTGCTCTTTCCAGTTGAGCTAATGGCGGAAAAAAAAGACCAGCATTGGGTTGCTGGTCATGGGTCATGCAGTTGTCTCTGCGAAGTTGGTGTATCCCCACCAAGTGTTATCAGTATCGAGAGCATTATCGAATGCCAGTTTACTATAGCACCGAAGAAAAAATTCACTCTGTCAAAGGCCATCAGAAATGACCTTTTGCAAAGTGTTATTTACTGGATTTAAACAGGGGCCAGAGTAAAGCAATTACCCCGGCTACCAGCAGGCCATCAGCAAGGATGGACATCATTTTGCTGGTAAAGTCGATGGCAACCACCAGGAACATCAATACCCCGGCGGCTACCCAGCGCAATTTCCCGATCACAGGTACTGGTCCAGTGGGAGTTGCAGCGCCTGCGCAATTTTCTTGAGCTGCTTCTCTTCTTCTTCCCCGATGCCGTCGTTGTCAGCGACATCAAGGCACAGGCAAAGAACATCAACAGCATCGTTTGTACCGGCAACGTCAGCCAGTTCGCGCAGCGCCTGAGCATTAGCAGAGCGCGGCGAAGCTTCATAGCGAGCACGGATATTGCTACTCATCTGTGCGATCTCACCAGCGAACGGTGCGAAAGCAGGCAATGCTGAAATGGTTTTTTCCAGAGTGGCGATTTCTTTCGCATCGCATGTGCCGTCGGCATACGCAATGGAGTAAGCACCCCACACCGTAGCTTCAACCGCGTCGCGGTTTTCCATTTTCTTAACTTCGACAACAGCTTTACGTGCTTTCTTTTTGAAGATACCGAACATAGTGACTTTCCTTTTAGCGGGTGAGCCAGCGCTCAGGAATGATCAGCCCACAGAGACAGTCACACCGACCGTTCCCTATGGCTCACCCCTGAAAGGCTCTGTGGTTGAATTGCGCCGAGCGTGGCGCGAAGAATTTCGGACATAAAAAAACCTGCACTGAGGCGGGTTTGGTGTCGTGTAGGCGTAATATCCCACGATGGAAAGCATACAGGACATTTTTATGCAAAGTCAACACTAACGTGCAAAAAAGTGTCGCCATTTGCTCCGATCCTATTAATAAGTTGTTGCCTTCTCAAATTCTACTGCCGCGTGACGCTCCCACTGGCGCAGGGTGTCCACCAGCATTTCATAAAAGGGTTTCCAGTTGCGTGACCATGAGGACTGATGGAGGTCCGGGAGACGCTTCAGAATGGCACGGTGTACCGTCGCCGAGGAGATAGCAGAGAAGCCATTACCTGAGCAACGTTCACACGTTTTGAAAACCGGTGCGCCACGTTCTTTGGTCGCTTTGCGATCCAGCACTTCACCTTTACCGCCGCATCTGCACCGCGCAAGGATTACCTTTTTCCCTCCGCAGGTTTCGCAAACCCTTTTCACCAGCTCATTTTTAATCTTCGGGGCCACCACTTCGGCACCGTCATCGTCGAAGATACCAGGATGTTTAACCACATCCTCATTCCCGGAGATAAAACCGGTACCGCTGCAACTGTGACATGTCACGCTGGTAGCCGCCGAACGGGAGTAATCAGCAAAGGCAAACTGCGCCAGCGTCAACATGCATGCTCCGAGCTTGTCGCCAGCGGCTTTGCGGACATTTTTAGGAGCGTTTTTGATAGCAACCTGCGCCAGCGCCTGAACTGCGAGCTGTTCATCTGTTTTGCTGATGCCGGACTTGCCGAAGAAAGCAGCCAGGCCGAAGCGTGCACGGCTGCTGGTGGTACCAATCGCCGCCATAACATCAGTGCCCGTGAGACGATCCGGAGAGGTTCCCTTTACATCGTCGCTGATATGCATTCCCTGAGGACTAAAATGTTTGAGTGCTGCTTCCAGTTTCATGCGGCCACCTGCTGTTTTTTATAGAAAACCATTTCACGAACCTGATCGCCGTTCATGAGCATGTCGTTAAAGTCCCCGTTATCCGGCCAGTAGATACTGACCTTATCGAGGTCGTTTTTTGCCATCAAATTGGCATGAGCACATTCCATAGCAGCCGCTAAACCGGTAGCACTGTTGATGTCACGGTCTGCAAAAATGATGAAGTTCTTTACGCCAGCTGGCACACGGAATTTCTTCATGAATCCGCTGGTCATGGTTGCCCATGTGTTTACTTTGTAGAGTTGCTTGCATGACAAAGCGGTTTCGATACCTTCCGCAATGCCAAGCGTGCTGGCGACCGGGAACATCCGGATTGCAACTGAACGAGCGTGATCCAGATAGCTCTCTTCCTGAAGAGATTTCTGGCGTTTTGCACCAACTGAATCCTTCAGCTGAGCTTTCCGATTACCGTCCAGCAAAGTTCTGTGCAGATAGCAAAGTTCTCCTTTGTCATCAGTGGCGAGAGAATACAGCGACTGAAAAACCTTCCCTCCGTAGCGTTCCTTTTCGTTAAACCTGATAGCCTCTTGAGGAAGCTGGTAAATGCCGCGCGCATTAAGATAATCAGCTCCAGAAGATCCTCGCAGCGGCGCCAGTTTTGCAAATTTGCTCAGCACTCTTTTACGCAGGCTGCCAGCGTTGCTGGTTTTAGGGATACTTTCGCGGCGGAACGTATTACCAATCAGCTCATCAATTTCGCGGCAAACCTCATTAAATGGTTTTCCCTGGGTTTGGGTCACCAGCTTGATACCATCACCGCTACCGCAGGTGCAGATCCATGTTCCAGCTCCGTCACGGTCATCGATACGGAATTTACCAATCGAATCGCAGAGCGGGCATTTCCCCCTAAAGTGGTTTTTCCCGGTGATCGGCGGCAGTCCGTAATGCTCAAAAATCATGGCCCAATGGCCTTTTGCTGCTTCTACCGTTTTCATGCTCTTTTTCCTAACTGCTGTCTGATGTCGCTGACGTGTTTAAGCGCCTGCTGAACTCTTGCCGGGTTCGGCTGCTCTTCTGCCTGCTTTTGCAGGCGCTGCTCTTTTTCACGTTGCCTAGCGAAGGCGATCAGCTTGTGCGTAATGAAGTTTGAAACTGTCGGTGTGATATCCATGGGGTAATCACTCAGGCCGTTCGGCCACTCCCCAAAGCGTTCACGGAAGGTGTGAGCACACCAGGCATCGCTGACAGGCTTTTTCCCCATCGATACGCGCTGGCGCTGATAAAATTTGATCTGGCTCCACCAGGCCTGTTTCTCTGCCTTGGTTGGCTGTCGCTGCTCGCCACCCAGCTTTTTGAGTTTTCGCCCGGTGTCGGTATCAATGTCCTCACCGGCCAGAGGTTTGTGACCACAGTTCGGGCATACATAAACACCAGCAGGTTTCATGAAGTGGCATTGCGAACATTCGTGCGGCAGCTTCTCCGCTCTTTCCTCAGCGGCCCGGCGCGCGCCCTCTTCCATCCCGTCAGATTTGCCCGGGAGATCGTCATATTCGATAGAGTCCGGATAACCGAGGCGGTGCACAGTGCCGCTGTGATCGAAGATAAGGCAGGAATCCTTGCCTGGCGCCGTGCGCAGGCCTCGCCCGATCGCCTGTAACCAGCGAATTTCGCTCTTAGTTGGCCTGGCGTAGATGATGCAGCGAACATCGCTGTCGAACCCGGCCACCAGCACGCCCACGCTGACTATGATTTTTGTGGCCCCAGTCTCAAAGCGATGGATGATGGTCTGTCGCTCTTCGGCCGGAGTGTCTGCGGTCATCACCTCGGCATTAACACCAGCCTGGTTGAACTGGATGGTCAGATAATTGGCATGGGCCACATTGACGCAGAAAGCGATTGTCGGCAGATCCCGGCCATTCTCAAGCCAGTTCTGGACGATATCGCCAACCAGCGTGGAACCACACATGATCTCCGCCAGTTGAGTCTCGTTGTAGTCGGTGCCGTACTGGAGAGACGGAGAGGTTTTAACGCCCTTCAGATCCGGCTTAGTTGGCGCGTAAAATTCGTATTTACTAAGGTCGCCGCGCTGGATCAGCTCGCCGATGGTGGTTGGCTTAATCAGTCGGTCATAGTATTTGCCCAGGAACGGGGAAAATGGTGTCCCCGAAAGGCCAATCACTTTCACGCCTTTTTCGCGCAGGCGTTCGATATCCTTCAGAATGCGTTTTTTTCGCAGGTGCGCTTCGTCGATAATCAGCAGATCGATATTGTCAGGGAACACGCGACGAATAAGCGTATCAGCGCTGGCAATTTGTATTTTGAGGGAAGGATCGTAGTTTGGGTGATCCGCCCAGACATAGCCGATTTCATCACCCGGCAACCCGTACTCCACAAAACGCTTTGCGGTTTGGGTAATGAGGATCTGGTAAGGCGCGCAAAACATTACCCGCATGCCACGACTGACGAACCCGGCAACGATGAAGGCGGCAAGTCCTGTTTTACCACTGCCCGTCGGCGAGTACATCATGAAGGTTTCTGTATCCTTCCAGTTACGGCGCAGCTGGTTAAGGGCTCGTTCCTGTGCAAAATTAGGTGTGATCGTCAGCTGCATTGTGCGGACCCCGCGGTAATGAGATAATAATTTTGTGATGTGGTTTTCATGGATTCCCCCTCACATGGCTGGTGGCCTCCCCAAAGGCTGCCAGCCTCCCTTCTGAATCAGTTCCCCTGAAAAATCACTCTTCCAGAAAGAACCCTTTTTTCTCAGCGCCTGAGCGCTTTGTACTACCTTGCTGATACAGGCGTTTTTTTAATTTCGCCTTTAAGACAGTGATCTACTTAACCAATGGATCTCTCCTGTTGGAAAAGACCCTATTCCTGCCCCTGCACCCAATCCCCCCCTTACCCCCCCTTTCCCTCTCCCCCATAAAAACGTACTACCTGCCTAGTACGAATGAGGAGTTGGGTCAGTTGGTTGCCAACCTGAACAGGCACCTTTAAGCCTGTTCTTGTCCGGGTACCTTTAAACCCGCAACAATCAGGAACGCGTTGGCGTTCCGGCCAGGGGAGGTTCGGCGGTATACCCCTGTAAAGCCCTGCCGTGATTTCTCACAAACAGGCGAAGCCGCATATTTGCTTCATGCCTTGCCCGGTTCTCCTTGCGGTATGAAGCGGGCTCGGCTTCGAACGATTCCTGATACACAGCTGCATAACGCTGAATGGCTTTTTGTCGTGCTGCTGCCGTTAGGCTCAGTAACTGCTGCTTGATCCATTCGGCATCGGCCTGGCTAAAAGCCACTGGCATATCAACCGGTTGATAATCAAGTGCCATATCACTGCTCTTTTTCTGGCTTTGGGAATAGCTCCGGTAAGTCAGGTCTGATTTGATATGCGGCAACTTGTCCTTCAGCAGCGGCAACAATTCTTAGAACGTGCTCTGCTTTAACTTTTTTTCCATGGCGCCATTTCCATACTGTTGCCTGAGAGACGCCGCAAAGCTTAGCCAGCGCCCCCTGGCTACCTGCCCGCCGGATGGCAATGTCGATTGGCTCTGAAATCATAAAACCCCCTTAGTAATTAAATATTACTTTAGCGATTATGCTAGTTGTAAGCAAGGTGTCTAATTACTTTTTGACTTAAAAGGTCGTTTAAGCTAAGTTTTTAACAACTTATGGAGTAATTAGAATGAACAACAACACATACTCAGCCCGGTTAGTCGAAGCAATGAAAGAAGCTGGCTTTACACAAGCATCCCTTGCAAAAGCGGTGGGGATGTCTCAATCCAGCATCTGGAAGCTTACTTCAGGCGCGGCGAGCGGATCACGAAAGACTGTCCAGTTATCCCAGGTCCTTGGGGTTAGACCTGAGTGGCTTTCCTCAGGTGAAGGCCCCAAATACGTGGTAGGGCTTACTGAGGCCGAGGAGTCTATTTCACACGAGCCAGCAAGAGACACCTATCGTGTGGACGTTCTGGATGTTCAAGCCAGCGCAGGTCCCGGAACCTTCGTGTCCTCTGAGTTTATAGAGACAATAAGGGCTATAGAGTACACCGAAGAGCAGGCAAGGCTTATGTTTGGTAACCGACCAGCCCATGCTATCAAGGTCATTACTGTAAATGGCGACAGCATGGAGGGAACCATTGACCCTGGTGATTTTGTTTTCGTCGATACTTCGGTCAATCATTTCGAAGGCGATGGGATCTATGTCTTTATTTTTGGGAAGACTATTCATATCAAGCGATTACAAATGCTTAAAACAAGTTTGATGGTCCTTTCTGATAACAAGCTATATAACTCTTGGGAGATTGAGGAGAGCGATGAAGGTCAGTTCTACGTCCTTGGCAAAGTACTAATCAAACAATCAGCAGAATTTAAACGCTTCGGATAACCCTCTCCCACCCCACTGCTCGGGCCGCTTTAGCGGCCTTTTTTTTATCCTTACAACACAACAAACTACCATAGCGATTAATAAAAAATTACTTAAGTAGTTGACACCTCGTTTCATCCAGGCCATCCTAATTACAACCTAAGTGATTGGCGGTTTAAACAAGAGGTATCACCCTATGACCACTAGAAATATTATTCAGCTTATTGATATCCCTGATTTCAGATTTACCAATCAAGATCCGGATATTAACTATGCTGATGTTGCAGATGATTGTGATTCAAAAACCATTTCGACTATCGAAGCAATTCGTCATTTAAGCGAATCGATTTTCAGTATGTCTCTGGAAGAAGAGAAAGATAATGAAAAAATTCGCAATCTATCAGCCATTATTTATGACTTGGCAGACCTGGCAATTGCTACTAACAAAATCTCACAAACCGCAACTTATCTTTCTGGCGTAAAGGATGGCACTCATGGCGCATGAATTTTCTTTAGAACAAGCAAAAGAAAAGGCCCATCAAGCAGAAATAATTTGCCGCATGATGGAAGTGTACCCTAACAAAATGGACTGCACAGAAATTGAAGCTATAGCTTCGCTACTTAGCAAGTTAACTGGCGATGTATGCGCTTGGTTCATAGAAGAACAAGCCATAAAATCGAAGTAATAAAAAAACTAATTTTAACCATTTATTTCAGCTTAATTGCTGTGGAATCTCACACACTTTTTTTGGGTGGGCATTATGAGAAATAAAGACGCCTTTAAGACAGCAACGATGATGTGCAGCGCAGGTTATTGGGATATAGCAATTTTATTTTTAAAAAAAGCTTATGGGAGATAATCATGACTATACAGCAACGCCAAGACATTCAGGGGGTTAATATCAAAGCCGAGCAACTGGCTGGTCTATCGCAAACTTTATTTGAATACCACGACAAACTGGACCATTTCCAACTTAAAACTATTTGCTCTCTTGTTTATGACATTGCTGGCGAAATTCATGATTGGACCGAAAAAGAAGAGGAAATTGTTATGAGCTTAGAGGAGGAGGCTCGCCGCAATGGATAAATTAATCGAGACATATCGCCGCCGAATTTTAAAAGCAGCGTTATTACGCCACCAGCGTAAAACAGGCAGTAACTGCCTTGTTATTAAACTCAATAAAGGCGGCATTAACACGGTCGAGTTAACAGAGATTCTTCTCGATGGATTATTGAGAAAATTCGAAAGGCTTGCGATCAGTGAGTACGGGAATGTCGAAGGCGTAAAAGCTATCAAGGGAATTTACAGCAGCGCTGTTGATGTTAATGGCAGCGGTGAATTCCTTACGGATAGCGGGAAGGAGTTAATCGACGAGCACATTTCTGAGCTGGTTGAGTTCGTCAAAAAACAAAAAGTGGAGGCTCCGAAAACGGAGGGTCATGAAATGGGGGGATCTGATGGCACTTACAGCGATACGAATTCCTGAGTGGGTTCACCTCAAAGCGGTACACGTTTTAAGCCAGTTCAGGGCAAGGCGCATTCACCCCTGCCGAATGCACGGCTCCGGGAATTTGAGCCTCAAAGTTAACCATCGCTGGCGGCTACTCTCCCGCGATGGCGGAAAGAACAGGGAAGTAATGAGTCACGAACGATACAGCAAAGTTAAGGACCGGAAATGAACGATAAACGCACCGTAAGCATGATTGACCTGGCATTACAGAAACACGATACGCCAGTTGGCCCACTGTTCGTGGCAGTACGTCACGGCCGCACTAAAAAATGCTTCACGCGAGATACGGCGATTCGCTATCTGGCTTTCTTCATGACCACCGAGGCTTTTGAGCGTTCAGGGTTTCCGCAGCGTCACCCGCGGGAGCGTATTGATCGGGCTGATATGGAGGTTTGGCGAGACGGTGAAACAAAGGCTGAGTATTTGGCCGCCCACCAGCGTTGTGTTCGCCGTCTGCGTCGTATTCTGGCGCGCAAGCGAGAAATGGAAAAATGGTGTGAAAAATGGGACGCGATGCACGAGCGCTACGTCAAAGAACGTGACGAACTCAAAGCAACAAAGCCTGCCGGGGTACGCTGAATGAAAATCCAATACCAGGACTATGGCGCTGTAGCAAATATCGTTATCTCCAGCACCGTATTCGAGTACCGGAAGCATAACAGGGTAGTTGAAAACACTCTGTTTCTGGTGCCAACCGTAGTGAGTTCACGGCACGGAACTTTCATCCTGAAAACGGTTATTTCAGGTAAAAGCCGTGATGCATTACGCGCTTACAGAACTGCAATCAGGGAGGCGGCACGATGAATACAGCGTTTGAAATATGGGTACGTATGCGATACGGAAATCGTTACGACCTGACACGGGATATTCAGGGGCTTTATTGCCGGGAAGTGGTTAAGCGGATGTTTGAAGTGTGGTGCCACTGCCGTGGCCTGGATGTAGTGTGAGGTGATTATGAGCAACGTTGTTCTTCTGGTACCGAATGACTGGGTTAGCGAAAAGGTTCTGATTGCGGTTACCGGGCTCAAGCCCGGAACCATCACCCGCGCCAGAAAAGAATCCTGGATGCTCGGCCGCGAGTACCTGCACATTTCACCAGATGGCAATCCCAAGCCTTCGAGCGAATGCATGTACAACAGGAAAGCCGTTGATCAGTGGATCGAGGCGCAGAAAAAAAATCAACCAGGTGCGAAGACAGCATGAAAAGCAGTACACTCGTCCACGCTCCTGGACGTCAGGAGGGATCAATGGCTAATGCATCATACCCGACAGGCGTCGAAAACCATGGCGGTTCGCTCCGCATCTGGTTTCTATATAAAGGTAAACGTGTCAGGGAAAACCTCGGTGTCCCTGACACTGCAAAAAATCGCAAGATAGCTGGTGAGCTGCGTTCTTCGGTTTGTTTTGCGATAAGAATGGGGAATTTTAACTATGCAGAAAAATTCCCAAACTCACCGAACCTTGCCCGGTTCGGTCAGGATAGAAAGGAAGTTACTGTGCTGGAGCTTACCGAAAGATGGTCGGAACTGAAGAGAATGGAGATCAGCTCTAATACCATGAGTAGGTACGAGTCCATCATAAAAAATATGCTTCCGCGCATCGGCGAAAATAAAATGGTTTCTGCGGTGACCACTGAAGATTTGCTGTATGTCAGAAAGGAGTTGCTGACGGGTTTCCATGTAATGAAGAAGGATCACCGGACACAGGTAAAAGGCCGGAAATCGTCCACGGTGAATAATTACATGATGCTGATGGCCGAGATCTTCCAGTTTGCAGCTGATAACGGCTACGCAAAGGAAAACCCGTTTAGCGGAATTAACCGTCTCAGGAAGGCAAAAGACGAACCTGATCCACTCACGACAGACGAGTTCATCAGGTTCATTCAGGCATGCGGACACCAGCAGATGCGAAACCTCTGGACTGTTGCCGTCTATACCGGAATGAGGCATGGGGAATTATGTGGTCTTGCATGGGAAGATATCGATCTCACTGCGGGCACCATTACGGTTAAGCGTAACCTGACCCAAACGTATGAGTTCACCCTGCCAAAAACCGAGGCGGGCACTGACAGGGTGATTTATCTCATACAACCAGCTATTGATGCCCTGAGGAATCAGGCCCAGTTGACACGCCTTGGCCGGCAGTTTGAGGTTGAAGTGAAGCTGCGGGAGTACGGACAATCTGTCATTCAACCCTGCACTTTCGTGTTCAGCCCTCAATGCGTCAAACGTGGACCTCGCACAGGATATCACTACGCGGTTAATTCGATTAATAAAATTTGGGCCCCGATAATCAAGCGAGCCGGTATTCGTTACCGCAACGCGTATCAGTCACGACATACCTATGCGTGCTGGTCATTATCAGCTGGTGCTAACCCAAACTTTATAGCAACTCAGATGGGGCATACCGATGCACAGATGGTTTACAAGGTGTATGGAAAGTGGATGTCAGAGAAGAGCGCCGATCAGGTTTCTCTGCTCAACCAGACGCTTTCACGCTTTGCCCCATCACTGCCCCAAAGCATGGTAATAGCGCAGTAGAAAACCTAAAATTCAAGTGGTTAGCAGTCGTATCGCTACATTTTTATAACACGGGGCACGAAATGCTCTCGACCATAAAGTGTGCTTATGTTGTGATCGGGGTTCAATAAATCACTAAACAGGGTATACTCCGGAGTTGTTTATTGTACTAAACGCTCCCGTGAGAGGATGCTACAGCGCACCTATGACTCAATTCGCTTCTCCGGTTCTGCATACGTTGCTGGATACCGACGCGTACAAGCTGCATATGCAGCAAGCCGTGTTTCACCACTATCATGATGTCCATGTTGCGGCGGAATTTCGCTGCCGGGGTGACGACTTGCTGGGTATCTACGCAGATTCCATTCGTGAACAGGTCGAGGCCATGCAGCATCTGGCGCTCACCGATGACGAATATCAGTGGCTTTCAGGCCTGCCTTTCTTTAAAGCGGACTATCTGAACTGGCTGCGTGAGTTCCGCTATAAGCCGGAACAGGTCACCGTCACCAATGATAACGGCAAGCTGGACATTCGTCTGACCGGCCCGTGGCGCGAGGTGATCATGTGGGAAGTGCCGCTTCTGGCCGTGATCAGCGAGCTGGCCCACCGCTATCGCTCCCCTGAAACCGGTGTGACGCAGGCGGTTGCCGCTCTGGAGAATAAACTCGTTGAGTTTTCCAGACTGACCGAAGGGCTGGATATGTCCCGCTTCCGTCTGATGGACTTTGGCACGCGCCGCCGCTTCTCTCGCGAGGTTCAGGAAGCCATTGTCAGACGTCTGCAACAGGAGCCGTGGTTCGTTGGCACCAGTAACTACGATCTGGCACGTCGCCTTGATTTAACGCCGATGGGCACCCAGGCGCACGAATGGTTCCAGGCGCACCAGCAGATCAGCCCTGACCTTGCCAACAGCCAGCGCGCCGCCCTCGCCGCGTGGCTAGAGGAATACCCGGATCGGCTGGGTATTGCCCTTACCGACTGCATTACCATGGACGCATTCCTGCGCGACTTTGGCCCTGAGTTTGCCGAACGCTACCAGGGGTTACGCCATGATTCCGGGGACCCGGTTGAATGGGGTGAGAAAGCCATCGCCCATTACGAAAAGCTGGGTATCGACCCAATGAGTAAGGTGCTGGTCTTCTCCGATAACCTTGACCTGGCAAAAGCCGTCGACCTTTATCGCCATTTCTCATCGCGGGTGAACCTGAGTTTCGGGATTGGTACGCGGTTAACCTGTGATATCCCTCAGGTGAAACCGCTGAACATCGTTATAAAACTGGTGGAATGTAACGGTAAGCCGGTCGCGAAGCTCTCCGACAGCCCTGGCAAAACCATCTGCCATGACAAAGCGTTTGTCCGCGCATTACGTAAAGCCTTCGATCTGCCTCAGGTTAAAAAAGCCAGTTAACGGCTTCGGGGGAGCCTTCATGGCTCCCCTTCTCTTATTTATTTCTTATTTCTTCTCTCAAGACGGTGAAATTTACTTGTCTGATAGCGGATGGCAGGTAACATAGATATCCCCCCTATAAGGGCGGACAAGTGTTTATTTTTTCCGACTATTAACAGAGAGAATATTATGAGCGTTGTGCCTGTAGCCGACGTACTCCAGGGCCGTGTCGCCGTTGACCAGGAGGTCACCGTGCGCGGATGGGTGCGTACTCGCCGAGATTCTAAAGCTGGCATCTCCTTCCTCGCCGTCTATGACGGTTCCTGCTTTGATCCTGTACAGGCCGTCATTAATAATTCTCTGCCCAATTACAATGATGACGTTCTGCACCTGACAACCGGCTGTTCCGTGATCGTCACCGGTGTTGTGGTGGCCTCTCCGGGCCAGGGTCAGAGCTACGAAATTCAGGCGACCTCGGTGGAAGTGACCGGCTGGGTTGAAGATCCGGACACCTATCCGATGGCTGCAAAGCGTCACAGCATCGAATATCTGCGTGAAGTTGCGCACCTGCGTCCGCGCACCAACCTGATTGGTGCGGTTGCCCGCGTGCGTCATACGCTGGCGCAGGCGCTGCATCGCTTCTTTGACGAGCAGGGTTACTTCTGGGTTTCTACTCCGCTGATCACGGCATCCGATACCGAAGGCGCAGGTGAAATGTTCCGCGTTTCAACGCTGGATATGGAAAACCTGCCGCGTACGCCGGAAGGTAAAGTGGATTACGACAAAGACTTCTTTGGTAAAGAAGCCTTCCTGACGGTTTCTGGCCAGCTGAACGGCGAAACCTACGCCTGTGCGCTGTCTAAGATCTATACCTTCGGCCCAACCTTCCGTGCGGAAAACTCCAACACCAGCCGTCACCTGGCGGAATTCTGGATGCTGGAGCCGGAAGTGGCCTTTGCCGATCTGAATGACGTGGCAGGCCTGGCAGAAGCGATGCTGAAATACGTGTTCAAAGCGGTTCTCGAAGAGCGCGCAGACGACATGAAATTCTTCGCTGAGCGTGTCGATAACGACGCCATCGCCCGTCTTGAGCGCTTCGTCTCCGCAGACTTCGCGCAGGTGGATTACACCGACGCGGTCGCTATCCTGGAAAAATGCGGTGAGAAATTCGAAAACCCGGTTTACTGGGGCGTGGATCTCTCCTCCGAGCACGAACGTTATCTGGCAGAGAAGCACTTCAAAGCACCGGTTGTGGTGAAAAATTATCCGAAAGACATTAAGGCGTTCTATATGCGCCTTAACGAAGACGGTAAAACCGTTGCCGCGATGGACGTGCTGGCGCCGGGCATCGGTGAGATTATCGGTGGCTCCCAGCGTGAAGAGCGACTGGATGTGCTGGACGCGCGTATGCAGGAGATGGGCCTGAACCCGGCGGACTACAGCTGGTATCGCGATCTCCGTCGCTACGGCACCGTCCCGCACTCCGGCTTTGGCCTGGGCTTTGAACGTCTGATTGCTTACGTAACAGGTGTTCAGAACGTTCGTGATGTGATTCCGTTCCCACGCACACCGCGTAACGCAAGTTTCTAACCGACCAAATCCTTAATGGCCAGCAAATGCTGGCCATTATTTTATCCTGCAGTGTCAGTTTTCGTCAGTCAAAAGTAAGCGTCTTTAAACCACAACCCCGCGATTACCTCTACCTGTTACGTTTTGTTTCCACGAAATATCCTGCGATAAAAAAATAACCCCATTTTTATGGCGCTTAATACAATCCTTACGCAATAGCACAAAAAACAACCACCCTCACAGCCATCTGGATGGCTTTTGTCGATTATAAGAAAAAATGAGCCGTTTAACTTCTGTTTATACGAAAGGCCTTTAGCTAAATTAAACATAAGGAAATCATATATATAAGAATAAAGCGGAGGTTTAATTCACCAGAAAGCGCTGAAGTTTGAGGTGCTTCACAAAGTTCCCAAAAATACATATTTAGTTACATATATTTTCTTTTGGTAACTGAATCTTGAAGATTGTAGCACTTTCAGTGTAGCGAAACGGTTCTATGAATGGAAAGATGCCTGTCAGACACATAAAGACACCTAACTCTCATCAATAGTTCCGGAAATATTTATTGACAGAATTTATTGACGGCAGTGGCGAGTGTCATAAAAAAACCAATGAGGGTAATAAATAAGGCACTGTTGCAAATAGTCGGTGGTGATAAACTTATCATCCCCTTTTGCTGATGGAGCTGCACATGAACCCATTCAAAGGCCGGCATTTTCAGCG
>NZ_JBMKHO010000028.1:0-18033 GCF_049238125.1 Enterobacter cloacae complex sp. IR5402
GCCTCGATGTTTGACAGCGATTCGTTTAGATCCAGATCCCCGGTCACTTTCTTAAAGTTAATGTCCGATGTTCCTGCTGACTGAAATACCGTCCACGGAGCATCTGTTTTTGTAGTTTGAGGATTCGTGTTTAACAGAAAACGGCAATAGCCAGCTCCGCCAGTGGTAACCCACATTTGCGCTATGCGCTGAGTGTTATAAGAGCTTTGGTAGCCACAGCCATTGGCAGGAGCCCAACTGGTGTTACCGTCAGCATCACTGATAAACGATGAGTTTGCATCATTTGGCCTTGGAGCCTGGTATGTTCCAACCCCAAAAGCCCCTACTTGCATGATGTTCCCGGCAGCCGTTCCGACGTCCTTTGTCGCGCTACTTCCCAAACCGACGTTTTATAGATTGCTCTCGAGCAGCCTGGCCGATAACTTCACCAGATTTTTTAGCAGAAATAACTGGGTGAAAAATATGCAAATTGGCTATGTAAGGGTGTCAACAAATGACCAGAATACGGATCTTCAGCGGCAAGCACTCGAACGCGCAGGATGTGAACAGATTTACGAAGAAAAAATGAGCGGAACGGTAGCGAACAGGCCAGCACTAAAAAAACTTCTCAAGGCATTAAACGAGGGGGATACGCTGGTGGTCTGGAAGCTGGATCGCCTTGGGCGCAGCATGCGTAATCTGATGCTGTTGGTGGACGAGCTTCGGCAGCGCGGTATCCACTTTAAGAGCCTCACCGACAGTATAGATACATCAAGTCCGATTGGGCGTTTCATTTTTCATATTATGTCAGCTCTAGCAGAAATGGAGAGGGAGTTGATAGTGGAACGCACTCGGGCGGGTTTGGCGGTTGCGAGGGAAAAGGGGCGGATAGGCGGCAGGCGTCCGAAGTTAACTGCTGAACAATGGGCGCAGGCCGGGCGGCTCATTTCAAATGGTGTTGAAAGAAAGCAGGTAGCAATAATTTATGACGTGGCAGTTTGCACGCTATATAAAAAATTTCCTGTATCTAAGCTGATTTAAGTCTTTCTACGTGCCTCAGTCTTGTGACTTTCAACAATTATGATGAGAGAGTATTACAGCAGACCAAATCGGAGAAAGCATATGAGAATATAACCACAACATGACTTCTGATTATATGCCCCATTTACTGCTAGTTTTTGCTAGTCTATGAAAGGCAATGCCTGTCATCTTAAGTGGATCTAAGTTAATGGAATGAATAATTATGAGTGAAAATGATACAATCCCAAAGCAGTCCAAAAGCCAGATTAACAAAGCGGTATTCTTTACATCTGCTTTGTTAATTTTCCTTCTTGTCGCCTTTGCCGCTGTATTCCCGGATATTGCCGACAAAAATTTTAAACTTCTACAGCAGCAAATCTTCACGAATGCCAGCTGGTTCTACATCCTTGCGGTGGCCCTCATTTTACTGAGCGTCACCTTCCTGGGACTCTCACGCTACGGTGATATTAAGCTGGGCCCGGACCATGCGCAGCCTGATTTCAGCTATCACTCCTGGTTTGCGATGCTTTTCTCGGCAGGGATGGGGATCGGCCTGATGTTCTTTGGCGTTGCTGAACCGGTGATGCATTATCTTTCACCTCCCGTTGGCACCCCAGAGACAGTTGCGGCAGCGAAGGAAGCAATGCGCCTGACGTTCTTCCACTGGGGCCTGCATGCATGGGCAATCTATGCCATCGTGGCGTTGATCCTGGCCTTCTTCAGTTACCGTCACGGTCTGCCATTAACGCTGCGTTCCGCACTCTATCCCATTATTGGCGATCGCATATATGGGCCTATAGGCCATGCGGTAGATATTTTCGCCGTTATCGGCACGGTCTTTGGCGTTGCGACATCGCTGGGGTACGGTGTTTTGCAGGTGAATGCTGGTTTGAATCATCTTTTTGGGGTGCCCATCAATGAAACGGTGCAGGTCATTCTGATCGTTGTCATCACGGGACTAGCGACGATTTCGGTGGTGTCCGGCCTGGACAAGGGAATACGCATCCTGTCCGAACTCAACCTGGGCCTGGCGGTGCTGCTGCTGGCTCTGGTCCTGTGTCTGGGACCAACCGTGCTTCTGCTGAAGTCATTTGTGGAAAATACGGGCGGTTATCTTTCGGAACTGGTGAGTAAAACGTTCAACCTTTACGCGTATGAACCTAAGTCGAGCAACTGGCTGGGGGGCTGGACATTATTGTACTGGGGATGGTGGCTTTCATGGTCGCCTTTTGTGGGGATGTTCATCGCAAGGGTCTCTCGCGGTCGAACCATTCGCGAGTTTGTTACCGGCGTGCTGTTTGTTCCCGCTGGCTTTACGCTCATGTGGATGACGGTGTTTGGTAACAGCGCAATCTATCTCATTATGAACCAGGGGGCGACTGACCTCGCCAATACCGTTCAGCAGGATGTCGCGCTGGCCCTGTTTAATTTCCTGGAGCATTTCCCGTTCTCCTCCGTACTGTCATTCATTGCAATGGCGATGGTCATCGTCTTCTTCGTCACGTCTGCTGACTCGGGGGCAATGGTTGTGGATACGCTGGCATCAGGTGGGATGGCAAACACCCCTGTCTGGCAGCGTATCTTCTGGGCGTCGCTCATGGGCATTGTAGCAATTGCACTTCTGATTGCGGGTGGGCTAAGCGCGCTGCAAACGGTGACAATAGCGAGTGCATTACCCTTCTCAGTGATCTTACTGGTATCCATATACGGACTGTTAAAAGCCCTGAGACGGGATTTGACGAAGCGTGAAAGCCTGAGCATGGCAACTATTGCGCCGACGGCTGCACGTAACCCGATTCCCTGGCAGAGAAGGTTGCGTAATATCGCCTATCTGCCTAAGCGTTCTCTTGTGAAACGCTTTATGGACGACGTTATCCAGCCCGCCATGACGCTGGTTCAGGAAGAGCTCAACAAGCAGGGAACGATTAGCCACATTAATGACGCTGCCGACGATCGTATTCGCCTTGAAGTCGATCTGGGTAACGAATTGAACTATATTTATGAAGTGAGGCTTCGCGGGTATAACTCGCCAACCTTCGCCCTTGCTGCTATGGATAATGATGAGCAGCAGGCTGAGCAACATCGATATTATCGCGCAGAGGTTTATCTCAAAGAAGGCGGTCAAAATTATGATGTGATGGGCTGGAACCAGGAACAGTTGATTAATGACATACTGGACCAGTACGAAAAACATCTGCACTTTCTGCACCTGGTTCGTTAATACAATCAAATGCCGCCCTCCAGGGCGGCATTAATTTATCTTGGCCATAATACGAGGGAATGCAAATGATCTCACGCTGGCAATGGATTCTGAAGCAGGTATTTAAAAAGTTATGGTTCAGGGCTGGATTATTCGCAATTGTAGCGATAATGACGGCTCTTTTATCAATTCTGTTTAAATCAATGATCCCTGAGTCGGTATCGGTGAAGGTTGGCGCAGAAGCTGTGGATAATATACTAAATATACTGGCATCGAGTATGCTAGCAGTTACCACATTTTCGCTTAGTATCATGGTCACAGCGTACGGATCAGCTACAACTAATGTGACACCAAGAGCTACACGATTAGTTGTTGAAGACGTAACCACACAAAATGTACTGGCCACATTCATCGGTTCATTTCTCTTCAGCCTGGTAGGGATCATTGCTCTTAATATGGGAGCCTACGGAGAAAGGGGGAGAGTCATTTTATTCGTCGTCACACTGGTGGTCATTGGTTTAATTCTCATCACATTGCTTCGTTGGATACAGCATTTGACCTCCCTGGGAAGGGTTGGTGAGACGACAGCAAAGGTGGAACAGGCAGCAATCGAAACATTTGTTGAAAGAGCTAAAAGTCCATATCTGGGCGGATATCCATGGCTTGAGAACAATGAACAACCAAACGGAACGGTTGCAGTTTATCCAGAGATAATTGGCTATGTTGAATATATTGATATGCTGAAACTCAGCAGGTTGCTAACTGAGGATCCTCGACATGTATATCTTGTAGCACAGCCAGGCAGCTTCATACACCCCTCGATGCCAGTTTTGTATCTGAGTCAGGGGCAGGGGCCATTAATCAGTAAAGACCTGCTTGATACAATCATCGTCTCAGATGTACGTTCATTTTCTCAGGATCCCCGATTTTGTCTTAGCGTTATGGCTGAAATAGCCTGCAGGGCCCTTTCACCGGCAGTGAACGATCCTGGCACCGCAATTGATGTCATTGGCAGAGGTGTACGAGTACTATCCGCTTATGCGCAGAATAAATCTGATGAAACTGAAGTGATATATCCTTCAATACATGTTGCGCCACTTCAGAACAGGGAACTACTGGAAGACTTTTTCTTACCTATTGCCCGTGATGGTGCCGGTATGAGTGAGATCCAAAGGAGAGTGCTCAAAGGGCTATCAATGTTAGGAAGTAGTTGGCCGCGCGAGTTTGAAGATGCTGCACATATTTTGGCACGTGAAATTTTAGAGTATGTAAATCGTGCAGCTCACACCGATTCCGATAAGGCTCGGATTCAATTAGTCTATGAACGTTTATTTTCCGACATACAATCAAAAACTATCAATGTTAAAACCGGCAAGAAGAACTAATGGGTTTGGGATGCGTTTCATAATTGAGGATTGCCTAAAAGAGGTTATCAAAACCCAAACTTCATCGAAATTAATCAATGGGTTAGGTAAAGGTTTAAAAAGCTTGACTAGAACTCCAATTATGATAGATTCCTCTAAAATTCAATGAATTACTTTCGCCTTGTTGAAATACTGCTGCGTCATATGGAATGGTTCGAAGCCGCAGACCTGATCGTTAAGGGTATGGAAGGCGCGATTAACGCGAAAACCGTCACTTATGACTTTGAACGTCTGATGGAAGGCGCTAAACTGCTGAAATGCTCAGAGTTTGGCGACGCGATTATCGCGAACATGTAATCCACTCGCTGGGTTAAATGACAACGGGAGCCTGAGGGTTCCCGTTTTTTATGCACACAAGACGGAAACAACGCTATGACCCATGATATCCCGCTCAAGTATTATGACATCGTCGACGAGTATGCGACTGAAACGGCGAAACCGGTAGAAGAGGCAGAGCGTACGCCGCTGGCACACTATTTCCAGCTGCTGCTCACTCGCTTATACAACAATGAGGAAATCAGTGAAGAGGCGCAGCGGGAGATGGCTGTCCAGGCGGAGATAGACGAAGCGCGCATTGACGATATTGCGAACTTCCTGAATCAGTGGGGCAATGAATAACGCGTCATCGCGCTGAGTCTGCCAGCAGCCTGGCGAGGTCGTGCCGGGTTAGCGACTTTGAAAAGTACCAGCCTTGTACGAGGGCATCGGGGTATCTCTGCGCGATGAACTGAAATTGTGTTTCGCTTTCAACCCCTTCAAAAACCAGGGTTTTGTTCAGTTTAGCGAGCGCGTCGCTGAAGATCACCAGGATATCCTGTTTATAGTGCTCGCTGATGCCGTCCACTAACGACTTATCTACCTTGATTTCGTCATATTTGAGATTTGTGAGCCTGGCAAGATTAGAGTTTTGCACGCCAAAATCGTCTATTGAAATTTTGACGCCTGCCGATTTAAGCTCCTCACAAAACTCTTCAAGGATGGCCGAGGTGGAAACGCCATTCTCGGATAACTCAACTTTGATTAACGATAAAGGAATCGCGTTCTCTGAGCATGCATGACGTAATACCGACAGGAATTTGCCGTCTTCAATTTCCGTCCGGCCAACGTTCAGTGAAACCATTAACTGATGTTCAGCGGCCAGCGCGGCAATTTCCGCCAGGGATTTCTTTATCATGTTCTGATAATAAACGTTATACAGGCCAATTTTTTTGATTAACGGGATAAACAGCTCAGGAGAAACCTCTTTGTGATTGTTATCCTGCCATCTTGATAACACTTCAACCCCGACGATTTTCTTATCAGCAACCCGAATAACAGGCTGAAAATGAACGCTGATGGTATTCGCTTTTACCGCTTTGACCAGCGTTCGTTCCAGAGAACGTCGGTCTTCATAAAGTCGAAGAGAAAACAGCGTCAGGGATACCCAGATAAAGTATAAAAACAAGCACAGAAGCACCATCACTACGTGGGAGAGCGAAGCCAGTCCGGCATCGTGGTGTGTGACGGTAACGCACAAATCCCAGCGTGTACTGCACTCTGTCACAGCCAGCGTAAATAACAGAGACTGTAAGCGGCTGAAGTTTTCTGATGGCGGCGTAACGGTGAAAAAGGTGCGGCCGAAATCTTTAGTGGAAGAACGAAGCGAATAGTTGGCGGTAACGGGGGCAAATTTATCGTAGGCTGAACGGGAGGTGAAAATAATAAGGTGGTTATAAATTGTCGCATTACCGATAAAGAAATCTTTCTGCGAAAACTGCGCCAGACTGAATCCGTTCTGGGTTTTATGCAGCTCAGGGGGAAGGGCGATGGGATTTGCCAGCTTGCCCCAAAACGCGGTGCAGGTGATTTTCCCCTTTTCAATAAACCCCACATCGGCGAAATAGAGACTACGCATCTTTAATTTTCGGTAGACGTTCAGACTGGCGCTATCGCATCCCTGCGCGGAGGTATTTTTAAGCGTACTGGCGATATTTTGCGTTAACTCTTCGGAATAGCTTAAGAGCGTGTGGGAGATCTCCCTCTGCCGGTTCTTTTGCTGCTCAACGATAATGGCGTTAACCGCATACAGCGACAGGACGACCATTAGGGTTGAGATGATAGCAACGGCAATGGCCTTCTTCATTTTCCTGCTGTCCCGCCACGTCCTGAGGTGCAGGGATCTTATCACAGGTCATAAAAGCTACAAGTATGAGAGTTGAGCCGGCACGGAATCGGAAGGAAATCCACCCTGCCAGGCTCCTTTCAACTCAGAACCACTCAAACCGTGTTGAGAGCAGTAACAGTAGCGTACTGGCAGAAACAAGATTAAGGCAGATGACGAACTTGCTCGATACGTTCATGTTATCAACGCTTTTTGGTTATTCAGAAGCCACAGAGAATAGCGTTTCACCTCCACAGAAAAAACGCCAGATTTTGGTGGGTTGAGGCAAAAAAAAAAGCCCACTAAAAAGTGGGCAAGAAATACTGGAAGCAATGTGAGCAATGTCGTACTGAATACCTGAGTTATTTGCTCAACTATTCAGTAATGAGAAAGATAATCTTTCTCAGTAGAAGATGCAACCCCAGGATGAGTGTGGATCGACATTTTTTACTGCTCATATTTTACTCAAACGAGCCGTGTGATTCTTATCACAAATTTCCTTTCTCAGATCCTGTGCTATCCTTTTCTGTGTCGTTGATTTAATGACAAAAACCATACAGAGAGGAAAGCTATGGGAATTTTATCCTGGATTATCTTTGGGCTGATTGCGGGGATCCTGGCGAAGTGGATTATGCCGGGCAAAGATGGCGGCGGTTTCATCGTCACGATCATTCTGGGGATTGTGGGTGCAGTCGTCGGCGGCTGGATCAGTACCCTGTTCGGCTTTGGCAGAGTTGATGGCTTCAACTTCGGCAGCTTTGTCGTCGCGGTGATTGGCGCGCTGGTTGTTCTGTTTATCTACAGAAAAATCAAAAGCTAAATCTGACCTGTGTTAAAAAAGGCTGCCTGACGGCGGCCTTTTTACTTTGGGCGTTACCACCAGCCTAACTGCGTACCGGCGACGGCCACGATGGCGACAATCAGCATGATGATGGTCGTTTTTCTCATTTATGCCCCCGGCGCGGCGTAACCGCCAAGGAAAAACCAGCCTAAAAACACCACCGCTGTGATAAAAATAACCACCGGAAAGAGGATCCCTATTCTCATGCCATCACCTGTTTGAGTTTGTATAAGGCCGTAGAGTGTACGGTTTTAATCTAACGCGACAAAGCCTGTTTTGCTTTTTCCTTTTTTATCCTGATACATCGCGAGGTCCGCGGTGCGCAGGGCGCTATCTTCATCCGTGCTGTGAGGATCAACAATAACGACGCCAAGGCTTGCACCGGGATAAAGAATGGTGGCATTGCCTAACCCGTATTCGCCCGCAATAAGACCATTGAGGCGGGTTTTGATTGCGTTGATCTCTGTACTGGCGTCGCCATCAACGCTGTGACTCAGGCTGGCAACCAGAAATTCATCGCCGCCGAGCCGGCCAATAATCTCATCCTGCGTTTGCTCGTGAGTCAGTCGCTTGCCGACCTGTACGAGAAAGCGATCGCCCGCCTCATGCCCGTACTGGTCATTGATTCGCTTGAAATCATCGAGGTCAATAAAGGCAATCATGACGTTGCGGCTAAGATGGCGCGCCAGTGAGAACAGGGTGGTAAGGTTTTCAAAAATGGCGCGACGATTCGGCAGGCCGGTAAGGGCATCGGTGTAAGAGTGGGCAATGAGCGCCGCATTTGCTTCACGAAGCTGAAGCACAAGCGACTCTTTCTGAATGTACTGACCAATTAACCCTGCAAAGAGCCTGATCACCTGCTCGCCACGCTCGCTGAACTGTTTCTGTGCGGTGCTGGCAGCGCAAAGCGTGCCGTACAGAGAACCGTCAGCCAGGTGAACCGGCACGCTCATATAGGTTGTAATACCCAGTGCTTTTGCCGCTTCACACTCCGGCCAGCGGTCGGGCACCTCGTTACTGAACAAAGTGTCGCTATCCATGGCGCGCTTACAGAGCGTTTCGTCCCAGGGCACGCTGAACCCTTCCGGGATTTGCATTTGCTTGCTGTTACGGGCATATAAAATGTGCTGCAAACGCGCGTTAATATCGATTTTGGTCAGGTAGGTTGATTCCATATCCGTCACAATTTCCAGCATTTCCAGTAGCTGACGCACAAGACTGTCGAGAGATTGCTCAGTGGAGAGGGTTTCTGAAACACGGGCAAGAATGATATCTGACATGAGGCAGGTTGACTCCCATGCAGAAGACCTCTGTATCTGCATGTTATGCTGAAAATTTAGACTCCGGTCATAGTAAAACATGAACAGGATTAATTTTATAGATTCTTCTGAAAGCGGATGAGGGAGAGGCTAAAAAAAAGCCCCGATGTTGAGATCGGGGCAAAACATCTTGATTACGGAATGATGTTCTCTGGTCAGTGTGAGAACAGGTATCACTATAAGGGGGAATCGTGCAGGTTTAATGGAGAAATCATGGAGAAAATGGCGATGACCCGTTACTCTGACGTTTTTACACCCTGAAGGATCATGATAATGAAATATCTTCTCCTGGCGCTTGTTGTACCGCTGGCCGCCTGCTCAACAAAGACCACCCCTTCTGATGCGCCTCAACCGCCGCACGCTATTGGTATGGCAAACCCGGCGTCAGTGTACTGTCTGGAGAAAGGGGGAGAGCAAATCCCTGTTCAAAGCCCGCAGGGTGTACGTACCGAGTGCAAATTACCAGGCGGGGAAGTGATCGATGAATGGGATCTCTACCGACGCGATCACCCGCAACCAACCAGATGACAAGGGCAATAAAACTGCGATACACTTCTCTTTAGGATTATTCTTAGCCAGTTTCTGGCAGTACGTTTGCGAGAAGAAGTATGTTTCAGTTAAAACCGGGCAGCATGGCGATGATCGTGGGTGCGCGTACGGCGGCAGGCCGTCGAAATATCGGTAAATCCGTGGAGCTGTTTGGCCTTTGTCAGCCGGGCCAGCGTTTTGTAAACCCGGTTAACGGCGTCATGACGCAATTACCTGATACATCAGCACGTGCGCTGTGGCTGGTCACCGGTGATGTTTACGCCTTTGATAACCAGCACGGTTTTGCGTTTGTTCGCCCGGAACATTTGATGCCGCTAACTCCCGACGAGATGCCACACAACGTGGATGAGCTGGCGATCGGTTAATCACAGTTTACGTAGCCAGTCCGCCAGTACCCGCGCGTGATTCTGCTCCCTATTTTTCGCCCCGTAGAGTAGCGTCACGGTCTGCTGTCGGGCGAGGGCCGCCAGGCGTTTGCCTTCATCCTGATGCTGCGCCAGCTCTTTACGATAGGCTTCACTGAACGCAGTGAAATCTATCGTTTCACTGTGAAAAGCTTTTCGCAGTTCGCTGGACGGCGTTAGCGATTTACACCACTCATCACAGGCGAGGTCGGTCTTTTTTATTCCTCGCGGCCAGAGTCTGTCTACCAGCACCCGGTAACCATCGTCTGATGTTGCCTGTTCATATACGCGCTTACATTGAATCATCCGTTTTCCTCCTGCCGTGCGACGTTCGGCAAGAACACTATAGCACCCGGCTTTTATCCACCCAATTTAAGGTATTGTGATAATTGCAAAAGATCGGTAGTCTGAGGCTCCTTATGTTATCTGAAAATCCTCCGGCATAAGGAATCTCTCATGGAACTCTCCCCGGTTAAAACGACGCTGCGCATTGCGCTGGTTGGTGATTTCAATCCTGATGTTATTGCGCACCAGGCGATCCCGCTGGCGATTGACGACGCCGCTGCGGTTCTGGATCTCACCGCTGATTATGACTGGCTCGCCACGCCTGAGCTGACCAGCCCCGAAGACCTGGTCGGGTACGATGCCATCTGGCTGGTACCGGCAAGCCCGTATAAAAACACCGAGGCGGCGTTTATTGCGGCGCGTTACGCGCGTGAGAATAGCATCCCCTTTCTCGGCACCTGCGGCGGGTTCCAGCATGCGCTGATTGAGTATGCGCGTAATGTACTGGGCTGGCACGATGCAGGCCATGCCGAAACCGATACCGAGGGAAGGATGGTGATTGCGCCGCTGACCTGCTCGCTGGTAGAAAAAACCGACGCGATAGAGCTGCGGAATAACACGCTGATTGCCAAAGCGTATGGCAAGCCGGAAATTCAGGAGGGGTATCACTGCAATTACGGCGTCTCACCTGAGTTTGCCAGCCAGCTTGAGCGGGGCGACATGCGCGTAACGGGCTGGGACGAGCAGGGCGAGATCCGCGCGGCAGAGCTGATAACCCATCCTTTCTTTGTCATCACCCTGTTCCAGCATGAGCGGGCTGCGCTTCAAGGGCGACCTGTCGTGCTGGTACAGGCCATGCTGCGGGCGGCGCAGGGATAAAAAAAGCAGACCGTCAGGTCTGCCTTGAATGTCAGCGGGGTGTGATCTCCCGGTCACGCCCGGCCAGCATGCCGCACAGGGCCATCACTACCGCAGCCAGCGCACAGGCCAGCAGCGGAATGCGCCAGTCTCCGGCGGTATCGTGAATTTTCCCCATCAGCGGTGGGCCACAGGCCGCCAGAAGATAGCCAATCGACTGTGCCATGCCGGAGAGCGCGGCGGCCTGATGTGCCGAGCTGGCCCGCAGTCCGATAAACGTCAGGCCGAGGATCATGGTGGCGCCGGATCCAAAGCCAAACACCAGCGTCCAGACGACGGCCAGCCCCGGCGCGAACCAGAACCCGGCCGCACTGACAGCGCACATCAGAGCGACAAGCCCGGCTATGCCACGCTGATCGTTAAGACGGTGCAGGATCAGCGGAATGGCGAGACCGGGAACAGCGGTTGCCAGCTGGAGAAGCCCGTGCATGGAGCCAGCCTGCGTTTCGCTGTAGCCGTGGCTAAGCAAAATCGCGGGTAACCAGCCGATAATGACATAGTAAATCAGCGAGTTAATGCCCATAAAAAGCGTCACCTGCCAGGCGAGTGCCGAGCGCCAGATAGCCTGGTTGTGCAACGCGCCCGCGCCGGTCAGGGTGGCGGCCGGCCTCTGGCGCCATTGCGGTAACCACAGCAGCAGCGCCACCAGCGGGAAGAACATCAGCATCAACAGCGCTCCGTGCCAGCCACCACTCCCCAGCGACAGCGGGACGATCAGCGCCGACCCTGCGGCAGCGGCGGCCCCCATCGTCAGCGAATACGCCCCCGTGAGTTTTGCGACCTGGCCCGGAAAATCACGTTTGATTAAGCCAGGTAACAGGACATTGCCCAGCGCAATCCCACAGCCCACGATCGCCGTACCGATAAACAGCAGCGCGGCCGACGGCAGCGAACGTACGCCAATCCCGATGCAAATCAGCAGCAGAGCGATAAAAAGGCTGCGCTCCATGCCCAGGCGCCGGGCGACGCCTGCGGCAAGGGGAGAGATAAAGGCGAAGGCAAGCAGGGGCAGCGTTGTGAGCAGGCCGGTTTGCGCCGTGCTTAAGCCATAGTCCTGTCGGATGGTGTCGAGCAGGGGGGCGACACCGGTAAATGTGACGCGCAGCGTCGTGGCGATCATCAGGATGCCTGCAACCAGCAGCGCACCCTGTTTCCCGGAAGGTTGAATAGCAGTAGTCATTATTGTCTCTTACGTTCAGGCGAGCGCATACCATACCGATTTAAGTCGTGGTTGAAATCAGGCTAAAATGACAGTTTATCGCTAATATCGGACAACTTTATGTACGGACTGGGGCTCGACGGCTACGATCCCGATAGCCAGCACGACGCGGCGGTGGCCTTTCGCATCCGGGTGGTGGCACAGGAACAATTTATTCCGCTGCATCAGCACCGCAAAGGGCAGCTGATTATGGCGCTGGGTGGAGCGATCACCTGTGAAGTGGAGAGCGCGATGTTGATGGTGCCGCCCCAGTATGCGGTGTGGATCCCAGGACAAACGCCGCACAGCAACAAGGCGACGCCCGGCGCGCAGCTTTGCCTGCTGTTTATTGAACCCGGTGCGCTCGAATTGCCGACGCGTACCTGTACGCTGAAAATATCGCCCCTGGTGCGGGAGCTGGTGCTGGCGCTTGCGGACAGGTCACGGGAAGAGTTGCCTCTTCCCGCTACGAGAAGGCTGGTAGACGTCCTGTTTGATGAACTGCCCCTGCAACCGCAGGAGCATCTACAGCTGCCGGTATCTCCGCATCCAAAAATTCGCCTGATGAGTGAGACCATGGCAAACGAACCTGCCGCCTGGCAGACGCTGGCGCAGTGGGCCAGCCACTTTGCCATGAGCGAACGCAATCTGGCGCGGCTGGTGGTGAAAGAGACCGGCTTAAGCTTTCGCCGCTGGCGGCACCAGCTCCAGCTGATTGTCGCATTGCAGTTTTTGATCGGCGGAAAGTCGGTTCAGCAGGCGGCGCAGGCGCTGGGGTATGACTCCACCACCGCCTTCATCACCATGTTTAAGAAAGGACTGGGACAGACGCCGGCCCGCTATATCGCCAGCCTGACTACGACTTCCCGATAAACAGCGAAACCAGACCGGCAGCAATCAGCGGGCCAACCGGCACGCCACGAAACAGCGCCACGCCTAACACGGTGCCCACCAGCAGCCCGGCCACCAGCGAAGGCTGGCTGCTCATCAGCGTCACGCCGCGACCGCCAAGCCACGAGACAAAAACGCCCACCGCAATCGCCACCAGCGATTTCCAGTTTACAAAGGAGTGCAGCAGCGTTGAGGCCGGTAGCGTTCCGCTGGCAATCGGGGCCATCACGCCGATGGTCAAAATAATGATCCCGATGGTAAGCCCCTGTTTTTCTATCCACGGGAAGAAGGTGTTCAACGGTGTGACGCGAACGATGATCAGGACCAGAATGGAAATCGCGACGGTGGTGTTGTGGCTGACAAAACCCAGTGCAGCCAGGGCCAGAAGTATGAGCAGTGTAGGGTCGAACATGACGGGATCCTTGCCAAAAATAGTAAGCCTGCTTACTTTACGCGCAAACGCGACGGCAGGCAGGCTTTACTGAAAAAATTGTCTATTTTTGGGCACTTGCCTGACGTCAGTCCACCAGCTGCTGGATAAGCGGACTTCCTTCGCGGATAAACACCGGGATGGTTTCCAGCGCCGCAGGCACCCTGATATGCTCCCCACCGGCGTAGCGCTCACCGTTGAGAGCGACCCAGCTATTGCCCGTCGGCAACCAGACATCGCGCTCACGCTGGCCGGCCTGCATAACCGGTGCCACCAGAAGATCTTCGCCAAACAGATACTGATCTTCACACGCCCAGCTCTGCTTGTCCTGCGGATAGTGCCAGAACAGCGGACGCATGAGCGGGTCTCCGTGCAGATGAGCCTGCTGGTACAACGCGTCAATATACGGGCGCAGGGTTTCGCGCACGGTAAGCCAGTGCTGCATGATGGCGTAATTCTCTTCTCCGTAACTCCACAGCTCATTAGGCGAACCGCTGTTACACTGAGGAATGCCGTCACGGTAGCGCTCCGGAGGCTGGATCTGCGGTTCGCGATAGCCGTGCATGCGCAGAACCGGTGTAAACACCGCCCACTGGAACCAACGGATCAGTAATTCGTGGAACGCCGGGTCGTTAACGTTCCCTCCCTGGAAGCCGCCGATATCGGTCGTCCACCATGGGATCCCCGCCAGGCCCATATTCAGTCCCGCGGCGAGTTGATTGCGAAAAGCATGGAATGAGGAGTGGACATCACCCGACCACGCCAGCACGCCGAATCGCTGGCTGCCTGCCCAGGCGCAGCGTACAAGGTTAACAATGTCGGTTTCACCGTTTGCCTGGAGCCCATCGTAAAAGCCCTGCGCAAAATCACGCGGGTAGCGATTGCCCACTTCCAGTACCGGACCGGCGTGGTAGCGATAGTTGTCAAAATCATAGGCGCGGTATTCCGGTTCCGCTTCGTCCAGCCAGAACAGCTTAATGCCCATGTCGTAGTAATTTTTCTTCACCGTATCCCAGACGAATTTCCGCGCCTCAGGATGGGTCGCATCAAAGAAGGTGGTATTGCCCATAAAGTCGAGGTTGACCTGCACGCCACGTTCACTGCTGACCAGCCAGCCTTTGGCTTTCATCAGCGGATAGAGAGGGCTGCGCGCCTCTACCGTTGGCCACACCGACACCATCAGCGCAATACCCATTTCGCGCAGCTCGTCGACCATCCCTTCAGGGTCGGGCCAGTCTACGGGGTCGAAGCACCAGGTGCCCTGATTCGGCCAGTGGAAAAAGTCGATGACCATTACCGACAGCGGCAGATTACGGCGGCGATACTCCCGCGCAACCTCAAGCACCTCCTGCTGGGTACGGTAGCGTAATTTGCACTGCCACAGCCCGCTGATAAACGCCGGGGCGGCGGGCGGAGTTCCGGTGGCTTTTACATACTGGCGGGTGATATCCGCCACCGTGTCAGCGGCGGTGATCCAGTAGTCCATTTCTCCCGTCACGCGGGCGCGCCATTCCGTCTGATTTTTTGCAAAGCTGGCTTCACCAATCGCCGGATTGTTCCACAGCAGGCCATAGCCAAGGCTGGACTGCATAAAGGGCACGCTGGCCTGGGAGTTGCGCTGCGCCAGTTCCAGCGTACAGCCTTTCAGATCCAGCCACGGCTGTTGATACTGACCCATGCCATAGATGCGTTCATCCGGACGCGATTCAAACCGGACGGTGAGCTGATATTTTCCCCCCATTAGCGGCTTAAATTCACGGCCATCCAGCTTCAGGGCGCTGACATATTTATCCTGACTCTTCTCGCTGGCACCGATACCCACCGTTGAACGCTGGCGCCACATCTCTTCCAGCAGCAGTTCGCCGCGCTGATTGTAGAAGGCCAGCTGACCTTTAAGGTTCAGCGTCGCGGTAATATTGCCGTTGCGCAGCGTCAGGCTTTCCGCTTCGGCGATAATCTCAGCCTGGCAAGGGGCGGCGGGCAACAGTGCCTGTAAGGCGTCCTCAAAAGCCGGGGAGCAGGTGGCCCTGACGCGCAGGCTGTTTTCTCCCCACGGTTCAATACGCAGGATCTGGCGTTCAAAACGCCATTCGATGCTGTTGGAATGTTGAATCAGCTCACTCATGGATAACGCGTCCTTCTAAACAGGGTGTTTGGCGAGATGGATGGATTGCATTGTGTTGTCGTCGAGCTTATACCAGCGCAGCGTGGCAAACGCGCAGAGTGACAAGACGCCAGGCACGACGGTGAAGAGGGCGATGATGCAGTACATGGCCGTGTTGGTCTGCTCCGGGGCATTGGCAACATAACCGCTTAAGCCCAGCGTCCAGCCAACAATCGCGCCGCTGATCGCCATCCCCAACTTGAGTACGGCGAGGAAAGTGGAGAAGATCACGCCGTCCATGCGTTTGCCCTGTTTCCATTCGCCGTAATCGGCGACGTCCGCCATCATTACCCACATCAGCGTGGTGGTGGCCTGGTAAAGGGTGGAGACGATAAACGTCATGGGCACCAGAATAAGCACCGACTTAGGCGCAAAGAACAGAGCGATGCTGAGTACCCCCGCCAGTACGGAACAGTATCCAAACATCTGCACTTTGCTGACGTTCTGCGTCAGACGTTTGGCCAGCGCGCTGCCTGCGGCTTTCCCGAGAATATGCGCCCCGAGCATCCACATAAAATAGCTTGCGCTACCGAGATAATAAGTGACGAAATACATCATTGCGCCAAGGCGAATAACGCCAAAACCAATGTTGGTTAATACCAGGACGGCGACAATCCGCCATTGGTCGTTTCGTAATAAATCCCGCAGTTCCGCAAGATAATTATTGTGGGTAGCGGGAGCCTTAATACGTTCACGCGTATTGGCGAAGCAGATCCAGAACATGACGACCGCGACGGTCGCCATAATGGCCATTGCCCAGCGGTAGCCCAGTAATTTATCGTCGCCACCTAAAAACTCTGCCAGCGGCATCATAAAGAATGTCGACAGCGCGCCACCCAAAGTGGCAAGGAAAAAGCGATAAGACTGGAGGGAAATTCGCGCATCGTTGTCGGGCGTAATCACCGCGCCCATGGAGCAATAGGGAATATTGATTGCGGTATACATCAGCATCATCAGGGTATAACTGACGGTAGCGAAAATCATTTTACCGTGCAGATCGAGGGACGCCGGCACGGCGTAGGTCAGCAGACAACTTGCGCCAAAGGGCAGCGCCAGCCACAGCATCCAGGGACGGAATTTGCCCCAGCGCGTGCGCGTCCTGTCAGCGATATAGCCCATCGCCGGGTCTATTATGGCATCGGCGGTTCTCGCCAGAAGAAACATGGTGCCCACGAATGCGGCAGGTAGCCCCACCACGTCCGTATAGTAAAACGTCAGAAAAATAATGACGTTATCCAGCCCAATATGGCTCGCCATATCGCCTAACCCATAACTGATCTTTTCTTTACGGGTAATTATCTCGGTCATTGTATTCACCTTGCCAGTGTAAGGTTTATTTTTGAGGTGCTCCGTAAACAGGGTTAACCAGGATGAAAAGGTTAACAATTGCGAGATCTGGCATCGGGGTTACGTAAATTTCTTTTCGTGATACCGGTAACAAATAAAGTATTTAAACAGTGACTTTATACGGAGGAGGATAGTTAACAGCGAATCGTTTCAGCGGAAAAAATCGTCTTTTCGCGGACGCGTCATTGTCATTTAGCTGTCATTGTGGGGGAGTAAAAAAGAGGTAAATGGGCAAAGCAGAGGGCATCATGAACGATCCTATGTTTGTCGAAACGCTAATTATTTCCTCATCATTTTTTATCATCGCGATTATTTTGATTGCTTCCGTGCTGCTGCTGGAAAACGGCTGACCGTTAGCCAGCCGCTGTATTTATTGTTTACGGAACGTCACCAGTTCAGGACGGGCGATACGCAGATAGTCCTGGGTATCCATTATCACCGATTTTTCCAGCAGGCCGGCGTTAAAGGCGATCTCATCGAAGCGCTCAAACAGCAGCGGATCGGCGACCAGCGTCAGATCCGGATGAAAACTGAAGGGGGGAATGGCGCCGAAAACGCAGCCGGTAAGCGCATCCACTTCTGCCGGACTGGCGAGAGAGGCCTTTATCCCACCGAAATGGCTGGCCAGCAGGCTCAGATCGGCCTGCCGATCGGCGGCGAGGATTGCCAGAATATGTTTCTTAACGCCGTTGCCTTTTACCTTGCAGACCAGTGCTTTTGCACCCTGCCGGAGATCGGTCCCGCGAATTTCACTGACCGCTTCGCATTTCCCAACGGCCTCATGCGCCACCACGCGAAAGCGCGCCTCCTGCTCGGTTAATAAGCTGATTACCGGAATGGAGTGGCAGTTGGAAGGCATGAGCCTGAAGTGCAGTCTGATAATATTGTTGTTTATGCGATAGATTTTTCAAAATGGATCTTGCT
>NZ_JBMKHO010000029.1:0-15396 GCF_049238125.1 Enterobacter cloacae complex sp. IR5402
CCTGGGCGAAATGCGCCTGGTAAGCAGAGTTTTTGAAATGTAAGGCCTTTGAATAAGACAAAAGGCTGCCTCATCGCTAACTTTGCAACAGTGCCGCAAAAAGTCAGTAAAGGACTCACAGTTGGTTCAGTCATTACAGGAAGCACGTTTTTACATGGTCCCCCTGTTTTGGCACTCGGTTTTACCAAGCTGTTTAAAAAATCAAAAAAAGTAGACGAAACCAATATTCAATTGGCCAATAGCTGGATTGGTGTAAACAACCACCTGATTGAAAAGGTGCTGCCAAACCTAAAGTGGGATATGGGTATAGGAAGTTCAACCGCCCTTTTTGGCGAGTCTGGCGGGTAGGAAGCGGCCGCGCAAGCGCCGCTTTGGGCACAGATCGGGCACAGATCGGGGGTTCATGCGTGGGTTTTCGACATCGCGGGGCCACGCAGCGGCTCAGTGCGTAGCCATTTCTCACCGAATCCCGGCACAGGGCCGAGCGCAGCCCTGCGGGGTCGTGGCCGCATCGGATCGGACTCTGGCTTGGCTGCCGGCTGTGTGGCCGGCGCCTCATCACGCGGCGGGCGGCGGGGCGCGCGCTGCGGGCCGGTAGTGCGCTTGCTCCAGCGCGCCGTGTTTCTCGAAGTGGGCGAGGATGGCGCGAATGGCCTTGGGGTCTTCGATGCTGGCGACGATCCGCACCGCGCCGCCGCAGTGGGCGCAGGTGGTGATGTCGATGGAAAAGACCCGCTTGAGCCGTTGCGCCCAGCTCATCGCACGGCGCTTCTGCTCGGGGCTGCGCGGCTCGTCGTGGGCGCTGACGTCCACTGGCGCCGCATCGCCCGCAGGCCGCCTGCCGCGCCCCGAGGGCGTCAGCTGCGCGCGCAGGTTTGCATTCGGGGCGAATACGCCGTGGAAGCGGGTGAGATGCGCGCGTGGCGGCGGGACCAGTGCCGCCAGCTTGGCGATGAAGTCCACCGCATCCCATTCGACATGCGTGGTGCCATTGCGCCACGGCGTCTTGAGCTGGTAACGCACCCTGCCCTGTGGCGAGATCGATAGCCGCTGCTCGCTGATCGCCGGGCGCGTGATGTAGCGGCACAGCTTTTCGAGCTTGTGGCTTTCGTGTGCTTCCGCGGCCACGCCGGCATGCAGCGAGAAGCCGCCGACCTTGCCGGCGTCGCCCTCCAGCGGACCGGCGTCGCCAGGCAGCGTTTGCAGCGTGACGACCTTGCGGCCAGCGTCGCGACCGGTGGCGATGCGGTAGGTCATCGAACTCATCCGCAGCCCATCCATGCCGTCGTCGCTACCCGCGCTGTCGGACAGGAACACGGATTCGTCTTCGCCTTCGAGCCAGCCGCGGCGCGACAGGTGCCGGCACACGCGATGCGCGATGGTGTTGGCCAGTTCCGTCAGTTGCGCCGATGTGGGCGCACGGGTGCGGTGCAGGCGCGGCTTGCGCTGCGGACGCTCGGTGGTGTCCTCGTACACGCCGTCGAGCCACAGCATGTGGAAGTGGATGTTGAGATTCAGCGCGCTGCCGAAGCGCTGGATCAGGGTCACCACGCCGCATTGCGCCGTATCCCGCGGCACGCCGGCCTGATCGGCAAGCCAACCGGCGATCACACGATGCACGATGCCCAGCACCGGGCCGATCGCCTCAGGCTTGCTGGCGAACAGGAAGCGCAACGGGTACGGGAAACTCAGCACCCATTGCCGCACCGGCCGCGGGCCGAACACCTCGTCCACCAGATGCCGCGCCGACTCGGCCATGCGCCGTGCGCCGCAGCTCGGGCACAGCCCGCGCTTCTTGCAGGAATACGCCACCAGCCTCTCGGCACGACAGTGCTCGCAGACCACGCGCAGGAAGCCGTGCTCGAGCACGCCGCAGCGCAGGTAGGTCTCGAACTCCTCGCGCACATACTCGGGCAGCGGGCGGTCTTCGGCCTCAAGACGCGCGATGAAGTCCGGGTAGTGCGCCTGCACTAGCGCGTACAGCAGCGTGCGCTCGGGCAGGTGGCGCGCGTAACGCGCAGCGGCGTGGGCGGCCGGCAGTGGCGCGCACACCTCGGCCTGCCGCCGGGGTGCGGTCAGGCGCGGCACGCAGCGCTCCGTTGCAGGGACGGCTGCTCAGGGTTGCGCCCGCGAGCACGCGTTCATATCGGCGTTTTCTGATCTTCGCGTCAGACATTGCCGCGGGGCGGGTAGGAAGTCTCCCGCCTCGGACGCCAGAACGCACAAAGCCCGGCACGAGGCCGGGCTTTGTGGTCTTGCTTGATGGATCGCGGGGCTTAGAAATCCATGCCGCCCATGCCGCCCATGCCGCCGCCGGCCGGCATCGCCGGCTCGTCCTTCTTCGGGGCCTCGGCCACCATCGCTTCGGTGGTGATCATCAGGCCCGCGATCGACGCGGCGTTCTGCAGCGCGGTGCGGGTGACCTTGGTCGGGTCCAGGATGCCGAACTCGATCATGTCGCCGAACTCGCCGTTGGCGGCGTTGTAGCCGAACGCACCCGAACCTTCGACCACGCGGTTGAGGATGACCGACGGCTCATCGCCGGCATTGGTCACGATCTCGCGCAGCGGGGCTTCCATCGCGCGCAGGGCGATCTGGATGCCGTGGTTCTGGTCTTCGTTCACGCCCTTGATGCCGGCGATCGCCGCCTTGGCACGGATCAGGGCGACGCCGCCGCCCGGGACGATGCCTTCCTCGACGGCCGCACGGGTCGCGTGCAGGGCGTCTTCGACGCGCGCCTTCTTTTCCTTCATCTCGACTTCGGTGGCGGCACCGACCTTGATCACCGCAACGCCGCCGGCCAGCTTGGCCACGCGCTCCTGCAGCTTCTCGCGGTCGTAGTCGGAGGAGGTCTCCTCGATCTGCGCCTTGATCTGCTTGATGCGCGCCTCGATGCCCGCGCCTTCGCCGGCGCCATCGATGATGGTGGTGTTTTCCTTCGACACCTGGATCTTCTTGGCGCGGCCGAGGTCCTTGATGGTGGCCTTCTCCAGCGACAGGCCGACTTCCTCGGAAATCACCACGCCGCCGGTCAGGATCGCCATGTCTTCCAGCATCGCCTTGCGACGGTCGCCGAAGCCCGGGGCCTTCACCGCGCAGACCTTGACGATGCCGCGGATGGTGTTGACCACCAGGGTCGCCAGCGCTTCGCCTTCGACTTCCTCCGCCACGATCAGCAGCGGCTTGCCGGCCTTGGCCACGCCCTCGAGGACGGGCAGCAGGTCGCGCACGTTGGAGATCTTCTTGTCGTACAGCAGGATGAAGGGATCATCCAGGTCGGCCGACATCGACTGCTGGTTGTTGACGAAGTACGGGCTCAGGTAGCCGCGGTCGAACTGCATGCCCTCGACCACGTCGAGTTCGTTGTCCAGGCCGCTGCCTTCCTCGACCGTGATCACGCCTTCCTTGCCGACCTTGTCCATCGCCTGCGCGATCAGGTCGCCGATGTTGGCATCCGAGTTCGCGGAGATCGCGCCGACCTGGGCGATTTCCTTGCTGGTCGACGACGGCTTGGACAGCGACTTCAGTTCGCCGACCGCGGCCTTCACCGCCTGGTCGATGCCGCGCTTCAGGTCCATCGGGTTCATGCCGGCGGCGACCGCCTTCATGCCCTCGCGGATGAACGCCTGCGCCAGCACGGTGGCGGTGGTGGTGCCGTCGCCGGCGTTGTCGGAGGTCTTGGAAGCGACTTCCTTCACCATCTGCGCGCCCATGTTCTCGAACGCGTCAGCCAGTTCGATTTCCTTGGCGACGGAGACGCCGTCCTTGGTGATGGTCGGCGCGCCGTAGCTCTTCTGCAGCACGACGTTGCGGCCCTTCGGGCCGAGGGTCGCCTTCACGGCGTTGGCGAGCACGTTGACGCCGCGCACCATCTTGGAGCGCGCGTCTTCGCCGAAACGAATGTCCTTGGCAGCCATTGCGAATTACCTCGAAAAATTATTCGGATGAGAAATGTGTGGGAGCGACGCGCGATCAGCCGAGGATCGCGAACAGGTCGTCTTCCTTCACCACCAGCAGCTCGACGCCGTCCAGCTTCACTTCGGTGCCGCTGTACTTGCCGAACAGCACCTTGTCGCCGACCTTGACCTGCGGCGCGCGGACCTGGCCGTTGTCCAGCACCTTGCCGGTGCCGACGGCGACGACTTCGCCCTTGATCGGCTTCTCGGTGGCCGAATCCGGGATCACGATCCCGCCGGCGGACAGCTTCTCTTCTTCCATGCGCTTGATGACCACGCGGTCGTGCAGCGGCTTGATATTGGACATGGCAACCTCGGTAAATGGTTGATTGACGTGGAAAAACCCGGCGATTTTAGCAGTCGCGCGAAGCGAGTGCCAAACCGCGGACAACAGAACCGGGCGAACCCGGCATGCCACCGAGATGGGGCGGGCCCGCCGACTTTCAAGGGCCGCACGCGGATGTCCGCCAGGCCCGCCGGATCGGGGCAGCCGCTACCCTATGCCGGTGAGCGCCCTGATCTGCTTCTGCACCTGTCCCGACGCCGACAGCGCCGAGCGCATCGCCACCGCGCTGGTGGCCGAGCGCCTGGCCGCCTGCGTCAACCTCCTGCCCGGCCTGCGTTCGGTCTATCGCTGGCAACGCAAGGTCGAGGCCGCGGCCGAGGTCCTGCTGCTGGTCAAGACCAGTGCCGAGGCCTACCCCGCCCTGCAGGAACGCCTGCGCCAACTGCATCCCTACGAACTCCCGGAGCTGCTCGCGGTCGAAGCCGCGTCCGGCCTGCCCGAATACCTGCAATGGCTGGCCGCCGAGAGCCGACCGGTAAACTGAGCCAATGACCGCATCCACGATCCGCCTGCGCCGCTGGCTGGCCGGGCTCGCCCTGCTGCTTGCGCTGCCCGCGACCTCGGCCGTCGCCCAGGACTTCGAACTGCCGCCGGTCGACGAGGTCTTCGTCCTGTCCGCGCAGGCCACCGCGCCGGACCGCATCGAGGTGCGCTGGCGGATCGCCGACGGCTATTACCTGTACCGGCACCGCACCTCGGTCAAGGCCGATGCCGCCTTCACCGGCGCGACCATGGCGCTGCCGAAGGGCAAGGCCTACCGCGACGAATTCTTCGGCGACGTCGAAACCTACCGCAAGGAATTGCTCGGCACCCTCACCGGCACGCCCGCGGCCGGCGCGAGCGCGACCACCCTGACCGTGAAGTACCAGGGCTGCGCCGATGCCGGCGTGTGCTACCCGCCGCAGACCCGCACCCTGAAGGTCGCGTTGCCGGGCGAAGCGGGCGCTGGCGGCTTCGGCTGTAAGGCGCGCGGGCTGCATGATTATGTCGTCAAGAACGGCTCTGCCGATCATCCCAACGCCGAGGTGAAATTCGCACTGGGTGATGTGGTCAACACCATGATCGGCTGCACTAATGGTGAAACGATCATGCTGTGCCACGACACCTCGCTGCCGCGCCCCTATTCTCTCGGCTTTCGGGTGCAAGGCACCGAGGGGCTGTGGATGGACGTCAACAAGTCGATCTATCTGGAGGGCAAGAGCCCACAGCCGCACCGCTGGGAGCCTGCCGAGGGCTGGTTTGCGAAATACGATCACCCGCTATGGAAACGCTACGCCGATCTGGCGGCAGGGGCCGGGCATGGCGGGATGGACTGGTTCGTGATCCACGCTTTTGTCGAGGCGCTGAAGGCCAAGGCCCCGATGCCAATCGACATTTACGACGCGCTGGCCTGGAGCGCGATCACGCCTCTGTCGGAACAATCGATTGCTGAGGGCAATCGCACGTTAGATTTTCCCGACTTCACCCGAGGGCAGTGGCGCACCCGCAAGCCGATCTTTGCGCTGAACGACGCCTATTGATCGACGCGATTTAGGCCAAGCGCACCGCAAAGGCGAAATTGGTAATCTTGTCGGTATCCTTGACGCCCGGCGCGCTTTCGACGCCGCTGGAGGTATCGACCAGCGGCGCTCCGGTGCGCGCAATCGCCTCGGCAACATTCGTCGGATTTAGCCCGCCTGCCAGCCCCCACGGCAAGGCACCGCGATATCCGGCCAGCAGCGACCAGTCGAACGCCAACCCCATGCCGCCGGGCAGCGCGCCTTTGGGGGTCTTGGCGTCGAACAAGATCAAGTCCGCCGCCCCGGCATAGGCTGCGGCGCGTGCGACATCGCTGGCGCTGGCGACGGGCAGCGCCTTCCACACCGGCTTGCCAAACCGCGCGCGCAACTGGGCCACGCGTTCGGGCGATTCCGAACCGTGCAGCTGCAGCGCGTTCAGCTTGGCTGCCACCAGTGCGTCGGCGATGACAGCATCATCCGCATCGACGAACAAACCGACCATGGCGATCTGGCCAGCTGCGCGCGATGTCAAAGCGCCCGCGACATTCGACGTAACCGCACGGGGCGACGCTGGATAGAACACCAACCCGGCATAGTCCGCCCGCGCCGCGATGGTCGCATCGAGCGCCTCGGGTGTGCTGATCCCGCAAATCTTGATTTTCGCGGGCATGCGGTCAGTCGGGGTTCTGGATCAGCCGCACCAGCGTGCAGTCGGGATCGATCAGGTAGCCGATCCTCAGGCCGCTCGCCTCCAGTTGCGGAGCTTTGAAGCGCGGCCAGCCGGTGCTTTTTTCCTCGGCTCCCGCCGCGTTCACCAATGCCACCATGGCATCGAGATCATCCAACCGCAGGCAACAGCCGAACGAGCTCGTAGCTGGGTCGAGGTCAGGATAGGGGAAGAATTCGAGCTGCAAACCGCCGCGCTGCAGGATCATCCAGCCGCGATCCTTCCAACTCGTCGCAAAGCCCAGCTTCGCATAAAACGCCTCTGTCACATCGAAATCGCGCGATGGCAGATTGGGGGTGACGTGGTCAGCCATGGCTCAGCGCAGCTTGTCGGCCATGCGGGCCGTATGAGTGATTGCGGCGCGGCTATCGGGGGCGGAATGGCTCATCACGATCATGCTGGCCTTGGGGAACGCCGCACCAAACGCGCGCGCTGACGCGGCGTAGTGCTCAGTGTCGGCATCACCGAGATTGCCGAGCGACTTGGCCTTGCTGTCCTTGATCAGGCAGCCACCAAAAGCGATGTCGGTGCCGTCGATCCCAACGGTGATATTGTCACTGGTGTGGCCGGGGCCGGGGTAAAATACCTTGAGCGGGCCAAAGTTGGGCGCGGTTGCTGGTTCGACCCAGCCATTGGCGGCGAAAGTCAGGCTGTGTTGCGCCGCAACCATCCCCTCTTGCGGGGCAAGCTGGTTCGACAACGCATTGGCATAAGTCGCAATCCCCGCCGCATGCAGCGCGTCCATACCGCCCATCTTGTCCTGATGCGCGTGAGTCACCACCGCCAGCGCGACCGGCAGGTTGATCTCCTGCTTGATCCAGTTGAGGATCTGGGCGGTCTGGTCATCGGTCCAGGCGGTATCGACCACCAGCACGCGGCCGCCATCCCTGACGATCAAACCGTTGGAAGCGACTGCCCCGAAACCCGGCATGTCGAGATAGGAAGTGTGCTGCCAGACATTCGGTGCGAGCTGGCGGAAAACCAGATCGCCAAACCGTTGGTCGCCAGTTTCCATTTGCTGGCCAATCGTCGGGCGGATTTCACCGGGCATGCACCCGCTCAGCATCAATGCAGCGGCTAATGCGGTGCTCAGCTTCGCGACCGGGTGCATAATATTGGGCAATTCCATCAAGTTTTCCTTTTATTCAGCATTAAAAACCCCGCAAATGCGAGGCCTAGTAAATAGATGATCTTAATTTGGTTCACTGTAGCAAAAATATGGGGCGAATTCAAACATGAGGTGCGACAGTTTCAAAAGCCATATGATAATCAACAAGCTGAGCAAATTTCTCTAATGGTGTAAGCCAATCTAACGCCTTTCTAGGGAAGGTGCGAACAAGTTCCTGATATGAGATCATCATATTCATCCGGAGCGCATCCCAGAGGGACATCATGAGCCATCAACTCACCTTCGCCGATAGTGAATTCAGCACTAAGCGCCGTCAGACCAGAAAAGAGATTTTCTTGTCCCGCATGGAGCAGATTCTGCCATGGCAAAACATGGTGGAAGTCATCGAGCCGTTTTACCCCAAGGCTGGTAATGGCCGGCGACCTTATCCGCTGGAAACCATGCTACGCATTCACTGCATGCAGCATTGGTACAACCTGAGCGATGGCGCGATGGAAGATGCTCTGTACGAAATCGCCTCCATGCGTCTGTTTGCCCGGTTATCCCTGGATAGCGCCTTGCCGGACCGCACCACCATCATGAATTTCCGCCACCTGCTCGAGCAGCATCAACTGGCCCGTCAATTGTTCAAGACCATCAATCGCTGGCTGGCCGAAGCAGGCGTCATGATGACCCAAGGCACTTTGGTGGATGCCACCATCATTGAGGCACCCAGCTCTACCAAGAACAAAGAGCAGCAACGCGATCCGGAGATGCATCAGACCAAGAAAGGCAATCAGTGGCACTTTGGCATGAAGGCCCACATTGGTGTCGATGCCAAGAGTGGCCTGACCCACAGCCTAGTCACCACCGCGGCCAACGAGCATGACCTCAATCAGCTGGGTAATCTGCTTCATGGAGAGGAGCAATTTGTCTCAGCCGATGCCGGCTACCAAGGAGCGCCACAGCGCGAGGAGCTGGCCGAGGTGGATGTGGACTGGCTGATCGCCGAGCGCCCCGGCAAGGTAAGAACCTTGAAACAGCATCCACGCAAGAACAAAACGGCCATCAACATCGAATACATGAAAGCCAGCATCCGGGCCAAGGTGGAGCACCCATTTCGCATCATCAAGCGACAGTTCGGCTTCGTGAAAGCCAGATACAAGGGGTTGCTGAAAAACGATAACCAACTGGCGATGTTATTCACGCTGGCCAACCTGTTTCGGGCGGACCAAATGATACGTCAGTGGGAGAGATCCCACTAAAAACTGGGGATAACGCCTTAAATGGCGAAGAAACGGTCTAAATAGGCTGATTCAAGGCATTTACGGGAGAAAAAATCGGCTCAAACATGAAGAAATGAAATGACTGAGTCAGCCGAGAAGAATTTCCCCGCTTATTCGCACCTTCCCTAGGACGAGTATTCAGTGACATGGCAACTTGATTTAAATAATGCTGATCTGCCTGATTTAAATCAATCCCTTTAGGTAAATATTGCCTAATTAAACCATTCATATTTTCGCATGTGCCTTTTTGCCAGGGTGAATGTGGGTCACAGAAATATACATCTATGCCTAAATCTTCTTCGAGTATTTTATGTTCTGACATCTCACGTCCACGGTCATAGGTCAACGTTTTACGCAGTTCTGCAGGTAAATATTTCAGAGCTTCAGTTAAAGCCTTGCGCACTGATTCTGCCTTTGCATCAGGTAATGTTGCCAAGATACAGAGCCGTGTATTTCGTTCAATAAGTGTTGCTATCGAACTTTTATTGTCTTTACCTTTAATTAAATCAGCTTCCCAATGACCCGGTATTTTTCTTTCTTGAACTTCGGCTGGGCGCTCATGAATAGTTTTAATATCCTGTAATATAGAATCTTTTTTAGGTTCACCGTTAGCTTTTCGCTTTTTATTTTCATGACGTAGACAGGATAATAAGTCTTTTTTCAACTCACCCTTTGGTAATGCTCGTATCGTTGAATAAATCGTTGTATGGCTTACATTCATTGTTTGATCCAAATCAGGAAATGTCTTTAAACGCTTTGCTATTTGCTGAGGAGACCATAAACAACGGATCGCTTCAACAATAAATTTCCAGAGGATTGAATCGATTTTGAGTTTTCTGTGACCACGTCTACGTCTAGCGAAGGTGTTATCAGAAGCATATCGAGCTTGATAAACGTCATTGATGCTATTTCTTTTAAGCTCACGATAGATCGTACTAGGATGTCTTTTAATGAGTTCAGCAAATTTTCTGGCTGAAAAGCCTTCTTTTCTTGACTCAAGCATTAATGCAGTACGATCTTCAAAGTTAAGATGATGGTATGACAATTTTATATACTCCATAAACCCTTTAAATTAATTAGGTGGTTTATGTCGCACTTCAAGTTTTACTCTGCCAACTTTAAATCAGTGGCTCCACTAACACTCTTCACTTATTTATTTAAAATTTAGCGACGTTAAAAGACAATTAAGTATTTTTAGATAATGGGGTTCTAGGGATTTTCCGTCCAAAAACGACAAAGTGCTCTGGAGGCCGCGCCGTCCGTGGCCTCCAGAGGGGTATTACTTTTCGCTGACGGGTAAATATCCCTCGATTGAGCGCATAAGCTCCTCCAGATCTGGCAATTTTTCGCTCAATTCGAAGTGGTAAGTCCCCTTGAGGTTAATGTTGTGCCAGGCCACAGGGGATGCCTGTTTGACGATATCTATTCTCTTGGTATCTCCTTGGTATTCGAAGCTGGTCAACAGCTGGCTGAGTATCCTGGAGTTGAAGTAAACGATGGCATTGGTGACCAGGCGAGCGCACTCATTCCATAGCTGGATTTCTTCGTCTGAACTGCCCCGGAACTGATCCCCATTGACGCTGCTCACGGCCCGACGCAGTTGGTGATAGGCCTCTCCCCGGTTCAGCGCGCGCTGAACATAGTTTCTTAAACTGGCATCATCGATGTAGCACAGTAGATAATTCGCTTTCACCAGGCGATTGTATTCCGTCAGGGCTTCCAGCAGCGGGTGATTGCGCTTGTACTCCGAGAGCTTTCTCACCAAGGTGGCTTGCGTTGTTTTCCGCTGCTTAAGTGATACTGCAATCCGTTGGATGGTATCCCAGTGCTGCGCAATACGATGGGTATTGATTGGCTTTTTTAAGCACAGCTGAATTCGGTGTTCTTTGTCTTCCTTGACATCAAACATGTCATTGATCACTTTGCCAACCTGGGCATAGCGTGGGGCAAACTGGTATCCGAACAGATCCAGTAACGCGAAGTTCACATGGTTCACCCCATGGGTATCGGTTGAGAGCACATCCGGAATGATGTCTGACGTATTGCTCATCAACAAATCAAAGATGTAGTGCGATTCATGTTCGTTGGCGCCGATCACTCTGGCGTTGATCGCAGCGTGATTGGCGATCAAGGTCATGGCAGAAACACCTTTTTGAGTGCCAAAGTACTTCGACGAATAACGGGTTTTGAAGGTCTCGCGCCGGGCTTCGAACTTTTGACCATCGGCACTGGCGTGGATCACATCTTCCTGGATGTTGTAGTACCGGAAGATGGGTAGCTTGGCTGTCGCGTTATTGATGTTGTCGTTAGCAGCATTCAATGTTTCCAGGCGAAGATAGTTCGCCTGGATAGTGCTGAGCTGATCATAGGTACGATCAGAGATCTGTGCCATGCCGTAAATGCCTTGATTGGTTGCATTGCCGACCAGAATTGCCAACAGGTCATATTCATGGGAACGGCTTCTGGATTGGGAACCCAGCACATGAGCGAAGCAGTCAATGAAACCGGTGTCACGATCAACCATGCGCAGTACATCCGCAATCCCCGTTGTGGGAATTTGCTGGAAGAAGGGATTGTTGACCAGATGATGTTTGCTGGCCGAAGGCAGGCGCCAGAAGCGTTTACCCTGCGGATTACGCAAGATGATATTCCGGTTGTCTTCCTGTTCAAGATATTCGCCGACTTCGTACAAACGGGTATCCAATTCCATGGCCATCTGTTTGATCAGCTTTTCAGGCTCCTCCGCTAATTTTGTAAAATGGCTCTGTTGAAGCAGCGTATATTTGTTTTTTCGCCAATGTTCCCCGTCGATCAGGTCGGCGTCGAGTGCCCGGTATTTAGTGATATCAGGCAGCGTCAGCTGGCCATTCAGGCGATCAGGAATCTGTTGATAGAGGAACCACTCATAACGATCGATCAGGATATTCCCTTCACCATCCAGCAGGAATTCACGTGATTTTTTGGAAAGGAGTCTGGTGTCGGCAGTTTGCAACTGAGCGTCCTGGCCGTTGAGTTCGTTTTGTGTTTTCGCCAAGGCGGCCGCTAAGTGCTGGGTGCCGTCGCAGCCTTCGAAGCGCAGACATAGGAACAACTCTCGCAGCAAACCTTTCCGCAGACTTTCTTTCTCGTCGCAGTACTGCCACATGGCTTCATCGACCGATCGTCGCTGCTCGTTCAGGAAGAGACATACAGATTCCAGATCCCTTTTGGTCAGCAGGCTCAGTGCTTGCTGTCTTACTGTTGCAAACGGTAGTTGCAGATCAATGCTGTCATCAATGAACAGGTGCAGTACTTCAGCTGCCTTGCTGACATTTTTAGCTGCTTTTTGCCAATCCTTAAACACCGCTTCCTGCGCATAATCCTTTGCCTTCTGTTTGGTCTGTCTGACATGATGCACAAAGCCATCGGCAATACGTTCCAGCGCTTGCTGCCATCGCGTTTGAAGATAGCACAATAAATACAGCCATTGGCTGCCTACGGTTTGACGTTTCAGTTTGGCACCGTAGTAGTCGACTTTCTCTGCCAGGTGTTGCAGATTTTTCTGCGACAGTGATAGCGTGCTCAACAGCAGATCCACTTCCGGCATCCAATGCTGGATATGGCGATAGACAATCAGTTCTTTCTCCAACTCGGTTCCGGTGAAGTTACGAGCCGATTGTCGCAACTGTCGGAACGGCAGTGGACCTGTGCCGTTCACGAGCTCCGCCAGTGCTTGCTTAAGACCGCGTGACATTGCACGCTCAAGGTGCGCGGCCATGTGTTCCTGTTCGTCTCCCACCACCTGACTGATGATCTTTTGCAGCGTGCTGTAGGCAGGGATTGCGATCTTCTGCCCCGAACAATATTCATTGGCCGCATCGAAGAGGTGCCTAGGCGCTGTCCAGGCTCTGGCTTGCTGGGATAAGTAATCTCTCAACGCCGCTCCATGGTCTTTGACATTCCAGCGCTGGTAGTTGCAGAGCTGGAAAACACGTTGGTAAATCCGTTCGTTCTCTTTTGGCGTGAGATTAAAGGGTCTACAGCCTGGGCCTGGTAGAACGGTTTGATAAACGTATTTGAGGTCCTGCTTGATCTGATGAAAGCCGGGATTCAGCACCACCGGCTTGGCTTTGAAATAGCCCAGCAGTACCACCAGCATGTAACGCTGGCCCCGATGACGGAGGCTTTTAGCGATCGCCAGTTCCTTATCGTTCAGCGAGAAAAAGAAGCGTTGGTCGGCGGAGGTGAAAGCGGGGGGTCCATATAACTCATCTTGTTCTGCCTCGGACAAGATTTGGACACGTTCTTCGAATGCCATGGATTTAGCCCAAAAAGACTAAATCTTACTCAAACAGAGCCCAAATAGGGATCTCGAAAAAAGTAATACCCCTCTGGAGGCCACAGACGGCGGGGCCTCCAGAGCACTTTGTCGTTTTTGGACGGAAAATCCCTAGAACCCCTCAGTGGGACGAAATGATCCGGACCGCTGGCTCCCTGAAGCTGGGCAAAGTACAGGTTTCAGTGCTGGTCCGTTCATTGCTGAAAAGTGAACGTCCTTCCGGACTGACTCAGGCAATCATTGAAGTGGGGCGCATCAACAAAACGCTGTATCTGCTTAATTATATTGATGATGAAGATTACCGCCGGCGCATTCTGACCCAGCTTAATCGGGGAGAAAGTCGCCATGCCGTTGCCAGAGCCATCTGTCACGGTCAAAAAGGTGAGATAAGAAAACGATATACCGACGGTCAGGAAGATCAACTGGGCACACTGGGGCTGGTCACTAACGCCGTCGTGTTATGGAACACTATTTATATGCAGGCAGCCCTGGATCATCTCCGGGCGCAGGGTGAAACACTGAATGATGAAGATATCGCACGCCTCTCCCCGCTTTGCCACGGACATATCAATATGCTCGGCCATTATTCCTTCACGCTGGCAGAACTGGTGACCAAAGGACATCTGAGACCATTAAAAGAGGCGTCAGAGGCAGAAAACGTTGCTTAACGTGAGTTTTCGTTCCACTGAGCGTCAGACCCCTGTTACCGATGCAAGAACAGGGGAGTTTCATGAAATGCCTGTTTAGGAGTGATTAAAGGTAACTTGTGCGCAGAAGGTCAGGTGTGTGGTGGTTAGTACAGACTAGTGAATGTTGTAACTAAACTATATTTTTATTAAAGGCCGGAGGTGGTGTTCCTCCGGCCTTAATTACGTTTCCGTGTTCATTAGTCGATGAACTGGCGGATCAGTTCCAGAATGGCAATCAGCGCGTTTGCAAGCGCCGCTACCGCCCTCAGAACGATGATTAACAGGTTAATCATCCGTTTTCTCCATAAATGGAGTAAAGACACCGTGGCTTGCTCTTACACTGCCTGTCACCACGGCTTCTCTTCGTCTTGTCAGTTGTAGAGAGTCTCACTCCTGCCAGAGCACAGATAACCAGCACCACCTGTATTACCTGTCAGGACTTTGAACCTGTTCATGCCGCATTTAGCGGAATGCAGGGAGAGACTCACCACAGAGCTAACCCTCTGATTATACGTTTATCTAACGTTCAGGCAAACCGTTAACGCACAGTCACTGCCCGTCATATTGCATAATCAGGCTTCACGGATTATCATACTATTGTCAGTTGTAGAGAGTTTCCCTTCCGGGCTGAGTTACCAGCTCGCACCGGAACCGTAAAAAAGCCGACCTCACCAGTCGGTTTTTTTACGTCTGCGGTTTCCCGCTTCGTTTAAATCTATTTTAAATGAATAAATTGTTCTGCGGCAAACCCAACAACATAAGGACGTTAGGGTTGATGGTTGCCGAAATCGCGGTGCGTTACGTGAATTCTGAGGTTTTGCGAGGGGGATTGGGCGCGAGAATTTACGAGAGAGCGCCGGAACAATGCCGGGATCACAAACCATCACCCGTGAAAGAAATCTTCCGGCATTGCCCGGTCAGGTAGTATGACATTCATTGTCAACGGCCATCAATTTATAAGCTGCTTTGCACTTCATAAAAGATCACCACCAGGGCTGCTAAAACAGTACCGATAGCCAGCACGTTAAAAAGTACGTCCTTCATCTTTACGAACGACATACTGATTTGCGTCCTTTCCCTTTTGTCAGCCTTCTCTATCATCCAGCGTTGGTATGAATCACTGTTACTTTTTCTGTCCATGTTCCCCCCAATTCATCAATGAGCACCAGGCGGCCACCAGGCTTCTTGCCAACAAAGTAACGGCCTCGCGGCAGACGTTCGCCAGTCTTCAGCCGTTCGATCCAGTCCTGAAATGCAGGGCGCGGTTTATAGCTGTAGCGGCCAAAATCAGCTAAAGACTGCGTGACCATGACTGTTTGGCAGCCATGCTTTCTCATATCACGAAACGTATTTTCCAGTGCAGCCAGTGTATGGCACTGTTGCAAATAGTCGGTGGTGATAAACTTATCATCCCCTTTTGCTGATGGAGCTGCACATGAACCCATTCAAAGGCCGGCATTTTCAGCG
>NZ_JBMKHO010000030.1:0-13549 GCF_049238125.1 Enterobacter cloacae complex sp. IR5402
AGTCACTGTCGTTCTCAAAATCGGTGGAGCTGCATGACAAGGTCATCGGGCATTATCTGAACATAAAACACTATCAGTAAGTTGGAGTCATTACCGTGCTTCCCGCTTCACCAATACCATTGATAACCGGTTTGCTGTCATCGGTGATTTCACCGCTGGCCACGTTACCCTGACGGCCGCCGACATCATCCATTACGGACGTAATGTTCAGCACATCGCCGGTTGCTACAGGTGGGGTGTAGTCGGTCACCAGCACAAAATCATCCGATTCCGGACCGGTGTTGCCCGCTTCATCCGTTGCGGTAGTGGTGATATGGTGCTCACCTTCTGGCAGAGGCGTAGTTGGCGTGAACTGCCAGGCGCCTTTATCGTCCGCAATCGTCGAACCAATATGCTCACCGTTGTCGTAAATATCGACACGGCTGCCCGGCTCTGCAGAGCCGTTGAAGGTTGGGTTTGCGTCGTCGGTGGTGCTGCCGTTGCTCAGATCGCCGCGAATAGTGCCCACGTCATCCGTTGCGGATCCCAGCACAGGTTTTTCCGGCGCGGTCGCATCGACGGTGATATCGAAGGACGGTGAGGTCACCTCGTTACCCGCCGGATCTTTGGACACCACGGTCAGGCTGTGATTGCCGTCAGCCAGATCCTGCTCTGGCGTGAACGTCCAGTTGCCGTCCGGATCCACCACGGTGGAGCCCAGCACGTCGTCGCCATCTTTAATGGTCACGGTGCTGCCTGGCTTACCTTTACCGCTCAGTTCAGGGCGAACATCATCGGTCACGGTGCCCGGCTTTAGGTTGCCCACGATCGGGCCCTGATCATCCACCACTTCACCCACGGTAACCTGGTTTGGATCAGGGTCGACGGTGAAGGAGATCCCCGGCGACGGTTCACTGGTGTTGCCAGACGGATCGGTTACGGTAGTGGTGATCTCATGATCGCCTTTATCCAGCGGTTTGTCTGGCGTATAGGACCATTTACCTTCGTCATCAACGATGACGGAACCGATCTTCTCGTCGTTATCATAGATGTCCACCACGCTGCCCGGCTCGGCTTCGCCACTCAGGGTCGGGGACTGATCGTCTGTGGTGTCGCCTGAACCTACCGGTCCCTGCTTGTCGCCCACGTTATCATTGATAACGATATTTTCTGCCGGAGATGGTGCCGCAGTGTCAATCACGATCGGGAAGCTGCCGCTGGTGCGCGAGTTGCCCGCTGCGTCAGTCGCAGTGACGGTGAAGGTGTGCTTGCCATCAGCCAGCGCGGCGTCCGGAGTGAACGTCCACTTGCCGTTGCTGTCCGCCGTGACGGAGCCAATCACCTTACCGTTGTCGAGGATCGACACGATGTCACCCGGCGCAGCGCTGCCGCTCAGGGTTGGCGTGGTATCGTTGGTGGCGTCGCCTTTTTGCAGCGGGCCAAAGTGTGGTTCTGAATTGTCCACCACGCTGTTGATGGACGGCTGAGTGCTGATCGGGATCAGGAGGTTGATGTCGTAAGACGGTGCATCGCCCGCAACGCGGTTACCCGCCGGATCCTGTGTCTCCAGCGTCAGCTGGTTCAAACCTTCCGTCAGTGGGGTTTCAGGCGTCAGGCTCCAGGTGCCATCGCTGCCCACAACCGCTGAACCAATCAGGTGTTTACCGGAGGCGTCGGTGGTATAGACATAGACGGTATTGCCCGCTTCGCCGATACCGCTAATGAGCGGCTTGCTGTCATCGGTGATTTCACCGCTGGCAACGTTGCCCTGACGATCGCCTACGTCATCCGCTACGGCGGTAATTTTCAGAACATCTGCTGAAGCATCAGGCGCGGTAGTGTCAACTTCAAACTCCAGCGCTTCCGAGGGGTCGCTGGTATTGCCCGCCTTATCCGTTTGCGTAACGGTGATGCTGTGATCGCCTTCGCCCAGCGGTTTCTCCGGTTTCAGCGACCAGTTGCCTTCGTCATCGATGACGGTAGAGCCCAGAACTTCATCACCATCATAAATGGTCACGGTGTCGCCCGGTTCACCTTTACCGCTGAATACCGGACGCGTTTCGTCAGTGACGTCGCCGCCCTTCAGCTGGCCGGTAATCGGACCGGTATTATCTTCAGCATAGACCCTGTCCGGTCTTGCCGGCGGCGTGGTATCGACAATGATCTGGATCGGATCGGAGGGTTGGCCGACATTACCCAGCGGATCTTCTTCAATCACCTCAACGTTATGCTCACCCTCGCTGAGATCTTTCTCAGGCGTGTAGGTCCACTTCCCTTCGTCATCGACGATAACGGAGCCGATCTCTTTGTCGTTATCCTTGATAACGATGGTATTGCCCGGCGTGCCTTCACCGCTGAATGAAGGTTTAGTGTCATCCGTCACGTCACCCGGCTTAAGCGGACCCGTTACCGGACCGTTGTCGTCAATAACTGACGGCGTTTCTGCTTTCCCCGGAGGTTCCGTCAGAACAATAAAATCACGTTCATCAGAAGGCTCGCTGACGTTACCCGCTTTATCCGTCTGGCTAACCGTGATGCTGTGGTTGCCGTCAGTCAGGTTTTCTGAAGGTTTGAAATACCAACGACCGTCGTCGTTAACGCTGGTTTCGCCGATCTTTTTACCGTTATCGTAAATGGTAATCGTCGCGCCCGCTTCACCGGTACCGCTCATCTCCGGTTTTGGATCGTCGGTGTAAGCGTCTTCAAGGATCTCGCCGGTGACTTTACCCACTTTATCCATGATGTGCTCAATCGTTGGCGCATCTGGCGCAACGGTATCAACCACGATGGTAATGGGGTCAGACGGCGGGCTCATGTTGCCGTCCGGATCTTCAACCACAACGGAGAGGTCATGTTCACCTTCGCCCAGCGGCTTATCCGGCGTATAGCTCCATTCGCCTTCGTCGTCGACGATGACGGAGCCAATTTCCTTATCATTATCGATGATATGGATGGTATCGCCCGGCTTGCCTTTACCGATTAATGAAGGCGTTGAGTCATCAGTCACGTCTCCGGACTTAAGCGGTCCTTTAATCGAGCCTTCATCATCCACAGCCTTGCCAATGCTCGGTTTTTCGGGGGCGGGCTGGCTATCGCTTTCATCCTTGTCCAGTTCGGACAGAGCAAACGCAGCGCCAACACCTGCCGCCGCAAGCGCAAACCACCCTAACATGCCAAACAGCATGTCATTTTCGTCGTCCGGGGCAGACAAAAGAGGCCCACCGGCGCCTAACGGTTCACCGCCCAGGGCAACCGGAGCCAGACCACCTTCAGCCATGAGATAGCCATTATCGTAGCTTTCACCAGACAAAGGGATATAGGCATAAAGCAATCCATCTTCGGCCATACCCATCAGGGTTGGGTTTTTCGAATCGCCGTCAAAATAATTTTCAATAATAATGCTGGGCTGTGTGTCGCCTTCCTGAATAATATGTAACGCTTTGCCAACGCGTTGAAGCGTAATATTTTCTGGCGCAAAGTCGTCATTCACATTTTTCAGCAAATATTTATTGCCGGGGATAAGCTTTACCTTAACCGTACGGCCTGCATCTGCTGTCAACAACCGCGTTTTACCGTCTCCGTTGTTGACCGCTAAAATGACCTTATTTTCAGTCATACTTAAAGTCCTTGGTGAAATTCAATGCTAAATTAAGGACATATGCACATCGGCGTGAATACATCCTTTAGTGCCATGCTCTTATGCCTTCCTTACATAATTCACGCCCATAGAGTCTATTGACATGATGCTCAAAAATAGCATGACTGGTTTCTTTATAGAGGTAGGAAAAAACCACGAGAGAATCTACGCAGGATTAAGAATAGTTAACACCAGAGGGTTATTAAGAATGACGTGAAAACAGAATTATAAGAGGAGGGAAATGATGTAATTAACCTACACTATTTTTAAGCGGATTAGAATTGATTAAATACAAAAAACAGAATGGTATAAATATGATTTTCAGCAGATGTGCCAGAGCAGAAATTAAGGAAAACATGAGAAAGAGGAAAAACAAAAAGGCCCACGTTACAAGTAACGTGGGCCTGAATAGTGGCGGAACGGACGGGACTCGAACCCGCGACCCCCTGCGTGACAGGCAGGTATTCTAACCGACTGAACTACCGCTCCACTGTTCCCGTGTGGGGAACGAGGCGAATATTACGGTTTGACTCTGAACTCGTCAACGCTTTTTCTTAACTTTTGAATCGTTTGCTGCAAAAATCACCCAAACGATGAATTAACAAACGTTTCGGCACCTTTTCAGGCGCGCCACAGACAGCTCCCGCCCTTCTTCTGCACCAAATCAAGACGAGACTCGTGATTCATCAACTCTTCATCACTGGCTAAAACGACCCGTAAGCGATTCGCCTGACGCACAATGCGCTGAATTCCCCCTTCATCTCGCGTCTGCTGGGATTCATTTTCCATACTGAATTTCATCGACGTTTGCCCGCCGGTCATGGTCAGGTAGACATCGGCCAGGATCTGGGCATCGAGCAACGCGCCGTGCAGCGTTCGCTTGGTGTTGTCTATCTCATAGCGAGAGCACAGGGCATCAAGGCTGTTACGCTTGCCGGGGAACATCTTCCTTGCCAGCGCCAGGCTATCCGTGACTTTACAGAACGTATTCGTCTTCGGAATATCACGGTTGAGCTTGCTGAACTCATAGTCCATAAAGCCGATATCGAACGACGCGTTATGAATGACAAGTTCCGCACCTCTGATGTAGTCGAGAAATTCATCTGCGACGTCGGCAAAGGTGGGCTTATCCAGCAAAAACTCATCGGCAATTCCGTGAACGCCGAACGCTTCCGGGTCCACCAGCCGATCGGGTTTGAGGTAAACGTGGAAGTTGTTGCCCGTAAGGCGACGGTTCACCACTTCAACGGCACCAATCTCAATGATTTTATGCCCTTCGTAGTGGGCGCCAATCTGGTTCATACCGGTGGTTTCGGTATCGAGAACAATCTGGCGAGTAATTGCAGTGCTCATAGCGGTCATTTATGTCAGACTTATCGTTTTACTGAACGTTTCAAATACAGGAAGTCTACCAGAGATGCGTAAACAGGTAGAAATTTTCACCGATGGATCTTGTCTCGGTAACCCAGGGCCCGGCGGCTATGGTGCCATTATGCGCTATCGCCAGCATGAAAAAACCTTTAGTGAAGGCTATTTCCTGACCACCAACAACCGCATGGAGTTGATGGCGGCCATCGTGGCGCTGGAAGCGTTAAAAGAACATTGCGACGTGGTGCTGAGTACCGACAGCCAGTATGTCCGCCAGGGCATTACCCAATGGATCCACAACTGGAAAAAACGCGGCTGGAAAACGGCAGAGAAAAAACCGGTCAAGAATGTCGATCTCTGGAAGCGTCTTGATGCCGCCCTCGGACAGCACGAAATCAAATGGGAGTGGGTAAAGGGGCACGCCGGTCATCCTGAAAACGAACGCTGTGACGAGCTGGCTCGCGCGGCGGCATCCAACCCAACCCGTGAGGATGCAGGTTATCAACCTGAATCCTGATCACGGTTTTTTGTATTGCCGCGTGGCCCCCACGGTCTGGCGGATCCGCGTTTTTGATTTGCTTTGCTTCATTGGGTTTAGCGTAAGGGGGATCGTCCTCTTACGCGCGACAATAAATTGCATGCAGCCCAGCGCGGGTAAATGGGTGCTTAATAAGACCCCGCCTTTACGCGTCCAGGGGATGACCTGAAAACCCCCATAGCTCAGCACTTCGAAATTTAACAGTGAAAGCCAGTCCAGCTGGCGCATCATGGTAAACATCCTGCTGTTATAGGGCGGCATGCGGCGCAGAACGGGCGTCAGTTTACGTAGCCCCATCAGACTCAGCGGATTAAAACCGCTCAGGATCAGCCAGCCGTCATCAATCAAAACGCGGTCGGCTTCCCGCAGCAGACGATGGGGATCGCTGCACCAGGGCAGCGTATGGGCGAGCAGACAGGCATCAATGGATTTTTCCGCAAACGGCAAATGCAGCGGATCCGCTTTCACCTGAACCGGGGAGCCATTAAGCGATACGCTAACCTGATGCGAGATAGCGCAGCTTTCGGTATTGATTTCTGCGCTCAGATTGCCAATCTTAAGCAGGTGAAAACCATACATTTTCGCGAGCCAGGGTTTAAGCTGAAGTTCTAAGGCCTCGCGATAATATTCACCCCAGGGCAACTCTGCCCAACGTTCCGGTGGTGCGACAGTCTGAGGTATCCTTGCCGGTTTCATCAAAACACCCGCCACGCTATAAGAGGTAATGCATGAATCTTATCAGTATTTCCGCCTTTCAGGACAATTACATCTGGGTTTTAGTCGACGACGATCGCAGATGCATCATTGTTGATCCAGGCGAATCCGCACCGATCCTGCACGCGATAAAAGAAAACGGCTGGCAGCCTGAAGCGATCCTACTTACCCATCACCATCACGATCATGTCGGCGGTGTTCCCGATCTCCTTGCGCGCTATCCTCATCTTCCCGTCTACGGACCGGCAGAGACACAGGATAAGGGTACGACGCAAGTTGTCGAAGAAGGCGAAAGTATCCTCATCCTCGGGTGGGAGTTTTCCGTATTTGCTACGCCAGGTCACACTTCCGGTCATCTCTGTTTCTACAGCAAACCTTATCTGTTTTGTGGCGACACGCTGTTTTCTGGCGGCTGTGGAAGGCTGTTTGAAGGCACGCCAGAACAGATGTATCAATCTTTACAAAAAATTAATGCGCTTCCAGCCGACACCGTAATTTGTTGCGCACATGAGTATACATTAGGGAATATGAAGTTTGCTGCAAGCGTGCTGCCTGAGGATCGGGCGATTCAGGATTATTACCTGAAAGTGAAGGAGTTACGTGCAAAAAACCAAAAAACACTCCCCGTAATTCTGAAAAATGAACGACAAATTAATTTATTTTTAAGAACTGATGATGTTGATTTAATTAATAAAATTAATCAAGAAACAAATTTGTTACAACCTGAAGCGCGATTTGCATGGTTAAGGTCAAAGAAAGATAACTTCAGATAATTGCGGGTTGCCTTTTCAAAATTTCGCCGTTATCATCGCTCGTCTTTTAAGCAACTATTGACACACACATGAAGGCAAAAGCGATATTACTCGCCTCTGTCCTGCTTGTAGGTTGCCAGTCACAAAACGGCAGCAACGTACAACAGCACGCACAGAGCCTTTCTGCGGCTGGTCAAGGGGAAGCAGGGAAGTTTACGAGTCAGGCGCGATGGTTGGACGATGGGACATCCTTCGCGCAGGAACAAGACTTGTGGGCCTCTATTGGCGACGAGCTAAAGATGGGAATTCCGGAAAACAGCCGGATTCGCGAACAGAAACAGAAGTATTTGAGAAATAAGAGCTATCTCCACGATGTAACATTACGGGCAGAGCCGTATATGTACTGGATAGCCGGGCAAGTTAAGAAACGTAACATGCCTATGGAACTGGTACTACTACCCATAGTGGAGAGCGCTTTTGACCCGCACGCGACGTCTGGCGCCAATGCAGCAGGCATCTGGCAGATCATTCCGAGCACAGGGCGAAATTATGGTTTAAAGCAGACCCGCAACTACGATGCGCGTCGTGATGTTGTCGCTTCAACGACAGCCGCTCTCGACATGATGCAACGTCTGAACAAGATGTTTGACGGCGACTGGTTATTGACTGTCGCGGCGTATAACAGTGGTGAAGGTCGTGTACTGAAGGCAATGAAAGCGAATAAAGCGCGTGGAAAATCCACAGACTTCTGGTCGCTCTCACTGCCACAGGAAACAAAGATTTACGTACCGAAAATGCTGGCACTGAGTGACATTCTCAAGAACAGCAAACGTTACGGTGTACAACTGCCAACACCAGACGAAAGTCGTGCACTGGCGCGTGTCCGCCTCAGCAGCCCGGTTGATATTCAACAGGTTGCCGATATGACGGGTATGTCGGTAAGTAAGCTTAAAACCTTTAATGCAGGTGTTAAAGGCTCCACGCTGGGTGCTAGTGGCCCACGCTATGTGATGGTTCCGCAGAAACATGCGGAACAGTTACGAGAGTCTTTAGCTTCGGGTGAAATCGCAGCCGTTCAGTCCACGCTGATCGCTGATACGTCGCCTGTAAGCAGCCGCAGCTATAAGGTGCGTTCAGGTGATACGCTTTCAGGTATTGCATCACGTCTTGGCGTGAATGCGAAAGATCTCCAGCAGTGGAATAATCTGCGCGGATCTGGTCTGAAAGTGGGTCAAACGCTGAACGTAGGTGCAGGTAGCAGCGCACAGCGTCTCGCTAAAAACAGCGATAGCATTACCTATCGCGTACGTAAAGGCGACTCGCTGTCCAGTATTGCTAAGCGTCACGGCGTAAACATCAAAGATGTGATGCGCTGGAACAACGATACTGACAACCTGCAACCTGGCGACCAGCTGACGTTGTTTGTGAAAAACAGCGCTACGCCAGATTCCTGATAGTACGTTCGCTTGTTAAAAAGGCACCGATTCCCCTCGGTGCCTTTTTTGTTTATCCTGCTTTTTGCGCTTCAGCCATAATGGTGTCGCTAGTAAACGAACCATCGTCATGCAGCTCAAAGTACGCCTTCACATCAGCAGAGGCGCTCTCCTGGTACAATCGGATCGCCTGAGTTAATGCCTCGGGGGTGCGCATCCGCGCAATCCATGACGCAAACTCCAGCGGCAAACGGTCGGTTATCAATGAGCGTGAAATCAAGCCGGCTTCGGTGATAAACGTAAGCCACTCTCCACTGGAGTAGTTTTGCACGTGCGAGGTATCACGCAGCGCTTCAACCGTCTGGAGCCAGATATTTCGTACCGGATGTCCGGGAGACATCACGTCCATGATGATGAAGATTCCGCCCGGTTTGAGTACGCGTTTCACTTCCCGTAATGCCTGCCCCACATCATGCCAGTGGTGTGCAGAGTAACGGCTAATCACAACCTCAAACGATGCATCCTCAAAGGGTAATGATTCAGCGTAGCCCTGGCGCGTCGTGACGTTATTCAGCCCTTTCGCTTTCGCCGCTTCAGCGACCACATCGAGCATCTGGCTCGATAAGTCATACGCCGTCACCTGAGCAACCTGCTCTGCGGCGGTAAAACTGGCATGCCCCGCCCCGCAGCCTAAGTCCAGCACGTGCGCGTCAGGAAACGCGGCGAGCCGCTCGCCGAGACGCACCAGGTCGCGGCCAGAGGCGTGCACGGCGCTGCTCAGGTAGGCACTTGCCTGCGAACCGAACTGTTTATCGACGTTGTCATGATGGGAGTGTGTTGTTGTCATGTTGCTGTCCTTTTATGGGTTAAAAAATAAAGGGCAGCACCCGCACAGGCCTGCCCCACGGCAGACCTGACGCACCATTATTTATCAGGTTTGCCGGGACTGAATTCAACTAGTAGAGGATTATGATCGGAGGCGCGCGTCACCAGAACGGACGCATCGTGTACGCTCAAACCACGATAGAAGACGAAATCAAGAGGACGGCCAAACGCTTTCTTGCGCTGGTCATCGTTAAAACGAACTTCACGCAGCGACATTTCACGCGCGAAGCGGTACAACGCGTTCATACGCGGACGGCTCCAGGCATTGAAGTCCCCTGCCATAATGATCGGCCCACTGTGATGAGCAATCTGATCGCCAATGGGAAGTAACTGCTTACTGTACACATCAACACCGAGGCTGAAGTTCACCGCATGAATGTTTACCACCATCAGCAGACGGGTGTCGGGCAACGGATAGACTGTGACCAGCGCCGATTTTGCCAGACGCAGGATCGGCTCACGTTCACGCAGCGGGCAGCAATAGACCGGATGTGCGGCTGAAAGGGTCATCACCCCAGAAGGATGCTGTGGCAGAACAAAGGCAGGCACCTGATCGGCTGCAAGATAGTTTGTCGTTGCAAACCTGACCAGCTCAGGCGTGGTTTGCGCCTCCTGTAACAGAACCAGATGCGCATCTTTACCAAAATTTTGAAGTACGGATAACCACTCCGCACGCTGTTGTTTAAAGATGTTCCACACCAGTACGCGAATTTTTTCGTCACTGCTTAATGGCGTGCCCGCTGGTAATGCCTGACCCAGGCTCGCAAACGACCCCGGAGGCAAGATCCTCTCCGCGGGCATTCCGGCAACATAACGCATGGCATAGGTATTTTTTCGCACTTTTGGAAACGACCTCTGTAACATGAACCAGCCCGGAAAACGGACTGGTTCTAATGTTATAGGGATTTTAGGTCACACTTTCAACGCAATTACTGAGAAACCGCTTTCCAGTTTTGTAAGCAAGCACTTACTGATACTTATCCAAGCGCGACGCGAGCGGGTTTATCAAGCCGTCCACTCAGACCAATAAGGAGGAAAGCGACAAGCACAATTACCGCACCAATCCATGGCGTTTGGGTTAATCCAACGTGTTCAACCGTCTGCCCGCCGATAACCGATCCGAGTGCGATGCCGATATTGAATGCGGCGATATTCAGGCCGGATGCGACATCCACCGCATTGGGCGTATAGCGTTCGGCTTTCTGTACAACATAGACCTGCAATCCCGGTACGTTACCAAACGCGAATATTCCCATAACCAACACGGTTACCAGCGCGGCGTATTGTATCGACGCGGTGAACTGGAAAATCATCAGCAGGACAACCAGCGCGGCGAAAATGAATTTTAGCGCCGGTACCGCACCATGCTTATCTGCAAGCTTGCCGCCCCAGATATTGCCGATTGCGACGGAGATACCGTAGCCCAGTAAAATCCAGCTCACTGCGCCCGGAGAAAAACCAGCCAGCTCCTGCATCATCGGTGCAAGGAAGGTGAACGCAGTGAACACACCTCCATAACCCAGAGCCGTAACGGCATAGATCAGCAGCAGGCGCGGGTGTGTGAGAACCTTAACCTGATCGCTCAGGCTGGCGCTCGCGCGCCCCGGAATACTGGAGGGTACCAGCAGCAGGCTGGCTACCATAGCAATCACGCCCAACAGCGATACCGCGAGGAAGGTTTCTCGCCAGCCAAAATGTTGCCCAATAAACGTTCCTAACGGCACGCCGGTGACCAGCGCAACGGTTAAGCCGCCAAACATAATCGCAATGGCTGACGCCGCTTTCTCTTTTGGCACCAGGCTGGTTGCAATCGTGGAACCGATGGAGAAGAAGACACCGTGCGCGAGGCCAGTCAGCAAACGGGCAATGACCAGCGTGGTGTAGTCCGGAGCCTGCCACGCCAGAATATTGCCGGCGGTGAAGAGCACCATCAGGGCAACTAACAGTTTTTTACGCGCAAAGCGCCCAGTCAATGCGGTCAGCACAGGCGCCCCAACAGCGACGCCTAAAGCGTAAATAGATACCAGCAGCCCGGCAGAAGGCAGCGAAATGGCGAGTTGTTCAGCAATGGTGGGAACAAGTCCTACAATAACAAATTCGGTCGTGCCAATTGCGAAGGCACTGATCGTCAGGGCAAGAAGCGCCAGTGGCATAAATACTCCGTCTCTTCAGGATTAAGATGACAGGCAGTATGCGCCAGTGTTTAAATAACAAAAATGGTTAGAATCTCAATAGAATTTTGCGGATGATGCAATAATGAAAGCCACATCGGAAGAACTGACTATCTTTGTTGCCGTTGTTGAAAGCGGCAGCTTCAGCCGTGCGGCCGAACAGCTCGGGCAGGCGAACTCCGCCATTAGCCGCTCGGTGAAAAAGCTGGAGATGAAGCTCGGGGTGAGTCTGCTTAATAGGACAACGCGGCAGCTCAGCCTGACGGAAGAAGGTGAACGTTATTTTCGACGCGTGCAGTCCGTTTTGCAGGAGATGGCGGCGGCAGAAACGGAAATAATGGAATCGCGCAGCACCCCGCGCGGATTGCTGCGCATCGATGCGGCTACGCCGGTCGTGCTTCATTTTTTGATGCCGCTGATTAAGCCCTTTCGTGAGCGCTACCCGGAGATGACCCTGTCTCTGGTCTCCTCGGAAACGTTTATCAATCTTATTGAGCGTAAAGTGGATGTGGCGATCCGCGCCGGAACCCTGACGGATTCAAGCTTACGCGCTCGCCCTCTGTTCACCAGCTATCGCAAAATGATCGCGTCACCGCAATATATTGCAGAGCATGGCAAACCGGAGACCGTTGAGGAGCTGAAGCAGCACCTGTGCCTGGGCTTTACGGAACCTGTCTCGCTGAACACCTGGCCCGTAGCCTGTCATGACGGACAACTTCATGAGATCACCTGCGGACTTTCGTCTAATAGCGGAGAAACGCTGAAACAGCTTTGTCTTGAAGGAAATGGGATCGCCTGTTTATCAGACTATATGATTGATAAGGAAATAGCTGCGGGTCAGCTTGTAGAACTGATGGCTGACAAACGCTTACCTGTAGAGATGCCTTTTAGCGCAGTGTATTACAGTGACAGAGCGGTAAGTACGCGCATACGCGCTTTTATCGACTTCCTTAGCGAACATATAAAAACAGCTCCCGGAGGAGCTGTGTGAGGGTTTAAAGGTACAGAGGGAGGGTTTTTATTAATCCCAGTCTGGTGCTAACCCTTCCGGGCTGACAAGACGATCGTTGCATTCCAGTGCAGCGATCGCGTTTTTATCTTCATCATCAAGCTGGAGATCCCGCGCTAACAGGTTACTTGCCAGGTTTTCACGTTTGGTTGAAGACGGGATCACGGCATAGCCCTCACCCATCGCCCATGCCAGGATCACCTGTGCGGCTGTCGCATTGTGTTTCTCAGCGATGCGCGCAATCACTTCATCTTTCAGCGCCTTACCATATGCCAGCGTCATGTACGAGGTGATGTGAATACTATGCTGTTTCGCCCAGTCCACGACTTTGCGGTTTTGCAGGTAAGGAGAGAGTTCAATTTGGTTGGTAGCAATATTCTCTTTACCCACTGCGGCGATGGCCCTTTCCATCAACGGGATGGTGAAGTTAGAGATGCCAATTTCACGCGTTAAGCCTTGCTCTTTTGCTTCCAGCAGCGCCTGCATAAACTCTTCCACAGAGACGGCATCATCAGGAGATGGCCAGTGGATCAGCGTCAGATCAACATAGTCAGTACGCAGCTTTTTCAGACTTTCCTTCAGGCTTGGGATCAGCTTGTGTTTGCTGAGATTCTCAATCCAGATTTTAGTGGTGACGAAAAGTTCGTCGCGCGGTACGCCACTCTCTTCGATGGCCTGGCCTACGGCAGCTTCGTTATCATAAATCTGCGCCGTATCAATAGCACGATAGCCCAACTCGAGTGCGGTTTTAACAGATGCAATAACAACATCGTCTTTCAGGCGAAAAGTGCCCAGACCCAGTGCAGGGATAGTCATATGATTCCTCAATCGTTATGTTCGTAAACTGAGGAAGATTATCGCTGTAGTTGTTATGACGAAAAAGATCGTAAAACGCAGAGGATTTTTGCTAATTTCGCAACAATCAAACGACAGATAAGAAAAAAGCCCTGAGCGTTAGCTCAGGGCTTTTAATAAGTGGCGGAACGGACGGGACTCGAACCCGCGACCCCCTGCGTGACAGGCAGGTATTCTAACCGACTGAACTACCGCTCCACCGAATACT
>NZ_JBMKHO010000031.1:0-9426 GCF_049238125.1 Enterobacter cloacae complex sp. IR5402
GGGGGGGGGGCACATGGCAACAGAAAGAATGACAATCGGTAGTGAGCCAGTTCAAATAACGGATGGTACGAATAGCGCACTGATATCTGTTTTAGACCCGGCATCAATCAGTTTTGCTGAGTCTGAAAACATTCCAGATACAGCAACAGGCGATTTTTTACGGGATAAAATGACCGTCCATCCTCCACTGAAAATTTGGGTTTGGAACTCTACCAGGAAACCAATTCCAATTGCAGTAACAAGGTGGTAGTTCTGCAAAACAAAAAGCAATACATCTGAGCTTAAAAAGCAGCCGATGAATGGATTACAGACACGGGCCAATGCCATTGCCGTCCAGGCGGCATTATCTTGAAGGGAATAACTTGCAATTGATAATCATTATCTTTTCGGGTCCTTTCCGGCGATCCGCCCTGTTACGGGGCGGCGTCCGCGCAGATTCTCGCTATTTATGAAAATTTTCTGGTTTATGCCATTTCCGTTCTTCTTCTTGTTTTCTCATTGTTTTTGTTGAAAACATCCTCTCTCCAGAAAGGAAATGCTAAGCATGGAAAACGGAAGTTAACCGTTGATTGTTTCCTTTCTCTGTTTTTGCCAGGAGTAAACCATGGAGGTTAACAAAAAACGCTTATCCGAAATCTTTGGGGTGAGCGTCCGAACGATTCAGAACTGGCAGGAACAAGGCATGCCGGTTGCCCGCGGTGGTGGCAAGGGTAATGAGGTTCTCTTTGAATCTGCTGCCGCAATCGAATGGTACAGTGCGCGCGATGCAGCCATAGAAAATGAAAAGTTGCGGAAGGAAGTTGAAGATCTCCGTATTGCTTCTGAGTCCGATCTTCAACCTGGCACGATTGAATATGAGCGACACCGACTTACGCGAGCTCAGGCTGACGCTCAGGAATTAAAAAATGCAAAAGAGTCCGCTGAAGTGGTGGAGACCGCATTCTGCACGTTCGTGCTGTCGCGGGTAGCCGGAGAAATTGCCAGCAATCTCGATGGAATACCTCTGTCGGTTCAGCGGCGCTTCCCGGAGCTGGAGAACCGACATATTGATTTCCTCAAGAAGGACATCATTAAGGCCATGAACAAAGCAGCTGCGCTGGATGAAATGATACCGGGGTTGCTGAGTGAATATATCGAACAGTCAGGTTAAGGGGCTGCAGCACTCTGCGCGGGCGGGGCTACGTTCGCTTTACCGGCCAGAACCGCAAACAGCGGTTGAATGGGCAGATGAGAATTACTATCTCCCGAAAGAGTCTGCCTACCAGGAAGGGCGCTGGGAAACACTGCCATTTCAGCGTGCAATTATGAATGCGATGGGCAATGACTATATCCGCGAAGTGAATGTCGTTAAATCTGCTCGTGTCGGCTACTCAAAAATGTTGCTCGGCGTTTACGCATATTTCATCCAGCATAAACAGCGTAACTCCCTAATATGGTTGCCAACCGACGGTGACGCTGAAAACTTCATGAAGTCTCATGTCGAACCGACCATTCGTGATATTCCGACGCTGTTGGCGCTTGCTCCCTGGTACGGCAAAAAACACCGGGACAATACGCTTAGCATGAAGCGTTTCTCAAATGGTCGTGGTTTCTGGTGCCTGGGCGGTAAGGCTGCAAAAAACTACCGTGAAAAATCCGTTGATGTGGCTGGCTACGACGAGCTTGCCGCTTTCGATGATGACATCGAGAAAGAAGGTTCTCCCACCTTTCTGGGAGATAAGCGTATTGAGGGTTCTGTATGGCCAAAATCCATTCGCGGCTCTACACCGAAAGTCAAAGGTACGTGCCAGATAGAAAGGGCTGCTAAGGAGTCAGAACATTTTCTTCGGTTCCATGTTCCATGCCCACACTGCGGGGAAGAGCAGTATCTGAAATTTGGCGATGAAGAGACACCATTTGGCTTTAAATGGTCTCCGGGAGAACCTTCCAGCGTTTACTACCTATGTGAACACAATGCCTGTGTGATTAAACAACAGGAGCTGGACTTCCTTGAGGCCAGGTATATTTGTGATGAAACAGGTATCTGGACGCGAGACGGCCTTAACTGGTTTGCTTCATCCGGTACTGAAATTGAACCTCCTGACAGCGTTACATTCCACATCTGGACCGCTTACAGCCCGTTCACAACTTGGGTGCAGATCGTCAAGGACTGGATAAAAACAAAAGGTGATACGGGTAAGCGCAAAACCTTCGTTAACACGACCTTAGGCGAAACGTGGGAACCGAAAATAGGCGAACGACCCGATGCTGAAGTTTTAGCGGAGCGCAAAGAGCACTTTGAAGCGTCTGTGCCGGAGCGAGTGGCATATCTAACAGCGGGTATTGACTCCCAGCTTGACCGTTACGAAATGCGTGTATGGGGATGGGGACCGGGAGAGGAAAGCTGGCTTATCGACAAAATCATCGTTATGGGTCGTCATGATGATGAGTCGACTCTCGCTCGAGTGGATGAGGCGATCAACAGGACATATAAGCGCCAGAACGGTCTTGAAATGGTTATATCCCGCACTTGCTGGGATATTGGCGGCATTGATCCCACCATCGTCTACAACCGCTCAAAAAAACATGGTCTGTTTCGTGTGATCCCTATAAAGGGTGCGTCGGTTTATGGAAAGCCGGTGGCGAACATGCCACGCAAGCGTAACAAGAGTGGCGTTTACCTCACTGAGGTAGGAACAGACACCGCAAAAGAGCAGATTTATAACCGTTTCACGCTGGTGGCGCAAAGAGACGAGCCGCTGGCGGGAGCGGTTCATTTCCCGAATAACCCAGAAATCTACGATCTAACCGAGGCCCAACAACTAACTGCTGAAGAGCAGGTGGAAAAATGGGTAGACGGAAAGAAAAAGATCGTCTGGGACAGCAAAAAACGACGAAATGAGGCGCTCGATTGCTTTGTTTATGCACTGGCGGCGCTTCGTATCAGCATATCCCGCTGGCAGCTAAATCTTGATTCACTTCTGGCCAGCCTGCTGGAGGAAGAAGGCAGCCGTAACAATAACAAGACCCTGGCGGATTACGCGCGGGCATTATCTGGAGAGGAATAATGGCAACACAGACTGAACTGGATGCCGCGCGCGCTGCGTTACATGACCTGATGATGGGAAAGCGCGTGGCGACGGTACAGAAAGACGGTCGAAGAGTGGAATTTACAGCCACATCAGTCAGCGATCTCAAAAAATATATTGCTGACCTTGAATCTCAGGTTGGTACCACATCACGACGCCGGGGGCCAGCAGGGTTTTACGTATGAAAATACCATCTTTAGTGGGACCTGACGGGAAAACATCCCTTCGGGAATACGCGGGATATCATGGTGGTGGTGGTGGCGGGTTTGGTGGGCAGCTGCGGGGCTGGAATCCGCCGAGTGAAAGTGCAGATGCCGCACTCCTTCCCAACTATTCTCGTGGAAATGCCCGCGCTGACGATCTGGTGCGAAATAATGGCTATGCAGCAAACGCCGTGCAGCTCCACCAGGACCACATCGTCGGGTCATTTTTCAGACTCAGTTATCGACCGAGCTGGCGCTATCTTGGCATCAATGAGGAGGATTCACGCGCATTTTCTCGGGATGTGGAAGCCGCCTGGAATGAGTATGCCGAAGATGACTTCTGCGGGATTGATGCTGAGCGCAAGCGAACCTTTACGATGATGATCCGTGAAGGTGTGGCCATGCATGCGTTTAACGGTGAATTATGCATGCAGGCGACATGGGACAGCGATTCAACGCGTCTTTTCCGTACTCAGTTCAAAATGGTCAGTCCGAAGCGTGTCAGTAATCCAAACAACATCGGTGATACCCGGAACTGTCGCGCCGGGGTAAAAATCAATAATAGTGGTGCTGCGCTGGGATATTACGTCAGCGATGACGGTTATCCTGGTTGGATGGCGCAGAACTGGACCTACATACCTCGCGAGCTCCCCGGAGGGCGCCCCTCTTTTATCCATGTCTTCGAACCGATGGAGGACGGACAGACACGTGGAGCCAATGCGTTTTACAGCGTTATGGAGCAGATGAAAATGCTCGATACCCTGCAAAACACCCAGCTCCAGAGTGCGATAGTGAAGGCCATGTATGCTGCCACCATCGAGAGTGAGCTGGATACGCAGACGGCGATGGATTTCATTCTCGGCGCGGATAATAAAGAGCAGCAGAGCAAACTGACGGGCTGGCTCGGTGAAATGGCGTCCTATTACTCAGCTGCGCCGGTTCGCCTGGGTGGGGCAAGGGTTCCACACCTGTTGCCGGGTGATTCTCTCAACCTTCAGTCGGCGCAGGATACCGATAACGGCTACTCGACTTTTGAACAGTCACTGCTGCGCTATATTGCCGCTGGGCTGGGTGTGTCGTATGAGCAGCTTTCGCGAAATTATTCTCAGATGAGTTACTCGACTGCGCGCGCAAGCGCTAACGAGTCATGGGCGTACTTCATGGGCCGTCGCAAGTTTGTGGCATCCCGACAGGCCTGTCAGATGTTTCTTTGCTGGCTGGAAGAGGCAATTGTCCGCCGCGTGGTCACACTTCCTTCAAAAGCCAGATTCAGCTTTCAGGAAGCGAGAACAGCCTGGGGAAATGCCAACTGGATCGGCTCAGGCCGCATGGCTATTGACGGGCTGAAAGAGGTACAGGAAGCCGTCATGCTCATCGAGGCTGGTCTCAGTACGTATGAGAAAGAATGCGCCAAACGCGGTGATGATTATCAGGAAATTTTTGCCCAGCAGGTCCGGGAAACCATGGAGCGTCGTGCTGCGGGTCTGAAACCACCGGCATGGGCCGCTGCCGCTTTTGAGGCTGGAGTGAAAAAATCAAACGAGGAGGAGCAAGATGGCGCACGAACTGCGTAATCTTCCGCATATCGCCAGTATGGCCTTTAATGAGCCGCTGATGCTTGAACCCGCCTACGCGCGGGTTTTCTTTTGCGCGCTGGCTGGCCAACTGGGCATCACCCGGCTGACAGATACCGTCTCTGGCATCACGCTTGACGCCGGACAAATAGCCGAACCGCTGGCGCTGTTTGGTGAAGATGATGACATGGATACCGGCACAAACTTTACTGCTGCTGGTTCTCTTATTCGTAACGGCTGTACCGTTATTGCAATGACCAGCCCTGTGCAGGTATTTCAGATTACCACCATCGGCAGCGCAACAAGTCTCACCGTAACGCCAGCAGCTAACCCAACTGTTCCCGCTGGAACCCGGTTTGCCATTCTTCTGAGCGACAGCCTGAGCGTGGATGGTCTGGCGCAGGATATCGCTGAAACCTTCACTATGTATCAGCGCTACATGAGCGGGTTCGCTGATGTAATGAACGGGACATCTGATGTCACCATCACTATCAACGGCACTGCCGTTACCGTGCCGGGTCAAAAATCTCTGGCGAAGAAAGGGGCTAACAGCGACATTACCAGCCTTTCTGGGCTGAAAACAGCTCTCAGCATTGAGCAGGGAGGGACCGGCGCAAAGAATGCTGCTGACGCTCGCACAAACCTCGGTTTAGGAAGTAGCGCGACGAGGAGCGCACTGGATTCTGAGATTGTTACCAATAGTGATACGAGTCAGATTCCCTCGCTAAAAGCTCTTGGCTTGGGATACGCTCGTCATATTGACAACTTCTCAAACACAAACATGCTTGGATTTGGTCGCTTCACAAGTCAAACAGCTAATAATCCTGCAAATACCAACGGTGTAGGGGTGCAGCTACAATATGATGGTGGTCCATCCACAGCATGGTTCGTTTGGACGAACGATGGGCAGGCATATATACAGACCAACCACATGCATGGTGCTACATATCAATGGAAAAAGGTTTACACGACTGCAAACACTATAATTGCATCTGATGGCAGCATAAAAACAGCATCACCTGTGGTTAAAGTATATTCTGATGGAACATACCAGACCAATGACGAATCTGAAGGCTGCACTGTAACTCGTCTTTCCCTAGGGGAATATTTGATTGAAGGAAGCGAAGGTCTAAATTCAGACGCTGCTTGGGGCGGAATTGATGGTGGTTTTGACATCCCCACTGACCGCAACAAGCAGCCCCTGATCTGGCTCGATTATCATGTTCATGCTGACGGTTCAGTATTAGTGAAAACCTATCACCGTACGCATTCAACCGCTCCAGAATTTGCCAGAAACGAAATACAGGGCATTAACGATGGAGATCCGATAGACATACCTTCTGACCAATTTGTCTCAGTACGTGTTCAGATGCCGCAGGAAACTATCTGATATAAGCATAAAGATATAGCTGAAGGCCCTATTGATTGGCTGATGAAACATTAAATCTTCATTCATTTTCAGGCGAGTACCTTTCCAGCAGGTTGTCCGAAGTACAGTATTTGTCTTTTGGCTTTGATTAACTTAAACCATCATACAATCTATATTTACAGGAATTATGGCAACATAAAATCATTACCACCTCACTTATTAAGTGAAGCCGCAAAATGTAACGGAGTGGCAATGAACAATCAAAACGCCCAGACATGGCAAATTTTGTCTGGGCTTGAGATGCTAAAGATGTTCAATAATATACTTTGTGACTATTTCCGCGCCGTAAATAGAAAGATGCCCGCCATCTGTATAAATAGGTTCTCTTTTGTAAATTATCTTACACTGAGAATTATCACAAAGAGCATCATTAGGGTCTATAAATCTAACATTTTTAATATGAGCCAATTTATTTTGTAGGTAAAGGTTTATATCTACATTTTCTTTCTTCTGCCATTCTTGACAGTTAGAGATCAACCTATATCCTATAAGGCTTTCACCAGTCAGGCAACCGAAGCCATCAACTCTTGCTGGTTGGGGACGACCTATTATGAAATACATACGCTTGTCGCCGCCATCCTGAATAACCGATAAAATTTCACTTAACACTATGGTGTAATATGAATCTTTATCTTTTTTAATTGGCGTATCCCCCCCTTTTTTTATAAGGATTCCATCGTAAATATCCCAGGAGCTTGCAAACACAAGGGGTGCTTGTGGTTCCTTATCCATAAGAGCTTTTAATTTTGTATATTCTTCAGAGCATGAAGTGTCTTCTTTATTATTTAAGTACCTTGAATAATTAGGAAATATTAGGCAGCCATGATCAAAAAGAGCTGCTGCTTCTACTTCATGTTCATCAAATGACTTAGCATATTGCAAACCAAAACTATCGCCAGTTATGATGTAATCAAATTTACTTTCGCTAGAATTTATATAGAATACCTTATTAGAAGGATAATCAGCTCCACCATAGTATTTTTTATGGAATTCTTGGTTGGTGATTCTGTACTGTTCCGGAACTCTGCTTGTATATCCATTATTTGTTATTACCAACAAGCAAGATGCAAGACATGCGAAAAATGTTATTGGAAGTTTTTTATTTGATTTAAAAGTCTGCAAGGATATATTTAAAATAAATGAAAGGGCTAAGGTAACAAAAGCGTACCATGCAAAGTTAATATCCAGACTGATTTTGCGAATAAATACTAAAAGAGGCCAGTGGACCAAATAGGCTTCATATGATATCGTACCGATGTATTGTAAAGGCTTCAAATCAAAAAAGCGTAAAGTAGCATTTGAATATATACACAGGAATGCCCCAAAAACCGGAATTATTGCCATTAACCCTGGCCATGGCGTTTCTTTATTAATTATGAATAAACTTGTAATTATTATTGAGAGACCCGCAAGACTCAGTGTTCTTTTCAAAATTTTCAGAGGAGGTATGATATATACTAATCCTCCAGCAAGCATTGCCCAGGCTCTAGTAGGAAACATAAAATAACTTGCTTCAGCAGAATTATAAGTGCCATATAGAGATGCAAAGAAAGAAAAAATAAAAAGTACAAGGATAGAATGTTTGGCCGCTTTCAAACCCAATGTCTTTGAAACAGCTAACAACAATAATGGATATACAATATAAAATTGCCACTCAACAGAAAGAGACCATGTGTGTAAAAGAAAATTATTAACAGAAGAGTTGTCAAAATATCCTGATCTTGACCAATAAAGGAAGTTTGAAATGAATAGTATGCTACTTGCAACATCCTTACCCATTTCATAAAAATCTGAAGGCTTGATAAAAAGCCAGCCAATCAATATGGTGATTAAACATATAATTGTCAATGCTGGGATTATTCTCCTGGCACGTGCCAGATAGAATCTTTTTAAACTGAAGTTATTTTCGTCGATTCCAGATAAAATTATTTTTGTCATTAGATAACCAGAAATGACGAAGAAAACATCCACTCCAGCAAAACCACCCGGGAGGTAGTCGCTATTAAAATGAAAAATAATTACCGCTAAAACAGCAAGAGAACGCAAAGCGTTTATGTCTTTTCTAAATTCCATAGCAAAAGGTACCTGTTTTTTGAACCGGGGGATGATAGCACAAAGGGCTAACTGCATCATCATTGATTTCAGTATTAGGGCACCGCAACTCCGTAGACGACAAGGAATTTTCTCCAGCTTCAAAGAAATATTGGTTCGTGACTTATCAGATGCGTTATTACCTACCACATCCTCCAATCTTTCAACTAGTTATCAGATGTGTTGATGAGCAGTCACTGAAGGAGACTGTCACTAGAAGTACTACCCACCTTGGTGAGAGTTAGAAATTCGTACGTTTTAAAGATTGCTCTGCGGCAGCCATGCCGATAACTTCACCTGATTTTTTTGCAGAAAATATTGGGTAAAAAATATGCAAATTGGCTACGTAAGGGTATCAACAAATGACCAAAACACAGATCTTCAGCGACAAGCACTCGAACGCGCAGGATGTGAACAGGTTTTTGAGGAAAAAATGAGCGGGACGGTAGCGAACCGGCCAGTGCTTAAAAGGCTTCTTCGAACGCTGAATGAGGGCGATACGCTGGTAGTGTGGAAGCTGGATCGCCTCGGGCGAAGCATGCGAAACCTGGTACTGCTGGTCGACGAACTCCGGCAGCGCGGCATCCACTTCAAAAGTCTTACGGACAGCATCGACACTTCCAGCCCAATGGGGCGTTTCATATTCCACATCATGTCGGCTCTGGCCGAAATGGAGAGGGAGTTAATCGTGGAACGCACCCGGGCAGGACTGGCGGCAGCTCGTGAGAAGTGGCGGATAGGTGGCAGGCGTCCGAAGTTAACCCCGGAGCAATGGGCGCAGGCTGGCAGGCTGATCGCAAACGGAGTGGACAGAAAGCAGGTGGCGATTATTTACGACGTTGCGGTGTGCACGCTGTATAAAAAATTCCCGGCCACCAAATTTATCAATAATTTACTCACTGAAGAAAATTTATAGGCAATATCGGGATTGAACATTTTTATCATCAAAATAAACTGTATATAAATACAGTGTGCGCCGGGAGACCGGTAAAGATCAAGGGGTGAAAGTCCCCGACCAGTGAAGGACCAGCAATCCACAGGGTCCCCGAGTCATGCGTTGT
>NZ_JBMKHO010000032.1:0-5259 GCF_049238125.1 Enterobacter cloacae complex sp. IR5402
GGGGGGGATGATGATCGTTAAATTTCATCCCCGGGGGCGCGGTGGTGGTGCCGGTCCGGTGGATTACCTGCTGGGAAAAGACCGGCAGCGCGAGGGGGCGACCGTGCTGCAGGGAAAACCGGAGGAAGTCCGGGAGCTTATCGATGCCTCGCCGTATGCGAAAAAGTACACCTCCGGCGTGCTGTCGTTCGCGGAGGCTGAACTGCCGCCCGGGCAGCGGGAGCAGATTATGGCCAGCTTTGAGCGGGTTCTGATGCCCGGGCTCGATAAAGACCAGTACAGCATTCTGTGGGTGGAGCACACCGACAAGGGGCGGCTGGAGCTGAATTTCCTGATCCCCAACACTGAACTGCTGACCGGGAAACGCCTGCAGCCGTACTACGATCGCGCCGACCGGCCGCGCATCGATGCCTGGCAGACCGTGGTGAACGGCAGGCTGGGGCTGCATGATCCAAACGCCCCGGAGAACCGACGGTTACTGGTCACGCCGTCCGCACTGCCGGAAACGAAGCTGGAAGCCGCTCAGGCGATTACACGTGGGTTGCTGGCCTTAGCCTCATCCGGGGAGCTCAAAACGCGCGAGGACGTCACAGGGGCGCTCACAGCGGCAGGTTTTGAGGTGGTCCGCACCACAAAAAACAGTATCAGCATTGCCGACCCGGACGGGGGGCGAAACATCCGACTGAAGGGAGCCATTTATGAGCAGTCTTTTAGCGCTGGCGAAGGACTTGGAGCAGCAATCGAAAGCGCAGCAGCAGAGTACCGGCGAGATGCTGAAAGCCGCATTCAGCGAGCACGAGCAGTCTGTAAAAGCGGAACTGAGCGCAAGCGCGAAGAGAATCAGCGACGCCATCAGCGCCCACGAGCAGGGTATGACCGCGGCGATGCAGTCGAACCGGCTGAGCGTGCTGCGTATGGTCGGCCGGACGTGGCTGACCATCACCCTGGTCTCGGTACTGCTGATCGCCACGAGCGGGAGCATTCTGTGGTGGCAGGGGCAGCAGATCACCGGGAATTACCAGACTATCCGGGCGCAGGAGCGGACGCAGGCCATGCTGTCGGAGAAGAACCACGGCGTGCAGCTGTCGCTCTGCGGGGAGAAGAAACTGTCCTGCGTCAAAGTGAACCCGAAAGCGGGAGCTTACGGGGAGGAAGGGAACTGGATGGTACTGGAGAGGAAATAGCCCATGACGGAACTGGAAAAACAGTTGCTGACCGCATTAGAGCAGCTACATCAGGACTACTCGCAAAGGCTGGACGAGTGGGAGAGCGCCTTCGCGGAATGGCAGAAGATGTCTGGTCTTATGCAACGGGAGAACGCGGCGCTGAACGAGCGCGTCACGCGCTTGAGTCAGCAGGTGGCGAACTTGAGCAGGCAGTTACAGCGTTTGAGCCAGTAGTGCAGCGGCATGAAATGGCGGTGGCCGCCGAACGGGCATACGAGCAGAAACAGCATGAAAAAGAGCTGGCGGAAACCCGTTCCCGGCAGCGGAGCTATGACGGTCCGACGCTGGGCTGACTGCGCGCATCCAGTGACAAACCCCAAGAAGAAGGGCTCATAAATTTCCCGCTAAATACGGTCGTGATGTTTCCATCACAGCGTATACAACGGAGGGATTATGAGACTGTTTAACGTGATTGAGACGGTGCTGAATTGCCTGTACATGGCGCTGGAGATCTGGGACTGGCTGGAGAAGCATTTTCCTGTTTTTAAGGCGTTCATCCGGATTCTGGCCTGAAATCAGACCGTATGCATCTGGCTGCATGACCATGCAGCCGGGTAAAATTTATCTGTCACGAACGGGGCGGTGTATCGGGTGGTTTGTTGCCGGTTTTACCTGACTGCCGCCCCGTTTGTGGCGAACCTGTCCGGAGCGGTGCGGGCAACAGATGTTATGGTAAATAGCGTGTAATTATAAATAGCACAACGTTTTTTAAGGAAGATGTTGTTCCAAAATTAAAACATATAGGATATCTTTCCTATGATTGATTTTTCGCTTTTTTGGCGAAAAATCCCCGTTAGGAGGTATGCATGTTTGTTTATTTGACTATTGAAAATTTTAGGTCGGTTAAGGAAAAATCGACATTAAACTTGAGCGCATCCGGTTCTAGTAACCATTTAACAACTCATATCTATAAAAATGATGGAATGAATGTTGGAACGCTCATGAGTGCTGGGATTTATGGTGCTAATGCGTCTGGTAAATCTAACGTTCTCATGGCTTTTGAAGCTATAAAATTTATCGCAACAGAAAGCGGTGATTTGAAAGAAGGTAAACGGATTCCCTGCTATGAGCCATATGCTCTTTCTTCGGCTACGAATGAGGCTCCTGTAAAGTTTGAGGCTGAATTTTATTCTGTTGAGGGGAATCGGTTCAGTTATGAAGTTGCTTTTATTAAAAATCGGATTTTATTTGAATCATTAGACTATTATCCATCTAGGGTTAAAGCAAATTTATTTACTAGAGATGAGAGCGACACCTGGGAAACAATCAAGTTTGGTGGGCATTATAAAGGAGGTATTAAAAAAATACCATTCTTCCCTAATAATTCATACTTAGCGAAAGCAGGTAATAATGCCGCATCACCAGACATAATTAAAGAAGCTTATAACTTTTTTAGAAAGGGAATTAGACATATAGGTTTAAATGAAAAGATAAGAATATCTTCTTTTGGGGAGAGGGAGGACGTCGTAAATGAAACGGCCAAGGTTTTATGCATGGTTGACACTGGTGTTTCCGGTATATCTGTACGGGAGGTTGAGGCGGAAATACCAATAAAAATGGATGAGGAAATCCCTCAAGAAATAAAGGAGATAATTGAAGAAGATTATAAATATCGTTATATGTTCTCTCATCCTACTGATGAAGGGGGGAGTGTTTCTTTCCCTATGGGGAGAGAGTCTGAAGGCACCCAAAAATTATTTGAAATCATACCTCTAATTAGATCTGCGTTTAATGATAGTATGGTTGTAATTGTTGATGAGTTAGATAATAGCTTGCACCCGCATATTGCTGACTTGATTGTTAAGTTATTTAATGATCCTGATGTCAATAAAAAAGGCTCACAACTTGTATTCTCAACCCATAATATGCAGTTAATGGCTCCAGAGAAAATGAGAAGAGATCAGATATGGTTTTGTGAAAAAAATAAAGGTGCGTCGTCTCTTTATAGCTTAGATGATTTTGATAAGAAAAAGATAAAAACAACAACACCTTACGCAGCTTGGTATGATGAGGGTAGGTTTGGTGGGGTTCCCGACATAAACTACTTAAAGGTAGCCTCATTTATATCTGGTGATATATCCTTGGTAATGCCGGATATTGACGTCAAAGAATTGTCTGATGGTTTTTTTGAAGAGTTTGACGGGGATCTTTCTGATGAGTAAAAAACATGGAAATAATAAGAAAGTCCCACAAGTAATGTATATATACTGTGAGGGTGAGAAAACCGAACCATTATACCTTGAGGCTTATATTTCAGACAGATCTAAAAGAACTTTAAGTGTATTTAAAATACCTAAAACAAGAAAAAATACACCTGAGCAGTTGGTGGATGAGGCGATAAAGAAAAAGAATTCATCATCTTCCGCAGAAGGTGACGTCTTTTGGGTTGTTTATGATCAAGAGCATCTGACGCCTTCGTCTATTTCATGTCATCAAAAGGCATGGAATAAAGCTAATAGGCATGGGATAAATATAGCAATATCCTGTGTTTGTTTTGAATTATGGTTATTGTTGCATTTCGGCTTCACAACCAAAGATTTTTCGTCGTATGATAATTTGATGTCTAGCTCCCCGCTAAAAAAATTAATAACTAACTATGATAAAGGTAGTAAACTAACTTACCTTGCTATAAGAGAGAGGATTGGTACTGCGAAAGATAACGCAAGAAAGCTAGATATTTACGCTAAAACTAATTATAAAAACACGCACGAACCTTATCTATTTCCATGTTATACATCATTCCATGAGCTACTTAAGGCGATTGACGACTTTTGAAGTAATCCATTGACCATGGCTTATTACAGGCTGTAATCTATGAAAAATAAAAACCACCGCTACCAACGGTGGTTTTTGGAAGGTACATGAGCTACCAACTTATGTACCGGGTAACTGGCTTAGAGGGAGCGCAGTCACCAAAAATTGTCCTTTCAGTTTAGCCTTAACTGGCGCAGAACTTCAAGACTCACTTCCTCTAATCCGTTACCAATGGCTGCTGCCAGTGGCGATGAACCGTGTCTTTCCGGGTTGGACTCAAGATGATAGTTACCGGAGAAGGCGCAGCGGTCGGACTGAACGGGGGGTTCGTGCATACAGTCCAGCTTGGAGCGAACTGCCTACCCGGAACTGAGTGTCAGGCGTGGAATGAGACAAACGCGGCCATAACAGCGGAATGACACCGGTAAACCGAAAGGCAGGAACAGGAGAGCGCACGAGGGAGCCACCAGGGGGAAACGCCTGGTATCTTTATAGTCCTGTCGGGTTTCGCCACCACTGATTTGAGCGTCAGATTTCGTGATGCTTGTCAGGGGGGGCGGAGCCTATGGAAAAACGGCAGCGGCGCATCCTTTTTCTGCCCCGTTTGTCATGCCATATGCCTTCGCTCTTCTCCGTGTGCAGGTAACGCCCGCCGCAGCCGAACGGCAGGAGCGGCAGCGACTGAGTGAGCGAGGAGGCGTCATATCCTCTGAACTTCCATTTTCTGCCTTACGCCCGCAGCTGCATTTTCCTCTGTCACATGAAGCACTTTCCTGATTACCGCACTCATGCCAACATAATAAGCCAGTATACACTCCGCTAGCGCTACGTGACTGGTTCAGGGCTGCGCCCCGAAACCCGCTAAAAGCGACTGACGCGCCTGCGGCTTGTCCAACACCGTGCCGACCGGGAAACATTTCCCGCCCGTCCCGGTGTTATCAGGAGGCTACTCTGGCAGACAAACGCAACAAGATGCTCACGATGTGGGTGACGGAAGACGAACACCGGCGGCTGCTCGAGCGGTGCGACGGCAAGCAGCTGGCGGCGTGGATGCGTCAGACCTGCCTCGATGAGAAGCCGGCGCGTGCCGGCAGACTGCCGTCGATATCGCCGGCGCTGCTGCGCCAGCTTGCCGGTATGGGGAACAACCTGAACCAGATCGCCCGGAAAGTGAATGCCGTTGGTGCCGGTCATGATCGGGTGCAGATTGTGGCCGCCCTGATGGCAATAGACGCGGGACTGGAGCGGCTGCGGCATGCGGTGCTGGAAAAAGGGGGGG
>NZ_JBMKHO010000033.1:0-4958 GCF_049238125.1 Enterobacter cloacae complex sp. IR5402
GCGCGGCCTCCTCTTTTCCTCCTACCTTGATCGCTCGGTTTTCTCGAGCTTTTATAAGAATGGTCTTGCCGCTCGCCGCAGCCGAACGACCGGAGCGTAGCGACTGAGTGAGCGAGGAAGCGGAAAAGAGACTGGTTTTACACTGAGCACTGACGCTCTGAGGCTTCTTATGACGAAACAACAGAAAACAGCGCTGAACATGGCTAAATTCATCCAGAATCAGTCTCTGCTCCTGCTGGAGAAGCTTAACGAGCTTGCTCTCGATGTCGAGGCCGACCTTTGTGAGAAACTCCACGATGATGCGGAGCATCTTTTCCGTACACTGTCCTCGAGACTGGATGAATTACAGGATGGTAACTGATGGCCAGAGTGTCTATTAGTGAAGCGGCACGGCTTGTTAAGGTTAGTCGCCCCACAATTTACAAGATGATTAACAGTGGGAAGTTAAGTTACACCTCTGTTGTAAAGCACGGTAAGGCTATTAAAGTTATTGATACTTCAGAGCTTATTAGAGTGTTTGGTTCTCTTGATGGTGTCATCGATACTGTAAAATATGATGTAAAAAGTGACGCAGAATCTACAGGTGTTAACAGCGTTGGTTTACATGATTTACAACATAGAATCGCTTTACTTGAAGCTGAAAACGATGGTCTTAAAGGGGCTGTTAAGGCTCGAGATGAGCATATTGATTCCCTTCGTCAGGCTATGCAGCTTCTGGAGCACAAGCACGAACCTTCTTCACCACCCCATTCCCCGTGGTGGAAATTCTGGAAAAAATCCTGACCCCGTCATGCTTCCGTTTTCCTCTCCGGCCATCCCGGGGAGTTCCTGAACCTTCCCAAAAATCGTCAGATCTCTGAACGCTCCTCACCACTAAAAATACCCACACCCCACGCAAAATTAACATTTTGCAGATTTGTATTTAATATCAGTGGGTTACTTTCCTGAAATTTCGTTTTTTAAATTTTATTTATATAGATCCGACTCTATGACGAGTCGTCATAGAGTCCCCGGCGAGTCGTCATAGAGTCGGTAACGACTCAGGACTATAAAAACAATAAGTTAATAACGACCCGACTCTAGACACGACTCCCCGTTTGGTTGTTTTTTAGACTCGGCGACTCTGGGTACGACTCTAGTGAAGATTCGCCGGTGAATCGTGTGGTGAGTCGTCCGGCGACTTGCCATAACGTGATTGCCGGCCGTCGACGAACCCGATTTCTGAACGTGCTGAAAACCGGTTTTCCGGCTGCGCCGGCAACGCTTCACGGCCACGCAATAAATTGCGTCCCCGTTCACCGTTTTCGGATGGGAAGAACGCCGGAAACAGGACTTACCCTGGCTGAATGGCGTGAATTTTCGCGCTATGCACTTGCGTGCATACTCATGCATGCCGTAAAAACAGAGCCTGCGCGTTTCTGGCGGGTTTTCGGGTGGTTTGTTGCCTGTTTTACCGGTTTCCCGTCAGAAACGCCCTGAGGCCGTTTTAGCGGTGCGTACAATTAGGGGGTTATGTTAAATCCACACCAGCTACAGACGTAAAAAAAGCCCCGCAGGGCTTTATATCTATATATCTGTTCTCATCCAATCCCATGTGTCTTGGGTGAGCCATCCTGCGTATTCTTTGGTTACACCAATCACAAGCAAGGTGTCATTATTGTCCAGATGCCTACGCAAACGATCCGACAGTTGTTGCGCTGTTTCTCCGGTTGATATTAGCCATGTGGAATCTAAAGGGTGGCACCACCCCGGCGATTTTTTTAACTCATCATATAGTGCATTGTAGTTTTGACCTGCTTGATTCAGGTCATAAGAGACACAGTAAACTGACATAGAACCATCCTCTTTAATCAAATGTGGGGCAGCCCGTTAGGGCTGCAGTCACAACTTACTTCTTCTTTTCACGATTAATTGGAATTTTGAACATCCCACCGTTTGGACGGGTGATCCGTTTGCCCTTTACTGTGATATAAGGGCGAAAAATGTATGCCTGAGACTCGTCTGTCTGCATGGTGCATTTCCTATTTTTCGCCACATGAGTGTTGATTTTTGCTATCAAAATTGTACTGTAGCAACCAACAAATCTTGTGGCTGGCTTTATCAAGCTCTTGAGGTGGTACTCAAGTGCCGCATTTGTGTATGGTTTGTTACGGGTTAGTTCTGGTGGTACAGGCTAACCCACTTACTTCAAAAAACGTCGTTTTTCTCCTTTCATGCGTCATTTCCTAGATGTTTCTTCACTGTATCAGCTCCGCTGAGCATAAATGCTACAAAGAGAAACCATCCCCATCCTGAAACCGAGTGTAAAGCTAGCACTGCTGAGCTGACAACTGCGGCTAAAGGAACCATTTGGTATAGAAAAAATCTCATAGACCCCCTGCATTTAGCTTTTTTTAACAAGTGTTCCATAACGTGCTATCTATTAAACGCACCTGTTGTTTTAGAACGCTTGTATGCTATCCTTAAGTCCTGATTTTGTCAATATTTACTCATTTTGTTGTTTAAGGATGGCGTAAGGGGTGTTCTTATGATGGTTAATTTTAGTCTTTCTAACGCATTTTCCTTTATGGATGCTCAAAATATGAGCATGTTGGCGGTGTCATCCGCGAAAGACGACATAAACTTGGCTAACGTGGTTTCAGTGAGTGATGTTCGGATACTGAAATCTGCTCTGATATTTGGGGCTAACGCTAGCGGGAAGTCTAATCTCATGAAAACAATTTCTTTAATGAAAGATATTGTTTTGCATTCCGTGCAAGCTATTGAAAGTAGCATTACAAAGAACGTAATACCGTTTTTGCTTGATGAGGATGGACCAAATAAACCATCTGAAATGGAAATGACTTTTATTTCAGATGGGGTTAAATATAGATATGGATTGTCTATTTTTCAGGGGAAAATAAAAGAAGAATGGTTGTACTACACACCAAAATCAAGAGAAACCATTCTCTTTGAAAGAGATGGTCTTTCTATTGAGGTAAATAAGGCGGCTTTTAGTGAGTCAAACCTTTTTATCAAAGAAGGGGTTATTCAAAAAACAAGGGAGGATGTTCCATTTGTTTCGGTTGTTGCTGGTTTTAATGGTGAGCATTCAAAACGAGTAGTTAATTGGTTTAACAATATCGTATTCCTTTCTGGTTCTAATGAAGGGATGTTTACAGCAATTACCATGAAGTTAATAAATGAGTCTGAGGATTTTAAGGCTTGGCTAAAAAAAATACTTCCAGCATTCCAGATTAATGATATTTACCTCGATGAGGTCGCACCTGATTTTCCATTTGGAAATATAAAAACAGATGATGATAATTTAAAAAATTTATTTAGTTCAATACAAAATTTTGCAAAAAACCAGAAGGTTTTTTCTCTTAGAGTAGTGAAAAAAACAGCTAGCGGTGAGATTTCAGTACCTATTGATTTTGAGTCTGAGGGTACTAAAAAGATAGTTTATCTTCTTGGTCCAATCTACAATGCCATGATAAACGGTAACTTATTGTTAGTTGATGAGTTTGATTCTAAGTTTCACACCCTTTTGTCTAAGTTTTTGTTTAGAATATTCCATGCGCAAAGCGAGGGGCTTAGCCAAATAATAGCTGCTGTTCAGGATGTTAATCTAATGAACACTGATTGTTTTAGACGTGACCAGATTTGGTTTGTTGATAAAGATATAAAATCAGGAAGTAGTCATCTCTATTCTTTGGTTGAGTATAAAGAGAAGCAGCGAACTTTAAAATCATCGTATGGGCATGATTATTTATCTGGTGCATTTGATGCTATCCCATTGTTTGATAATTTAGATGAATTTGAAAAACTTATGCCTGAGGGATGATTTATGTCAAAGAGAGGCCGCGGTCTTCGTAGCTCTTCGAGGAAAGAGGAAACAAAATCCTCAAAGAGCATTATGAAAACTACAGATAGATTTATTTCTGTTAGTTTTAGATATTTTCATAACGTCGATGATATTGGTCAGTCTATTGATTCTTGGAGGGTTGACGGCAGTTTGCCAGATTTAATTGAAAAGCTTGTTTATCTTACAGCTAATGGGATAACAAAAGTCAGCTCTGATGGTATTTTTACTAACTACACTCGATTTCCAGATTCAGCAGTTAATGATTTTAAATGCCCTGATGAAATATCAGTTGATGAGAACTGGGGTGTTATAAAAAATATAGGAGGCCAGAAAAGAAGGGTTGCTGGTTTTTTAAAGGATAATGTGTTTTATATAGTTTTTTTTGATAAGGATCATCGGTTTTGGAAGAGCAGGAAATAGGCTTAGTTACGATTGTACTGTATGTTGAGGCAAGATCTTCTTGAGATCACTGTGTTCTCGTCGTAATCTCTCGCTCTGTAAACGAAAAAACCGCCTTGGCGGGCGGTTTTTTCGAAGGTTCCAAGAGTTGGCGCTCTTAGAACCAAGGTAACTGGCTTGGAGGAGCGCAGTAACCAAAACTTGTTCTTTCAGTTTAGCCTTAACCGGCGCATAACTTCAAGACTAACTCCTCTAAATCAGTTACCAGTGGCTGCTGCCAGTGGCGCTTTTGCATGTCTTTCCGGGTTGGACTCAAGACGATAGTTACCGGATAAGGCGCAGCAGTCGGACTGAACGGGGGGTTCGTGCATACAGTCCAGCTTGGAGCGAACTGCCTACCCGGAACTGAGTGTCTGGCGTGGAATGAGATAAACGCGGCCATAACAGCGGAATGGCACCGGTAAACCGAAAGGCAGGAACAGGAGAGCGCACGAGGGAGCCGCCTATCAGAAATGATAGGTATCTTTATAGTCCTGTCGGGTTTCGCCACCACTGATTTGAGCGTCCGTTTCTGTGATGCTTGTCAGGGGGGCGGAGCCTATGGAAAAACGGCCGCTGCGCGGCCTCCTCTTTTCCTCCTACCTTGATCGCTCGGTTTTCTCGAGCTTTTATAAGAATGGTCTTGCCGCTCGCCGCAGCCGAACGACCGGAG
>NZ_JBMKHO010000034.1:0-1736 GCF_049238125.1 Enterobacter cloacae complex sp. IR5402
GCCGACGTTGTACTGTTTACGGAAGGCAACATCATAGGGTGCGTTACTGCGAGTGCCATATGGACCCGGCGGGGTCTGAGACCCTGGCATGTCAATACGATCTTTACGCGGGAACCGGGAGATCTCCCCTCTGACCATCTGCCAGTGCCGGAGATGGCCCGCACCGGGAAGGCGAGGAGCCGAAGCCGGTGATGTACGGAGAGGAGAAGTCGGACTCGCTCATAGTAGCTGCGAATCTGGCGAACAATCCGCAAGGAGCGGAGTCAGTGGAGCGAAGGAGCGGGGCCAAGGGAAACGCGGAACAGCCACACATGCGCCGGACGCAGAGCCGGGAAAGTATGTCACAGAGGCTGTCACGCGTGCGGGAAGCTGCGAAGCAGCGGAAGAAAGAACGGTTTACCGCATTGTTCCACCTCCTGACAGCAGAGGCACTGGAGAACGCATTCCTCTCCCTGAGCAGGAAAGCGGCTGCCGGAGTTGATGGTGTCAGGTGGAAGGACTACGCCGAAAACCTGAAGGTCAACATAGCAGATCTGCACCGGAGGCTTCATCAGGGTAGTTACAGGGCTCAGCCCGGCAGGCGGCACTACATCCCGAAAGCGGATGGAAAACAGCGCCCGCTCGGCATCGCCTCACTGGAGGACAAAATCGTCCAGTATGCGCTGGTTAAGATCCTGAATGCAGTCTACGAAAATGACTTTATGGGGTTTTCATACGGGTTCAGACCCGGGCGAAGCCAGCACAATGCGCTGGACGCACTGGCCACAGGGCTGGTTCGGACCAATGTAAACTGGGTACTGGATGCCGATATTAGTCAGTTCTTCGACAAGGTAAGCCATGAATGGCTAATCAGGTTCATAGAACACAGAATCGGCGACCAGAGGGTAATCAGGCTCATACGAAAGTGGCTCACAGCCGGGACCTCAGAGGAAGGAGAATGGCGGGCATCGGAGGAAGGCACCCCACAGGGTGCGGTTATCTCGCCGCTGCTGGCAAACATCTACCTCCACTATGTCTTCGATCTGTGGGCGCATCAGTGGCGACGCCGCCATGCCACAGGCAATGTGGTCATGGTCAGATACGCAGATGACATAGTCATCGGGTTCGACAAGCGAATCGACGCTCAATGCTTTCGTATAGCCATGCAGCGCAGACTGAAGGAGTTCGGACTCACGGTACATCCGAAGAAAACCCGACTGATGGAGTTCGGCCGCTTCGCAGCCGAAAACCGCGCCAGCAGGGGAAAAGGTAAACCAGAAACGTTCAACTTCCTCGGGTTCACGCATATCAGTGGGAAAGACCGTAGTGGCAGGTTCATGCTGATACGAAAGACACGCCGGGACAGGATGACGGCGACACTGAAAGCGATCAAGGACGGACTACGAAAGCGCTGGCATTACTCAATCCCCGAACAGGGAAAATGGCTCAGGAGAGTGGTTCAGGGATACCTGAACTACCACTCAGTCCCGGGCAACTATCCCATGATGCGGAAGTTCAGGATATACGTAACAGACCTCTGGCGACGGGCGCTGAGGCGCAGGAGCCAGCAGGATGATACGACATGGACGAAAGCAAACAGACTGGCAGCCGTATGGCTGCCGAAGGTTCGGGTTCTGCATCCATGGCCTGTGGAGCGGTTCACCGCCAGACACCCAAGGCAGGAGCCCGGTGCGTGAATAGCGCACGCCGGGATCTGTGCGGGGGGTACCCGGTAACGGGTATCCCTACCGCGACAT
>NZ_JBMKHO010000035.1:0-1562 GCF_049238125.1 Enterobacter cloacae complex sp. IR5402
TGATCGCTATCACCAGGCGCAGCAATCACTACGATTTTGACGTTAACCACAATGTTTCTTTCATCACTACAACCAACTGATGAACAACGCGAAAAATAAATAACAATCAATGGGAAACTTTTATGATAACTGCTTTATGGTGGTTCACCATATTCTATGGCGTATACGTTATGACAAGACAAGGAGTTTCCCCCTCTACGAGGAATGAATGGGAAAAAGAAAACGTAACGTAGTTACAAAATTTGAACGAAACGCACAATCATTATTACGAACATTTGATTTTCAAAATCTATCTCGCCTTTCGAAGGAATACAATTCTGTTCCTGGTGAATGGCAAACAACAATAATTGAAGAGAATAGCCCTGCAATGTCTCCTGACGAGATGGGCGCATTACAGGATATTCTCAATAGCTGCCCTGGTGCATTCTGGAAACCCAGGAAGATGAAAATCTTCAATGTGGATTCTTCAAATCTCCACAAATGGCAAATTCTTAATTTCTCCTCATACGAACATTATTGCGGCTGGCTTTCGGTTAATCACCTTAACAATTTAACCCGCGACTTTGACACTCTATTTGATACCAAGGAACATTATGACTCTTAACACTATGGACACCGTGAACACCCTAATTAACTCTTTCAACGATATCTGGCATCTACCAGCCTTGCAGCTTGTTAATAAGGCGTGGCGTGAGAGAACGCCCTCCGCGCTCCTGGAAGCGATACAATACACAGAACAGGCAATCACCGCTCTTGAACACTGGCGCGCTGCTGTAGAGCACCTGGTGCAGATGAACGGGGATACCGTCACCGTGGATCAGGCGTGGCGCATTGCAAATGATGTGGAGGAACTCGCCCTGGCTATGCAACACCTCACCGTTGAACTCGGAGAGCTTGCCATCCAGATCGCGGAAGAATGCGCATAACATAAAAGTTACGAAATGTCTTGACAGATTGTGCTATTTATGTCATAATAGAGATAAGGGTTGAGTATTCGAATCACTCACCCTCGTATGACAATACGCACTCCCTGAGAATGCCGTTTCCCATAGCGGCACTCTCTCCATCTGAATTTTCTCTCTGAAAGCTGGTTGTTTTCCTTTGTTGTGTTTAGTTCCAAAGGGTGGCGCGGGCGTTCCCACTTGTGTCGGGTGGTAACGGACAATCACCGCGCACATTCTCTTTCAGAGAGCAAATTCTTTGCTCTAAACCTTATAACCCCGTTAGGATTATAAGCAGTCAGACTGAATAAACGCCGTCAGTGGTCGTTACGTTCAGGCTGGCAATCTTTTATTACTATTCCAGTGGTGATAAGAAATTCCATTCCCACTTCTCGCCATGACAGAAGGGCTTCTGTTTTGAAGTGGGAGCAATGACGGGCGATCCTTCTTCTGTTATTCGTAACAGTTGCGCCCTTCATTTTTTCAAGAAACCATTCTTTAACATCATAATCCTCCGAAACGAAAATGGGTAATGACTCCAACTTACTGATAGTGTTTTATGTTCAGATAATGCCCGATGACCTTGTCATGCAGCTCCACCGATTTTGAGAACGACAGTGA
>NZ_JBMKHO010000036.1:0-1391 GCF_049238125.1 Enterobacter cloacae complex sp. IR5402
TCGGTTTGGGAACATCCGCGACGAGGGACGTCGGAACGGACTCCGGTAATGTCATGCAAGTGGGGGCTTTTGGGGTTGGAACATACCAGGCTCCAAGGCCAAATGATGCAAACTCATCGTTTATCAGTGATGCTGACGGTAACACAAGTTGGGCTCCTGCCAATGGCTGTGGCTACCAAAGCTCTTATAACACTCAGCGCATAGCGCAAATGTGGGTTACCACTGGCGGAGCTGGCTATTGCCGTTTTCTGTTAAACACGAATCCTCAAACTGCAAAAACAGATGCTCCATGGACGGTATTTCAGTCAGCAGGAACATCGGACATTAACTTTAAGAAAGTGACCGGGGATCTGGATCTAAACGAATCGCTGTCAAACATCGAGGCAATGGATTTTAAAACCTTCTACTATCTTGCTGATGAAGATAAAGTCATTCGCCGCGGCGTTATTGCTCAGGAACTGGAAAAGATAGATCCCCAGTATGTTCATTCAGCTGAGGAATCGGGGAAAATGACACTTGACCTCAACCCTCTAGTGCTCGATGCGCTTGCTGCCATCAAAGCCCTGACAATCCGTGTCAGAGAGCTGGAGAAAGAGGCTCAAGCTGTGCTTCCTGTCTCATCCGCTGATTAAAGGCAGAATCATCAGGCATATCCAGGCGAACATCGATCCAGCTGTTCACCGGCACGTCCATCGGTTCCCCTTTTGTTTTGACGATCTCCCCTTCATCGCTCAGCATGTATTTTCGCTTAAACAGGCGGATAGTCAGCTCGCCGTCAGCGGTTTGTTCAGCTTCAGCCACACCCAGTTCTCCCATGCCGCCAGGGTCCATTGGCGGCAGTAACTGCCAGCCTTCTGATGCCAAGCCTGCGGAACCGAACAGGGCATATACACCAACATCCAGGCGGGAGATTTTGATTCCTTCAGCCTCGGCGTTCGCAGTACCGCAGCCGCACCAGTCAAAACCATCCTCCGCTATATCGGCGCGCTGGCACGCTTCCTGGCTCACTACGATACGGGCAACAGGAGACGCTGCCTTCAGTGTGCCATCACTTGATTTTGTCGTATTACCAGTAGTGTAAGCTTCATGATAGGCCCATGCGCTCCCGCTGTAATATGAAAACCAGGTACGTCGTAGAGAGTATGCCTGATGTATCCGGGTTGGCCTGTTGCCCCGGTTAAGAATGATGGAAGTAAGTCCAGTATTCGATGTCAGTCCCAACTGAGACAGACCATCATTTTGATGTGAAGTAAATCCGGTAGGCGTGAACATGTCCATATTATCAAGGGTTGGACCGTCCCCCTGGATAGCGCCAAGGTTGAATGCGCCTACCTGCATGACGTTTCCTGCGGCGGTACCTACGTCCTTTGTCGCGCTACTTCCCAAACCGA
>NZ_JBMKHO010000037.1:0-1337 GCF_049238125.1 Enterobacter cloacae complex sp. IR5402
TGATGTAGCCCCCTGAAACACCGGACAGTAGCTGTATCTCCAGATAAGAGATAGGCTTGAATATATGTCTAACACTAACGCCAATTTTGAGATGACCGGGATCCTGTTAGGGCAAGAAGTCCGTAAACGTAAAACTCCTCAGGAGAAGATCGCCATTATCCAGCAGACGATGGAGCCGGGTATGAATGTCTCCCATGTCGCCCGCCTGCATGGTATCCAGCCCAGCCTGCTGTTTAAGTGGAAGAAGCAATATCAGGAAGGCAGCCTCACCGCCGTTGCGGCTGGAGAGGAAGTCGTTCCTGCTTCTGAGCTTACTGCTGCTCTGAAGCAGGTCCGGGAGCTTCAGCGCCTTCTGGGCAAGAAGACGATGGAAGTTGAGATCCTGAAAGAAGCCGTGGAGTACGGTCAGTCGCGAAAATGGATAGCGCACGCGCCCTTGTTGCCAAAGGACGGGGAATAGCCATGGTCTGCCGGACCATGGGCGTGTCGCGTGCGCAACTGTCACTGCGGATTAACCGTTCTGCCGACTGGCAGGACAGGCGCTGTAACCGGCGTAATGAAGAAGCAGACGCAGAAATACTGTCGGCTATCCTCAACATTATCAGCGATATGCCGAGTTATGGTTATCGACGCGTGTGGGGCATCCTGCGCAAGCAACGTCGCACAGAGGGACAGCCACCTGTGAATGCCAAACGGCTTTACAGGATAATGCGTGAGCATAACCTGTTGTTGTTGCATCACAAACCAGAGCGACCGAAGCGTGAACATAAGGGCAAGATAGCGGTGGCAGAAAGCGATATGCGCTGGTGTTCAGATGGCTTCGAGTTCGGCTGCGACAACGGCGAAAAACTGCGGGTAACGTTCGCGCTGGACTGCTGCGACCGTGAGGCCATAGACTGGGCAGCAAGCACGGGAGGCTATGACAGTTCGACCGTGCAGGATGTGATGCTGAGGTCGGTGGAAAAGCGCTTCGGCGACAGGTTGCCCGACACAGCGGTGCAGTGGCTGACGGATAACGGTTCAGCGTATACCGCGTATGAAACGCGGAGGTTCGCGAGAGAGCTGAATCTGGAGCCCTGCACAACAGCGGTGAGCAGCCCGCAGAGTAATGGCATGGCCGAACGGTTCGTGAAAACGATGAAAGAAGACTATATCGCGTTCATGCCAAAACCGGATGTGAGAACAGCACTGCGAAACCTTGCAGTAGCGTTCACGCATTACAATGAAAACCACCCGCACAGCGCGCTGGGATATCACTCCCCGAGGGAATACCGGCGGCAGCGGACATCGTTAACTTAAGATACAAAAGCTGTTCGGAGATGGAGGGTCAAGATCAC
>NZ_JBMKHO010000038.1:0-1092 GCF_049238125.1 Enterobacter cloacae complex sp. IR5402
TTTCAGTCAGCAGGAACATCGGACATTAACTTTAAGAAAGTGACCGGGGATCTGGATCTAAACGAATCGCTGTCAAACATCGAGGCAATGGATTTCAAGACCTTCTACTACCTTGCTGATGAAGAGAAAGCCATTCGGCGCGGCGTTATTGCTCAGGAGTTGGAAAAGATAGATCCGCAATATGTTCACTCGGCTGAGGAGTCGGGAAAAATGACACTTGACCTCAATCCTCTGGTGCTCGATGCGCTGGCGGCAATCAAAGCGCTGGCAATCCGCGTAAGCGCATTAGAGGGAGACGCTAAGCCTCCCGCTCCTGGCTCATTCGCTGGTTAAAAAGTGAATCTGCGGGCATATCTAGGCGAACATCGATCCAGCTGTTCGCCGGGACATCTATCAGCTCTCCTTTCGTTTTGATCATCTCTCCGTCATCGCTCAGCATGAATTTGCGCTTAAACAGTCGGATTATTAGCTCGCCATTGTCGGTTTGCTCTGCCTCAACCACCCCCAGCTCTCCCATGCCGCCCGGGTCCATTGGCGGCAGCAACTGCCAGCCTTCTGATGCCAGGCCTGTCGAACCGGCGAGCACGTAAACACCGACGTCGAGACGAAAAAGAGTTATTCCCTCCGCCTCAGAGTTCGCCGTTCCACAGCCACACCATGAGAAACCATCTTCCTCTATATCGGCGCGCTGGCACGCTTCCTGGCTCGCTACGATACGGGCAACAGGAGACGCTGCCTTTAGTGTGCCATCGCTGGACTTTGTGGTATTACCCGTGGTGTAAGCCTCCTGATATGACCAGGACGAGCCACCGTAATACGAAAACCACGTCCGCCGTAGAATGTAGGCCTGATGAATACGGGTTGGTCGGCTGCCCCGATTGACGACTATAGACGTAATGCCGGTATTTGCAGTCAACCCCAGTTGGGTCTGTCCGTCATTTTGATGGGAGGAGAAACAGGTCGGTGTAAATGCGTCCATAGCGTCCAACAGTGGGCCGTCTCCGTTGATAGTTCCAAGCCCAAATGCTCCCACTTGCATGATGTTCCCGGCAGTCGTTCCGACGTCCTTTGTCGCGCTACTTCCCAAACCGA
>NZ_JBMKHO010000039.1:0-893 GCF_049238125.1 Enterobacter cloacae complex sp. IR5402
CTGTCAATCCGGTGTGTGGATTTCCGGCTCCATTTATAACGGTAGTTACTCTTCGCTAGGGGCATTTGTTTCCACTTACACATCGGTTAACGATACTGGCCGCCCGATGACGGTTTACGCTTCCGGCGGCGTTTCCACTATAGATAGAGGAATTAAAGACGGTGACAATTGCCGTAATACATGGGATCTTAAAGGTATGGTTGACGGACGTATCATTACATCGGCTGGTACCGCTAACTCAGATTGGAGTAAATCCGGAACTATAAACTTCATTATCCCAGCGGGATCGACGTTTAGTGTAACGTCAAACCCCTTACCCTCTTACGGATGCTCACCTGGGAGTTTCAATCTCGTCACCTACCACTGATCAAAAGGCTGCTTAACTGCCGTTATTTATCGCTAAATCCCACTAACATTCAGAGTTGTGGAGTTTGACTGTTGGTAAGCTAAGACGACAGAGTACAGGTAAATAATCTGCAACACGTTACACAACCAGCACATTTCTCATATCAGACTGTCAAGGTTATTGGAAACGAAAGACAGTGAACGATCCGTAGTCACAGCCGTAAGACATCATTCCATTTGAGACAATAGAAAATGAAGACCCATCCGGGACTTCAAAGTTCACTGTCCCTGATTTTTGCCACTGAGAGTTGCCATTTAAATCTCTTGCAACGTACAGCCCCCCAACTTCAGCGACGAGCGAGTATGTATTAACGCAGTTATCAGCATCTCCATAGTTGATTTTTTTGCTAGGTGGATTGCCGCCTGTTACGTACAGGCGATATTGCTTTCCTGTATTATTCGTACCGGAGTAAGAACCTTTAAATGTCCCGAGAACAGTGTAATTACCCTCGGTTATGCCTGTACCCTTCCACACACCGGATTGACAG
>NZ_JBMKHO010000040.1:0-820 GCF_049238125.1 Enterobacter cloacae complex sp. IR5402
GGCACTGTTGCAAATAGTCGGTGGTGATAAACTTATCATCCCCTTTTGCTGATGGAGCTGCACATGAACCCATTCAAAGGCCGGCATTTTCAGCGTGACATCATTCTGTGGGCCGTACGCTGGTACTGCAAATACGGCATCAGTTACCGTGAGCTGCAGGAGATGCTGGCTGAACGCGGAGTGAATGTCGATCACTCCACGATTTACCGCTGGGTTCAGCGTTATGCGCCTGAAATGGAAAAACGGCTGCGCTGGTACTGGCGTAACCCTTCCGATCTTTGCCCGTGGCACATGGATGAAACCTACGTGAAGGTCAATGGCCGCTGGGCGTATCTGTACCGGGCCGTCGACAGCCGGGGCCGCACTGTCGATTTTTATCTCTCCTCCCGTCGTAACAGCAAAGCTGCATACCGGTTTCTGGGTAAAATCCTCAACAACGTGAAGAAGTGGCAGATCCCGCGATTCATCAACACGGATAAAGCGCCCGCCTATGGTCGCGCGCTTGCTCTGCTCAAACGCGAAGGCCGGTGCCCGTCTGACGTTGAACACCGACAGATTAAGTACCGGAACAACGTGATTGAATGCGATCATGGCAAACTGAAACGGATAATCGGCGCCACGCTGGGATTTAAATCCATGAAGACGGCTTACGCCACCATCAAAGGTATTGAGGTGATGCGTGCACTACGCAAAGGCCAGGCCTCAGCATTTTATTATGGTGATCCCCTGGGCGAAATGCGCCTGGTAAGCAGAGTTTTTGAAATGTAAGGCCTTTGAATAAGACAAAAGGCTGCCTCATCGCTAACTTTGCAACAGTGCC
>NZ_JBMKHO010000041.1:0-722 GCF_049238125.1 Enterobacter cloacae complex sp. IR5402
GGTAATGACTCCAACTTACTGATAGTGTTTTATGTTCAGATAATGCCCGATGACCTTGTCATGCAGCTCCACCGATTTTGAGAACGACAGTGACTTCCGTCCCAGCCTTGCCAGATGTTGTCTCAGATTCAGGTTATGTCGCTCAATGCGCTGAGTGTAACGCTTGCTGATAACGTGCAGCTTTCCCTTCAGGCGGGATTCATACAGCGGCCAGCCATCCGTCATCCATACCACGACCTCAAAGGCCGACAGCAGGCTCAGAAGACACTCCAGTGTGGCCAGAGTGCGTTCACCGAAGACGTGCGCCACAACCGTCCTCCGTATCCTGTCATACGCGTAAAACAGCCAGCGCTGACGTGATTTAGCACCGACGTAGCCCCACTGTTCGTCCATTTCAGCGCAGACAATCACATCACTGCCCGGTTGTATGCGCGAGGTTACCGACTGCGGCCTGAGTTTTTTAAGTGACGTAAAACCGTGTTGAGGCCAACGCCCATAATGCGTGCACTGGCGCGACATCCGACGCCATTCATGGCCATATCAATGATTTTCTGGTGCGTACCGGGCTGAGAGGCGGTGTAAGTGAACTGTAGTTGCCATGTTTTACGGCAATGAGAGCAGAGATAGCGCTGATGCCCGGCAGTGCTTTTGCCGTTACGCACCACGCCTTCAGTAGCGGAGCAGGAAGGACATCTGATGGAAATGGAAGCCACGCAAGCACC
>NZ_JBMKHO010000042.1:0-617 GCF_049238125.1 Enterobacter cloacae complex sp. IR5402
AAAATCATCGAACTGGCTGGCTACCTGGATTCTTACATCCCAGAACCAGAGCGTGCGATTGACAAGCCATTCCTGCTGCCAATCGAAGACGTATTCTCCATCTCCGGTCGTGGTACCGTTGTTACCGGTCGTGTAGAGCGCGGTATCATCAAAGTTGGTGAAGAAGTTGAAATCGTTGGTATCAAAGAGACTGCGAAGTCTACCTGTACTGGCGTTGAAATGTTCCGCAAACTGCTGGACGAAGGCCGTGCTGGTGAGAACGTTGGTGTTCTGCTGCGTGGTATCAAACGTGAAGAAATCGAACGTGGTCAGGTTCTGGCGAAGCCAGGCTCAATCAAGCCACACACCAAGTTCGAATCTGAAGTGTACATTCTGTCCAAAGACGAAGGCGGCCGTCATACTCCGTTCTTCAAAGGCTACCGTCCACAGTTCTACTTCCGTACAACTGACGTGACCGGTACCATCGAACTGCCAGAAGGCGTAGAGATGGTAATGCCAGGCGACAACATCAAGATGGTTGTGACTCTGATCCACCCAATCGCGATGGACGACGGTCTGCGTTTCGCAATCCGTGAAGGCGGCCGTACCGTTGGCGCGGGCGTTGTTGCTAAAGTTCT
>NZ_JBMKHO010000043.1:0-605 GCF_049238125.1 Enterobacter cloacae complex sp. IR5402
GTCATAGAGGACGCTGTGATCGTTGCTGAGGGCACCCATGAAAGCGTTGCAACAACCACGGAAAGCGATCAAATGGTCATTGATGATGATGTGATTGTTGAGGCTGTTTGTGAGCGGCTCTCACGTCCTGAAAGTCTGAGACAAAGCCAAAGATTCGACACATTTACAGCGTATGCGCGTCGTGTCCTACAGAATGACGATAAACGCCTACCAAAAAGAATTGAGGAGAGGTTAGAGGAACGCTTTGAACAACTTCACCCGCATCTTTATTCAAGATTCGACCCAATACCATTTTAACCAGGAGGACTATGAATAGCCTATACCTATTGAACGAAGATACAAAGTTTCAACTCGGATGCAACGAAGTATGCAGACGAATCTATAACCACCTTGCAAGCCTCCACCGTGAGAATGGAACATTCCGTTCCAGCGTCAAAACTCTGGCATCTGCCCTGGGATACTCGGAAAGCGGGATCAGATATTGGCTATCCCTTCTTCGCGATGCCAAAGTGATCGCTATCACCAGGCGCAGCAATCACTACGATTTTGACGTTAACCACAATGTTTCTTTCATCACTACAACCAACTGATGAACAACGCGAAAA
>NZ_JBMKHO010000044.1:0-602 GCF_049238125.1 Enterobacter cloacae complex sp. IR5402
TCCTTCAGGAGACTTAAAGTCTCAGGGAGAACTCATCTCGGGGCAAGTTTCGTGCTTAGATGCTTTCAGCACTTATCTCTTCCGCATTTAGCTACCGGGCAGTGCCATTGGCATGACAACCCGAACACCAGTGATGCGTCCACTCCGGTCCTCTCGTACTAGGAGCAGCCCCCCTCAATTCTCCAGCGCCCACGGCAGATAGGGACCGAACTGTCTCACGACGTTCTAAACCCAGCTCGCGTACCACTTTAAATGGCGAACAGCCATACCCTTGGGACCTACTTCAGCCCCAGGATGTGATGAGCCGACATCGAGGTGCCAAACACCGCCGTCGATATGAACTCTTGGGCGGTATCAGCCTGTTATCCCCGGAGTACCTTTTATCCGTTGAGCGATGGCCCTTCCATTCAGAACCACCGGATCACTATGACCTGCTTTCGCACCTGCTCGCGCCGTCACGCTCGCAGTCAAGCTGGCTTATGCCATTGCACTAACCTCCTGATGTCCGACCAGGATTAGCCAACCTTCGTGCTCCTCCGTTACTCTTTGGGAGGAGACCGCCCCAGTCAAACTACCCACCAGACACTGTCCGCAACCCGGAT